>JAVBRA010000016.1:0-55427 GCA_031548435.1 Rikenellaceae bacterium
ACCTTTTTTCGCTCACAAACATTTCTGAGTGTGGTGTGGCTCCCGATAACAAGTGAGCCTGTGGCTCCCCGCAGCCTTTTTGGTTCCTTTTTGGGCAATGACAAAAAGGATTGCCCCGCCGGCAGGTGAAATGAATCCATCGTTTTCACAATAGGGATAAATATGACGGAAATAAAAAAGATCGTGAAATTCACGATCTTTTTTATTTCCGGGTTTCGGAACCTCAGAACGGCCTTAGCCCCATGATGTCCCGCACTTCGGCCACCGTTTTCGAGGCGCTCTCGCGGGCTTTTTCGGCCCCTTCGCGCACCACCCTGGCCAGGTATCTTTCGTCCGAGAGAATGCCTTTGATCCGTTCGCGGATGGGCGCCACGGTTTTGGTGATGTCCTCGGCCAGTTGCTTTTTCAGGTCGCCGTAGCGGATCTCGCACGAGGCGTATTTTTCTTTGAAGAACGACACGGTGTCGGGCGAGGAAACCACCTCCATGATGGTGAAAATGTTGCCGATCGGTTCGCTCATTTCCGAGTTGGGGGCCGTGGGGCCTGCGTCGGTGACGGCGCGCATCACTTTCTTGCGGATGGCGTCGTCTTCGTCGATCAGATAGATGCCGTTGCCTTCGCTCTTGCCCATTTTGCCGCTGCCGTCCAGGCCGGGGATCTTCACCAGTTGTTTGCCGAAGTTATACGGTTCGCTCTCGGGAAAACACTCCACACCGTACATGGTGTTGAAGCGGCGGGCGAATTTGCGCGTCATTTCCAGGTGCTGTTCCTGATCTTTGCCCACAGGCACTCTGGCCGCCTTATGGAGCAGGATGTCGGCGGCCATCAGCACGGGGTAGGATAACAATCCCAGGTTGACGTTCTCGGGCTGCTTGCGCACTTTTTCCTTGAACGAGGCCGTGCGTTCCAGTTCGCCGATGTAGGCGTGCATACTCAGCAGCAGGCTCAGCTCGGCCACCTGCGGCACGTCGCTCTGGATATAAATGGTCGAAATGTCGGGATCGAGGCCGGCGCCCAGGTACTCGGCCAGCACGCTTTTGACGTTCGGGTGCAGCCGTTCGGGGTCGGGATGCGTGGTGAGCGAATGATAGTCGGCGATGAAGAAGAAACACCGGGCCTGTTTCTGCATGGCGATGAAATTCTTCAACGCCCCGAAATAGTTGCCCAGATGGAGGTTCCCCGTGGAGCGGATGCCGCTTACTACTGTGTCCATTTGAATTGTTTGAATTTTTTGTTCGCGCCTGTTGTCCGCCCCCGCAGGGGCTTTATTGCCGGAGAGTTCGTTCCGCTGGCAATCACTGCAAAGCAGGATCGGCAAAATGAGCCTGTGCGGGTGGCTCCGGCTCCGCAAAATTAGCTTTTTAGGCTGAAAAACCGTCCCGCTCGGGGAAAAAGATTAAATTTGCAGATCGTTCAATGACAAGACCACCGCATGAAGACCTATATCCGCCTGCTCAAATTCGCCCGTTCGCTGGGCAGATACATCGCCCCCTATTCCATCTGCGTGGTGCTTTACTCGTTCTTCAACATGATGACCTTTACGCTGATCATTCCGGTCATCAACGCACTGTTCAACGGCAAAGGTTCGTTCGAGGCGGTGACCTCCCTGCCTCCGGTGAAATTGAGCGTCGACTACCTCCAGGAATTCATGGGTTTCGTTCTTTACAAAGTGTACGGGCCCGATTTCACCATCACGCAGGTTCTCATATTTCTCAGCCTCATGGTCATCACCGCCGCCCTCCTGGGCAACCTGTTCCGCTACCTGAGCCAGCGCATGATCGAGAACATCCGCATCTCGACCATGGAAAACCTGCGCAACACCATGTTCGACAGCGTGATGAAACTCAACGTGGGCTACTTCAGCAACGAACGCAAGGGAAACATCCTGTCGAAAATCACCTCGGACGTGCAGACGGTGCAGTATTGCGTCACGGCGTCGTTGCAGGCGTTTTTCAAGGAGCCGATCATCATCATCGGATTTCTGGTGCTGATGCTGGGCATTTCGGTGAAACTCACGGCATTCACGGTGCTGGTGCTGCCGGTGATCGTGCTGTTCATCGGGGCCATCGTCAAGCGGCTGCGCCGCAAGGCCACCCGGGCGCAGGAGGCCCTGGGCGACATGACCACCGTGGTCGACGAGTCGATCTCGGGCATCAAGGTGATCAAAGGCTACAACGCCACGGGCTACACCATTTCGCGCTACCGATCGATCAACACCCTCTATTCGAAGATATTGCGGTCGATGGCCGCCCGGCAGCAACTGGCATCGCCGGTTTCCGAAACGCTGGGGATCTCGGCCGTGGCCATCGTGCTCATTTACGGCGGAACGCTGATTGCGCAAGGCGAATTCAGCGGGGCGGAATTCATCGCTTACCTGGGGGCCTTTTCGCAAGTGACCCGCCCGGTGAAGTCCATTGCCGACGCATTCGCCAACATCAACTCGGGGCTGGCCGCCGGCGAGAGGGTGTTCGACCTGATCGACACCGAACCGACGATCACCGACGCGCCCGACGCCATCGAACTGCCAGAATTCAGGGAAAGCATCGAATTCCGCAACGTGAGTTTCTCGTACGAAAACCGGCTGATCCTCGACAACATCTCGTTCGAGATCAAAAAAGGAGAGACCGTAGCCCTGGCCGGGCCTTCGGGCGGGGGCAAGTCGACCATCGCCGACCTGTTGCCGCGCTTCTATGACGTGCAACAGGGGCAGATCCTGGTCGACGGGATCGATATCCGCCGGTATAAAATGGAGTCGCTGCGTTCGCATTTCGGCATCGTGGCGCAGGATACGGTGCTGTTCAACGACACCATCGCCGGCAACATCATGCTCGGGAATCCGGATGCCGCCCCCGAGGAGGTCGAGGCCGCGGCGAAGATCGCCAACGCCCACGCATTCATCCTGGAGACCGAGGAGGGCTACAACACCAACATCGGCGACCGCGGCATGAAGCTCTCGGGCGGGCAGCGCCAACGGCTGAGCATCGCCCGCGCCGTGCTGAAAAATCCCGACATCCTGATCATGGATGAGGCCACCTCGGCCCTGGACACCGAATCGGAACGGCTGGTGCAGGATGCGCTCGACAAGCTGCTGCAAAACCGCACCAGCCTGGTGATCGCCCACCGCCTGAGCACCATCCAGCACGCCGACAAGATCATCGTCGTTAACCAGGGGCGGATATCCGAACAGGGAACGCATCAGGAACTGGTGGCCCGAAACGGCATCTACAACCGCCTGATCGAAATGCAGAAACTGAAATAGCGCATCTGCAACAAACAGGCAGGCGTGGTCGCATTCCTGCCCCATAAACGAAAGTTTTCCTACCTTTGGCGCAAACACGCTTCTTTTTAAACTATGGATAAATTTCTGTCATTCGTCCTGATCCTGATCCTCGGCTTCTACCTGCTGGGGATCGTGGCACGGCTGTTGCTGCGCAGATGGGTGGCCAGGCGGCAGAAAGAGTTCTCCGAAGGGAAAACCGGCGGAGGGTTCTTCTGGCAGTATCCCCCGCGGGGCAACAACGCCAACCGTCCGGGAGACAACCGCGAATCCGGCAAAGTGACCGTGGTGCGCACCCAACGGGAAGAGAAAAAAGTGAGCAGCAACGCCGGCGAGTATGTCGAATACGAAGAAATTACCGAAACGGCGGAAGAAGAGATGAAGGAATGAACTACGTCGCAGGATTTTTCGAAACCATCGGGCGTTACCTGATCCTGATGAAAAAGGTGTTCTCGAAGCCCGAGAAGCTGCCGGTCTACACCAAACTGGTGGTGCAGGAGACGATGAAGTCGGTGATCAACTCGATCGGCATCGTCATCATCATCTCGTTTTTCATGGGGGCGGTAGTGGCCATCCAGATGGGGCTGAACCTTGAAAACCCGTTCATTCCGCGCTACCTGATCGGCTACACCACGCGCGAGACCATCCTGCTGGAGTTCAGCTCGACCATCGTGGCGCTGATCCTGGCAGGCAAGGTGGGCTCGAACATCTCGTCCGAACTGGGCACCATGCGCATCACCGACCAGATCGACGCGCTGGAAGTGATGGGCATCAACTCGGCCAGCTACCTGATCCTGCCCAAGATCGTGGCCGTGGTGCTGTTTTTTCCGTTCCTGACGGCCATCAGCATGGGCGTGGGGATCATCGGCGGCTACTTCGCGGCCTTTACCACCACCAACATCGGGATAGAAAATTATGTCGAAGGGATCCGTTACGCATTCAACCCGTTTTACATCACCTATTCGCTGGTGAAGGCGGCGGTGTTCGCCTTTCTCATTTCGTCCATCGCATCGTTCTACGGCTATGAGCCCAAAGGCAACTCGCTGGCCGTGGGACGGGCCAGCACCCTGGCCGTGGTGGTGAGCAGCGTGGCGATCCTCGTATTCAACTTATTGCTAACCAATCTGATGCTCGTCAAATGATCCGGGTCGAAAACATAGTCAAGTCGTTCGACGGCCGGGTGGTGCTCGATGACATTTCGGCCACGTTCGAGACCGGCAAAACCAACCTGATCATCGGCCAGAGCGGATCGGGCAAAACGGTATTGCTCAAGTCGATCGTGGGCCTGTTCCAGGTCAACGAGGGGAAAGTCTTTTACGACGACACCGAATTTACCTCCCTCTCGTTCGAAGAGGTCAAGGCGATCCGCCGCCATGTGGGGATGATTTTCCAGGGCGGGGCGCTGTTGGACTCGTTCACCGTGGAGCAAAACGTGCGGTTCCCGCTCGACATGTTCACCGAGATGAGCGAAGACGAAAAACGCGAACGGGTCGAATTCTGCCTCAAAAGGGTCAACCTGCTGGAGGCCGACCACCTTTATCCGTCCGAGATCAGCGGCGGGATGGTCAAGCGCACGGCCATCGCCCGGGCCATTGTGATGAACCCCCAATACCTGTTCTGCGACGAGCCTAACTCGGGCCTCGACCCCATCACCTCGGGCGTGATTGACAGCCTGATCAGGGAGATCACCGAGGAGTTCAACATCACCACCATCATCAATACCCACGACATGAACTCGGTGATGGAGATCGGCGAGACCATCATCTTCATCCACGAGGGGAAGAACTGGTGGAGCGGCACCCGGCACGAGATCTTCGACTCGGACAACTGCGAATTCAACAGCTTCGTCTTCGGATCGGCCATGGCCCGGCGGGCCAGAAAGCTGATCACACGGCAACAGAACCCATAAACGATACTGTTTCTAATGGAACCGCCTCGCAACGTTGTTGCGAGGCGTCTCCTATTTTTTTGTATGATTTTATATTGGTTTATTCAATGTAATTAAAGAATTGATATTTCTGAATATATTTCATTTTTCGTTAAAAATATCTGGTATTTACGTATATATAATTTAGGTTTGATCTCACTAAAGAACTGCGCGCGTTCTTGAAATTTTTATTCTTTATTATTCACTTAAAATTGAATTATTTCGATGAAAAAACTAATTTTGTATTCAGTCTCCGCCCTCGCGTTGTGCGGCGGAGTTGCGATGGGCACCAAGATGATGGCTCCCACCCCCAACTCGCTGATGATGCGCAACATCGAAGCATTGTCGGAAGAAGAAGCGGTTGAGATTCCTTGTCTGGAAGAAACGGATTCGGTTTGTCGATTCCTAGGGCGCCTTGCTGATGGGAAAATGGGCGAAATAAAATTCGCAGACATGAAACACAAGTAAAATCCAAGGCAGTCCGCATTGATATGCGGACTGCCTCAAAAACATATGGCGATGAATTATAAAAACACGCTCTTCTTTTTTCTTTTCGCAGGAGCATTTTGCGGATGTCACAAAAATGAAGTTAAAAAAACCACTGCCCGATGGGATGGCTTGGAGCATCAACTAACGGCAGAACCAATCGCATCGGACTCCGTGATTCTGGAATTTTCCGAAATCACCTCGATAGGCGACTATCTGATAATTGGTGCGTCCCATGCCGATAAGATATTTTCCCTTTACAAGCTGCAGGGCGACTCGGTCAAATACCAGGGTTCGTTTCTGAACAAGGGCCGGGGGCCGGCCGAAGTCATGGCGGCGAACTTGTATTATCTTCCTGAATACAACTCGGTTGTGATGGTGGGCTATAATTTTTTCGGAAGAAATATCGTCGTGCCCGTTGATAAAATAGAGAATCTTCTGGATGTGAACACTTGGAAGATTTACGACAATGACATCACTTACGGACATCAGAATATCAGGCCCATAGATACCTCATCATTTATTCTCCATAAGTTTTCAGGACAGGATGCAACTGAGGACGACTGCATGTTCGCCACGTTTGCCGTGGGCGATACGACCCTGACAACCATTGCGGGAATCGTATATCCGAAAGACAATGTGAACGTGGAATTTCGGGAGCGGGCCGATATGTATGCCGCCACCCAGATTGTCAAACGCCCCGGGTACCCCCAATTCGTCAATTCCATTCAGGACAACCACTATGTAAAAGTGTTCACGTTAAACGAAAGCAGGCAGGTGGCGAGCCAGTTCGATCTGTTCAACGAACTACCCGAGTACACCGCCGATGTCAACGGGAATGCCGTTCGGGGAAAGTCGAACAAAAGCGGACTTCACTCCGATGTGTCGAAAAATTATATCTATCTCTCAGACCCGAAATTAACAAATGAAACCCGTTCCAGGGCAAGAGAGATAAACGGCTACCCGCCGGGCTACTGCAAAGAAATCTACGTGAGCGACTGGGAGGGAAAACCGGTCGTAAAATACGTTGCCGATGTGCCGATCTGTTATTTTGCCGTAGATGACAACGAAGAATATGCCTATGTCTGCACCTACGACCAAGAGACCCTCGAAGAGAAACTGGTGCGGTTCCGGCTGCCGAAACTGGATTGACAGCGCATAAAAAAATTCCACGCGCTTTGTTCCCTTTTAAAAAATCGCTAACTTTGCAGCTTCTAAAGAATTTAACCTTTAAAGGGAAACGATTATGTCAAAGATTAAGATCGGTATCAACGGTTTCGGACGCATCGGCCGTCTGGTATTCCGTGCCGCCATCCAGAGGGGCGACGTTGAGGTTGTTGGGATCAACGACCTTATCTCTGTTGATTACATGGCCTATATGCTGCGTTACGACACGGTTCACGGTCAGTTCAAAGGCACCATCGACGTGAAGGACGGCAACCTGGTTGTCAACGGACAGTCGATCCGCGTAACCGCCGAAAAAGACCCCGCCAACCTGAAATGGGACGCCGTGGGCGCAGAATACGTCGTTGAATCGACCGGCCTGTTCCTGACCAAGGAAACCGCCGAGGCGCACATTAAGGCCGGCGCCAAGAGGGTGGTGATGTCGGCCCCGTCGAAAGACGACACCCCCATGTTCGTAATGGGCGTGAACAACAAGGAATACAAGGGCGAGACCATCGTGTCGAACGCTTCCTGCACCACCAACTGCCTGGCTCCGCTGGCCAAGGTGATCAACGACAAGTTCGGCATCGTCGAAGGGTTGATGACCACCGTTCACGCCACCACCGCCACCCAGAAAACCGTCGACGGCCCGTCTGCAAAAGACTGGAGGGGCGGCCGCGCCGCTGCCGGCAACATCATCCCGTCGTCTACGGGCGCTGCCAAGGCCGTGGGCAAAGTGATTCCGTCGCTGAACGGCAAGCTGACCGGTATGGCGTTCCGCGTTCCGACCCTGGACGTTTCGGTTGTCGACCTGACCTGCCGTCTGGAAAAAGGCGCCTCGTACGCTGATATCTGCGCTGCCATCAAGGCTGCCGCCGACGGCGAACTCAAAGGCATTCTGGGCTACACCGAAGACGAAGTGGTTTCGTCGGACTTCATCGGCGAAGCACGCACCTCGGTGTTCGATGCCAAAGCCGGTATTTCGCTCAACAACAACTTCGTGAAGCTGGTTTCGTGGTACGACAACGAATGGGGCTACTCGAACAAGGTGGTCGAGCTGATCCTGCACATGAGCACGGTGAAATAAGCATCCTGCCTGACAATAGAAAAGGCGGCCCCGCAAAGGGCCGCCTTTTTGTTGCATCACCCCGATCTCCGGCGGGGCCCTGCAAGAATCCGACGGCCGCTCGACCAATAGCTGTTTTTAAATTTTTAATTATATTTGTTCTGCGATCGAAAAAACAGCGAGAAGCGGGATGCCCTCTCTTTATTTATTATCAACAGATAAGTTATGAAATACATCTTTATCGTTTTCTTTTCGTGCCTGATTGCGGCTTGCGGGCGCCAAAAAACAGCAGAGATCGGCGAACGTCCCGAAAGCGGCCCGTTCGAGTCGAAATACGCATCGGTCGTGGAATTTTGGGACGACGAGGTTCCTGAAAAATACGAACTGACCGGCGAGCGCCTGTTTCCGCTCGACATATGGCCTGTTACATCGTTCGTTGTGTTGGGCGATTATGTGGTGTATTACAGCGGCATGTCTCCGACCTCGCTCAACGTCCGCACCATGGAGGGCGAGCATATCGCGGCGTTCCAGCACAAGGGGCGCGGCCCTTACGAGATGCTCTCGGGGCGGGACATCCATTACTCCCCGCGCCGCAATTCTTTTTCGTTTTGCGACTACCAACAGCAGAAGATCCTTGAGTACGACGTGGCGCCGTTCATGGAGGTCATGGCGGGCCGAAAACGCGCGCCCCAGGCGATCGACACCTCGGACCTGTTGTTTATAACCCCCTCCAGGATATTCATTTAGAGGGGCATGGGGTCATCCAGTACGGATTTCCCAACGAGCGGAAGATCGTCTCGAAATTATGGGCCATCGGCTATCCGCCGCTCGGGGTGTACGATCCCGAAAAGAAGAGCCTGACCAAGTTCGGCGCCTATCCCGAGCATTCGGGGGTGAGCGAACACAGTTACTGCCAGGCGCTTGACTCCCATGTGGCGGTCGATTCCGCGAATAACCGCGTGGCCGTGTTCTATTGGTACACCGACCTGTTCGAGATCTATGATGTGGACAGCGGCGAACGCCTCGCCCGGGTGCATGGCCCCGACGGCTTCTATCCGCGCTTCAGGGAAGAGTTCGTAAACAACGCCGCGATAGCCTACCCGATATATGGCGAAACGCGCACCGCCTACTTCAACTGCATTGACCGGGGAGGAATGCTCTGGGCCTCGTACGGAGGGTTTTATTTTGCCAGCGAAAGTCCGAAGCACCCGATCGTCTATCTTTATGCGTTCGATTGGAACGGGAAACCCCTCATGAAATTCAAACTCGATCACAAAATCAGCGGCTTCGACGTCGATCCGGCCCGGCGGACGATCTATACCTCGGTCGAGGACAAAAGCACCGGCAATTTCCACCTGTACCGGTATGTTTATTGATAAAACTCTACCAAACAAAGAAGGCGGCCATGCAGGTCGCCTTCTTTGTTTCCCCCAAGGGATTTTAATGATCAATCCAGTTTCGGCAGCCTGAACCGCACCAGCCGCTCCTCCATGGTTTCTTCACTCCGGGTAACGCCATACAGATATTCGTCTCTGTTGTCCACAACAACCCGCATAACCGGAAGGTCTGTGGTATATTTTATCCGGGCCTTCCCTTTCCAGTCGCTCACATAAATGGTTTTGGCATACCCCAATGGATAGCCGTTTACCTGCATGCAATCGCGGAATGTTCTATTGCTCACTCTCCGATCGACGCAATAGATATAACGATCGGTCGTTGCGATGATCAATCCGAATTTATTCGACTCGTTTTTTATCACTTTGCCTGACCCGGTTACGGTATATTGCGGGAGTTCGTCGAACAGATCAAACTGCTCGGTCACGATGCCATCGTTGTTCAACGTGAACACCTTTACAAAAAAACCGTCTTGGGTCGAGTAAACAAATTGCTTGTGATTCGGCCGTTTGTGGATGCGAGATCCGAAATACACATTGCTCGAACGTTCCGAATCCGACAGATCTTTGCTCTCTTCAGGATATGTTATATCCACATCTTCAATCGCCGAATTGTCCATTCCTGTTATTCCGAAAATATGCCGGCCCTCTCCCTTCTGAACGATCAACGAAGTGGTGTCGACTGGGGCGACCCGCGCTTGTGCCATCAGGGCCTCGTTGTAATGATTTCGCCATGTGCTCGGATTCAACAGGTTCTTGATGTCATCCAGGGGGATTACAAACGAGGAACCGTAAAAATTTTCTCCGACAATAACCAATGCGTTGTTTTCGGGGATATGAAATGCCTCTGCGGCCATCGCTTCATACGGCCCCCGGCCGATGTTCAGGAACGATCCCATATAGCTGAGGCTGTTCCCGTTCTGTCGGTACAGATAAAATTGTTTTTGAGCTCTGTATTGCTGAAAAATGATGTGGTCATCAAGTGGAATGATATTGGAAAATTCCAGCAAGGCAGTGTCCAGTTCGACCGATTCGGCTGTCAGGTTGTGCTCCATGCCTTCCCAGCGGCTGATGTCTTTCGGTTGTTTCCGGCCATTCTTTCCGCAGGCAGAAAGAATGAGCAATAAGAGAAAGAGTGCTTTTTTCATGGCGATTAGTGTTTATTGTGGAAGCGCGGAACTCAGATCGTATTTTACAATCGATTCGACTTCACTTGCATATAGATATCTGTTGTCGGGGGTAACGGCGATCCTTACAAACTGTCCGCCGCCAAGAACGATCTCTTTTATCGGATTGCCCGCATGATCGAAAACCAATACCGATTCGGGCATGGGGTAGTTCGCTTCGCCGTCTGTTTTGCCGCTGTATGCGCAAAAGATATAATCTTTGGTCATTTTCACATCATAGAATCCATATGCATTGTCTTCCTTGAAATCGAATTGGTCGGTGATTTCATAGATAGGTTCCGACATCAGATACTCCCAATGCTTTACCATGTTTCCATCTGGCATCACTTCATAGCAGCCGATATATCCCATTGTCATGGTTGCGGCGACAAATTTATTGCCATAAGAGTCGAAAACAGAGGTTAAGCGAATCAGCGAGGAATTGCTGAGTTTGTCTTTGATCGGATTGCAAAATCGCTCGACAACAGTTCTGTTTTTGTCCATCAAGAAATAAAGTTTGTTCGATTCTTGAATGGCTTGGGCGACAACATATCCATTGTCGAGCCCCGTCAAATGTGTTGTGAGCAATCCGTCATATGCTTCTTTGAAAGACCTTTTGAGAGTGAGCGAGTCGTTTTCTTTAGACCATTTATAGCCTTTAAAATTCTTTAATGTCACATCATAAAACAAAAGCGTACTGTCTTTCCTGTTTTGGTTGACAAAATAGGGGTTAATATACTCGTCATCGCCTCTTCCTATAAAGTTCCAATCTCCGATCTCCGATCCATCGCTTTCTTTCAACATTTTGGCAACCACGCCTCTCCCCGGCCGGAGCATGAGAAGAATTGAATCGATCAGTTCCAATTGGGATGGCGGCATGGCAATGAATTCCACGTCGTAAATCGGGAATAGCGTGATTGCGTCTGCCTCGAATTCCATGAGGGGGATTCGAATGTCCTTTTTTTGACAGGAGGTCAATGAAATAATAAGCAGGAGTAGGCAATATAAAAATTTCATGGCTTGAATGTTCAAGTGCTATTTGTAGAAAAAAGGGAATAAGAGATGCCTCTTATTCCCGATGAATTGCGTTATTATTTCTTCTTGTTAGACATATTAGAATTGGTCCATGCCACTCCATTGTGGGTTACTTCACAATAATTTCCCGGATTCCAATTGCAGTTAGCGGCAATCACTTCGCCCGGAAGTCCTCCCGTATCTTCTATTGCTGTCAGCGCTTCGATGTTGCGCATCATCAGCGAGTTGGGGGTGGGGGTCATCATTTTGGCGGCAACCACGGCCCCGCCGCACAACGCGAGGGCGGAGACTGAATACAAAATTAGTTTTTTCATCGAAATAATTCAATTTTAAGTGAATAAAAAGAATAAGAAATTCAAGAACGCGCGCAGTTCTTTAGTGAGATCAAACCTAATATATATACGTAAATACCAAATATTTTCAAATAAAAATCGCATTCGAGCCGAAAAAATAAATTAATTATCAATTCTTTAATCACATTGAATAAACCAATATAAAATCATACAAAAAAATAGGAGACGCCTCGCAACGTTGTTGCGAGGCGTCTCCATCAGAACCCGAGCGATCAGTTTTTTTGCCCGCCTCGGCACAACCCAAATAAATTCATACCTTTGTTTCCATTAATTTCAACGACTGAACATCATGCCCAGGATTTCCGACCGGGGGGCGGCCATGCCCGCCTCGCCCATACGCAAGCTGGTTCCCTTCGCCGAAGCGGCCAAGAAACGGGGAACGAAAGTATACCACCTCAACATCGGCCAGCCCGACATCCCCACCCCGCAGGTGGCCCTCGACGCCGTGCACGGGATCAAAGACCAGGTGCTCGAATACGGGCACTCGGCCGGCATCGAGAGCTACCGGCGCAAGCTGGCCGGGTTTTACCAGGGAGCAGGCATCGACATCTCGTACGAAGACCTGCTGATCACCGTCGGCGGATCGGAAGCCATTGTCATGGCCATGAGCGTGTGCCTGAACCTGGGCGACGAGGTGATCATTCCCGAACCGTTCTATGCCAACTACAACGGCTTCGCGATGGAAACGGGCGTGGTGGTGAAGCCCGTCACGGCGTTCATTTCGGACGACTTCGCCCTGCCGTCGATCGAGGAGTTCGAGAAACACATCACGCCGAAAACCCGGGCCATCCTCATCTGCAACCCGAACAACCCCACGGGCTACCTCTACTCGAAACAGGAGCTGGAACGGCTGAAGGAACTGGTGCTCAAACACGACCTGTATGTGTTCAGCGACGAGGTGTACCGCGAATTCTGCTACGACGGGGCCGAGCACTTCTCGTGCATGAACCTCGAAGGGATCGAGCAGAACGTGGTGATGATCGACTCGGTATCGAAACGTTACAGCATGTGCGGGGTGCGCGTGGGGGCGCTGGTGACCCGCAACCGCGACATCATTGCGGCCGCGCTGAAGATGGGGCAGGCCCGCCTGTGCCCTCCCTACCTGGCACAGGTGGCCGCCGAAGCCGCCATCGACACGCCGGCGAGCTACTTCGAGGCCGTGTACGACGAATACACCGCCCGCCGCAACTGCATGGTCGAGGCGCTGAACAAAATCGAGGGGGTCTACTGCCCCCGGCCCAAAGGAGCGTTCTACGCGGTGGTGAAACTGCCCATCGACGACTCGGATCGTTTTGCCCAATGGCTGCTCGAAGAGTTCGAACACAACGGGCAGACGGTGATGGTGGCCCCCGCCACCGGGTTCTACGCCACGCCCGGCTGCGGGAAAGACGAGGTGCGCATGGCCTATGTGCTCAACGTCGACGACCTGAAAGCCGCCGTCGAATGCCTTGCGGCGGCGCTGGAACAATACCCCGGCCGGACAATCGGATAGCATGAAGGGAAATTTCAGGCACCACCTCGCGCTCATTGCCGCGAACCTGTTCTTCGGACTGAATTATGTCTTCTCCAAGATCGTCATCCCCGACTACGTGTCGCCCGAGGGGCTGACCATGCTGAGGCTGTCGTCGGCCGCCATCCTGTTCTGGATTGCGCTCGGGCTGTTTTTCAAACGCGACCGGATCGAAAAAGGCGACTACTGGAAGCTGGTGGTCGCCTCGTTGCTGGGCATGGCCATCAACCAGGGGTCGGTGCTCAAGGGACTGGAATTCACCACGCCGGTCGACGCGGCTATCATCACCACCTCAGGGCCGGTGCTGGTATTGCTGCTTTCGGCATTCATCCTCAGGGAGCGGATCACGGCCGTGAAGCTCACCGGCATTGTGATGGGCGCCGCCGGAGCGCTGTTCTTAATCATGCAGGGGGCGTCGAACTTCGGCTCGGGACAGTTTTCGGGCAACGTGCTGGTGTTTATCAGCGCGCTCTCTTACGCCCTCTACTTCATCTGGTCGAAGCCGCTGGTCGAAAAATACGGCCCCATCACGCTGATGGCCTGGCAATTCCTGTTTGCGTCGCTGATCACCGCACCGCTGTTCGGCATGGATCTGGTCACCACCGACTGGACGGCCATTCCGGCGAAAATCTGGCTGGCCATTGCGTTCATCCTGCTGTGCGCTACTTTCGGGGCTTACCTGTGCACGGCTTTCGGGCTGAAAAAGGTGAAACCCGCTCCGGCCAGCATCTACGCCTACCTTCAGCCCGTGGTGGCGGCGACGGTGTCGATCGCCTCGGGCCAGGAACGGCTGGATTGGGTGAAGGTGGTGTCGGCGCTGCTTGTGTTCACGGGGGTATTCCTGGTGACGCAATCGGCGCGCTTTGAAAAACCCGCACTGAAAACACGATGAAAAACATCCTGATAACCGGCGGCACCGGAACCGTGGGGACGGCCGTGCTCGAAAAGCTGCAAGCCGACGGCGCTCCCGGGCGGGTTGTCATTTACTCGCGCGATGAAGAGACGCAGCTGCAAACGAAGCGACGTTTCCCGTTCGTGGAAGCGGTACGGGGGAGCATGGAAGACCTCGGCGCGTTGACCGCCGCCTGCCGGGGCATCGACCGGGTGATCCATACGGCGGCTTTCAAAAGCGTTCCCCTGTCCGAGAGCGACCCGCGGGCGTGCATCGCCACCAACGTCACCGGAACGGGGTGCCTGATCGAAGCCGCCGTCCGGTGCGGGGTGAAGCAGATCGTTTCGGTATCGACCGACATGTCCGTCGAGCCGCTGAGCGTTTATGGCGCCTCCAAGCTGCTTGCCGACAAACTGATCGTCAACGCCAACGGCCGCAACGGATTGAAAACCGCCGTGGTGCGGTTCGGCAACGTGCTGGACGGCAAAAGTTCGATCGTCCATTTTTTCCGTAAAAAAGCGGAGGAAGAAGGCGTCATTCCCGTCACCCATCCGGAGATGAGCCGGTTTTTCCTCTTTAAAAACGAATGCGCACGGATCATCGACCAAATTGCCGGCGAGTCGCTGGGCGGAGAGGTATTCGTCCCGAAACTGCGCAGCTATCGGATCATGGATCTGGCCCGGGCCGTGTCGCCCGAGGCGAGGATCGAGGTGGTGGGCATCCGCCCGGGGGAGAAGCTTTCCGAGACAATGCTTTCGGTCTATGAAGTGTTCCGGACGATCGAAACGCCGGAATTTTTCGTCGTCCTGCCGGCAGGAGCCGATCAAGCGGTTTATCGGGAACATTACCATGCGTCGCCGGCAGCGGAGGGCATTTCGCTCACCTCGGGCAACAACCCTCGCATGGAAACAGAAGCGGGGCTGCGGGTTTTGATAAAATAAATATAAAACCGGCCCCTGTTGCCCCGAGCCAGGGGAAAGGATAACAACCAAGCGTTTTTTTACTATCTTTGCGGATTATATAAAAAACAGAGAAACACGCGACATGAGTTCCAAGTTCAAAGAGTACAAAGGCCTCGACCTGTCGGGCATCAACAAGGAGGTGCTGGAAAAGTGGGAGCGCGAACAGACGTTCGACAAAAGCATCACCGGGCGCAAGGGATGCCCCTCGTTCGTTTTCTATGAAGGGCCGCCCTCGGCCAACGGGCAGCCGGGCATCCACCACGTGATGGCCCGTACCATCAAAGACATCTTCTGCCGCTACAAGACGCAACAGGGCTACCTGGTGCACCGCAAAGCCGGATGGGACACCCACGGGCTGCCGGTGGAACTGGGCGTGGAGAAAAAACTGGGCATCACCAAAGAGGACATCGGCACCAAGATATCGATCGAGGAATACAACCGCACCTGCCGCAAGGAGGTGATGACCTACACCTCGCAATGGGAAGAACTGACCCGCCGGATGGGCTACTGGGTGAACATGGATGACCCGTACATCACCTACGACAACCGCTACATCGAATCGGTATGGTGGCTGCTGAACGAACTGTTTAACAAGGGACTGCTGTACAAAGGCTATACCATCCAACCCTACTCCCCGGCCGCCGGAACGGGACTGAGCAACCACGAACTCAACCAGCCGGGATGCTACCGCGACGTGAAAGACACCACCTGCGTGGCGCAGTTCGAAGTGATCCGCGACGCTCGATCGGAGAACCTGTTCGACGGCGTGGACGGGAGCCTCTATTTTCTGGCCTGGACAACGACCCCGTGGACGCTGCCCTCGAACACGGCGCTGGCCGTGGGCCCGAACATCCGTTATGTGAAGGTGCGCAGTTACAATCCCTACACCCACCAGATGGTGACGGTGATTTTGGCCAAAGAACTGATGTACAATCTCTTCAACAAAAAGAACGAGGAGCTGGCCATCGACGACTACGACCACAAGGACGGCAAGCGCATCCCGTTCAAGGTGATCGGCGAATATGCCGGGACGGAGCTTGTGGGCGCGAACTACAAACAGCTGATTCCGTGGGTGAAGCCCGACGGCGACGCCTTCCGGGTGATCGCGGGCGAGTTTGTGACCACCGAAGACGGCACCGGCATCGTGCACATCGCCCCGACGTTCGGCGCCGACGACGACCGGGTGGCCAAACAATCGGGCATCGCGCCGCTGACCATGGTCGACAAGGCGGGCAAACAGCAGCCGATGGTCGACCGCACCGGGAAATTCTTCCGCATCGAAGACCTCGACCCGGCCTATGCGGCCAAATTCGTGGATGCGGGCATGTACGGCGAATACGCGGGCCGCTACGTAAAGAACGCTTACGACGATTCGCTCTCGGACGAAGACACGACCCTCGACATCGATATATGCATGCTGTTGAAAGTGAATAATAAAGCTTTCAAGATCGAGAAGCATGTCCACAACTACCCCCACTGCTGGCGCACGGACAAGCCGGTGCTCTACTACCCGCTCGACTCGTGGTTCATCAAGACCACGGCGTGCAAGGAGCGGATGATCGCCCTGAACGAGACCATCAACTGGAAGCCGGCCTCGACCGGTTCGGGCCGCTTCGGCAAATGGCTCGAAAACCTGGTGGACTGGAACCTGTCGCGCTCGCGCTACTGGGGCACGCCGCTGCCGGTGTGGATGAGCGAGGACAAGAGCGAGATCAAATGCATCGGGTCGGTGGCCGAACTCAAGTCCGAGATCGAAAAGTCGGTGGCTGCCGGATTCATGTCCGAAAACATGCTGGCACACTATAAGAACGGCGATTTCACGAAAGAGAACTACGATTCGTTCGACCTGCACCGCCCATACGTAGACACAATCATATTGGTATCCCCCAAGGGACAGAAGATGTTTCGGGAGACCGACCTGATCGACGTGTGGTTCGACTCGGGCGCCATGCCCTACGCCCAGGTGCACTACCCGTTCGAGATGAGCGGCAAGGCGTTCTCGGAGGTTTTCCCGGCCGACTACATCGCCGAAGGGGTCGACCAGACGCGCGGGTGGTTCTTTACGCTCCATGCCATTGCGTCGATGCTGTTCGACTCAGTGGCCTTCAAGAACATCATTTCCAATGGCCTGGTGCTCGACAAGAACGGCAACAAGATGAGCAAGCGGCTGGGCAACGCCGTCGATCCGTTCGAGCAGATCGAGAAATTCGGGTCGGACGCCGTGCGATGGTACATGATCTCGAACTCGCAGCCGTGGGACAACCTCAAGTTCGATATCGACGGGGTGGACGAGGTGCGCCGCAAATTCTTCGGCACGCTGTACAATACGTACAGCTTCTTCGCCCTCTATGCCAACGTGGACGGCTTCACCGGTAAGGAGAAGGAAGTGCCGGTGGCCGGGCGGCCCGAGATCGACCGCTGGATCATCTCGCTTCTCAACACGCTGGTGAAGGAAGTGACCGAACGGCTCGAAGATTACGATCCGACCCCGGCCGCGCGCATGATCCAGGATTTTGTGAACGAGAACCTGTCGAACTGGTACGTGCGCCTGAACCGCAAGCGTTTCTGGGGCGGGGCGATGGACGCCGACAAACTGTCGGCCTACCAGACGCTCTACACCTGCCTCGAAACGGTGTCGATGCTGGCGGCCCCGTTCGCGCCGTTCATCTCGGAGCGGATCTTCTGCGACCTGAACCAACTCAGCGGCCGGCATGCCGACGGATCGGTGCATCTGGCCAAATTCCCGGTTTGCGACCGTTCGCTGATCGACTCGCAGTTGGAAGAGACGATGGCCATGGCCCAGCGCGTGTCGTCGATGGTGCTGGCCCTGCGCCGCAAGGTGAACATCAAGGTGCGGCAGCCGTTGTCGCGGATCATGATCCCGCTGCTCGACGCCTCGGTCAAAGAGAAGATCGAAGCCGTGCGGCAACTGATCCTGAACGAGGTGAACATCAAAACGATCGAATACATCGACGACACCGAAGGCATCCTGGTCAAGAAGATCAAGCCCAACTTCAAAACCCTGGGGCCGAAGTACCCCAAGCAGATGAAGCAGATATCGGCATTGGTGGCCGGCTTCTCGCAGGCCGACATCAACCGGCTCGAACGCGAAGAGAGATGGGAACTGGCCGTCGACGGGCAAACATTGCCGGCAACGATCGACGATTTCGAGATCACTTCGGAAGACATGCCCGGATGGCTCATCGCCGCCGAAGGCAAGCTGACGGTAGCGCTCGACATCACGGTCGACGAGCAGTTGCGCCGCGAAGGAGTGGCCCGCGAGCTGATCAACCGCATCCAGAACATGCGCAAGGATTCGGGCTTCGAGGTGACGGACAAGATCCGGGTGGCCATCGTGCGCAGCGACCTGGTGAACGGGGCCGTCGAAGCGTTCGGCGACTATATCGCCTCGCAGACGCTGGCGGTGGAGGTCGCGGCAGTCGATCAACCGGCCCCCGGAAGCGCGACGGTGGAGATCGATGAGGCGGAAGTAACGATCGCCGTTGCGAAAGTGTAATTTTTCCGTCCGATTTGCATTTTCGAAAAAAAGTGCTTATTTTTAAAAAAGATTTAGACGACGGAGCATTCCCTGTCGCCAATGATTGAGAGGAGGAATTTATGGCATCCAATGCAGAAAAAACAAGATATTCCGATGAGGAATTGGCCGAATTCAAAGCGGTGATCCTCGAAAAGCTGGAAAAAGCGAAGGCCGACTATGAACAGTTCCGTGCCTCGATAACCTATGCCGAAAGCAACGGCACGGACGACACCTCGCCTACATTCAAAGTGCTGGAGGAGGGGGCGGCCACGCTGTCGAAAGAAGAATCGGGACGTTTGGCGCAACGCCAGCTTAAATTCATCCAGCACCTCGAAGCGGCATTGATCCGGATCGAGAACAAGACCTACGGCATTTGCCGCGAAACGGGCAAACTGATCCCCAAAGAGCGATTGATGATCGTGCCCCATGCCACGCTGTGCATCGAGGTGAAGGAAGATAAAAAATAGGACATCCGCCCCGGAAAGCCGTTTGTTGCGGCATCGCATGCAACCCGGACGCCTTCCGAGGGTAAAACACGAACAATAAAGGGGTTCCGGCTACCGGGATCCCGTTTTTGCAATCAATGGGAGCATCTGTCACCATCTACACCGACGGCGCGGCCAAGGGCAATCCGGGGCCGGGGGGCTATGGCGCGGTGTTGCTCTCGGGCCCCCACCGCAAAGAGCTTTCTGCCGGATACGAACTGACCACCAACAACCGCATGGAACTGATGGCCGTCATCGCGGGGCTCGAAGCCCTCAACGTAGCCGGATGCAACGTGACGATCTACTCCGACTCGAAATACGTCGTCGACTCCGTTTCCAAGAACTGGGTGCTGGGATGGGAGCGCACGGGCTTCAAAAACAGGAAAAACCCCGACCTGTGGCGGCGCTATCTGACCGTGGCCCGCAGGCACCGCGTAACGTTCGTCTGGATCAAAGGGCACGCCGGCACGCCCGAAAACGAACGCTGCGACTTTCTGGCCGTATCTGCCGCCGAAAAATCCCCCCGGCTCCGGGACGAAGGCTATTTGGCATCGGCCAGGGAAGAGGGCATCGGACTGTAAAACAGGGCCTTACCTCGATGGTAAGGCCCTGTGCCTTTGCGGGCGGAAACGGAACCGGATCACTTATCGAACACCGTTAAAAAATCGTTTTTCATGTCGACCACGACCCACCCCCGCTGCGAAGCCTCGTCAAGGGCTTTGTCGAGTTTTCCGATCGGGGAGTTCCGGTCGTACGCATACTCCCGCACCGAATCGGTGTGGTGCAACAGCAGTTCAAGGTTTGGATAGGTGTTGGTCGCCGTCCACCGGAGCATCTCCAGGTCGCCGTCGGAATTACCGAAAGCCAGCACCGGCTTGCGCCCGATGATATTGAAGATCGCCTCGGGCTTTCCCGGGCCGTCGTCCATCAGCCACACGTCGGGCTTCAGCGTGACGGTGCTGTCGGCGAAAACCGCCTGGAACATCGTGCCGATCACCTGTTCCGGGGGAATGCCATAGGCCCGCTGGCTGAAATTGCGGATGAACATAGCCGAACCTCCGGATACGATATAAGTCTTGAAGTCGTTGTCGCGCAGGTAGCCGAGCAATTCAACCATCGGCCCGTAGGTCAGTTCCTGGTAACGGAGATTGAAGCGGGCATGCCGGGCCGTATCGAGCCACGCAGCCGACATCCGGTCGAACTCGTCGGGCGACACGGCCGTGTGGGAGATGGCGAAAGCTTCCAGAATCCCTTTTTCACCGGTTTTCAGGAAAGCGGCCTTGTCTCCTTCTGCCAGGGCTTTGATCTCGGGACGATTTTGGAGGGAGTGGTCGGCGGCGGCTATTTTGGCCGTGGCGGCAACTGAATAGGCCATTTCGAAATAGAGCGGCTGTTCGCACCACAGCGTGCCGTCGTTGTCGAACACGGCAATGCGGTCGGACGCCGGGATGAACTTCGGGCCTCCTTCAGTGGTGACGGCCGTCACGTAATCGATGATCGTCTGCCTGGAAGCGGTCTGGGTCCATGTGGAAAGGGGATCCGGCGAGGATCCCGTCCGGGAGTCACTGCCGGATTGCTTGCAGGAAGAGACCGCAAGCAATGCGGTGAAAATGAAGAGATAGCGTCTCATGGCATCAAATTTACACTGACGGGACTGCCTGTCAGCGGTTGTTTTTCGTTGAAATGGCGATTGTCTTGCGGTCGGCGCCGGATTCCCGTGATCTTCGGGCGTTTCGGCTGGAATCGACCTCCTGCTGTCGGTTTTTCCGCAAATTACGTGCCGTGCACATGGCGATTATCCCGGGTATCGCGGATAAGGAAAGCCTCCGCCGCGGCATATTCCGGGCGGAGGCTGGATCATAACCTGTTTACAGCAGGAAAGCACATCAGAACATAAAGGTCATCCCCACCTGGATGTTCTTGTTTTGTAAAATGTTGTATTCATTGTTTTGCGACAGGTTCTGCATCCCGCGCGATTGCGACACCTCCAGCAACACCCCGCTGATCTGGATGCCGAGTCCATACACCAGGCTGTAATTAAACCGGTTGGAGTAATCCCATCCGGTGTCGGAATACAGATTCTTCGTGGTTACGGTGCCGCCACCGGCTGTTTCTTCCAGTTGGGAGTAAAGCCCGATGTCGGCAGAGACCCCGAACCTGGCGTAGCATCCGATGGTTTTGTTGAAGTCAAGCCGGTATATCGCCTGCACGGGAATAGTCAACACCGCCTCTTTGAACGACACCGAGGCATCGGCTGTCTGGCCGTCGTAGAAGTAATAGCCTCCGAAAACTCCCATGCTGACGCCCAGTCCAAAATATTTCGGAATGAAATACCGGTCGAAACGAAGCCCGATCTGCACCCCGTCGATCTGGGCGGCACCCCACGGATTGCTCTTCTCCCTGATGCCGGAAGCAACGTCTTCGATGTCGTAACTGCGCGACACGTAGCTGATCTCGAGGCCGTTCTTGACGTGCGGGTTTTTTACGCCGAGGACCCCTGCGACATCATTAATCTCCTTCTTCTGCCGCTCTATGTCATTTGTAATTTTCTTTTTGAATTTCTCCGGATTGGCCGCAAGGAAGGAGGCGGCTTCCTGGATGCTTAGATACATTATCTGTATGTATCTCTGATTCGACGACACATCCAAATAAGCCTTATTATCTTTTATCGTTCCCCCGGTCGTTGCATCTACCAAAGAACATATTACAGAGTATAAAGAAATATTGGGCTTGAGAATGTCGATAATACACAGATACTGAGCTCCCAGAATCTTTCCCAATTCGATCTGGTAACTTTGGTCATAAATAAGGTTGGTGTTGATTCCGACCATATTTGTTACTACGATATTTATATGTTCCGGATTGATCACAGTATATTTCTGATTCTCGGCCAGCATACTGTTCACCTCTTTCTTGGCAGATAATCTGATCTGATCGGTCAAGCTGCCCGAATTGTCGACAATTACCACAGCGATAGTTTTCTTCCGGTCCGCCGTGTTGGACTGGGCCATTGCAAAGTTGACGGATGACGCCAACAGGATCAGCATTGCTACGATTGTGTTTTTCATGATTTTGAGTATTGGTTGGTTTATGATTTTTGGTTTTTAATGACCGGCGCGCCAACGGGACGCCGGTCGGGCGATGCGGGGATTTTACTGCTCGAAATAGCCGGTCCCGTGCGCCTCCATCATCTCGAAGTGGTAATCCAGCAACTTCCGCATTATGGACTCCATTGCCTCGATATTGTTGGTGTCACGCCTGATCTCGACCATGGCCCGTTCGACATACAGTTCCTGCTCGATTCTCTTTTCCTCCGATATGAACTCGGCGATCACCAGCAAGAACGTCTGCACCTGGTCCGCATAACGGGATCGAAGCAGAACCGGATCGCGCAAATATTGGAGTGCGATGTCGAACTCTCCCGCGGCAAACCAGTTATTGGCATATTGCAATGCATCCCCAGCCAAGAGGTCGGCATGCGCCGTGTAAAGTTCCGACGCTTTCACGAGCATATTGCCGTAGTACGAGACGTTTTCCGGAACCGACATCAGGTAGGCAACCGCCCGGTCGTAATTGTCCATGGATGCCATGGCCGAGGCCGTCGCAAAGATTCTATCCCGGTTGTTCTCGTAAAACCCGACGATGCGATCATATCCCGTGTTGAGAAACCCGTCGAAACTCTCTCCGGCCGAGCGGATATTGGCTATAACGTTGTTCACGGCCGAATAGCGGTCGGTGCCTATGCCGGTGAAATTGCGGCTGTGCGAATAAAACAGGCTCCCGTCGGAAGCATTGCGGAGCGAAAGGTGGAGGTTGGCCTCAACCATTACAGCCCCGTTTACAACGCTCTCCCTTTCGACAACAAGCGAAGGAATAAGGGCCACCGTGGCATCGTCGGCGCCTATGCCCCACCGGGTAACGATGTCGGACATCGCATTGCGGAGCTGTTGCCGCTGGACGTAATCCTGTCCGGGTTGTTGCTGCACGACTATCCCGATGCGGATGTCGTAGTTGGGGGATTGAACCGGGTTGCCCATACATGCTATTGCAGACAGGGCGAGGACGATCGATGTGAACAGTTTTCTTTTCATGGTCTTAATGTTTTAGTGTGAGTTATTGGTTATTGAAATGACGGTGCGGTCAGTCGACAGTTCCGATGCGGAATACGCCGCCGGGATTGAGTAACAACGCTTCGGCCTTCCTGTGCTCGATGAACTCGGCCCGCGAAAATCCCATCGTCTGCATGTAGGCACGGTCGGCCCGGGCCCGGGCGATTTCCGTTTCGAGCCGGGCCTGTTCGGTCTTCTTGCGCTGCATTTCGGTTTGCAGGCGCGCATTCTCTTTGGACAGGTTGTCCATCTCCTGGCGTACGGATTCCGAGGGTTCGGCCCTGCTGATGACGATGTTCTCGATGCTCGCCGGAATGCCTTTCTTGTACACGTACTCTTCCATCGCCTCCCGGAGATGATCCTTGATCTCCTCATAAACATTGCGGTTGCCGGTCAAATCGCGGAGCGGGTACGAACACAGTTTGTTCCGCACCATTTCGCGGAACGGCTCCTGGATGTTGTTGGCATACCACTCGGGGCCGAAGTTCTTCAGCAGCCGTGAGGCTTCGTTTTCATTGACCTGCATGGTGATGAATGCGTTGAGCGAAACCGAAGCCATGTCCATGCTGATCAGATTCTCGAAGGGCTCATGGTACTGCACTGGCAAAACATCCACGCGATACACGCGCGTCCACGGCCACTTGACACACGAGCCCGATTTCAACGGAACGGGCTGGATGCCTCCGCTGCCGAGAAATGGGTGGGTATCGAATACTAACACTGTGCCCACATCCGCAGACACGCGAAAGATTAATGCGGAAAGGACAACCGATGCCGACAGGACGGCGAGGATTACGATAATGCGTCTCATAATTTTCAGATTTTGTTTTGTTGTTCGGATTTTTCATTAACTTTGCATCGGAGGGGTTCCCGGTTAGGGAATCCTGAATAGATCTCATCTGACACACGGGCTGCGTATACGAATCTGAATTGTCCGTGACTGTTTATTTTTTTCGGAAGTTTTCATAGCTGTAATTTTGCGTAGATCGGAATGATTTACTGCAAAGCTACGCCTCGTCCATTCCCCTGCATCCCGGCCGATTCCCCAAAGAATCCGCGATCTTTCCCAGGCGTGAATCCGGATGCTTCCGGATTGTAAAAACGGAAAAAAACCGGAACATCGAATGTTCCGGTTTAGGCTGCAATGATATGATTAACAGTGCTTACGCTCTCTTCAGGCGCGACGAGAGGGTCCGCTCGCGGAGCAATTCCTGCAGCGGGGTGCGATGCTCTATTCTTGTCATGTCGCGGTTGATCTCGGCTCGAATGTCGCTGATGGTCTTGGCCTCGATGTCCAGACAGGCGCTGATGTCGATGGGTTTGATCGCCTCGTGGCGGAGATAAAGGCAGGCGATGATTTTTTTGCTGCGGCTCCATAGCATGAAATCGCTGAGATCGGGGCACAGCCGCCAGAACTCCTCGCTCAACTCCTTTAATTTTTTGGCATCGCCGCCATCGCGGGACATCCGGTCTATTTCGTCCAGCATCCCCTGCATCTGCTCGTTCAGGCCGCCTTCCTTGTAATAGGGATACATCCGCCCCTTCAGAAAACTGTTGAGCCGGGTTATTTTGTCCATCACGGCATAGGAGGTCGTCACCGAATGGGCTTCCCTGTCGTTTTCCTGCTTGACGGACTCCCATTTTGCGGCCAGTTCCGGATGGGAGGCGAACATCTTCTCGTATTTGGAGATATCCTTTACCGCGACATCGATGAGGGTGAAATTCATGTCCACCACTTCCTGAGTGCGGATCATGCCCTCTTTCACCTCCCGCGCGAAGGTGTCCACCCGGGCCCTCAACCCGGCCAACGACCCGAACAGCAGTTTTCTTCGCTTCCCGCACTTTTCGATTTCTCCGAACAGGTTGTTGCCTGTTCGGAGAAAACTGCCGCGGTTTTCTTTCCGGATGTTCTTCGGAACGATTTTTTCCGTCAGTTCATTGACACGGGCCCGGAACTCGGCCAAGGTGTTGCGCCTTGCAACCACCCGCAAATAACCGGCAAAACCGCCTGTGGCAATCAGTCCGACCGCAATAAGCAGGATCACCAGCGGCGCCCTGCTGTGATGGGGAATGATTATTTTCGTCAGCGCGCCCTTCCCTGCGTTGATTTTATACCGGTAAAGCCCGCTGGGCGCGCCCAGCAGGAGCGACTGTTTCTCCTCGCCCTCGCTGATCGCCGCCGCGCTGTTGAATACGATGTCCAGAGACGAAATTTCGTTGTCCATCCTGAACGCGGCCGTGTCTGATTTCGAGGGAACGGAACCTGATCCGATGCCATGATACCCCAGCATGAACAATTTGCCCGATTTGGAATCGGCCTGTATAGAAACGACATACTTTGCCGGAAAATTCATCAGGCTGTCCGCAATCTTTTTGTCTGCACTCACATAAATTCCTTTGGAAGACTGCAAATAGACGGCCTTGCCCGACCAGTGGATCATTTTGCGGACGCTGCCGATCTTCCCCGCCTGGGTTCCGGGGATCCTGATCAGGCTGTCTTTATTGTTGTCGATGACGAAAATGCCTTTGTTCAGGGTCGAGAAGTAGATGTTATTTTCACTGTCTTTGCAAATGTCGGTAACATACAGGTTAGAATCATCCACTCGATCGGATCGTTTCACAAAAAGTGTGTCGGGATTCGAATCTCCTTTATAGAGATCGGGGTCGGCGATCTTCATCGTGTGATAACGGGTGCCTATGTATAGTGCGTTATTGCAATAGGCGATGCTGCGGAAATCGAGTTTCTCTTCTGTCTCGACCGGTGCGCCACTGCCCTTCTCTCCGATGATCAGATGGGCACGCGGATTTTTATGAATCCCAATACGGTAGAGCCTTTTGTCGGTAATGGCCCACAGGAAGGCTTCCGTTGCGCATATCCGCGCGATCCGCTCCCCGCTGTCGAACTTCCGGATCTTTCCCAGATGCTGCGACTCGTCCTTGCCCACACCTATTTGGTGCAGCCTGTTGTCGTTGGTAATAAAATAGACGGCCCCGGCCTTGGTATTGGGACAGGCGGCGATCACGTTCTGGGAATCACCCCGGGTGTTCTGATGCTTCGACAACAGATACAGCGTGTTGCCGCAGGCGAGAAGAATAAAATCCTTGACCGGCATTACAAAATTTTTGCAGTTGTCGGTCAACCTTTCAGGCAACTCGAAGCCGATGCTTCCGTTATTGTCGTAGCCGATGGAGGAGGTTGTGAATTTCCACACTCCTTCCAGGTCGTCTTTGATGCACGCCAGCAGGTTGTTGCCCTTCACCCTATACTGCGCGGGATTGTCAATCGCCCCGGTTTCCAGGTTCACGACATACACTCCCGAAGCGAAAGAGGCAAACACAACATTTTCTGCCTCCGGCTTATGCAGGCAGGTGATGCCCGAGGCCACGGGAATTACGCGTCCGCCCCCGTTTTTATGAAATATCGCAAGGCCATCTTGGGTTGCCATATATACCGAGTCGCGGGCCACCAGCGTGCGGTTCACCCCGAAATGCCTGCGCGGAAAGTTCTTCGGCCTGTAAAACTCTTCCATGTGACTTCCTGCCCGCCCCTCTTTGCTCAGCAGATACGCGCCGGAAGAGGTGGACAGATACAGATCGCCCCTTGACCTGTCGGGTTCAATATCGTAAACAGCGTAATTGTCATCGTCGAGCAAACTGTCGGGGACGGGTATCCGGTAGCTTTTCGCCTCCATCCATCGGTTTGAGGCGTCGCGTGTCAGCATTCTCAGACCCTGGTTGCGGAGGCCTATCCACATCACCGAATCGTTTTCTTCGTACAGATCGTAGACGCGGCTGTATCCTTCATGGATGATTTCCTGTTCCCGAGTCAGCATATTGACAGACATGATATTGCCGTTCTCCAGGCCGAGGTAAAAGGTGTGGCCGCTGCCCGAGGAGGCGATGCAGCTGATGGACGCGCTATAGGAAGCGGACGAGAATATAAGTCTGCCGCGAGCCTCCTTCCTGCCGCATGAAACTGCAAGGGCTGCAACCGCTGCAATCCACCAAAAACGATGGAAGTACTTCATTGAACTGAGGACTCTGATCGGGATGTAACGCATGGCATCGGAAACGGATAATTTGCACAAAGTTAGGAAACGCATAATAAAAAGCAAATTCGGGTACGATAATGTACATCAAAATTTTGAAGCATCTCCGCCATCCAACAACCCGAAACAGCAAAAAGCAGGGAATATCCCTCCCGGCAAAAGCTTGCCTGTTGTTTTTCACCTGTCGGCCATCAAAGCACCCGCCGGTGAATGAAGCTCGACTCTCGGGGAAATAACCCTCACAGATTGTCCGGATCGTGTCAGTTGACTCATTCAGGGAAATTCTCGGTTTGCAGCATTGCCCATGCCGGAAAAATGCCGCAGATCCATTGATATGTTGTAAATAAAAAGGGCGCCCGGGAAGGGCGCCTTTTTTATTATTCTGTTCGGGATCCGGTTACCTTGCCTCCACGACTTCCACTGCCGGAGCGGCGTCGATCATGCCGTAATCATCGTAGTCGTACTCGTCGTAACCCAGATCTTCCTCTTTTTCGAGCACCAGCGTACCGGTGCCGTCAAAAGCGTAGGTGTACGATTTCACTTCCTCGCCCGAGTGGTCGGTTTCATGCAGGGTGATTTTGCCGGGGATCTTGTTCGACGACAGGGGGATCATGAACGCATAGTCCACGTTCATTACCTTGATTGCCTGCCTCACTTTGCAGTTTGCGTCCAGCAGGCTGATATTCAGGCCAGTTTTGCCGGTTTCGCTCCAGATAATGTCTTTCTGGCCGTCGTTGTCGACGTCAATGAAGCAGGTTTGTGCGTTCGGATAGTTGGTCTTGACCTCTTTCACGGCCGCTTCCCTTGCGAATACCGACAACTTGGTGGCGGCGCCTTTCATTTGGAGGCCGCCCTTGTTGGAGTAGGTGTAGTAGAGATCCGAGGTCGGCATATAGGTTTGCAGGCTGCCGCCCTTGTCGTACACCATGGCGTCGGGCAGGAACGTGAACACGATCTCGTCGCCGCGCAGGTTGATGCGGATGGCTTCCCAGATCGAGGAGTATTCATAGTCGTCGCCCGTGGGAGTGACGTTGATCGTGCCCGCTTTCTTGCAGGCGAACGTGGCCGGGTCGATGATGTACAGCTCGCCGCGGCGGATGTCGTCCTTCACCGGTTCGGTCATGACGATGATGGGGCCGGCGCCTTCGGCCAGCGGTTCGAATACCGAGGGGACATTGTAGTCGTTCTCGGCGCCGGTGTTCGAGTTGAACGTTTCGTTGCCGTTCTCGTCCAGGATAATCATGCCGCTGTCGGTGAACAGCAGGTAGTGGTTGCGGTATGAGTAGTTGTATTGGATATAGGTGTCCTCGTCGCCGTACTCGATGTCGCCGTGCTCGGGGATCAGTTCCTGATAGTCGCCCACGTTGCGCGGCCAGTTGGGGTTATCTTCTTCGACATCCACCTCGCCGTACTCATAATCCTCGTTCATTTCGCCCTCCTCGTCGATAGAGAGCAGCTCCACCTCGAACACCAGAGTGCTTCCCAGGGCGATCTCCTCACTCCCGTCGCCATAGCCGATGTCGGCCGGAACCCAGAGCGTGTATTTCGAGCCCGGGTTCATCAGCATCACCCCTTCGGCAAACCCGTGCACCACGTTCGAAAGCCAGAACATGGCCGGATCGTCCCTGTCCGTCGACTCGTCGACCACCTTGCCGTCGAGGGTGCTGCATGTATAGAGTACAGATACGTAGTCATCGTACGAGGGAGCCGCTCCTTCGCCTTGTTTGATCACCTTATATTGCAGCCCGCTTTCGGTCTCCATCACGCCGGCTTTGCGCTTGTTTGCCGCCAGGAATTTCTCGCCCTTGGCCCTGTTTTCGGCGCTCAGGCGTTCGCTCAGCTGATCCATGTATTCCGAGATGAACATATCGGCCTCGTCCTCGGTCATAACCGACGTCGAGCCGTTCATCACCTCCTGATAGCCGGCCAGGTTGGCTTCGGTGTTGAAGTTGCCGTAGAGGTAGTTGTCGACTCCGCGTTTGATGGAGTGTCCCTGGCTTACGCCAATGGCGTAGCTCACACTGTCGACGCCGTTGCGGAGTTTCACGCTGCTGTTGCCTTTTTTTCCGTGCGAAACCAGGGCCATACCCAGGCAAAGTACGGTTGTAAGGATAATTGATCTTTTCATTTTTAAGTATTATTTGTATTGTTCTTTCGGTTTAACGATCCAAAAGTAATGAGAATTTATCCTCATCCAAATAGTTTCAACAAAATATTTGCTGCAGTTCCCGATTTCCGGAGGCGGAAAGTATTTTTGGTGAAAAGTTTGCGGATAATGATTTTTGTTTTACCTTTGTCAGCCTTATGGCACGGAACGACTAAAAATAAATAAAGGATATAGCGATGAAAAGGACATTTCAACCGTCACAGAGAAAGAGGAGGAACAAACACGGATTCCGCCAGCGCATGCTCACCTCCAACGGCCGCAGGGTATTGGCTGCCCGCCGGGCCAAGGGCCGCAAGAAGTTGACCGTTTCCGACGAGGCCAGGTTCAAATAAATCTTTCGGCTTATTGTTTAAGGCGTCCGTATCGGGCGCCTTTTTTATTGCGTTCCCGTTGAGGGGAGGGCGTTGTCATTCGGGGACGAGCCTTCCTTCCGGGATGAAGTTTCCGTTTCGGCTCGAAGTCGCTCTCCTGGTATGATCGTCATTGCGGAACAACGGGACGTGCCTGTTTTTCAACGACAACGAACAGTTTCGATGCCCCCCCACTGGTCTTCATCGACAAACCATCCGTGTTTTGTTTGCAGCCGCCGGTCATTCTCTGTAACTGAGAAATAAAAACCCCGGCTTCCTGAAGCCGGGGTTTTTACTTGCAGACAGATCTGTTATTTCATCGCGTGTTTGAAGCCGTTGATCTTGTCCCATGCACCGCGGGTGAAATCGGGCACGGCGATCGGGGCCGAGTTGTTGAGCGTCGAAATTTCCGACAGTTCGCCGATGCACGACCATTCGGCCGCGTCGTAAACGTCCATATCCAGCGGCAGTCCGTTGTGCAGGCAGTAGATCAGGCGGTAGTCCATGATAAAGTCCATGCCGCCGTGGCCGCCGACTTCTTTGGCCTTTTCGCCGATTTCTTTCACAATCGGGTTCTGGTATTTTTCAAGTACGGCGTCCCTCTGTTCGGGGCTCATGGCGCGGTGGCCGCTGATTCTCTTGAACAGAGCGGTGTCCTGTTTGGTGAGTTCGCTCGGTTCCAGGGCCAGTTCCTGGCTCGGGTACTTCTGGCAGAAACCTTTCGTGCCGCTGATCACATGCAGGCGGCTGTACGGACGCGGGTTGGTGACATTGTGTTCGAGCATAATGGTCTTGCCTTTGGCCGTGCGGATCAGCGAGGTGTTCATGTCGCCCATCTTGTATGCTACGGTATCTGCGCCGGGTTCGAGGTCTTCGATGTTTTCAACGGCGTATTCGGTCATCCCGAACTGGTTCGACGACATTGAAACCAAAACGTCCATTTTGTCGCCGCGGTGGATGTTCAGCACCTGTGCGATCGGGCCGAGGCCGTGAGTGGCGTAGGGGTTGCCCGTGTGGTCGGTGTTGTATTTCAGACGCCAGTGATCCCAGTAGCCGGTGAGGCTCGGAATAGCCCCCTCTTCATCGGCGGCAACCCGGCCCACGCCCGGTTTGTATGCGAACTTGTCGTTCAGGCGGGGAGCGAAGTTGAGGCTGCGCAGGTCGTGGTTGTAAGCGCCTTCAACGTGTACGATCTCGCCGAAGAAGCCCTGCTGGGCCAGGCTCAGGGTTGCCATTTCGAAGAAGTCGTAGCAGCAGTTTTCCAGCATCATGCAGTGTTTGCGGGTCTTTTCGGCGGTGTTCACCAGATCCCAGCATTCTGCGACGGTCGTGGCGGCCGGAACTTCGATGGCCACGTGCTTGCCATGTTCCATGGCGTACACGGCGATCGGAGTGTGCATGCCCCAGTGCGTACAGATATACACCAGGTCGAGGTCGTCGCGTTCGCACAGTTGTTTCCAGCCTTCCTCGCCGATATATTCTTCGGCTTTAGGCCATTCTTTCGCCGCCAGTTGCGCCTGTGCGCGGTCGAGGTTGTACTGTTCCAGGTCGCAGAGGGCCTTGATCTCGACGCCTTCGAGATTCAGGTAGCGGTCGATGGCGCCCGATCCTCTCATGCCCAGACCGACAAAGCCCACACGCACTACCGGAATGGGGTCGCAGGTGAGGCCCAGAACATCCGTCGCACCGTCCGGACGGGCGGGAACGGGAAGTTCGATCACCTTGCCGGTTTCGCTTTTGCCGCAGCACGAGGTGGCCCCCATGCCGGCGATCATAGCCAATGCCACCAGAGCAGCAGCCGAGATCTTGTAGAGTTGTTTTCTCATCTTGTTGTTAGTTTTTATATTTAAGGGATTATTTTTTTTCGTACATCTTGCTCAGTTCCATGAACATCCCGTCGACCGTTTCCATGAGTTCGGTCTGGATCTGGCGGAACTCTTTCCTGAGCAGCCGCGGGTTGTGTTTTTCTTTGGGGTTGTTGATGCGGTTGAAGAGTTCGTTGCGCAGGGCCACCGATTTCTCGACGATCGCGATGATCTCCTCTTTCTTTTCCGCCGGGAGGAAGTACATGCAGGTCAGGCTGTTCGAAACGACTTCGCCCACCAGGTAATCGACATCTTTTTTGAGTCTTCTAATGCTTGCCATTGTGTTGGGATGGTTAGGTAAATTGCCCGAAACGCGCCTTTGTTTTTTGGCGGTAAAGTCCGGGTAACATCATAATTAATTTACAAAATTAAGACTGTTTTTCGATATTCCAAGCGCGGCGGCGCCATTTTGTCGCACTTTTTTGTACGCTTTGGCGATGCAGCGGACAATGTCGGTGGCCGACATGGAGATGGCCCCGAAGCGTGCGGCGGCCAGGTCGCCGGCCATTCCGTGCAGGTAGTTGCCGGCGATGGCCGCATGCAGCGGCGGGTATCCCTGGGCCAGCAACGAGGCGATCATGCCTGTGAGTACGTCGCCGCTACCTCCTTTGGCCATGCCCGGGTTGCCGGTGGAGTTGAAGTAGAGGCGCCCCTCGGGCGAGGCGGTGATGGAGCAGGCCCCCTTGAGGATGATGTGGCATCCGGTCGAAGCGCTCAGTTTTTTCAGCAACGACAGTTTCTGCCCGTCGTTTTTCCATTCGCCGGCCAGGCGGCGGAACTCGCCTTCGTGCGGGGTGAGGATCGAGCCCGGCGGAATCATTTTCATCAGCGGTTTGTTGCCCGCCACGATGTTGAGTGCGTCGGCGTCGATCACCATCGGCTTGCGGTATCTGGCCAGCAGCGCTTTGATTGCTTTTCCGGTCTGCGGCGCCGTGCCCAGGCCGCACCCGATGCCGATCGCATCATACGCGTCGACGTTCTCGGGCAGATGCGAAAAGCAGTTGTCCGGATCTTCGCTCACCATGATCTCCGGGACGTAGCTGTGAACCGCCCCCCGTTCGTCCGAGGGGATGTGGAGTGTCGTCAGGCCCGTTCCGCTTTTCACCGCCGCGTAGCCCGCAAGAAGGGCGGCCCCCATCATTCCCCGCTTGCCGCACACCAGCAGCAGGCGGCCGTTGTCGCCTTTGTGTGAGAAACGTTTCGGGGTTTTTATGACCGCCGCCACGTCGCTTTTGGTCATAAAGAACAGATCGCTTTGCGCCCGTTCGATGTAGTCGCGGCTCAGTCCTATGGCGAGCGCCGACACTTCTCCTGCGTTTTCGCCCGCTTCGGGCAGCAGGCAGGCCAGCTTCGGGAATTCGATGGCCAGCGTATGGTCGGCTTTGATCATCACCGCTGCCGGATCGTTCGATTCGCACAGCATTCCCGAGGGGATGTCCACCGCGATCACCTGCGCCGGCGAGGCGTTGATGGCCTCGATCACCCTCCGCGCCGGCTCCCTGACGGCGCCCCTGAACCCCGAGCCGAAGATGGCGTCGATGATGGTGTCGTTCGGGCCCGTTTCCGGAATGCCGCCTTTGCGTGCGTCCATCACCGGCAGGCTTTCGGGCAGTTCGCCGTAAAACGTTTTCCATTCGGCCGTGGCCTCCTCCGGGTCGCATGCCAGGCACACCGCGCATTTGCAGCCGCCCCCGGACAGCACTCCGGCAACGGCCAGTCCGTCGGCTCCGTTGTTGCCTTTGCCAGCGAAAACGTAAACGGTGCCTTGGGGGTTGAGGTGGGGCTTGAGCCATCCGGCAATGGCGCGGGCGGCCGAGCGGATCAGTTCGGCCGGGGGGATGCCTTCGGCGTCGGTGGTATAGCGGTCCAGTTCCCGGGCCTGGGCTGCCGTGAGGATCTTGATCATAACCGCAATTTTTCGGGGTGATATGCAAAGATAGTTTTTTTACCGTGAACAATGTAATTTCAGCGGACATAATGATTCGCCGGAGGGTTATTCCGGGAAAGCGGCGCTATAAAAAAGACATTCGATGGCGGATATTTGAAATAATTTATGTACATTTACTCTTGTAGTTCCACTAATTTAAATGCTTTATTTATGATTAATGCATTCAAAAAAAACAAATTAAGGCTATTTTCATTGAGTATGGCAATGGCTTTGTTTGTCGCGTCGGGTTGTACGCGCAGCCTGTCCGGAAGCGGGAAAAATGACCCTGCCGTTTGCGGGGAGATTGCGGCCCGGAGTACCGGCGAAACCTCGGTTGCTATCATGGCGGAAAAGGTATACGAAGAGATTTATGTCGTATTTACAGGGTTGGCATCCCGCGCACATACACAAATTACACGATATGGTATTTTTGAAGAAGGGTCATTCAATGATCCGCACCCGAATCAAAACTCTTTCTTTGTGTATTATTGTGTCGGCCCATCATCTAAAAGCCCAAGTTATTACCGCTTTATACACAGCACCCCGATAAGCGATCCGGAAGATAGGATGCGTACGCGCACGGAAGACACCTCGCTTCTTAGCAACCCTCAGAACCGGGTGATTGACTTCGATGCCTGGATTAACAGCGGGGTGACATGGGCTCAGTTTGAGGCGAAGATCAAAGAAATCGCGAAGTATAAAACGATCTGGATGGTGAATAGAAATCACATAAACGGAACCCGTATGATGATTGTCGAGGCCGAGTATAATCCGTATGACGCCCCCGCTGATGTATATATAATTGAATAAACTGCGATGAAAAGGCTGTGTTTTTTCTTTTTTCTGATAATGGTATCCACTACCGGGTTTTCCCAGCCCGGCGGTGATGCCATTGTGGCCGAAAAAGTAAAGAAAGACATATATATTGTATTCAATAAGCGACCAAAGCGCAATACGGATGAGGAAACAAGAACAATAATCGGCGTAGATTACGTGGGAGTGCTGGCAACAGACAGAGCCGCTCTTTATATTAGGATAATATATACCCCTATGCAAATTATAGATTCTGGTCTAAAACCGAAACTCCCTCCACCCGCAAGGTCACACTCCCGCAGTCAACCCTGAACAGCAGTGACACCATCGACTGGCCTGCGTTCATCAACAGCGGCGTAACGGCGGCCCAGATCCGGAACAAGATGCTTGAGATCATCCAGTGCCAGAATATCTGCATGGTCGACCGGGCGCTGTTCTCCGGCAGCAACATGGTGGTGGTGAAAGTCGAGTTCGAGCGCTATGATCCCAAGCACAACGAGTTCCGCGACATGGAGGGATACAGGTATATGATCCAATAAGAACGGTCGTTTTTCTCTCTGATCCCACCGACAGGGGCAGGGCCGTAACGACCGAATGCATCGACGAAGCCGCTTTTTGACAGGGCGGCTTCGTTTTTTTACGGGTGTTGTCCGTTTGTCGCAGAAACGAGTATCTTTGTGAGACGATTCGTTCCTATGGACTACACATTGCAACAGGTCGCCCGGATTTGCGGCGGCGAATTGACCGGCCCCGACCATCCCGTGCGTGCGGTGATGACCGACAGCCGCAACCTTCCCGCCGCGTCCGGAGCGGTGTTTGCTGCTTTACGGGGCGCGAACCATGACGGTCATGCCTACATCCGCGAACTGTACGATACGGGCGTCAGGGCTTTCATCGTCGAACGGGAGCCTTCGGGCGACTTCCCCGGGGCCGGGTTTGTGACGGTGCCCGACTCGCTGGCCGCCCTGCAACAATGGGCCGCTCACCACAGGCAAAACTATAAAGGGACGGTGGTGGCCGTCACCGGCAGCAACGGCAAGACCATTGTCAAAGAGTGGATCTCGCAGCTGGCCCCCGGCGACGCAAGGATGTTCCGCAGCCCCCGCAGCTACAATTCGCAGTTGGGGGTGGCCCTGTCGCTGCTGATGATCGCGGGCGACGAGCGGTTTGCCGTCATCGAGGCGGGCATTTCGCAGCCGGGCGAGATGGCGCGGCTGGAGGCGATGATCCGTCCCGACATCGGCGTCATCACTAACATCGGCGGGGCGCATCAGGAAAATTTTTCGTCCATCGACGAAAAGCTGGATGAAAAACTCTCCCTGTTCAGGGGTGCCCGGGCCATCGTCTATCATTCGACCATGCCGCTGGTCGCCCGTAAAATCAAAGCGTTGTTTCCTGATAAGGAGTTGTTTTCCATTGGCCCGGCGGCCGGCGACAGGGTGCGTACTGCCTCCCCGTCCGAAATCGTTTTCAACGGCAATCAATACAACTATACCCTGAAATATGCCGGCCAGGCGGCGGCCGAGAACCTGCTCAGCTGCCTGGGCCTTTACGCCGCGATGGGTTACGATTTGACGGAGATTGCGGCAAAAGTTCCGGCCCTGTCGTCCGTGGCCATGCGCCTGGAGGTGAAAGAGGGCGTGCACGGGTCGGTGCTCATCGACGACAGCTACAATTCCGACATCAACTCGCTCTCCATCGCGCTCGAATCCCTCGGCTCGGTGGCGGGGAACAGAAAAAAGGTGCTCATCATCTCCGACATCCTGCAAAGCGGCTATGCGCCCGGGGCTATCTGCGCCCGCATCGCGTCGCTGGCCGGGGAGAAAGGCGTCGGCATGGTGGTGGGCATCGGCGAAACGCTTGCCGCGCATTCGGCGGCTTTCGGCCCCGGCAGTCATTTTTACCTCACGGCCGAGGAGTTCCTCCATGCTTTCGATCGGAAGTTGTTGGCAGACAGTGCCGTGCTGATCAAGGGCAGCCGGGTGTTCCGGTTCGAGAAAATCAGCCACGCGCTTGAGAATAAAGTGCATACCACCATTCTGGAGGTCGACCTCGACGCCATGATCCACAACCTTAACTTTCACAGGGCCCGCCTGGCCCCCGGCGTGAAGACGATGGCGATGGTCAAGGCCTCGTCCTATGGCACCGGGTCGGCCGAGATCGCCGCCATGCTCCAGCACCAGAAAGTTGATTGTCTGGCCGTGGCCTTTGCCGACGAGGGGGTTGCGCTGCGCGGGGCGGGCATTACCCTGCCCATCGTGGTGCTCAATGCCGATTCGTGGAGCTTCGCCTCGATGATCGAAAACCGCCTCGAACCCGAGATCTACAACTTTGCCTCGCTCGAAATGTTTATGGCCGAGGTGCGCCACTATGGCGAGGCGCTCTATCCCGTCCACCTCAAGATCGATACCGGCATGCACCGCCTCGGTTTCATGCCCGGCCAGATCGAGACCCTTGTCGCCAGACTTTCGGGCCAGAAACAGGTGCGGGTCGCTTCGGTGTTCTCGCATCTGGCCGCCAGCGATATGCCCGAGCACGACGGGTTTGTGGAGCAACAGATCGAAACGTTCCGTCAGGCGTCCGGCAAGATAGTGGACGCTTTCGGGGGGCAGAACATCCTCCGCCACATCGCCAACAGCGCGGCCATCGAACGCTTCCCCCAGGCGCAGTTCGACATGGTGCGGCTGGGTATCGGCCTTTACGGATCGAGCCCCGTCGGGGCGCAGGGGCTGATGCCGGTGGCTACGCTCAAAAGCCGCATCGTGCAGGTTAAAGAGCTTGCGGCGGGCGAAACGGTGGGGTATTGCCGCAATGGAAAAATCACGCGCCCCTCGCGCACGGCCACGGTTCCGGTGGGGTATGCCGACGGGCTCGACCGCCGGTTGGGCAACGGCGCCTGGCAGGTGATGGTCAACGGAACGCTGTCCCCCACCATCGGCAACATCTGCATGGACACCTGCATGATCGATGTCACCGGTATCGACGCGCGCGAGGGCGACACGGTCGTTTTTTTCGGCGCCGAACCCTCGATCGAACTCATGGCAGGCACGCTGGGAACCATTCCCTATGAGATACTCACCTCCGTTTCGGCCCGCGTCAAGCGGATCTACTTGAAAGAATAAGAGCCGCAGGCCCATTCCGAGCAAAAACGCGATTTCGGTCCGAGGCATTCGCGGGGTGCATGGCGGACGCCTCTGCGAACAAGCCGCCCGTGGTTATGCCTGTTTAATATTTCGAAAAACAATGCCCCAAGGAAAGCTCTATCTCATTCCCGTCCCGATCGGCGACGCCCCGGTTTACGAAAGCATCCCGGCGTATAATAAAGAGGTGATCGCCTCGCTCGACTATTTTGTGGTCGAGAACCTGCGTACGGCGCGGCGGTTCCTTTCCGCCTCGGGCGCGGGCAATGTCATCGACGATACGCTGTTCGCCGAACTCAACGAACACACTCCCGCGTCCGAAATAGACGCCATGATCGCCCCCGTGTTGCAGGGGCGCAGCTGCGGGCTGATGTCCGAGGCGGGCGTTCCGGCCGTGGCCGATCCGGGAGCCGGGCTGGTGGCGCTGGCCCACCGCAGGGGGGTGGAGGTGGTGCCGCTGGTGGGGCCGTCGTCGATTGTGCTGGCGCTGATGTCTTCGGGCATGAACGGCCAGTCGTTCGCCTTCAACGGCTACCTGCCCGTCAAGCCGCCCCAGCGGAGCAATGCCATCCGGTCGTTCGAACGGCGCGCGCTGGCCGAAAACCAGACGCAGATCTTCATCGAGGCGCCATACCGCAACCTCTCTGTGTTGCAAAATATTCTGGAAGTGTGTTCCCCCGACACGCTCCTGTCCGTTTCGGTTGACCTGATGCAGCCCTCGCAGCTGATCCGCACGGCCAGGGTGGGTGAGTGGAAGAAGCATCCCCTGCCCGACATCAACAAGCGCCCGGCGATCTTTATCATCGGCCGGTGAATTTTCTGCTGAAAATTTGCATTGTACCGAATATTTTCTATATTTGTAGTGCTAATCCCTTGATGCCGGTCGCCATGGAACGCCCTTTTGCCCCATTTTTCAACGGATTGCTCCGGTCGTTGCTGACGCTTCTGGGTTTCTCGCTGGCGGCCTGCGAAACGACGTACGACCAGAAAGCCTACGGAACTCCGGAGACGAGTTATCAGGTTAGGGGATATATTCTGTCGGATGGCGATTGGGCCGGAGTGTCCGGTGCAAGGATTATTATCCGGTCGAACGAGCCGAAATTTAAGACCGATACCATTTATACCGGCGAAACCGGAGGGTTCAGGTTCGAGAAACGGCTCAAGGGCTACAACCTCGATCGCCTGCACCTGACCATCGAAGACGTCGACGGGGCGGAAAACGGCGAATTCGATAAAATGGTGTTCCCTGTCGGACGCTACTGGGATCAATATATTATAGCTCTGAAAAAGAACGAGTAATCTTCCTGCTGTATGAAAAAGATCGCTCATGTAACCAAATGGTTTGTTTCCCGGCTGTTGTCGCTGCTGGGTTTTTCGTTTATGCTGACCGGATGCGACAAGTGGACTGATTCCCCTGATGCTTACGGCACCCCCACCACCGAATACAATATCAAAGGGCGGGTGGTCAATGCCGACAACGAGGGCATTCCCGGCATCCGGGTGTCGGCCGATCTAGAGAGCGCTTTCTCCAACAATCCCGTGTTGACCGATGCCGAAGGGAATTTCTCGTACACAGGGCAGGAGTTCAGGAATCGAAGCGGATTGTTGCCCCTGAAGGTCGAAGATGTTGACGGAGAGGAGAACGGCTCATACGCAGATCGCTCCGAACAGCTCAACCTCACGGAGGCCGCCCGCAAGAAAAACGGCAGCTGGATCGAAGTTTTGACCAAAACCGATATCGAAATAACACTCGAAGAAGCAATAGAATAACAATGGGAGCCAAATCGGACAAATGGAGCAGCCGGCTTTGGGCGGGTCTGCTTTACGTGCTGGGTTTTTCGTCGCTGGTTTCGCTGGTGGCGTGCTACGGGGTGCCCGAAACCAGCTACAAGATCGTGCTTAAGGGCAAAGTAACCAATTCCGACGGCGAGGCGCTTCCCGGAATGCGGGTGATCGTTTCGAAAGACGATCCTTACGATCGGAGTACCAAGACCAGCTACAGTCGCGATTTCTATGGTTATTACTTTCGCGACACGGTTTACAGCAACCAGAAAGGGGAGTACTGGTTTGTGCGCGAGAGGCATTCCGGCGACCCCAACCCCCTTACGCTGACGGCCGAGGAGCCCGGCTCCGGGCCGGGATCGTACCGACCCAATACGCAGACGGTCGAATTTTTTGGCTCCGACTATAAAAACATCGGCGATTTGACGAGGCGGGCAGCAAAAACAGTCGACATCATCTTAGAGTCGGAGGAATGAGCGACGCCCCCGGTATCCGCAAGCGAATAGGGCTGGAGCTTTTCCGCAAGCTCCACAAAAACATCGTGGCCGAGCACCAACTGCGCACCCTTTTCTGGGAGTGTACGTTGCGGTGCAACTTGCAGTGCCTGCATTGCGGCAGCGACTGCCGGGCGACTTCGGGACTGGGCGATATGCCTGTGTCCGACTTTCTGAGAGTGATCGACAGCATCACGCCGCAAGTGAACCCGAACAAGGTGTTCGTGATTTTTTCCGGCGGCGAGGCGCTCATGCGCAAAGACCTCGAAGTGTGCGGCCGGGCGCTTTACGACCGGGGGTATCCGTGGGGTGTGGTTACCAATGCCATGTTGTTGACCGGGGCGCGCTTCGACTCGCTGTTGGGGGCCGGGATGCACGCCATGACCGTCAGCCTCGACGGCTTCGAACCCGAGCACAACTGGCTGCGCGGCAGTCCGAAAAGTTTCTCGCGCGTGATGGACGCCCTGGAGCTGATGACGGCCGAGAAAGAACTGCTGTGGGACGTGGTCACCTGCGCCAACAAACGCAACATCGGCTATCTTGAGCAGTTCAAGGAGTTCCTTATTGGCAAGGGAGTTCCCCGCTGGCGGATCTTCACCATTTTCCCGGTGGGGCGGGGGGCGACTTCCGACGGGATGCAGATCTCGGACGCCGAGTTCGTCGGGCTGATGGATTTCATCAAACGCACGCGCAAAGAGGGGCGCATCAAGGTCGACTACGGCTGCGAGGGTTTTCTGGGCAATTACGAGTCGGAAGTCCGCGACTCGTTTTATCATTGCAACGCCGGTGTGTCGACCGCCTCGGTGCTTCACGACGGCAGCATCTCGGGGTGCACCAGTATCCGCGCCAACTTCCATCAGGGCAACATCTACCGCGACTCGTTCATGGACGTATGGAACAGCCGCTTCGAAAAATTCCGCAACAAAGAGTGGGCGCGTACCGGCATCTGCGCCGACTGCTCGATGTTCCGCTACTGCGAGGGCAACGGGATGCATCTGCGCGGCGACAACGAGGAGTTGCTGCTGTGTCACTACAAGCGCATCTGCGACGGGCGGGGCAGATAACCCCCGGGCGTTGCTACGGCGCGAGGGTGGCCGCACGGATTTCCGTGCGGCCACCCTCGCTTTCGTTGGATGTCAGGGAATGAATTTCCGAACTCCGGCCCGGACGGAAATCGAGCCCGCATGTTGGCCGGTTGTTGACAGATAAACGCCTGTTAAGTTGCTTGCTGTAGATATTTTTGCTTAATTTGTGGCGTATTTTAATGAAAATAAGAGACGTTATGAGCAACGAAACGAAATTATTCCCCGATTATCTTTTCGAAGTCAGCTGGGAGGTCTGCAATAAAGTGGGCGGCATCCACACCGTGATCGCGACCAAGGCGCTCACCATCACCGAAAAGATAGGAGGCCGATATATCCTCATCGGGCCCGATGTGCACCGCGAAACCGACAACAGCGAATTCACCGAAGACAAGAGCCTGCTGCCGGCATGGAAAAACAGCCTGTACGAAAGCGGGATCCGTGTGCGCCTGGGACGTTGGAATATCAAAGGCAATCCCATCGTGGTGCTGGTCGATTTCAGTTCGTTCATGGGAGAGAAAGACAGTTTCCTCAAGTCGCTGTGGGAAAAATACAAAGTGGACTCGATCAGCGGCAACTGGGACTACATCGAGCCGGTGCTGTTCGGCTACGCTGCCGCCAAGGTGATCAAAAGCTATGTCGATACGTTCTGCCTGCCCTCGGATAAGGTGGCCGCCCATTTTCACGAGTGGATGACCGCCAGCGGCGGGCTTTACCTCAAGGCCGAGTCGCCTTATATCGCCAACGTGTTCACCACGCACGCCACGGTCATGGGGCGCTGCATCGCCGGCAACGGGCTGCACCTGTACAACGATCTCGAAACCTTCAACGCCGACGATCTGGCCCGCCAGTTCGGCGTGGCGGCCAAACATTCGATCGAGAAAGCGGCGGCCGAAAACTTCGACTGCTTCGCCACCGTCAGCGATATCACTGCCCGCGAGTGCAAATACCTGCTGCAAAAAGAGGTGGATACGGTGACGCCCAACGGCTTCGAAGACGACTTCGTGTGGAAGGGAGACGAGTTCGAAACACGCCGGCAGTCGGCGCGGCAGGCGATGATCAAAGTGGCCGAGGCTGCGCTGGGGCTGAAGTACGACGCCGAGCCGTTTATCGTGGGCATCGGCGGCCGCTACGAGGTCAAGAACAAGGGGATAGACGTGTTTATCGACGCGCTGGCAAAACTGGCGCAGGACACCACCCTCAATAAAAAGATACTGGGAGTCATCACCATTCCCGCCGGGCAGGACGGCCCCAACCACGATATTCAGAACCGTCTGGCCGATCCTTCGTTGCTCAACACCGAATTCAGGCCGCACAGCGAAACGCACTACCTGTCGAATTACGAATGGGATCCGATTGTGCGCAAGCTCAAGGAGGTGGGGCTGATGGACAACAACCGGGGCAATGTGCAGGTGTTGTTCGTCCCCTCGTACCTGAACGGCAACGACGGCATTTTCAACAAGTATTACTACGAGCTGCTGGCCGGCATGGACGCTTCGGCGTTCCCGTCGTACTATGAGCCGTGGGGCTACACGCCGCTCGAAAGCGTGGCGTTCTCGGTGCCGACCATCACCACCACGCTGGCCGGTTTCGGCCTGTGGGTGCAGGAGCACTCGCCCGAGCACAAGGGGATCGTGGTCATCGACCGCAACGACACCAACGACGCCGAGGTCGTCGGCCACATCGCCGAAACGGTGAGCCAATGGTCGAAATTCCCGGCCGCCGAATACGAAGGATACCGGGCCGGAGCCAATAAAATTTCGACCATCGCCCTGTGGGAGAACCTGTTTACCTATTACGAAAAGGCGTACGATATCGCCATAAACAAAGTGAACGCCCGAACCAACCGCGTGACGTTCGAGTCGACCATACAACACGATCAGGCGATCTACCAGCAGCAGCATGTCAACCTGGCTCCCGCCTGGACGCGCGTGATGGTTGAGCGGGCCATCCCCGAAAGGCTGCGTCCGCTGGAGGTGCTTACCAAAAACATCTGGTGGGTGTGGAACCACGGGGCGCCGGCGCTGTTCCAGTACATCGACCCGGCGCTGTGGAGCCAGTGCGAGCATAATCCGATCACCATGCTCGACCGGTTGTCGTACGACCGTTTCCGCCAGTTGGAGGCGGATCAGTATTTTCTGGAACGCCTGGACGCCGTCTACGCTTCGTTCGAGAAGTACATGAACGACAAGGACAAGGCCAAAGCCCCCAAAATCGCCTACTTCAGCATGGAGTACGGGCTGCACAGTTCGCTGAAGATCTATTCGGGCGGGTTGGGCATTCTGGCCGGCGACTACCTTAAAGAAGCCAGTGACAAGAACACGCCCATTGTGGCCGTGGGCCTGTTGTACCGCTACGGCTATTTTACCCAGAAGCTTTCGGCCGCGGGCAACCAGGAGGCCAGCTACGAACCCCAGAATTTCAATAAGCTGCCCATTTCGCCCGTGCGCGACGCCGACGGCAACTGGATGACGGTGAAAGTGGCTTTCCCGGGTCGCGACGTTGAAGCGCGCCTGTGGAGGTGCGATGTCGGCCGCACGGAGCTCTATCTGATGGATACCGACCACGAATTGAACCTGCCCGAAGACCGCTCGATCACCTACCACCTCTATGGCGGCGACTGGGAAAACCGCCTGAAGCAGGAGTTCCTGCTGGGAGTGGGCGGCGTGCGCGCCCTCAAGGCGCTGGGCAAGCGGGCTGACGTGTTCCATTGCAACGAAGGCCATGCGGCGTTCATCGGCGTGGAGCGCATCCGCGACTACATCAACGATAACAGCCTGAGTTTCGCCGAGGCGATGGAGGTGGTTCGCTCGTCGTCGCTTTACACCACCCATACGCCGGTTCCGGCCGGGCACGACGCGTTTCCCGAGACGATGATCCGCCAGTACATGTCGCACTATCCCGAGCGCATGGGCATTACCTGGGAGCAGTTCATCGGGCTGGGCAAGGTGAACACCTCCGACCCCAACGAACGCTTCTCGATGAGCACGCTGGCCTGCAGCCTGTCGCAGGAGGTCAACGGCGTCAGCTGGCTGCACGGCGAGGTGTCGAAAGACATTCTGGGCAACCTGTGGCCGGGCTATTTCAAGAACGAACTCCATATCGGATACGTTACCAACGGGGTGCATTACCCCACCTGGGCCTCGGCCAAGATCAAAACGCTGTACGCGCAGGCGTTCGGCGCCGAGTTCGATAGCCCCGAGCCTCCGATCTCGTGCTGGCAGGGGATTTACAATGTCGAGGACGAAGTGCTTTGGGACACCCGCCTTCAGCTCAAATCGAAGCTGATCGAAGTGATCAAGAAGCGCGTGAGCGACCCCGCCCAGTTCCGCTTCGACTCGCCCCGCCAGATGGTGACCATCAAAGAGTCGCTCAAACCCGACGTGCTGACCATCGGCTTTGCCCGCCGCTTTGCCACCTACAAACGGGCCAACCTGCTGTTCACCAACCTCGACCGGCTCGACCGCATTGTCAACAACCCGGCCCGTCCGGTGCAGTTCATCTTTGCCGGGAAGGCCCATCCGAACGACATACCGGGGCAAGACCTGATCAAACGCATTGTCGAAATCGCCGCCATGCCGCGGTTTACGGGCAAGATCATCTTCCTGCAGAACTACGACATGGAGCTGGCCCGCCGCATGGTGCAGGGCGTGGATGTGTGGCTCAATACACCCACCCGTCCGCTTGAGGCTTCGGGCACCAGCGGCGAGAAGGCCGTGATGAACGGCTCGCTCCATTTCAGCGTGCTCGACGGCTGGTGGGTCGAGGGATATAAAGAAGGCGCCGGTTGGATGCTGCCGATGGAGCGCACTTATGACGACCAGAACTTCCAGAACGAGATGGACGCCGAGATGATCTACAACATCATCGAAGAGCAGATCGCCGAGGCGTATTACGCCCGCAACGAGAACAACATTCCCTCGCGGTTTGTCGGGTTCATCAAGAAGTCGATCGCCGATGTGGCCTCGAACTTCACCACCACGCGCATGCTCATCGATTACGAGCAGAAGTTCTACGGCAAGCTCTACGACCGCAGCAGCAGGATGATCGCCAATAACTTCGAGATGGCCCGCCGCATCGCCGGATGGAAACGCAACGTCTCCCATCTGTGGAACAAGGTGAATGTGGTGAGCGTAAGGCAATTCGACGTGTCGAAGCAAACCATCATGATGGGTGTCTCCTACAACATGGAGGTGGCGGTCAACATCGGCGGCCTCAAACCCGAGGACGTGGGTGTGGAGATGATCGTGGCCCGGCAGATCACCGAAGGCAGTGTGGATGTGGTACGCACCATCCCGATGCAGATCGTTTCGGTTCAGGGCAAGCTCGTGACTTACGGGGTGAAAGCCGAACCCCAGGCAACGGGCACTTACGACGTGGCCATCCGCATCTATCCCAGCAACAGCGAACTCCCGCACCGCATGGACTTCCCGCTGGTGAAATGGGCGTAATCTGAAATTTTTGAAGAATCGGGAGTTGATTTTGTCCCGATCCGACATCCTTCTTCATAAAGAGACCCCTGCCCAGGAATGACATAACCAATGTTATGCTGTTCCTGGGCAGGGGTCTCTCTATAAAGGGATAATTAAATCTGAGTCAAGTCGGTTAATATCTCCCCGAAATTTTGGTTAAAGCTTAGAGCAGGTACGGGTATTACCAGTCGATCTGTTCGCCGAGGAATGTTCCGTCGGGGGAGTAGTAGGCTTCGATGTCGGTTTCTTTCTTTTCCAGCGACACTTTATAGGCTGTGGCGGTGCCTTTGCGGATGGTCTCGGCCCCTTCGATGCGGTAGCCGGGGTATTTCTGCTTTGCCTGGCTCTTTACTGCGGCGGGAAGTTTCGAGGCCGAGACGTCGTATTTGTACATCAGCAGGTTACCCGAGGCGTCGTACCACGCCTCGTAATCCAGGCGCGCGATGTCGAAGTCGGCTTCATAAACGTTGTTGCTTACGCTCCATTCCACTTCGGCCGCTCCCGGAAAGTCGTTCAGGAAACGGCTGCCCGCTTCCTGCGAGGGGCGCACGTCTTTGTCCTGGCCCAGATAAAAGGCTGAGATCAGGGAATCGATCTGGACATCGGTGTATGCGGTGGTTACGGCCGGAAGCACTTTGGCTTGCGGCGCCCTTTCGGCGCACGCCGTGAAGGGGATGATGGCGGCGAGTAATACTGTGATCTTTTTCATCGTTTACAATGGATTAAGGTTCTACAATTGGGTTGTTTCCAGCTTTAGTCAACTTATAAATCCACCTGCTAATCAGGTGGTAATGTAATTTCAGGCTTTGCCTGAAGAATTTAAGAAATTATGGTGGCGTAGCCATGAATTCGGGTTAAAGCCACCTTCTTTGGGAGTGGATGATCGAATTCAAATAATTTCTTTACTCGGAGATGGCATGGTCTCCCGGGAACGGTTGCCCGCTCCAGGCTTTTTTCGAGGTCCACTCCTGCGGGGCCGATGTCCAGAAGCTGTCGTCGGCCGGGAGTCCCAGCGGCAGGAAGATGGTGGATGCCAGGTACATGCTGCCGGTCGAAAGATACGTTTCGCCCGATTGTTCCTGTTTGTCGCCGCAGAAACCCATGGTCAGCCACCCGTTTGCATCGTAGGTGCCTTCGAAACCGAGTTGGCGGCGCATAACCAACGTCAGGGCGGCGCGTACCTGCCCCTCGGAGATCTCTTCGGGTAGCATTTTCAGCAAGGCCGCCTGCGCGAGCGACTGCATGCACCCGGTGCGGTAAAGGATCGACCGGCCCACCACGGGAAATGTTCCCTCGGGCGAGATCGAACGTTCCAATACTTCGGCATAACGTGCGGCCCGTACCCGTATCTGGGCGTATTTTTTGTCTGAATAGGGGGCGTCGGTGTTGCGGCGGCGGTTCATTACGGCCCCGGCATCGACCAGCATGGGCTGGATCACGAAGCTGTTGTAGTAGTCGTTGTGGTACCAGGGTCCATCGCTATACTGCCCGTCGCCCACATACCAGGCGTCCATCTGGCGGAAAGCGTAGTCGGTGCGCATCCAGTCGCACTCGCCGGCGAACTCGCACAGGAACGCCTCGATCATGGCCGAGAACATGAGCCAGTTGCTGTAATTCGGACGGGTGGCGCGGGTGGCTTTCATCTCCGTGATCACCCGGCTTTGGGTGAGGCTGTCCAGCCCGCCCCACAGGTTTTTCGGGGCGCGCAGGAAAGCTTCGGCCAGAAACGCCGCATCGACCAGCGACTGCCCCGCGCTGCGGAAGTTGAGGTAGTCGGACGATGACGGGTCGACCCCGTTGGCGATGCCTTTGGTCGCCAAATCCAGCAACTCCTGGCGTTTGATCCCTTCCGGCGTGTTGTCGGCGGGCAGTTCGAGCCACGGGGCGATGCCTGCCAGCAGCCGCCCGACGGCTTCCAGGTGGGTGTATTTTTCACGGCCGGCATGGCCCAGTTGCTCGATGGGCATGTTCAGATGCAACGTCCCTTCGCTCAGATTCCGGAGCACCGGCAGCGCCATTCTGTACGCCGATTGGGCCCAATATTCCCGGTCGGTTTCTACGACCTGCTTCGGTTTGGCCGCAAGGGTGCCGAAGCACAGGCTTGCGGCGATGAACAAAAAAAACCGACGCATGCTATTTGGCTTCAAGGTCGCGCTTGCGTTTCAACGCTTCGATGAAATAGTAGTCGGCATAGACCAGCGGCACGTCGACCTCTCCGTTTCCGGGCTTGTTGCCGGTGGAGTGCATGAGGATGAAGTTGCCGTTCTTTCCGGCCTCGGCGCGGTAGGCGGGCGAACCGAGCGTTTCCACCATTTTGTCGGCCAGGGCCTTATACCGCTTTCCCTGTTTCTTCGGCACGTACGTCGACAGTTCGTAGAGCGCCGAGGCAGTGATGGCTGCGGCCGAAGCGTCGCGCGGCTCGTCGGGAATGCCGGGAGCGTTGTAATCCCAATAGGGGATCAGGTCGGAGGGCAGGGTGGGGTTGTTGAAGATGAACCGGGCGATTCCCTCGGCCTGTTGCAGGTATTTCGGATCTTTGGTATAGCGGTAGCAGAGCGTGTAGCCGTAAAATCCCCATGCCTGTCCGCGCGCCCATGCCGACTCGTCTGCGTATCCCTGTGCGGTTTGGCGATGACGGATCGCACCCGTTTCCGGATCGTAATCGACGACATGGTAGGTGCTCATATCGGGACGGAAGTGATTCTCAATGGTTTTGTCGGCGTGCGACACGGCGATGTTCCAGAAAGTCGAGTCGCCGCTCAGTCCGGTGGCTTCGAACAGCAGTTCGAGGTTCATCATGTTGTCGATGATCACCGGGCAGATCCAGTCTTTATTGGGGCGGGGAGGCCATGACTGGATGATTCCCGCCTCCGGGCGGAACCGTTTGGTGAGCGTCTCGGCAGCCGTGACGATCACCTCTTTGTAGTGTTCCTTATCTGTGAGGCGCAGCCCGTTGCCGAAACTGCAAAAGATCATGAAGCCGATGTCGTGGTTGCCGGTGTAGTATTTGATCTCTTCCATCCCCTCGGTGTATTTGACGGCCGACTGCTTCCAACGGTCGTCGCCGGTCATCTCATACAGGTACCACAGCGTGCCGGGAAAGAATCCGCTGGTCCAGTCGCGCAGCGAGGTGTAGGTGGTTTTGTTGTCGCTGTAAGCGGTACGGGGACTGGGGATTTTCGACAGTTCCCCTGTGACGAAAATTTCTTCCGTTTTTACCTCCATCGAATCGACCATCCGCTGCACCTGGTCGGTGGCGAAGGCGATGTTGGCGGTAATGACCGGGGCCGTCTTTTTCGATCTGGCATCGCCGGAGGATGCGATAAGAAGCAGGGCGGATGCCAGTAATGATGTTTTAATGGCTTTCATACGTTTTGGGTTTATCGAAAGTAAAGTTAATCATTTTTCGGCTATAAATAAAAAAGAGGGCTTTGCGGGCCCTCTTTTTCGTTCTTTTTACCGGGAAACTATTTCAGCGTACCGGCTTCGGCCTGCTCGATCATGGCTTCGTTGGCGGTGATATAGATCTCCACGCGGCGGTTCTTGGCACGACCGTCGGCGGTGCTGTTATCGGCCACGGGTACATCGTAAGCCAGTCCTTCGGTGGTCATGCGCGAAGAGCCGATGCCCTGTCCCATGAGGAAATTCTTAACCGCATTGGCCCTGTCCTGCGAGAGCTTCTCGTTCACCGAACGGCTGCCCGTGTTGTCGGTGTGGCCCTGGATGGTAACGTCGGTATCGGGGGTGTTGGCGATCGATTTCGCAAATTCGGTCAGGGCCGTTTTCGACGACGCGTTCAGGTCGCTCTTGCCCGAGGCGAAGAGGATGCCCGAGTCGAACGTTACTTTGATGGCCTGGAGGTTGTTGGCGTCGGTCACCTGTTCAACCTGCGCGCCCTGGATCTTTTCCAGTTCGGCCTGCTGTTTGTCCATTTTGCGGCCGATCAGCGCGCCTGCGCCTGCGCCCACGCCTGCACCGATGGCTGCACCGATGGCCGCGCCCTTGCCACCGCCGGCCAATGCGCCGATCCCAGCGCCCAACCCGGCACCGCCTGCTGCGCCGATGGCGGTACCTTTACCGGTATTACTCCAGCTTGAGCAGCTGACCATTGCAATGGTGGCGAGTCCTACCGCCACTGTTCCGATTTTTGATTTCAGATTTTTCATAATAGTTTCGGTTTAATTATTTTTAACGAATATCCGATCCGATAGCATGTGGAAATACCGCTTCAAAAATAATCAAATTTTATGAATTGGTGCCTTCCCGGCAAAAAATCGTCGGATGGAAGCGGCGTTGCGGATGGCCCGGGAGGACTTCCCTATCTTTTTCTGATGGCGGTGAACGGTCTGCGTTCGGCCACATTGCGGTAGGCCGGACGGATGATGCGCTTGCCGTCGAAATTGAGTTCCTCGATGCGGTGGGCCGTCCATCCGGTGATGCGCGACATGGCGAACAGCGGCGTGTAGACCTCCTGCGGCAGGCCGATCATCTCGTACACGAAGCCCGAGTAGAAGTCGACGTTGGCGCACACCTTTTTGTTGACCTGCGTGCCCTTGAAGCCCATGAACGTTTCCACGGCGCGCTCTTCCAGCAGTTCCAGGAAGGCGAACTCTTTTTCGCGCCCCTTTTCCCGTGCCAGGTTGCGGGCCCACTCCTTGAGCAGCAGGGCGCGCGGGTCGGAGATGGTGTAGACCGCGTGTCCGATGCCGTAGATCAGCCCGGTGCGGTTGTAGGCTTCTTTCTTGAGCATTTTGACCAGATAGGCGTCGATCTCTTTGGTTGACGTCCAGTCGGCGATGGCCTCCTTGAGGTGGTTGAACATGTCGATCACGGCCAGGTTGGCGCCCCCGTGCAGCGGGCCCTTGAGCGACCCGATGCCCGCGGCGATCGACGAGTAGGTGTCTGTGCCCGACGAACTGGTGACGCGCACGGTGAAGGTCGAATTGTTCCCCCCGCCGTGTTCTGCGTGCAGGATCAGCGCCAGGTCGAGCACTTTCGCCTCCAGTTCGGTGAAGTTGCCCTTGAGCATGTACAGGAAATTCTCGGCGATCGACAGCTCCTCCCTCGGGTGGCGGATGTGGAGCGACAGCCCCTGGATGCTGTGACGCAGGATGTTGTAGGCGTAGGCGATGATGGTCGGGAACTTGGCGATCAGGTCGATCGACTGGCGCATCAGGTTCTCGCGCGAGGTGTCGTCGGGGTTGGGGTCGAAGGTGTACATCTCCAGCACGCAGCGCGAGAGGATGTTCATGATGTTGTGCCCTTCGAGGTCGATGATGTTCATCTTGATCTTCTGCTCCAACGGCATCGATTTGCTGATCAGGTCGTTGAAGGCTTTCATCTCCTCCTTGTCGGGCAGATACCCCGACAACAGCAGGAAAGCCGTTTCCTCGAACCCGAAGCGGTCTTCGGCGTAAATTCCCCCGACCAGGTCTTTGACGTCGATGCCGCGGTAGATCAGTTCGCCCGGCACGGCCTGCAACCCTCCCTCGGGCAGGCGTTCGTAGCCCACCACATCGCCTATTTTGGTCAGGCCCACCAGCACTCCCGAGTGGTCTTCATTGCGCAACCCCCTCTTTACATTGTATTTGGCGAACAGTTCGTTGTCGATGGCGCTCGTGTTCTTGATCGATTCCGAGAGCTTGTAGATCATATATTCTTTTTTCATGCGTTGCGTCCTTATAGGTTAGCGATCAGTTTTTCAGCGAATTGCGAGGTCGAGAGCGGTTGCCCGTTCTCCATGAAGCGGGCCAGGTCGACGGTCGCCTCGTGGGCTGAGAAACATCGTTCCATGGCCTTTTCGATGGCGCCGGCGGCTTCGTTCCAGCCCATGTATTCGAGCATCATCGCGCCCGAGAGCAGCAGCGACGACGGGTTGACGATGTTTCTCCCTGCGATGTCGGGCGCCGTGCCGTGGGTGGCCTCGAAGACGGCGTGCCCCGTTTTGTAGTTGATGTTGGCCCCGGGAGCAATGCCGATGCCGCCCACCATTGCGGCCAGCTGGTCGGAGATGTAATCGCCGTTGAGGTTGAGCGTTGCCACCACCGAATAATCCTCGGGGCGCAACAGGGTGTTTTGCAGGAAGGCGTCGGCGATCACGTCTTTGACAATGAGTTTGCCCAGATTCTGTGCCTTGCCCAGCGCCGCTTCGGCCGCCTCGGCGCCGAGGTCTTTGCGAATCTGCTCGTATTGCTGCATGGTGAAGACCTGCCCGCCGAACTCCCTCTCGGCCAGGGCGTATCCCCAGAGTTTGAACCCTCCCTCGGTGTATTTCATGATGTTGCCCTTGTGCACCAGCGTCACCGAGGGCAGTTTCTTCCCGATCGCATATTCGATGGCCGACCGCACGAGCCGTTCGCTCCCCTCCCTCGACACGGGCTTGACCCCGAAGGCCGATGTTTCGGGAAAACGGATCTTCGACACGCCCATCTCGTTAACCAGAAAGTCGCGGAACCGGTGTGCTTCGGGCGTCCCTTCGGCCCATTCGATGCCGGCGTAGATATCCTCGGTGTTTTCGCGGAAGATGCGCATATCCACCTTGTGCGGCTCCTTGACGGGCGAGGCCACTCCCCGGAACCACCGTACCGGGCGCAGGCACACGTACAGGTCGAGTTCCTGGCGCAGGGCCACGTTCAGCGACCGGATGCCCCCGCCCACGGGAGTGGTCAGCGGCCCTTTGATGCCGATCAGGCATTCCCGGAACGCCGCCATCGTCTCTTCGGGCAGCCACGAACCGGTTTTGTTGAACGATTTCTCGCCCGCCAGCACCTCTGTCCATCCGATTTTCCTGCGGTTGCCGTAGCTTTTTTCCACAGCGGCGTCGATTACTTTCTGCGTTGCCGCGGTTACTTCCGCGCCCACGCCATCCCCCTCGATGTAGGGGACCGTCACTTTGTCGGGAATGATCAATGCCCCGTTTTCGATCTTCGCTTTATCCATTTTTTCGTGCCGATGCCAGGTGGTTCAATGCGCTCCCTGCTTTGAACCAGTTGATTTGTAATTCATTGTATGTATGCAGGACGGAGATCGATTCTTTCGTCCCGTCGCCGTGGAGCAGTTCTACCTCCAGCGGCTTCCCCGGGACGATGTTTTCGATGCCCGGTACGCTGAAGCGGTCGTTTTCGCGGATTTTTCCGTAATCGGCCATGTCGGCGAACGTTACGGCCAGCATGCCCTGTTTCTTGAGGTTGGTTTCGTGGATGCGGGCGAACGATTTGCACAGCACCATTTTCACGTTCAGAAAGCGCGGCTCCAGGGCGGCGTGCTCGCGCGAGGAGCCCTCTCCGTAGTTTTCCTCGGCCACCACCACCGACGAGAGGCTCTGAGACTTGTAACGCTTGGCCAACGCCGAAACTTTCTCGTAACTGCCTGTCGACGGGTCGAGCACGCTGTCGGTTTTGCCGTTGAACGCGTTGACGGCCCCCATCAGCAGGTTGTCCGAGATGTTCTCGAGGTGGCCGCGGAATTTGAGCCACGGGCCGGCCATCGAAATGTGGTCGGTGGTGCACTTGCCTTCGGTCTTGATCAGCAGGGGCATCTCCGTGAAATCAGCCTTGTCGAACGGGTTGAACGGCTGCAGCCGTTGCAGCCGCTGCGAGTTCCGGTCGATGCGGATCTCGATGCCGCTGCCGTCGGACAGGGGAGGGATGTAGCCCGCGTCCCGGTTCATGAAACCCTCGGCGGGCAGCATGCTTCCGGTCGGCGGGTTCAATTTCACCGGTTGGCCTTTGCTGTTGATAAGCGTGTCCGTCAACGGGTTGAACGACAGGCTGCCTGCAATGGTCAGGGCCGTTACGATTTCGGGCGAGGCCACGAACGCATAGGTGTTCGGGTTGCCGTCGTTGCGCTTGGCGAAGTTGCGGTTGAACGAGGTGACGATCGAGTTCGGCTGTTGAGGATGGTTGTTGTGCCGTTTCCACTGGCCGATGCACGGGCCGCAGGCGTTTGACATGATCACCCCGCCGATGGCCTCGAACGACTGGAGTATCCCGTCGCGCCGGGCGGTGTCCATCACCAGGTTCGACCCCGGATTGACGATCAGTTCCGCCTTGGCACTCAGTCCGTTGTCCGCCGCTTGCCTGGCGACGCTGGCCGCCCTCGACAGGCTTTCGTACGACGAGTTGGTGCACGAGCCGATCAACCCCACTTCCATGTTGTCGGGATAATTGTTTTTACGCACCGCTTCCGCCAGTTGCGAGACGGGCGTTGCCAGATCCGGCGTGAACGGCCCGTTGACACAGGGCTCCACCGCCGAAAGATCGATATCGATCACGCGGTCGAAATAGTTCCCGGGGGTTTGCTCCACCTCGGGATCGGCCTGCAGGCACTCCTTGATCCGGTCGGCCTGCGCGGCCACTTTTTCCCTGCCGGTTGCGCACAGGTACGCTTTCGTGTGGTCATCGTACGCGAATACCGAAGTGGTGGCTCCCACCTCGGCACCCATGTTGCAGATGGTGGCCTTGTCGGTGGCCGAAAGCGAGGCGGCTCCCGGGCCGAAGTATTCGATGACGGCGTTGGTCGCTCCCTTTACGGTCAGCATGCCGGCCAGTTTCAGGATTACGTCCTTGGCCGAGGCCCATCCGTTTAATTTCCCGGTCAGGTTGACGCCGATGATCCGGGGCATTTTCAGTTCCCATGCATCGCCCACCATTGCATCCACGGCGTCCGCGCCGCCCACGCCGATGGCCAGCATTCCCAGTCCGCCGGCGTTGGGTGTATGGGAGTCGGTGCCCACCATCAGCCCGCCTGGGAACGCGTAGTTTTCGAGGATGATCTGATGGATGATGCCCGCCCCCGGCTCCCAGAACCCGATGCCGTATTTGTTGGATACGTCTTTGAGAAAACCGTACACCTCGCTGTTCTCCCTGAGTGCTGCGGCCAGGTCGCCTTTTGCGCCGTTTTCGGCCACGATCAGGTGGTCGCAATGCACCGACGATGGCACCGCCACCTTGTTTTTTCCAGCTGTCATGAACTGCAACAGCGCCATCTGCGCCGTCGCGTCCTGCATCGCCACGCGGTCTACCCGAAAATTCACGTAATCTTCCCCGCGCTTATGAGCCGTCATGCAGCCGTCGGCATGGGCATAAAGAATTTTTTCGGTAAGGGTCATCGCCCGTCCGAGCGTTGTTGCAGCCCTTTTAACCCTCTGGTTGAATGTGCGATATGTTTCTTCTATGACTTCTATGTCGAACAACATGGTTTCCAAATTATGAAGATGCAAATATATAACATTTTGTGAAATTTTCCACGCACACAGGGCGCTTATCGACAAATTTCCCAATAAACCGGACGAGGGTAGGGGAGTGTGATTTTTCTCTGGGTTCAAATAAAAACCATTCTCGGACTCCCTTTTATCTTTAAGTTTCTTTTCGGTTAACCAGAAAAAAACGATCAATACCTGATCAGGAGGGGGGGGTAAAGGATGGTGAGTCAGGTTAAATTCTCCTGCTCGGATATCTGGACAGGATTTTTAAGGAGGAGGTCAATGCTGTTTTTCGAAGAGGCTCTTCTCCTTTGGATTTTGAAGAAGGGGCAGGGAGATATCTGAATGGGAAGAGGCAGGGAGATATCTGAATGGGACGGTGCGGAGACAAAAAAGGGGATTCTTTATTGCGGCGTGGTAGGATAAGAAAGGGACTCTTTGTGCACCCTAAGTTAGGAACTCCAGGACTGTCCTGAATTTAATTTTGTGTAAACGGTAACTTGGGTCGGGGTTTGGCGAATAGCTATGACACTGTCCATAAAAAAACCCCGATTTTATCTTTAAGTTCTTTTCGGTTAACCATAAAAAACCCCCGATCAGGAAATGATCGGGGGTTTGAAGGAGGCGGCGACCTACTCTCCCACGCTTGTGGCGCAGTACCATCGGCGCAGACGGGCTTAACTTCTCTGTTCGGGATGGGAAGAGGTGATCCCCGTCGCT
>JAVBRA010000026.1:0-21770 GCA_031548435.1 Rikenellaceae bacterium
AGAAACCATTCTTCGCCCCCATACGATTGCGGATGATCCGATGGCTCTCCACCCTGTTATGTGAATCCTCTGGGAAGGGACTGCCACAGGCAATCCTTTCCCATACAGCGAGCGGGTGCTTTCTTCTTCCCGGCTTCGGGCCACCGCCACTACACCTCCGGCGGCACGGGCAGCGTTTCCGACTTCGGATACTACTGGTTTGCGTTGCCCAACAGTTCGGCCAACGGGTATTACCTGTTCTTCTATAGTGCAGCTCTCCACACGAACGGCAACTACCATCGGGCATACGGTTTCCCGGTGCGTTGTCTCCAAGCATTTGCACGGTTGTCCGGGGTTGGGTTTTTTTGTGATTTCTCTCTTTGGCGTGTCGGAATGACCATACAAAACAGCCAGGAAGCGCTTCCTGGCTGTTTTGCATGGGGAACGTTATTTCCGTCAGAATACCCGTTCGGCGATCTGTTCGATGTTGTCGGCTTTGCCCATCGAGTAGAAATGGAGCACGGGCACGCCGGCGGCCTTGAGTTCCTGCGATTGTTCCACCGCCCAGTCGATGCCCGCCTGCCGCACCTGCCGGTTGTCGGCGCACTTTTCGACCGCGGCCACCAGTTCCTGCGGGATGTCGACGTGGAAGATCTGCGGCAGCATGGTCAGTTGCGACCTGGTCGAGAGCGGCTTCAGGCCCGGAATGATCGGAACATTGATGCCCGCCTGCCGGCAACGGTCGACGAAATCGAAGTACTTGCGGTTGTCGAAAAACATCTGGGTGACGATGTAGTCGGCGCCTGCGTCCACTTTCTCTTTCAAGTACATCAGGTCGGTGGTGGCGTTGGGCGCCTCGATATGCTTCTCGGGATAACCCGCCACCCCTGCGCAGAACCCGGTGGGAGAGTGGTCGTCCTGATCGCCGTCGAGGTGGCGGCCCCGGTTCATTTCGGCGATCTGGCGCACCAGCCCGGCCGCGTTGGCATAACCTTCGGGGTGGGGCACAAACGCCCGTTCTCCCTTGGCGGCGTCGCCGCGCAAAGCCAGCACGTTGCGGATGCCCAGAAAATTGAGTTCGATGAGCGAGATCTCGATATCGTATTTCGAGAACCCGCCGCAAATCAGGTGCGGCACCACCTCGGTGCTGTATTTCATTTTGATGGCCGCGGCGATGCTCACCGTTCCGGGCCGTTTGCGCACCACCCGCCGCTCGACCCCTCCGCCGGGCAGGTCGACATATTGCACCTCCTCGCGGTGGTTGGTGATGTTGATGTAGGCGGGATTGAACCGCGACAGCCGCTCGACGGTGGCGAACACGCTGTCGATGTTCTCGCCCTTGAGCGGCGGCAGCAGTTCATAGGCGAACCGGGTGACGCCCCTGCTCGCGGCTTCGTTTATAATATCGATCACTTTCATATTATTCTCTTATATGCTGCGGCATCAGCGCAGCCACCTTTTCAGGTTCCATTCCCCGGCGGCGGGCATAGTCGTCCAACTGCCGGGAGTCGATGCGCCCCACGGTGAAGTAGCGCGCTGCGGGCGAGGCGAAGAACATTCCCGACACCGAGGCGGCCGGGGTCATCATGTACGATCCGGTGAGGCCGATGCCCGTTTTGGTCGGGATGTCCAGCGCTGCAAAGATATCTTTTTTCGCCGAATGGTCGGGGCAGGCGGGGTAGCCATACGCGGGACGGATGCCACGGTAGCGCCCTTTCAGCACCTCGTCCGGCGGCAGGTTTTCATCGGGGGCGTAACCCCACAACTGCTTGCGCACACGGGCGTGCAACTGCTCGGCATAGGCTTCGGCCAGCCGGTCGGCCAGTGTTTTGATCAGGATCGCCGAATAGTCGTCGCCCCTGCGTTTGTACTCTTCGGCCAGGGAGTCGGCGCCGATGCCGGCCGTGACGGCAAACAGCCCGATATAGTCCGGAGTACCTGCCGGCGCGACGAAATCGGACAGGCACGGATTGGCTTCGAGGCCCGCTTCCTGATTGCGCAGCTGCGGCAGGCGCAACAACACTTCGTTGCGGGTTTCGTCGGTGTAAACAACAATGTCGTCCCCGTCGGAATTGGCGGGGTAGAGCCCCACAAAACCATTGGCCGTCAGCAACTTTTTCGAAACGATCTCGGAAAGCATCGCCTTCGCATCGTCCAGCAGCCGCACGGCTTCGGCCCCTTTCACCGGGTCGGAGAGCAGCGCCGGGTAACGCCCCGTGAACTCCCACGCATGGAAGAAGAATGTCCAGTCGATGCACTCGGCGATGCGGTCGAGCGGATACTCCTTCTCAATGGTTTCGCCCATGTGCGCCGGGCGGACAATCGCCGAAAAACTGTCAACAAGCCGGTTTGCCCGGGCCTGCTCCAGCGGCACATAAGCATCCGGGCGCGGGGCGGAAAAGCCGTCGCGCAGCTTTTGCTGCGTCGCTTTGTACGAGGCGGCAAACGCCTCCTTGCCCTCCGACAACATATCGTTGATGAGCTTTACCCCGTGCGAGGCGTCTTTGGCGCGCACCACCAGCCCCGAGTATAGCGGGGCGATCTTGACCGCCGTATGGAGGTCGGAGGTCGTCGCGCCGCTCACCAGCAGCGGGATTCTCAGCCCCAGTTTCTCCATGCCCGCGGCCACGCCCGCCATCTCTTCGAGCGAGGGGGTGATCAGGCCGCTGAGCCCGATGACGTCCGCCTTTTCGTCGATGGCCGCCTGCAAAATTTTCTCGGCGGGCACCATCACTCCCAGGTCGATGATCTGGTAGCCGTTGCAGGCCATCACCACCGAGGCGATGTTCTTGCCGATGTCGTGCACGTCGCCTTTGACAGTGGCGATCAATATCTTACCGGCCGATTTCATGGCCCCCGAAGCGCGTTCCTTTTCGATATACGGAGTGAGTACGGACACGGCCTGTTTCATCACGCGGGCGCTCTTGACCACCTGCGGCAGAAACATCTTCCCACTGCCGAACAACTCGCCCACGCGGCCCATCCCGGCCATCAGCGGCCCTTCGATCACCTTGATCGGCGAACCGAATGCGGCCAGGGCTTCGAGCGTGTCGGCCTCCACGTATTCGGTGTCGCCTTTGATCAGCGCATGGGCTATTCGCGCCTCCACGCTTGCTTCGCGCCACAACAGTTTGTCGCCGCCTCCGGTTGCCGCCACGGCTTTTTCTTTCATCTGTTCGGCAAAGGCCGACAACCGCTCGGTGGCGTCCCTGCGGCGGTTGAGCACCAGGTCTTCGATGAGTTGCAGCAGGTCGGCCGGAATGTCGGAGTAGACCTGCAACATCGACGGGTTGACGATGGCCATGTCCATTCCCGCCGCGATGGCGTAGTAAAGGAATACCGAGTGCATCGCCTCGCGCAGGGCGTTGTTGCCCCGGAACGAGAACGAGAGGTTGCTCACCCCGCCGCTCACCCTGGCGTAAGGGCAGTTCTGCCTGATCCAGCGGACGGCCTCGATGAAGTCGACCGCGTAGTTGTTGTGCTCCTCGATGCCCGTGCCGATGGCCAGCACATTGGGGTCGAAGATGATGTTTTCGGGAGCGAACCCGTTTTCCGTCAGTGATTTATAGGCCCGGCCAGCCACTTCCACCTTGCGGGCGTAGGTGTCGGCCTGGCCCTGCTCGTCGAACAGCATCACCACCGCCGCCGCACCGTAGCTTTGCAGCAGGGCGGCTTTTTCAAGGAACGGCCCCTCGCCTTCCTTGAGCGAAATGGAGTTGACGATGGACTTTCCCTGCGTGCATTTGAGCCCCGCCTCGATGATCTCCCACTTCGACGAGTCGATCATCACCGGCACACGGGCGATCTCGGGTTCGGAAGCGATCAGATTCAGGAACGAGGTCATGGCCGCCGCGCCGTCGATCATGGCGTCGTCCATGCAAATGTCGATGACCTGCGCGCCGCCCTCGACCTGTTCGCGGGCCACGGCGCACGCGGCGGCATAGTCGCCCTCGCGGATCAGACGGGCGAATTTGGCGCTGCCGGCCACGTTAGTGCGCTCGCCCACGTTCACAAAATTCGACTCGGGAGCGATCGACATCGGCTCCAGACCGCTGAGCAGGGTAATGTGCCTGTCGGCCGGAATCGCCCGCGGCATGTAATTTTTCGCCAGGTCGGCGATGGCCTTGATGTGGAGCGGGGTGGTGCCGCAACATCCGCCGACGATGTTCAGCAACCCGGCGTCCAGATAGGTTTTTATCAGCGAGGCCATCGTCTCCGCGCTCTCGGTGTACGAGCCGAACCCGTCGGGCAGCCCGGCGTTGGGATGCGCCGACACGCCGCACACGGCGATTTTGTTCAGTTCCTCGATGAATGGACGCATCTGTGCCGCCCCGAACGAGCAATTGAGCCCCACCGTCAGCGGCCGCGCATGGGCCACCGACACATAGAACGCCTCGACCGTCTGCCCCGACAGGGTGCGGCCGCTGGCGTCGGTGAGCGTTCCGGACACCATCACCGGAATGGGCCGGTTCTTCTCTTTCGCCACCGCATCGCGGGCAAACAACGCCGCCTTGGCGTTGAGCGTGTCGAACACGGTCTCGATCAGCAGCAGGTCGGCCCCGCCGTCGATCAGACCCCGGATCTGTTCGGAATACGCCGCCGCCAGTTCATCGAAGGTGACGCTGCGCGCCCCCGGATCGTTGACATCGGCCGACATCGACGCCGAACGGTTGGTCGGCCCGATCGACCCGGCCACAAAGCGCGGCTTCGATGGATTGGCCACGGTGAATTCGTCGGCCGTCCGCCGCGCCACCCGCGCCGCCGCCACGTTGATCTCGTAAACGGCCTCCTGCAACCCGTAATCGGCCAACGACACGGCACTGGCGTTGAAACTGTTGGTTTCGATGATATCGGCCCCGGCAGCCAGGTAGTCGCGGTGGATCTCGGCGATCACATCCGGCCGGGTGATCGGCAGCACATCGCTGCACCCCTTCAGCGGCAGGCGCCAGTCGGCAAACCGCCCTCCGCGGTAATCTTCCTCGGTCAGGCCCCGGGCCTGGATCAGCGTTCCCATCGCGCCGTCGAGCACGAGGATGCGCTTGCGTAATTCTTCTTCGATCGAATATCCTTTCGTCATTTCGCTATCACTTCAACCTGGTAGAGTTTGTTCCAATTTTTGCCTGTCACGTATATTTTGCCCGATGCGGCGTCGTATGCGATGCCGTTGAATACGTCGGTGGCGTAGTCGACGTCGGTTTCGCTGATGATGCCGCTGAAATCGATGACGCCGGCCACCGCCCCCGTCGCCGGGTCGATGCGCACCACGGCCATCGAGCGGTAGACGTTGGCCCACAGTTGGCCGTCGATCCACTCCATTTCATTGAGGTATTCCACCGGCCCCGAGTCGGTGCAGACGCTGATCGAGCCGGTGATTTTGAATGTGGCCGGATCGATGATCTTAATGGTCGACGAGCCGTCGCTCATATAGAGCCGTGTGCCGTCGGAGGCCAGCCCCCATCCCTCGCCCCGGTAGTCGAATTCGCCGGTAGTGCGCAGCGTGGCGGGATCGTAAACGAACGCCTTGCCCTCACGCCAGGTGAGCTGGTAGATTTTTCCGCCCACCATCTCGGCCCCCTCGGCAAAGTATTTCCGGTCGAGGCCGGCACTGGCCAGCACCCGTCCTGTGGCAATGTCCACGCGGCGGATCGTCGAGCGGCCGTACTCGCCCGTGCTCTCGTATATCTGCCCGTCGCGGACGAAAAGTCCCTGAGTGTAGGAGGTTTTATCGTGCGGAAACGTTTTGACGGCCCTGAACCCGTATTTTTTCGGCGCGGCGGCGGCCAGAACGACATACTCGCCATTGCGGGCGTGATGCCGACCGTTGCTATAAGCGGTGATTTTGTATGCGACGCGGCCGGTGCGGCGGTCGGAAGGAGTATACGTGCAGGTGTTGCCGTCGAAGCGAATGGAGCTCTCTCCGAGCGACAGCACGACCGAGTCGGCAACGGCGCCCGCCTTCAGTTCGTAAGAGAATGTGATTGGGTCGCCCTGCCGGATGCGGGCGCCGGAAGAGGCCGACACCGAAGCGATCAGCTCCACGGTGTTTTCCGTCCGGACAACCGGAGCGGCGCTGCCGCCCGAGCCGCCCCGCCCCATGCATCCCTGCACGGCCAGCGGCAGCATCAAAATCAGAAATCGAACCATAACCCGAGAATTTTGCCCCCAAAGGTACGAATTTCCGGGCACCCGCAGGATGTTTCCGGGCAACAATCTTTTTTTCGCCCGCCGATGCCGCCGAACCGTCGATGACGAAAGGGCCGCGGGCTCTTTTGCCGACAGACCGTGCGGGGCAGCGGCATCCGTGTTAATAAAGGGTTGGGGATCTTTAAATCTCCTCTTCTCCCGGTTCGTACGGGAGGCCGTTGCGAAAGTGGACGGCGGCGTGCGCCCCGTTGCAGAAAGGCTTGTTGGACGAACAGCCGCAGGTGCACAGTGTCATGCGGTTATGGGTTTCGTAGGCTTCGCCGTTGGATTCGGCGACCGGAATGCCGCCCTTGATCCACAGCGGCCCCTCCACACCCAGCGGAGTGTCGCGGATGATGCCGATCGAGGGTTCGAAAGCCAGTTCGACGGGCCGGCCGGTGGCGTTGTCCCACACCTGCAGGCGCCCTGAAGGGCAGCGCTCGGCTTCGTGGATGGCGTCTTCGCGCTTTTGGGAATCGTCGGACATCAGCACCAGGTTCCACACCCGCTCCTTCGCGTCGCAGAAACGCGAGTAGGAACAATAGCGTTCGTTATCGACCAGAGTGAGTGCAGGCCCCTCGATCACATCGGCCCCCTCGCGGCGGGAGGCGTGCGAAGCGGTCAGCGTCGGATCCCACGGTGCATTATCGTGCGAGCCGTCGCAATAGGGCTTATTGTCTGAACGACCGCAGCGGCACAGGGCCGTGGGTTCGGTTTCGAGGCAATAGTTTTTGCGTCCCTGGCGGTAGACCCAGGGAATGTGGAGAGGGTCGGTTTCGACGTAATTCTGCCTGACGGGAGGGTGGCCGTAAACCAGATAAGGCCCGTTTTCCGACACCACGACACGGTATCTTCTGTCCGCTGCAGGCGTTCCGGGAGCAAGATTCTTTTTCATGACGGCGTTTTTTCTTCGACCAGCAAAAAACATGCCCTCATGCCCTGTTTTCAGAAGTTAATACAACTTATTTTCAATAATATAGCTCACTACCGCGGGATCGGTCATTTGCCGGGCGGCGGCGTAATCGCGGTGGGCCAGCGCATGGCGCAGAACGGTCGAACTGCCGTCGATCAGGGGCATGTCGTCCAGGAAAATAAAACGGGGATCGGGATCGCGTTCCCCCTCGTCGCCCGAGCGGCGGTAAACATAAACGGGCACCGAGTCCAGTATTTGCTCGTGATTCTTCCATCGGCCGAACGAGGCGGCATTATCCCCGCCGATAAGCAGCGCGAACCGCTGGCCGGGATACTTTTCGGCGATGGCGGCCAACGTGTCGCAGGTATAGGAGGGCATGGGCAGGCCGAATTCGATGTCGCACACGGCGGCACGATCCTCAAGTCCGGCATCGTGCAAGGCGATCTCCGCCATCCGCAGGCGATGCCTCCCCTCGACCGGGGGACACGCCGATTTGAGCGGGTTGAGCGGCGACACCACAAACCAGAACCGGTCGGCAATGCCGGCGTCGATCACCCGCCGGGCGATCCCGATGTGGCCGTTATGCACCGGATCGAACGACCCGAAATAGAGGATGGTTTTCATTCGGTTTTTTCAGGCGGAGTCTTGTTACCGCAAATCTTTTTTCAAATAAACCATATCGACCAGCTGCACGCCCCCGTCGAACATCGGATGGTCGTAATTATCCGTGAAGAAATTCGGGATGCGGTACGACCGCACAAACCCGCAACGCTCGTAAAAGGAGAGTATGCCGGGACTTTCGCCGGTGCCGACAAGCATGGTTTTATAGTTGTCTTTGTAATAGTCGCAAATGAATTCGACCAGCGCCGTTCCATATCCTTTGCCCTGAAACTCCGGAACCGTCGCAATGTTCTTCAATTCGCAAACATTCCCGTCCACCGGCGCCACGACGCAAACGCTTTTCACTTCTCCGTCGTACAGGCCGAACAGGTCGCCGCGATCCAGATACCGGTCGATCATGCTTTCCTGTTCGTCGGCCAGCAACAACAGGTCGAGGAATTGCTTTTTATCTGTTATGATCTTTTCTATTGTCATGACCATCAGGAACTAAATAGGGTATTTTGGCGTCTTCCTCCCGAACGCACCCATCGGATTTTATTTGTCGATCGGGAGATTCTTCCCTGCCTCCGGAATGACAAGGGAAATCCATGGATTAATTTCGCCTGACAGCGGGCCTGATTTTTTGTCATTGCCCAAAAAGGAGGCACAGCCTCGTTTGTTATCGGGAACCTTCCCCTGCGGGACGCAGAATTTCATATGGCCCGGGATTGAGCACTCGGCCGCGCTCATCGGGCACATCGTTCCAACGTGATTAAAGAAATCCATCTTTTATGTTTTACAAAAATCCGCAACGATGTTTTCGGCCTGCGTCAGGGCGTCTTTGAGGTTGTCGTTGAAGATCACCCGGTCGAACTTTTCGGCGAAAGCGATCTCTTTCTCCGCTTTGGCGATGCGTTTTTCGATCACCTCCGGGGCATCGGTGCCGCGCCCTTCGAGCCGGCGGCGCAGCTCTTCGATTGACGGGGGCATGATGAAAATCGACAATGCCTCGTCGCCAAACCGCTTCTTCAACTCGATCCCGCCTTTCACGTCGACGTCGAACACGATGACGTTGCCCTTGTCCCAGATGCGTTTGACCTCGGATTTGAGCGTGCCGTAGCTGGTTCCCTGGTACACCTCCTCCCATTCGACGAACTCGCCGCGGGCCACGCGCAGCATGAACTCGTCGTTTGAGAGGAAATAGTAGTCGCGGCCGTCCTGCTCATCGCCCCGAGGCGCGCGCGAAGTGGCCGAGATCGAGAATTCGAGGAACGGGAACTCTTCGATCAGGTGTTTGACAATGGTGGTTTTTCCCGACCCGCTGGGAGCCGAAAATATCATTACGCGCCCGCCGGCGCACCCACAGGATGTTTTGTTGACAGAAATCTCCATGCGCTTGATTGCGTTGTTGAGTGAAAGAGCCCTGCCTCACCGGACAGCGGGGGCTCTGAAATGTTGACGAGTGCATGCAGGCTCCCTTGGGGCGCCCGGCATGGCAGTAAAATACATTCTACGTTATAAAATATTGAACAGCTGCTCTTTGATCTTTTCCAATTCGTCTTTCATGTCGACCACAATACGCTGGATGCCGGCATCGTTCGCCTTCGACCCCAGGGTGTTGATCTCGCGTCCGATCTCCTGCGCCACGAAGCCCAGTTTGCGTCCCGCGTCCTCTTCGTCGGCGGCTATCTGGCGGAAGTAGCGGCAGTGGTTGTCGAGACGGGTCTTCTCTTCGGTGATGTCGAACTTCTCGATGTAAAAGATCATCTCCTGCTCCAGCCGGTTTTCGTCGATGGGGCCCTGCAGCAATTTGGATACATGGTCTTTGATGCGGTTTCGGACAACCTCGGCGCGGCCCTTCTCGTACGGTTCGACCGTGGCTTTGAGTTGCTCGATCTTCTCGATGCGCGCGAGCAGGTCGCTCCACAGCGCGGCGCCTTCGTCGATGCGGAAGGTGTCCATGGCCGCCAGCGCCTCTTCCACGCCGCACATCAACTCGGCCCATTCGTCGTCAGTAATATCCTCGCGTTCGGTTTTGATCACCTCGGGCAGGCGCAGGATCGTCCCCACCACCGGCTCGCGCGCCAAGTCGATGCCGCACTCGGAGGCGATGGCTGAAATGCGCGCATGGTACGACTTGAAAACCTCGGCATTGACCGGCGCCTCGCACTTCTCGGCCAGTTGTTCGTACGAGATGGAGACGTCGATCTTCCCTCGGCGCAGCGCCCGGGTTACGGTGTTGCGGATTTCGTACTCCTTGTCGCGGTAGATGGCGGGCAGCCTCAGCGAAATATCGGCCTGTTTGCTGTTGAGCGAGCGGATCTCGACACAGATGCGCCGTCCGCCGGACTCGCGCACCGACTTGCCGTAGCCGGTCATCGATTTGATCATGATCGTATTTGTTTTTATTGACCACAAAGATAAACAAAAATATGCTGAAATGCCCTGCGCCGCCCGCATCATCCCTGTCAAAACGCCGGCAACCGGGCGGCAACGAAAAACTGTTGATAACTTGCCCGGCCGTCGGGTTTGAAATCCGGTGAAAATTCACTAAACTTGCAGATAATTTTTCGGCCATGTATTCTATCCTGTTTTATATCCTGTCCCTTGTGCAGACAACCATTTTCTTTGTGGTTTACTGCGTGATATGGGCGCTGACCGCCCCGTTCGACCGCAAGAAAACGATCCTCCACTGGTTCGCGCGGCAGTGGTGCACCTGCGTACTGCAACTGTACCCCGGCTGGAAGACACGGATCGAAGGCACGGAAAATATCGACAAAAAAAAGGCGTATGTCATCTGCTGCAACCACCAGAGCATGCTTGACATTGCGCTGCTGGAGGTTATACGGAAGAATTTCCGGTGGGTGGCCAAGCGCAGTGTCTACAAATATCCGTTTTTCGGGCCGGCGCTGTGGATGCATGGCGACATCACCATCGACCGGGGCAACGCGGGCAGCACTAAAATCCTGATGGCCAAGGCGGGGAAATACCTCTCGCAGGGCATCTCGATCATGATTTTCCCCGAGGGGACGCGCAGCCGCACCGGACGCATCGGCGAATTCAAAGAGGGGGCGGTGCTGATCGCCGCCAGGCACCGCGCCGACATCCTGCCGGTGGTGCACGACGGGACGCTGACCGCGTTCAAGGGAAAAAAATTCAATAAAAACACGTTCCGCGTCAAGTTGCTTGAACCCATCGCCTGGAACGAGATCAGCAGCGCGGGCGTGAAAGAGGCCACCCGCCGCCTGCACGAAACGATGACGAAAGAACACCAGGCCATGCGGCCCGATTTATATAAAAAATAATAATTGGGGGGGCGTCCTGAACGGGGCGGAAGACCTTCTCTTCGGGGAATGAAATATTCCCATCCGTTTCGCGATGGAAGAGATGCTTCGGTTGCCGTTCGGAATGGCAGTTTTATCGCCCGGCAACACAAAAGAAATTACCTGAAAACGCGCCGTGCACAGCGTGCGTCAGACTTGAGCCTCCGGCTCTTTTGTCGTCAGAGACCGCCGTTCGCTCAGAACGGTTGTGAAGTGAAATGACAATGCGTCCGTGACGCCGCAGGTACAGCCACAAGCAAGCAAGTAAGTAAGAACATATGGACAGCAGTATAGTCAATCCGGTCACCTACGACGAGGAGAACATCCAGACCCTGGCGTGGAACGAACACATCCGCCGCCGGCCGGGGATGTACATCGGCAAGTTGGGCGACGGGTCGTCGCCCGACGACGGCATTTACATCCTCATCAAGGAGGTGCTCGACAACTCGATCGACGAGTACATGATGGGCTACGGCAAACAGGTCACCATCACGGTCGAGGGCGGCGACGTGACCATCATCGACCAGGGGCGCGGCATCCCGCTGGGCAAACTCGAAGACGTGGCCGCCAAGATGAACACCGGAGCCAAGTACGACTCGAAGGCGTTCAAGAAGTCGGTGGGGCTGAACGGCGTGGGGATCAAGGCGGTGAACGCCCTTTCGTCGTACTTTTCCATCAGCAGTTGCCGCACGGGCGAGATGCGCACGGTGGAGTTCTGCGGCGGAGAGAAGACCGACGAGAAATACGAGATCATCGATGACAAGGTGCGCACCGGAACGACCGTCCGCTTCACCGCCGACGAGAGCGTGTTCGGGCCGTATGCCTACAACCCCGAATTCATCGAGGCGATGCTGCGCAACTATACCTACCTCAACTCGGGGCTGACGATCGCTTTCAACGGCAATAAATTCATCTCCAAAAACGGGCTGCTCGACCTGCTGAACGAAAACCTGAACGAAGAGCCGCTTTACCCGCCGATCCATCTGCGGGGCGAGGACATCGAAGTGGCCATGACCCACGGCGGCAGCTACAACGAGAGCTACTACTCGTTCGTCAACGGCCAGCACACCACCCAGGGGGGGATGCACCAGGGGGCGTTCCGCGAGGCGGTGGTCAAGACCATCAAGGAGTTCTATAAGAAAGACTTCGACGCGGCCGACATCCGCAACTCCATCATCGGGGCCATCAGCATCAAGGTCGAGGAGCCGGTGTTCGAGTCGCAGACCAAAACCAAGCTCGGGTCGAAGGATATGTCGCCTGCGAGCGGGATCTCGATCCGCAACTACGTGATCGACTTCCTCAAGCAACACCTCGATAATTATCTGCACAAGCACCCCGAAACGGCCGATATCCTGCAAAAAAAGATCCTCGAATCGGAAAAGGAACGCAAGGCGATCTCGGGCGTGCAGAAGAAAGCCCGCGAGCTGGCCAAGAAGGTGAGCCTGCACAACCGCAAGCTGCGCGACTGCCGCGTCCATTACAGCGACCGGCACGAGTTGGCCGAACAGTCGACCATTTTCATCACCGAGGGCGATTCGGCCAGCGGCTCGATCACCAAGTCGCGCAACGTCAACCTGCAGGCCGTGTTCAGCCTCAAGGGCAAGCCGCTCAACACCTACGGCATGACCAAAAAGGTGGTGTACGAGAACGAGGAACTGAACCTGTTGCAGGCGGCCCTCAACATCGAGGAGGACATGGAGAACCTGCGCTACAACCGCGTGGTGATCGCCACTGATGCCGACGTGGACGGGATGCACATCCGCCTGCTGCTGATCACGTTCTTTTTGCAGTTCTTCCCCGACCTGATCCGCCAGGGACACCTATATATATTGCAGACGCCGCTGTTCCGCGTACGCAACAAAAAGGAGACGCGCTACTGTTACAGCGACGAGGAGAAGGCCGAGGCAATCCGCAGACTGGGCGCCAACCCCGAGATCACGCGGTTCAAGGGGCTCGGGGAGATCTCGCCCGACGAGTTCAAGGAGTTCATCAACGAGAATATGCGGCTGGACAAGGTGCGCGTGAGCAAGGAAGACCATACGGCCGACCTGCTGGAGTTCTACATGGGCAAAAACACGCCCGAACGGCAGAATTTCATCATCGGCAACCTGCGGGTGGAGATCGATCCGGCACAGGCGGCCGGGGCGTAGGTTCCGGAAGCCGGCCTTCGCTTCGTGGTTGTTCTGAGCGCACCCACCGGAGTGTTTATGAGCAAAACCGACATCCGCCCGTCAACGCTCCTGAGCGAAATAGCGCCCTTATTGTCGGGGAAACCCGTGGCTCCGAAGGATCTCCGGATCAGAGAAAAAATCGCGCTTCGCCATGATCGGAATTTTTTGCCTGCCACTCGGAATGACGCATAGAGAGAACGACAACAGGGCACGGATAACAAACAGAAAACAGAGCATCCAAGCAACACAATAGAATGGACGAAAACGAAGAAATTCTGAACAACGACACTCCCGAAGAAGTAGAAGGAACCACCGACCCCATCGATCCGGAAACGGACGAGGTGGCCGAGGGCCAGAGCCAGGGGCGTTACACCCAGCTCACGGGCGAGGTCAACCCGCACAAACTGACGGGGATGTACAAGGAGTGGTTTCTGGACTACGCTTCGTACGTGATCCTCGAACGCGCCGTGCCGCATCTGTACGACGGGCTGAAACCCGTGCAGCGGCGCATCCTCCACTCGATGAAGCGGATGGACGACGGGCGCTATAACAAGGTGGCCAACATCATCGGGCACACGATGCAGTTCCACCCGCACGGCGACGCCTCGATCGGCGACGCTTTGGTGCAGTTGGGGCAGAAAGACCTGCTGGTGGACTGCCAGGGCAACTGGGGCAACATCCTCACCGGCGACGGCGCGGCGGCCCCCCGTTACATCGAGGCGCGGCTGTCGAAGTTCGCCCTCGACGTGCTGTTCAATCCCAAGACCACCGAATGGATCCTTTCGTACGACGGCCGCAACCAGGAGCCGATGGCCCTGCCGGTGAAATTCCCGCTGCTGCTGGCCCAGGGGGTGGAGGGGATCGCCGTGGGGCTGGCATCCAAGATACTGCCGCACAACTTCAACGAACTGATCGATGCGGCTATCAGCTATCTGGGCGGCGAGCCGTTCGAACTGATGCCCGACTTTCCCACCGGCGGCACGGCCGATTGCGGCCGCTACAACCGGGGGTTGCGCGGCGGGGCGGTGAAAGTGCGCGCCAAGATCAACAAACTCGATAAAAAAACGCTGGTGGTCACCGAGATACCGTTCGGAAAAACCACCTCGACGGTCATCGAGTCGATCATCAAGGCCAACGATCGCGGCAAGATCAAGATCCGCCGGGTCGAAGACAACACGGCCGCCTCGGTCGAGATCGTCATCCACCTGGCGCCCGACGTGTCGTCGGACAAGACCATCGACGCCCTGTACGCCTTTACCGACTGCGAGGTGTCGATCTCGCCCAACTCGTGCGTGGTGCACGACAACCGGCCGCTGTTCCTGGGCGTGGACGACATCCTGCGGCGCAATGTCGACCATACCAAATACCTGTTGCAGCGCGAGTTGGAGATCCAACTCGACGAACTGAACGATGCGTGGCACATGTCGTCGCTCGAAAAGATCTTCATCGAGAACCGCATCTACAACAGCATCGAAGATTGCGAAACGTGGGAGGCCGTGCTCTCGACCATCGACAAGGGGCTCGAACCATTTAAGGAACTGCTGCGCCGAGCGGTGACCAAAGAAGACATCGTGGCCCTGACCGAGATCAAGATCAAGCGCATCTCGCGCTACGACGCCTTCAAGGCCGACGAACTGATCAAGGGCATCGAAAAACGCATCGCCGAGGCCGAGCACAACCTGGCCAACCTGGTCAAACACACCGTCAAGTATTTCCGTAACATCAAGGCCAAATACGGCCAGGGCAAGGAGCGCAAGACCGAACTGCGCAGCTTCGACAGCATCGTGGCCACGAAAGTGGTGGTGGCCAACGCCAAACTCTACGTCAACCGCGCCGAAGGGTTCTACGGCATCGGAGGCGGAATGAAGAAAGAAGAGTACGTGTGCGACTGCTCGGACATCGACGAGGTGATCCTGTTCAACAAAGAGGGCAAGTACATCATCACCAAGGTGAGCGACAAGGCGTTCTTCAGCAAGAACATCACTTACATCGGGGTGTTCCGCAAAAACGACAAACGCACCATCTACAACCTCATCTACCGCGACGGGCGCGGAGGCCCCATCATGATGAAGCGCTGCCCTATCACCGGCATCACCCGCGACAAGGAGTACGACATCACCAAGGGCACGGCAGGCAGCGACATCCTCTACATGAGCGTCAACCCCAACGGCGAGGCCGAGGTGCTGAAGGTCTACTTCAAACCGCGCCCGCGGCTCAAAAAACTGATCGTCGACCTCAACTTCGGCGAGCTGGCCATCAAGGGGCGGCAGAGCCAGGGCAACCTGTTCTCGCGCTACGCCATCCACAAGGTGGTGCTCAAGGAGAAGGGCACCTCGACCCTCGACGGGCAGAACATCTGGTTCGACGACGAGATCCGCCGCCTGAACGACGACGGACGCGGCAAATACCTCGGGAAATTCGCCGGCAATGACAAACTGATCGTCTTCACGGCCAAGGGGGTGTACTATATTACGGGCTTCGAGCTCGACCATCATTTCCCCGAGGACACCATCCGGGTGGAGCGGTTCATGCCCGACAAAATCTACTCGGTGGTCTACTTCGACGGCGAGCAGAAGCTCTACTACCTCAAGCGCTTCACGGCTGAGGAGAGCGACAAGTTGCAGAATTTCATCGACGAAGACCCGAACTCATATCTGGTCTCGATCTGCGACGACAAGTACCCCATGCTCGAAGTGACCTTCGGCGGCAGCCATGCCCACCGTCCGGGCGAGGCGGTGAACGTCGACGAGTTCATCGGCGTGAAGAGCCACCGGGCCAAAGGCAAGCGCATCACCACCTACGGTGTGGAGTCGATCGCGTTCATCGACCCGCTGCCCGACCCCGATGCCGGGCAAGACCAGAGCGACGATATGTCCGGCGACTCATCCGATGGTGATGGAACAGACGAAACGCTGACTCCCGATAGCTTTGAAACCCAGGAAATTCCGATGGCAGGGGACGATCAGCCGCAGGCATCCGCAGACAAAGCGCCGAAGAAAGAAGATCCGACAGCTGAAAAGCCGGAAGAAGAAAAGGGCGCCTTTAAACAAATGGAACTGTTTTAGCACACCGGGCGCGGGTTTTCTGTAACTGCTTTTTTATAACAAAAAGGGATGCTTCATCGGTCTTCCATGAGCGGGAATTTTCATGCGCTTGATCATGTTAGAGAATGAAGCGAGCTCAGGTTCACCGGGTTATCGGAATGGTTTCTCTCACGAAAGTTGCAAAATAAAATAACGCGTCTGTGATGCCCACAACAAAAGAGGCGGGGCCTTCCTTCCGCCGAATCTACCTGATCGGTTACATGGGCAGCGGCAAGTCGACCGTGGGACGGCGGCTGGCCTCGCGCCTGGGTTGTCCGTTCATCGACCTGGACGCCTGTATCGAACAGCGGGAGGGCAAAACCGTCGCGGAGATTTTTGCCACACACGGCGAAGAGTATTTCCGGGAGAAGGAGCGCGACTGCCTGCGCGAAGTATCCGAAAATACCGGTAACGCGGTGATCTCGGTGGGCGGAGGCACCCCCTGCTTCTTCGACAATATGGACTATATGAACGCGCGCGGAGTGACGGTCTACCTGAAACTGTCGCCGGCGGCGCTGCTCTCGCGCCTGCGTCCCGGGCTGGCCAAGCGCCCGCTGCTGGCCGGAAAGAACGAACAGGAACTGCTTGAATACATCGGCGAAAACCTCGCCAAACGCGAGTGCTACTACAGCCGCGCCCAAATAACCGCCGACGGCGTCGGCACCCACCTCGACGATATGGTGCGCCGTATTGCCGCCGTGCTGGAGATAAATAATAATATAGAGTATGATTGACAACGGAATGAAACGCTTCGAGGCTTCGGTTAAAATCGAACAATATATCATTGAAGATGTTGCGATTCTGGAAGTCAGACATTTTAATAGAGAATTGGGAGTCCCTTATCACCAAGTCATATTCCTAAACAAAGAAAAAGTAATAGAGCATCTTCACGGGAAACATATAACACACCCCATTTACACCGATTGCAGGTTAAAAGCACATATAAAACCTCCTGAAACGTATAAATATATCGAAATAGAAACATACAAAACCCTTCTTGATCAAGAAGATTACTTCACCATACTTCTATGTTTATTCGAAAAATCATCAAATTTTTATGAAACAAATATCATATTTCCTTATCTGTATTCGTCGATTATTCCAAACAAAGAAAATATTAACAAAATAGGAAATCTTTTGCTTCAAGACTTCAACTTAAAATCATTTGCAATTCGGCGCTACAAGGCAAACTTTCTCAACGATTATGGAGATTTATTAAGAAATGAGCTAAAGGAGAAGATTATGAGGTATATTACTTCCTATGAGTTGTGAATTAGCAGTCAATTTATTTAATAACAAAAGCAGAACTGAAAGTTCTGCTTTTAGGTTAATACTTATTCAACTTCAACGATTTAAAACGGCGCCCCGTCCGACCCCGGATCGTCGAAGCCCGGGTTGTCGAAACTGCCGCCGCCGAAAGAACCGGGAGCGGAAAATCCCATGTCATCTCCGGTGATGCCCATCGAATCGACCGAACGCATGGCTCCGGTGTTAGGGTTGTAGTCGCCGATGTCGTCGTCCATGTCCAGGAACTTGGCCTGCTCTTTGCGGAACTTGAGTTTGACGGTATCGACCGCTCCGTTGCGGTGCTTGGCGATGATGATCTCGGCCACGCCCTGCGTCGACTGCCCGGCTTCGTCGACCGTAAGTCCGTAGTACTCGGGACGATGGATGAAAGCCACCAGGTCGGCGTCCTGCTCGATGGCGCCCGATTCGCGTAGGTCGGACAACTGCGGGCGCTTGTTCCCCCCGCGCGACTCGACCGAACGGTTCAACTGCGACAAGGCCATGATGGGAATGTCCAGCTCCTTGGCAATGGCCTTGAGCGAACGCGAGATGGCGGCCACCTCCTGCTCGCGGTTGCCCTTGGAGTCGGTGGGGCCGGTCATCAGCTGGAGGTAGTCGATCACGATCAGTTTAACGTTGTGCTCAAGCTTGAGCCTGCGCGCCTTCGAGCGGAACTCGAAGATCGACAGCGCGGGCGTGTCGTCGATGAACAGCGGCGAGGCGGCCAGCGCCTTGGTCGAAGCCTCCATGTGCTGCCACTGCTCGGGAGTGAGTTTCCCGTTGCGGATATCGGTCGAACTGAGGCCCGATTCCGATACGATGAGTCGGGTCATCAGCTGTTCGGAACTCATTTCCAGAGAGAAAAATCCTACCGGCCGGTCGAAGTCGACCGCGATATTTTTAGCCAGCGACAGCACGAACGCCGTTTTCCCCATCGACGGGCGTGCGGCGATGATGATCAGGTCGGACGGTTGCCACCCCGAGGTGATGCGGTCGAGCGTGGTGAACCCCGAAGGCACGCCGCTGAAGCCGTCGGGACGCAGCCCCGCCTCCTCGATGCGTTTGAACGTGCGCTTGATCACCGCCTCGGCCTTCTGCACGTCGCGCTTGACGTTGCCCTCGACGATCTTGAATATCTCGGACTCGGCAAAATCGACCAGATCGGCGATGTCGGCCGCTCCGTCAAACGAACGTTTCTGTATCTCTGATGATGCACGGATCAACTCTCTCTGAATATATTTCTGAGCGATTATGTGTGCATGGGCTTCAACATGTGCCGCCGAACCTATTTTCTGTGTAAGTGCGGCAATGTATTCCGCGCCCCCCACCGCTGCAAGCTCGCCTCGGTTATGGAGCAGATTGGCCACCGTATAAAGATCCAGCGGTTCGCTCCGGGCATACAGGTCTGAAATCGCCTGATAAATTACCTGATGGGCTTCTTTGTAGAATGAAGCGGGAGACAGCAGGTCGTGTACCGAGGCAATCGCGTTGCTTTCGATCAACAACGCTCCCAGCAACACCTCTTCCACTTCTATCGCCTGGGGAGGTATTGTGCGCGCAAAATCTTTATCGAACGATGCAAAAGCATCGTTCCCGGCGCCATAATTACGGTTGGTTTTTGTTGCCATTTCGGTATATAGTTGTCGGCTGCGAAGTTTATTCTTCCGCGATCAGAACGATCGTGTCGCCGTCCCATTTGACGATGCCGCGCGAGAGCAGGTTGCCCACGCACCGTTTGAACGTCTTTTTGCTCATTTGCGTGGCGGCGTAGATCTCCTTTGGCGAACTTTTGTCGTTGAGTTTCAGGCATCCGCCGTGTTGCTGGATCACTTTCAGCAGGATTTCCGACGAGCGCTTCACCTCGTCCATGCCCTGCTGCTGCAGGCTGATGTCGATGCGGTTGTCTTCGGTGATGCGGCGGACATAGCCCGTCAGCGTGTCGCCCACGGCCAGCGGACGGAACACTTCGTTGCTGTAAACCATGCCCCAATGGCGGCCGTCGACCACCACCCGATAGCCGAGCGCCGTAGGCACCGCAACAATGACCGACACTTCCTGCCCCGGTTTCACCGTTATTTCGGCATTGCCCACGTAGGGGTTGATTTTGGCCGTGGCCACCACGCGCCCCGAACGGTCGTCGGCGTAGAGGTAGACCACATACGTGCCGCCCGGCTGCATTTTGGAGAGCATGTTGCGGTTGGGGACGAACACATCCTTGGGCAACCCCCAGTCGAGGAAGGCCCCGTGTTCCATGACCCCGACCACCTTCAGCGCCGCGATCTGGCCGGCCATGGCCAGTGGCCGGTCGGTGGAGGCCACCAGGCGGTCTTCCGAGTCGTGGTAAATGAACACCTCGACCGGGTCGCCCTCTTTCAGCCCCTCGGCCACATAACGGTTGGGCAGCAGCACTTCGGTTCCCTCGCCATCGGCCAGGTAGGCCCCGTTGGCGGTGAAGCGGGCCACGGTCAGTTGGGTGCACTCTCCGGCTTTCAGCGTCATAAAACAGATTTTAACTTTGGGTAAAGTTACGGGATTTTTTCGGGACGCCCAAAGGGTGATGGCGGTTATCGAAACTCTTTTTTTACGTCCAGATGCGATTGAGCGCGCAAAAGTTCTTGAGAGCAAGCGCCTCGGGGCATTCCGGGGAATTCGTCATTGATATAACATATTTTGCAATGCAGAAATCCCTCGAAAAATGCTATTTTTGCGGACACATGGAAAGGATTCCCGAAAACATCGACATTTCGCAATACGACTACCCGCTGCCCGACGAACGCATCGCCCGCTATCCGCTTGCCGAACGCGATGCTTCGAAGCTACTGGTGTTCAGCAGCGGAAGCATCGGTCAGGGCACGTTTGCCGACCTGCCCGGACACATTCCCGCCGGGTCGCTGGTGGTGTTCAACAACACAAAAGTGATCCGCGCCCGCACAACGTTCCATAAATCGACCGGGGCGGCCATCGAAATCCTGTGCCTTGAGCCCTTCGGCCCCGCCGGATACGAGGCCGCCATGGCGGCTACCGGCTCGTGCAGTTGGGTGTGCATGGTGGGTAACCTCAAGAAATGGAAAGGCGAGCCGCTGCAAAGCCGGGTTTTTATCGGAGGGAAAGAGTCGGTCGTCTCGGCCACCCTGGAGGGGCGCCACGGCAACGATCCCGTAGTGCGTTTCGCTTGGGACGCCGCAGTCCCGTTCGGCCAGGTGCTGGAGGCCATGGGCACGGTGCCCATCCCGCCGTACCTCGCGCGGGAGAGTGAAGCCATCGACACAATCCGCTACCAGACCGTCTATTCGCGGCACGAGGGATCGGTGGCGGCCCCCACCGCGGGGCTCCACTTCACCGATAGCACCTTCGCCGCGCTCGCGGCCAAAGGAGTCACAACGGCCGACATTACGCTCCACGTGGGGGCGGGCACATTCCTACCCGTGAAAGAGGAGAACGCCATCCGCCACACCATGCATACCGAACATTTCGTTGTCCGGCGCCGGGAACTGGAAAAAATCGCCGAAAAATGGGGAGGCATCACCGCCGTGGGCACCACTTCGGTGCGGACGCTCGAATCGCTGGCCGCCCTGGGCTATCGTGTCCTGAGCGCCGGCACGCCGTTTCCGCAGGAGCCCGTGTCGCAATGGGAAGCCTACACCATCGAAGACCAATACGACGGCAGGGAACTGCTGGAGGCCCTGCGACAATACATGGCCGACAACGATATGGACACCCTCTGCGCCTCGACGCAGATCATGATCGTGCCCGGGTTCCGGTTCCGGGTGGTCGACCGCATGGTCACCAACTTCCACCAACCGCAAAGCACACTGCTGCTGTTGGTTTCGGCCTTCACGAGCGGCGAGTGGCAAAGGATATACGATTACGCGCTCGACAACGGTTTCCGTTTTCTCAGCTATGGAGACAGTTCCCTGTTATGGCGTTTATAAGCTATGAATAAACCTTTATCAAAACCTCCCGCAGGCCCCTCCCTGGCCGATTTCCTTCCCACTACGGCGAAGGAAGTGGAGGCATTGGGCTGGGACTACATCGACGTCATATTGTTTACTGGCGACGCCTACGTCGACCACCCCTCCTTCGGGGCGGCCGTGATAGGACGACGGCTGCAGGCTGCAGGCTATCGTGTGGCTATCGTGCCGCAACCCAACTGGAGGGACGACCTCAGGGATTTCAAAAAGCTCGGTACGCCGCGCCTCTTCTTCGGGGTAACATCGGGGGCGATGGACTC
>JAVBRA010000015.1:0-5365 GCA_031548435.1 Rikenellaceae bacterium
GCCGTGACCTGCCAAAAGAAAAGGGCCTCTAAAAGAGACCCTTGTGAGCGGAAAACGAGACTCGAACTCGCGACCCCAACCTTGGCAAGGTTGTGCTCTACCAACTGAGCTATTTCCGCTTGATGGGTATTCGTGTGCCGGAACTGTTTCTGCGCCCTGCCAACCGGGCAACAGTTCCGTTTATAACGGTGCAAAGATAAAACGAAAAATCGGTTCGTGCAAACTTTACAACCGAAAATAAATAAATCCCGAAGCGAACCGGCAACCGGCTTGATAGCTTCCAAAATTAAGCTATCTTTGCCGAAAGAGAGCGGCGTATACAAACCGTTATCGGAAAACCACCACCGACGTCAAACAACTTAAAAATAATCAAGGCCATGTTCACAAAGCAGAGCATCGACATTTTCAACCAATCGATCAACGACTACCACCGCTACAACGACGTCGACCATCCCATCGCCAACCCTTACGAGAAAGGCACCATCGAGTTCCTGCTTTACTGGAAAAACTGGATCGACACGGTGCAATGGCATTTCGAAGACATCATCCGCGACCCGCACATCGATCCGGTGGAAGCGCTGAAGCTCAAGCGCCGCATCGACGCATCGAACCAGGAACGCACCGATCTGGTCGAATACATCGACAGCTACTTTCTGGACAAATATAAAGACGTGAAAATATCGCCGAACGCCACGATCAACACCGAAAGCCCGGCCTGGGCCATCGACCGGCTGTCGATCCTGGAGCTGAAGATCTACCATATGCGCGAGGAGACCCTGCGCACCGACGTCGACGCCAACCACACAGCCCAGTGCAAAACCAAGCTCAACACCCTGCTCCAGCAAGAGAGCGACCTGTCGACGGCCATCGAAGAACTGATCCGGGACATTGCCGCGGGCGATAAGTACATGAAGGTGTACAAGCAGATGAAAATGTACAACGACCCGTCGCTCAATCCCGTGCTTTACAACCAAAAATAAGCATCCACAGCGTATTCCGATATCAAACGCCTTGTTTTGTTTGGGAAAACCCCTGAGCGAAACAAGGCTTTTATATAAAAATAAGGAACCGATGGCAACACAGGGCAAAAAACATCGAAAGATACTGGTCATCCGTTGGTCGGCCATGGGCGACGTGGCTATTTCCGTGCCCGTGCTCCGCAGTCTGATGGACGGGAACGAAAACGTGGAGGTCACCCTGCTGACCAGGGGGTTCTTCGCCCCCTTTTTCGACGGGCTCGGCACGACCATCATCGACTTCCGCATGAAGGACGAACACAAGGGCCTGCGCGGGTTGTTGCGGCTATTCGGCGAGCTGAAGAAAGAACGGTTCGACACCGTCATCGACCTGCAAGGCAAACTGGCCTCACGCGTACTGGAGGTGTTGTTCTGGTTCAGGAGAGTCCGCACCCGCCGCATCGACAAGGGACGCAAAGGCAAGCGGGCGCTCACGCGGCAACGCAACAAGCGCCTGGTGCGGCAGCGCCCCATCGCCGAGCGTTACGCCGACGTATTCCGCAGGGCCGGCTTCGAAATCGACATCGATTACTCGCTGCAAAGACAAACGCGCCCCATCCCGCCCTACATCCAGTCGCTGAACATCACCGGAAGCGCACCCTGGATCGGCATCTCCCCCGGGTCGGTGCATCGGGGCAAAATCTACCCCGACGACAAAATCCGCGAAGTGGCCACCGAACTGGCGGCGCATTACCCGGTGTTCATTTTCGGAGGCGGGAAAAGCGAGGAAGCCTTCGCACTGTCGCTCGAAAAAACATCGCCCAACATCCGCTCGCTCATCGGCAAAATGACGCTGCGCCAAGAGCTGGACATGATGGCCAACCTCTGCTGCATGGTGAGCATGGACTCGTCGGCCATGCACCTGTGCTCGCTCGTCGGCACGCCGGTCGTGTCGTTATGGGGAGCCACCCACCCCTTCGCCGGATTCATGGGCATCGGCCAATCGCCCGACAATGCCGTGCAGTTCGACCTCGACTGCCGCCCCTGCTCCGTGTTCGGCAGCAAGCCCTGCTACAAAGGCACGTACGAGTGCATGGCCGGCATCCCGCCCTCGGCCATCGTGAACAAAGTGCTCCAGATCGGAGGCGCGGAATCTTTTGCCGCCAACAATCATTAGGTGAACATACGCTGTCGGGAAATTTGTTTCCGGCGACCTCATTTCGCCCGTGAATATCGCGGAGTGAGCGGATCGGCGCCTGCGGATAAACAGCCCCCCTGTTTCGAAACAGCTCACCCGCCGGGTGTTTCCGGGCAAAGGGAGCCGAAACCCGCCCCCCGCATCAAATGAAAAACCCCTTTTCACTCATAAAAAATTGCGAGTAAAAAAGGGGCATCAATCATAGATCCGCTCTATGTGCGCCAGATCGATTCGCGCAAAATCTCATCGAACGAGTGCACCGAAACAAAGTGCGCCACCCGCACAACGTGATAGACGATCAGCACGGCCGCCAGCGAATAAGCCAACCTCCGGCTGAAGAACACCTTGTTCCCATATTCCCGTCCGGTAACGATTTCCGCCACCAGCAACACCAGCAGGGCAACGCACGCCGCCACAACAAACGGCCCGAGAATGTGATAGGAAAGGCTTTTCCAGAGATCGCCCCGATAGAAGAAAATCAACGATTTGGTGATGCCGCACCCCGGGCAGGGCAACCCGAAAAGCATTTTATGCGGACAAAGCGACTGCGACGACTCGACATGGGAGTCGAAATGCATTATGAAAAAAGGAACTGCCAGCATGGTCAACACGCCGGCAATTCCCAATAATTTTTTTCTCAGCCTATATTCAGGCAAACCCCGGACTATTCGTAGAGTTTGTTGATATCGCCCTGAACCATCATGGCCGCCACATACGGAAGGAAGATGCCGAGGATCAGCAACAACGTCCCCTGATCTTTATCGTTCAGGTTCACCCTCTTGTAAAGCGCCGGAAGGGCCTCTTTGCCAGCCAGGTAGTAAAAATAAATGTTCACCGGGCCGATGCAACCGGCCAGAATGGCCACCGGCTGCGAGATCACCTCCTTGCCTGCCACGGCATTCAGCACCTGGGCTGCCTTGATGTTCCAGTAAATCAGGTACAAACCGCAGGTAATGATACCCAGCAGCAGCACCACGACCGGTTCGTTTTTGAATCGCGGAATTTGCGGTTCTGTCATGTTTGTCATATCGATCTATAAATTAGGTTAATAACGGTACAAACATAACAAATCGTTCCGAGAATAGCAAAAACAGGAGTGAAAATCCAACATTATATGGCAGATGTCTTCTTCTTCAACCACTTGCACTCGTCTTTTCCGAGGTGGGGCGACAGGGCGTCGTAAACCCTGGCGTGATAGTCGTTAAGCCATTGCGCCTGCTCGTCCGAGAGCATGCTGCAATCAACGAGCGACGTATCGATCGGAAACAGGGTCAGCGTTTCGAATTGCAGGAATGTTCCGTATTCCGATTCGACGGGCGCCTCGACCACCGCCATCATGTTTTCAGTGCGGATGCCGTAGCGGCCGTCGCGGTAGATGCCCGGCTCGTTGCTCATCACCATCCCTTTTTCAAGCACTACCGGGTTCTCTTCCATGCGCACCGACTGCGGCCCCTCATGCACATTGAGGAAATGCCCCACCCCATGGCCCGTGCCGTGCAGATAGCGGGCGCCGATGCGATACATCGGTCCGCGGGCCAGAATGTCCAGCAGACAGCCGCGCGTATTTTCGGGAAACACCGCCCGCGACAGGTCGATCATCCCCTGCAACACGGCCGTGTAGTCGCGTTTTTGTTCGGCCGTGTGCCTTTTTCCCAGCCCTATCGTGCGCGTGATGTCGGTGGTGCCGGTGATGTATTGCCCCCCGCTGTCGAACAGCAGCACCCCGCTGTTGTCGACAGTGCGCGAACTTTCGGGCGTCACGCCGTAGTGGATCACGGCCCCGTTGTCGTTGTAACCCACGATCGACCCGAAACTGTCGCCCATATACCCCTGGCGGGCGGCACGGCATTCGGTGATCTTCTGCGACACCTCCCACTCCGAGGTGGTTTTGCCGTCTTCAAGCGTATCTTCCAGCCACATCCAGAAGCGGGCCAGCGCCACGCCGTCCTGGAGCATTGCCTTTCTGAAGCCGTCGATCTCAACGGGGTTCTTGACGCTTTTCATCGCCGTCACCGTGCCCTGCGGCACATCGTGCCCGATGGAGATCCCGGCATGTTCCAGCAGCCCATAATGATACAGGTCGAATTTCGCCGGATTGCACACCACCGTTTTCCCCTTGAGCGCACGCAGGAAATTTCCGAACTGGCTGTACGGCTCGACCACAATGCGTTCCTTTTCAAGCCGGGCCACGTCTTCGGGCGAGAACTTCCCCTCACCCGCAAACAGCCACGCCTGGTTATGCGACACGGCGGCGTAGCAGACCACCAGCGGATTGTACCGGATATCGTTGCCCCGGATGTTGTAAAGCCACGCTACGTCGTCGAGCATCGGCATCACAAACACCTGGTTTTCATCAATGTTCACCTTTTTCCTCAGGCGGTCGATTTTCGACGACGCGCTCTCACCCGCATATTTTTCGTCGAACACAAAGGCCCGTCCGGTTGGCAGCGGCGGCCTGTTTATCCACAGCGCCGTGAACGGATCGTCGACCGAAACGACCTCCCGCCCATCGAGCGTCGCCGCCATCTTATCGATGGCCGCCACCGGAAACAGCTTGCCGTCCACTGCAATTCCGGCATCCGGCGGCGTATTGTCCACCAGCCATTGTTCAAGGGTGGGCGTGCCCGGCATCAGCATTTTCATGGTTTCGATCCCCGTTCCGGCCAACTGTTGATCTGCCTGTAGGAAATAACGTGAATCGACCCACAGGGCCGCCGCGCTCTGCGTCACAGCCACCGTCCCCGCCGATCCGGTGAACCCGGTCAGCCACGGCAGGCACTTCCAATGATCGGACACGTATTCACTGAAATGAGGATCGTTCATCGGCACCACCATCCCCCCGAAGTTATTGGCCCTGAGCCACTGCTGCAACTGCTGCACCCTTGCTTTCATAATCAAACCGTTTAAATTGAAAAGCCTAAAATACAAAATTTCTACCAATGCCCCACCATTCCTCCCCCGTTTTGCGTTTCGGGATTTTTATCGTAGTTTTGCACACCCACTTTTCAGCCCCTCATGCAAGTGAAACGGCAAGCCCGGATGGTGGAATTGGTAGACACGCAGGACTTAAAATCCTGTGGCCAGTGATGGCTGTACGGGTTCGATCCCCGTTCCGGGTACAACGAGTTGCGGGGGGGGGGGAGGAATGAAACCCCCCCCCCCCAATTAGGGGGGGCACCCCAAACCCAGAGAAAAACAAAAAAAACCCCCC
>JAVBRA010000006.1:0-131405 GCA_031548435.1 Rikenellaceae bacterium
AGAAACCATTCTTCGCCCCCATACGATTGCGGATGATCCGATGGCTCTCCACCCTGTTATGTGAATCCTCTGGGAAGGGACTGCCACAGGCAATCCTTTCCCATACAGCGAGCGGGTGCTTTCTTCTTCCCGGCTTCGGGCTTGCGCCACTACACTTCCGGAGGCATGCTCGGCGTTTCCGGCAGCGGAGTCTACTGGTCTGCATCGCTCAGCGGTTCTACGAGCGGATTCAGCCTAAGCCTCCAGAGCTCAGGCGTCAGCTCGATCAACAGCCACCGTGCGTACAGTTTCCCGGTGCGTTGTCTCCAAGCATTTGCACGGTTGTCCGGAATGTCCTGTTCTTTTAAACCAAACAGATGAATCAACCATGAGAAAAACATTTTCATCCGGCCTGTACCTTGTTACCGACCGCGGGTTGTCGCTCGGGCGGCCCCTTGCGCAGATTGTGCGGCAAGCGGTGCTGGGCGGCGTAACGATGGTGCAGCTGCGCGAAAAAGAGTGCCCCACAGCCGAATTCGTGGCTCTGGCAAGGGAGTTGAAAGAGGTGTTGCGGGGTACGGGAGTGCCGCTGATCATCAACGACCGGGTCGACGTTGCCCTGGCCTCCGGGGCCGATGGGGTGCACCTGGGCCAGGGCGACCTGGATTGCGCCGCCGCCCGCCGCCTGCTGGGGCCCGGCGCGATCATCGGCCTGAGCGTCGAGAACGAAGCCCAGGCGACCGAATCGACGCAATACGACATCGACTACGTTGCCGTCAGCCCCGTGTTTTCCACCCCCACCAAGACCGACGCTCCGCCCGCGCTGGGTCTCGAAGGCATCGTGGCGCTGAAGCGGGCTTCCGCCCGCACGACGGTGGCCATCGGAGGCATCAACCGCACCAACATCGCGCAGGTGATGGCCGCCGGGGCCGACGGCGTGGCGGTGGTGAGTGCCGTCTGCTCGGCCCAAGACGTGGCCGGGGCGGCAAGAGAACTGAAAAAACTGGCCGGATTATGAACATAAAAGAAATCGGCGAATTCGGTTTCATCCGAATGGTGGGCGAGCGTTTTAAAGACCTCGTTCCGTCGGGGGTGAAAGGCATCGGCGATGACTGCGCCGTGATACCGCTCGGGGGCGGACGGTCGTTGTTGGTCACCGCCGACATGTTGGTGGGCGGCAGCCATTTCCTGATGGACGACATCACGCCCTATCAACTGGGGTGGAAGTCGTTGGCCGTGAACCTGAGCGACATTGCGGCCATGGGCGGACGGCCTGTGGGCACGTTCCTGTCGATCGCCCTGCGCAAAGAGACCGACCTGGAGTGGGTCGGACGTTTCCTCGACGGCTACCGTGACCTCTCGGAAACACACGGCGTACCCCTGCTGGGCGGCGACACGACCGAGGCCACGGGCGAGGTTACGATCAACGTCACGGTCGTCGGAATGTGCGACGACAACCGAGTAAAACTGCGTAGCGGAGCCCAACCGGGCGACCGGGTAGCCGTAACGGGCACACTCGGCGATTCGGCGGCGGGGTTGAAATTGATCCTGGATCGCAGTCCGTTGCGTGGAAAATACGAGAAACTCGTTTCAGCCCATTATCTGCCTGTGCCGCGGGTGTCCGAAGGCGAATGGCTCGCGGGCCAGGCGGGCGTTGCGGCCATGATGGACATCTCGGACGGAGTGGCCTCCGACCTGCGGCACATGCTGGAGCGGTCGGGCGGGTCGGCAGCGATTGAAACCACGCGCCTGCCCCTGTCATCGCAAACGATGGCGATGGCTGCCGAAACGGGCATGGACCTTGTGCAGACAGCCCTTGCGGGAGGCGAAGACTACGAGCTGTTGCTGACCCTGAGGCCGGAAGCCGCCGAGGAGATCGCCCGCCGTTTCGAAGCCCGTTTCGGCCTGCCGCTGACCATCATCGGCGAAATTGTTCCCGGCGGCGGCGATATAAGGTACCTTGAAAAAGGGAACCCCATCGACAGCCAGCGGTTGAAGGGGTTCTCGCACTTCGGGTAGCTTGTTGTGCTGTTGAAAACGATGGATTCATTTCATCACGTTCAGGAGCGTGCGGCGCCTCTGTTTTCGTCCGGGCACCCGGTTAGGGTTTAGCCCGCGAAAAAGGACAAAGTCAACTCGGGCCCGGAGTGCAACGGAGGGATAGTCAACCTTTGACCCGCGGAGATAAACCTTTAGCGGGTAGACGAAGAGGCACGGCCTCCTTTTGGGCAAAGACGTTATTTTTCTTGCTTAGTTAGTGAGTGAAACAAATGAGCCTGTGGCTCCGCCTTGATTTTTTGTCCACTTTTTCATCAAGGAAAAAAGGGGCCTGAAAATTCCTTGATAGATGGTTGTCATCCTGAGCAGCGCGAAAGATGACAGATTGATCCATCCTTTTATCAAATTATCAAAACAGAAAGAATAAACGTTTCGCGCCTTATCTTTGCCCTATGTTAAAACAAAGGACAGACGTTTTTGCAGCCCTTGGCAGGACGTTCCATGCGCTTGCTTCGGGCCGTTGCCCCGACCGGGGGCTGGCCGCGCAGTTCGAAGAAAGCGTAGCCCGGGCCCTGGTCGACAACGCGTGGTTTACGAGAGAAAACATCCTTTCGGCCATTGAAGCCATTGCCGCCGGAATGCTCGACCGGGAAGTGCTGGAGCGTTGGTTGTCGAAGTACGATTTTACAGGTGTGAAACCCCGGCGGGTGGCGGTCATCGCGGCGGGGAACATTCCGTTGGTGGGATTCGCCGACCTGCTCTGCGTGCTTGTCTGCGGACACAGGCTCCTGCTCAAACCCTCGTCGAAAGACCGCGCCCTGATGGTGTTCGCGGCCGGTTTGCTGCAAGAGCGGTTCGATGTGGAGATCGCGGACGCCATCCCCGATCATTTCGATGCGTTGATTGCCACCGGCAGTGACAACTCCAACCGTTATTTTACGGAAGTCGCTGCCGATAAGCCCGCCCTGCTCAGGCATAATCGCTTCAGCATTGCCGTGTTGACAGGCGGTGAGACCGACGATGAACTCCGCCTGCTGGCAAACGACGTGTTCGATTATTTCGGCCTGGGCTGCCGCAGTGTCAGCCGGATATTCGTCCCGGCCGGAATGCCTGTGGAACGGTTGCTGGAAATAATGCGCGGGTACGCCATCACCCACGAAAGCTACCTCAACCGCTACCGCTACAACAAGGCCGTGTTCGGGATGGAGGGCGTCCCGTTCTACGATGGAGGTTTTTTCGTCGCCACCGAATCGAACGTGTGCGAGGCCGGTGACCAGCCCGTCCTTGGACAGGTGCAACTGGTGCGGTATGCGTCCGGGCGCGAGATCATGCAGTGGGTCGGGCGGTACGGAGAATCGCTGCAATGCCTGGTTGCAGGCCCTGTCCTCGGGTTTTCCGGGGCGATCCCGTTCGGAACCGCTCAGCGCCCTGGCCCGGAAAATTATCCCGATGGGCGCGATGTGATCTGTTTCTTGTTATCTTTGTAAATAAATTATACCGTTTCCCGATCATGGAAATGATTTTCTCCTTCCTCATGCTCAGCGACGAGAACGACGCGTTCGTCCGCCGGTACGAAGTGCCGTACGACATGACTTTCGATGCGTTCCACCGCTTCATCTGCAACGACCTGGGCTTCGACCCCGGGCAGATGGCCTCGTTCTTTTTCTCGGACAAAGAGTGGGCTAAATTACAGGAATTCACCCTCGTCGACATGGGGGCGGACAACGGCCAGGGGCCGCTGTCGATGGCCTCGGTGACGCTGGGGCAGGTCATCCGCAACAACAAAGACCGCCTGGTCTATGTCTTCGACACGCTTCTCGACCGGGCCCTCTACCTCGAATTGGTCGAAGCAAAAAAAGCCGACGCAGCCGACGAATACCCCCGCGTAACCCTGTCCGAAGGCAGCGCCCCCGACCAGTTCGATGAAACAGCCGGAACATCCGGCTCCATCTTCGACGAAGCGATGGACGACTTCTCGGACTTCGGCGGCAGCGACGCCTATGACGATCAGTATTAGCCCTGATCACGGTTTTTTCCGGATACGCGTTCTAAGCTTTTTGAAAAAAGCTTAACCAAAAACTTTTGGGAAAAACTTCGTTTTTCGTGATTTGATTTTGTCTCGGTTCATATTCTCTGTTCCGGCAGGTGCCGGCTGAAAACGTGAATATAGATGAGAAGAAAACTTTCCCGGCCGGCGCCTGCCGGAACAGAGAAATAGAATTGAAGATAAGTCAGTCAAGAGATATGAAAGTATCTCCGAAAGTTTTTTGTTGAACTTTTTTTCAAAAAAGTTCAGATGGAGTCCCGGGAAAAACAGGTTGTCATGACAAAAACACTGGTCGTCATCGTTGGGCCGACGGGGGTTGGCAAGAGCGACTTCGCCGTTTGGACGGCGGGGCGGTTGGGAGCTCCCGTGCTTTCGTGCGATTCGCGGCAGATGTACCGCAACATGCGTATAGGGACGGCTTATCCTACGGACGATCAGCTTTCTGCCGTCCGGCATTATTTTGTGGGTATCCGGGATGTTTCGGAGCCTTATACGGCGGGGAGGTTTGAGGTTGAGGCGCTTGCGTTGCTGGAGGAGCTTTTCGCCAAACACGATTACGTGGTTGTGGCGGGCGGTTCGGGGATGTACGCCGACGCTTTGTGCGAGGGGATCGACGCTGTGCCCGGCACCAACGAAACGCTGCGCGGTCGATTGGCTGAACGGCTTGAACGCGAAGGGATCGGGTCGCTGCTGGAACAACTGAAAACGCTTGATCCGGCCTATTACGATGCGGTCGACCGCAGCAATCCCTTGCGGGTGTTGCGGGCGTTGGAGGTGTGCCTGGGGACGGGCCGGCCCTATTCCGAGTTGCGTACCGGGGCGGCGAAGCAACGCGGTTTCCGGATCGTGAAAGTGGTGCTGGATATGGATCGCGACAAGCTTTACGACCGTATCGACCGCCGGGTGGACGCCATGATGGCTGCCGGGCTGGAGGCGGAAGCGCGAACATTATATCCCCTCCGCCATCTCAATGCGCTGAAAACGGTGGGTTACAGCGAGCTGTTCGACTGTTTCGACGGGAAGATCACGCTGGAAAATGCCGTGGAGCTGATCAAACGCAACAGCCGCCGCTATGCCAAACGGCAACTTACGTGGTTCCGCCGTTACGGCAATGCGTTGTGGCTCAGGCCCGGAAACGGAGCGTGTTATGGCGAACAAGACATAGAGCCGGTGATCGAGTCACTCGCCGGAACATAACTTGCGATGACGCTGATCCCGGCTGTTCCGGTTGCTGCACCGGCCTCCTGCTTTTCGTGTGCCGGGATAAAAACCCGATTCAACCGATGCCATCCCGGGCGGCATACGCCTGATCCTGTCGGCGATTACGAACAGTTGTTCGAGTACTGTTCTGGATCGATAATAAACGAAAAACAGGGGCTGAGAAGTCCTGTTTTTTTATTTAGTCCGGTCATTTCGAGCTGGTGCAGAGAAGAGTATGAGGAGGCTTTTTGTTGCGCTCGGGATAACAGCACTAAAAAACATCGGTTCGATATTATTTCATGTAAAAAAAACGTAACTTTGTGTAAACGACTTCGGGTTATGTTGAAAAAAATCTGGCGGTTTTACTACGAGGGCTTCCGGTCGATGACCGTGGGGCGGACGCTTTGGGTCATCGTGCTGGTGAAACTGTTCGTCATGTTCGCCGTCCTGAAGGTGTTTTTCTTTCCTTCGGCGCTCAAAGGTTTCGACACCCCACAGCAGAAAGCCGACCATATCCGCGAACAATTAACCGCTCCTTTAAAACAATGATTATATGATGCTTGCCGACGTTGCTCCCGTGGTCGACTGGTCGCGCGCCCAGTTCGCCATGACGGCCGCCTACCATTGGCTGTTTGTTCCCCTGACGCTGGGGCTGGGCGTCATCTGCGCCATTATGGAGACCATCTATTACCGCACCGGCAATCCGTTCTGGAAAACCACCGCCAAGTTCTGGATGAAGCTCTTCGGCATCAACTTCGCCATCGGGGTCGCCACCGGTATCATCCTTGAGTTCCAGTTCGGCACCAACTGGTCGAACTACTCCTACTTTGTGGGCGACATTTTCGGCGCGCCGCTGGCTATCGAGGGAATTTTTGCGTTTTTCCTTGAGGCGACGTTTTTCGCCGTGATGTTTTTCGGATGGAACAAGGTGTCGAGGGGATTCCACCTGGCCTCGACGTGGCTCACGGCCATCGGGGCGGGGCTGTCGGCCCTGTGGATACTGGTGGCCAACGCCTGGATGCAGCGCCCGGTAGGGACGTGGTTCAACATCGCCACCATGCGCAACGAGATGAACGACTTTTGGGCGGTGCTTTTCTCGCCCGTGGCCATCAACAAGTTTTTCCACGCCATGACCTCGGGGTTTGTACTGGGGGCGGTGTTTGTCGTAGGTGTCAGCGCGTGGTTCCTGCTGAAAAAACGCGAGAGTGAGTTTGCTAAAAAGAGCATCCGCGTGGCTTCGGTGTTCGGGTTTGTGTCGGTGATCCTGCTGGCCACCACCGGCGACCGGTCGGGGGTGCTGGTGGCCAAACACCAGCCCATGAAGCTGGCGGCCCTGGAGGGCTTGTACGAGGGGAAAAGCGGAGCCGGGCTGGTGGCCATAGGCGCTGTGAATCCCGAGAAGAACGTAGACAACAACGCTGAACCGTACCTGTTCAAGCTCGAAATACCCAAGCTGCTGTCGCTGATGGGCTACCACGATTTCAATGCGTTTGTGCCCGGCATCAACGACCTGGTCTACGGCAACCCGTCGCAGGGGCTGCTGCCGACGCAGGAGAAGATCGAGCGGGGGAGGGCGGCCATCGCCCAACTGACGCGCTACAAAGAGGCCAAAGACGACGGTGACACGGCTGTGATGCGCCAAGTGGAAGCGCTGTTCGACCCCGCCACGCCGCAGGGCCGCAGTTTCCTCGACAACTATTTCGCCTATTTCGGCTACGGTTACCTGAACTCCCCGGCCGATATCGTGCCCAACGTGTGGTTGTTGTTCTACAGTTTCCGCATCATGGTGGGCATGGGCTTTTTCCTGATTGTGCTGCTGGGGCTGGTGGCGTGGCTGTCGTGGAAAAACAAACTGGACGTGCGCCGCTGGCGGTGGCTGCTTTATGTGTGCCTGTGGGCCATTCCGTTCACTTACCTGGCCTCGCAGGCCGGATGGGTGGTGGCCGAGGTGGGGCGTCAACCGTGGACGATACAAGACCTGTTGCCCACTGTGGCGTCGGTTTCGTCGGTCAACGCGGCGGCGGTGCAGGTGACTTTCTACCTGTTCCTGGCGCTTTTCACAGTGCTGCTCATCGCCGAGCTGCGGATCATGATCCGGCAGGTCAAACTCGGCCCGAAAGCGGAAGAAAAAAAGAACTAAATTGTTAAACGATGATTCTCCAAATCACCTTTGGGAGTGTGTGTGGCGCCTCTATTTTCGTCCGGGATCCGCTTGGGTTTAGACTGCGAATAGGGTGAAGTCAACTCGGGAGCGAAGTGCAACGAAGCGATAGTTGACCTTCATCCCGCAGGCTAAACACTTTAGCGGGTGGACGAAAATAGCAAGTGCCTTGATTTTTTGCTCCACTTTTTTATCAAGGAAAAAGTGGAATAAAGAAATTCATTGTTTTCTACAAGAACAACTTTGCGGATAAGTAAAATAATTTTCCTTATGGACTCGACTTATATTTTCCTTCAGCACTACTGGTGGTTCATCATTTCGCTGCTGGCCGCGGCGCTGGTGTTCATGCTGTTTGTGCAGGGCGGGCAGGGGCTGCTTTACGCTTTGGGCAAAACGCCGCTGCAACGCAGCATGATCGTCAACTCGCTCGGGCGCAAGTGGGAGCTGACTTTCACTACGTTGGTCACTTTCGGCGGGGCGTTTTTCGCGTCGTTCCCGCTGTTTTACAGCACCAGCTTTGGCGGGGCGGTCTACCTGTGGATGGCGATCCTGTTCTTTTTCGTTATCCAGGCCGTGTCGTACGAGTTCCGCTCGAAGCCGGGCAACTTCCTCGGGCAGAAGACCTACGAATGGTTCCTGATGCTCAACGGCGTATTCGGCACGTTCTTGTTGGGGGCGGCTGTGGCGACCTTTTTCACCGGTGCCAATTTCATTGTCGAGAAGGGCAATATCACCAACTTCGGCGGCGATGCGACCATCTCCCGGTGGACGTCGCCCTGGCACGGGCTGGAGGCGCTGGCCGACTACCGCAACCTCGCCCTGGGCCTGGCCGTGCTCTGCCTTTCGCGCATCCTCGGCGCGCAGTTCATCATGAAGACGGTCGACGACGTGGAGGTGTCCGCCCGCGCCCGGAAACAGATAAAATACACCGCCGCGCCTTTTGTGATCCTGTTTCTGGTATTTGTTGTTTCAATCATGGTCGGGGATGGCTGGGCGGTCGATCCCGCCACGGGTGTTATTTCGAAAGAGCCGTTCAAATATTTCCACAACCTCGTCCGGATGCCTGCTGTGGCTGCGGTTTTCGTTGCCGGGGTGCTGGCCGTGCTGGCCGGGATATGGGTGGCGCTGTTCTCGAAAAAATGTACCGGCATCGTCTACACGGGTGCCGGGACGGTGCTGGCCGTGCTGGGGCTGATGCTGCTGGCCGGATACAACCACACGGCCTATTATCCGTCGCTGGCCGACGCGTCTTCGTCGCTGACCCTGTACAACAGTTCGTCGAGCCGTTTCACGCTTACGGTCATGGCATGGGTGTCGCTGGCCATCCCGTTTGTGGCGTGGTACATTTCGTATGCCTGGCGTGCGCTCACCCGCCGCAAGGTAACCCCGGACGAGGCAAAGCCCGGCGAGGGTTATTGACGCGCAATTTCGTTTGCATTTCGATCCCGCATGTGTCGCCCTGAATGCGGCAGCGCACTATTTCCGTCATAGCGAAGCGCATGTCATTCCTTCTCTGATCGTGCGGGGGTTGGGCGCGTTCATGGACTCAGGCGTATTTTCGCTATCTTTGCCCGAGCAAAGTCTTAAATGCAGGAATGCTTTTTTTGCCATAAAACGAGATCCCATGTCATCCACATTCGCCATCATCCTTATCGCCGTCGGGGCCGTTGCCCTGTTTGTTGTGGGTATGTCGCTCACGCTGATGATCAAAGGACATCACATCAAGTCCGAGATCGCCGACAACGACGAGATGAAAAAACGCGGCATCCAGTGCGCCGCCGCCCAGTTCCGCGAAGAGGAAAACGCCGCAGGGAAAGGGCCTGAAATCTGCCGCGACGGCGACTGCAATTCCTGCAACACATCTTGCTGATTTGCTTTTTTGGCACTATCTTTGTGGCTTTCGTCTCAAAAATCAATCCAATGAAATTACCGCAGAATTTAAACGTTTTACTCTTAGGATCAGGGGGAAGGGAACACGCGCTGGCATGGAAGATCGCACGGAGCAAACGGATCGGCAAGTTGTACATTGCCCCGGGCAACGCGGGCACCGGCCTCTGCGGCACGAACATCGACCTGAACCTCTCCAATTTTGCATCCATCAAGCAATTCATCGTCAACAACAGCATCAATCTGGTGGTGGTGGGCCCCGAGGAGCCGCTGGTGAAAGGGATCTATGACTTTTTCAATAACGATGACGACATCAAACACGTGCCGCTGATCGGCCCGTCGATGCAGGGGGCCCGGTTGGAGGGAAGCAAGGACTTCGCCAAGGCGTTCATGACCCGGAACGGCATCCCCACGGCGGCTTACCGCTCGTTCACCAAGGCGACCATCGAAGAGGGCTACGCATTCCTCGACTCGCTCAAAGCCCCGTATGTGCTCAAGGCCGACGGTCTGGCGGCGGGCAAGGGCGTGGTCATCTGCGAAAGCATCGACCAGGCTAAGCGCGAGCTGGGCGAAATGCTGCTGGAGGCCAAGTTCTCGGCTGCATCGAGTCGGGTGGTGATCGAAGAGTACCTCAACGGCATCGAACTGTCGGTGTTCGTGCTCACCGACGGCGAGAGCTATAAAATACTGCCCGAGGCCAAAGACTACAAACGCATCGGCGAAGGAGACACCGGGCCCAACACCGGCGGCATGGGGGCCGTGTCGCCCGTGCCGTTTGCCGACGCGGCATTCATGGACAAGGTGCACGCCCGCATCGTGGAGCCGACCGTCGAAGGGCTGAAAAAAGAAAATATACCGTATAAAGGATTCATTTTCATCGGGCTGATGAACGTCGCCGGCGACCCGTATGTCATCGAGTACAACGTGCGCCTGGGCGATCCCGAGACCGAGGTGGTGATGCCGCGCATCAAGAGCGATATCATGGACCTGTTCGAAGGGGTCGTTTATGGAAGCCTCGAAAAGAAAGAGATCGAGATCGACCCGCGCACGGCCGTCACGGTGGTCTGCGTGTCGCAGGGCTACCCGGGCGATTATTCTAAGGGGTTGCCCATCAGGGGGCTCGACATTCCCTCCGAGAGCCTGACGTTCCATGCCGGCACCGTTCTGAAAAAAGAGGGGGTGTTCACCAACGGAGGCCGGGTGCTGGCCGTCACCTCGTTCGGCGACTCGATCGAAGAGGCCGCCGGTAGGTCGTACGACACCATCGCCTCGATCGACTACGACGGGAAGTATCTCCGCCGTGACATCGGTCAGGATCTGAAATAGTTCTGGAGCCGGCCGATGGAAATTAACCGCTGAACATTCAGCGGTTAATTTTTTCCAGATTTATCGTAAATTTGAGCCACACTTTCCGTTTATGTTCGACCTGACAAGGCATAACATCATCAACACCATGGCCGGATTCGCCGTGTTGTTCATCTTGTTCTGGGGGGGCGCGGCGGCCGATGCGCAGCTTGTGCCGCCCTCGGGTGTGTCGGGATATGCCGCGGGAGTGTGGATCGACGGAGTGTTCCTCAGGCTGCCGGAATTGGGGTATATTACGGCGTTCATACTGCTTTTCGCCTGCGCGTACCGCATCATGCGCGTGTTCATCCGTTTTTCGCTCGCCCGCGAGAAGTCGTACATGCCCATGCTGGTGTGCATGTTGGTGAGCTCCGGTTTCTGCGCCGGCCCGGCCCTCCTAAAGACGATCGTGTCTGCTTTTTTCCTGATCCTGGCCACTGAAAAACTGATCCGCTCGTATAAGAAAGAGCGTTCCAACGGCTACATCTTCGAGAGCGCCGTGATGACCGGACTGGCGGCGGTCGTTTATCCCCCGTGCGTGTTCTTTTTTCTGCTCGTTCCGGTCGGGTTGCTGGTATTCAGATTGTTCAGCGTACGCGAATGGGTCATTGCTTTGGCGGGCTTCGCCGTTACGGCGTTTCTGTATGCTTACGGGATTTTCTGTTTCCGCCTTTTGTCCGATGCCCGGGTGCCGTTGGGCGATATTTTTTGGGGATTGTGGGGCGATGCGGTGCGGGGGGGCGCTCTGCCCGGGACGACCGATATCTCAGTGATACAATGGCTGTTCGCCATTGCCGTGACGGTCGTGATGTTCTTCTCGCTGGTGTCGTTCGTGCGCAACCGCCGCTACATGGAGAACCGGAGCGAGAAGGCGATGGTGCTGTACCTTGCGATGTTGCTGATTCAGACCGCAATGTTTTTGCTGCCAAGCCATTCGCTCGACCAGTTGCCGTTGCTGGCCGTGCCGTTGTCGGTGGTTGTTCCCGTTTATTTCTGCCACACCAACCCGGGATTCATGACCAACTTCCTCTATCTGATGCTGTTCGTGCCGCCGCTTCTGTCTGTTATCGGGCGGTTGGGTTAAAAAAAGCGGCTGTTGTGCCGTTGTTTCTCGGGCTTATGTCCTGTGTTATCCCGCTTTTTCGCGTCATCCTGAACGGGGTGAAGGAATCTTCCTCCATAGCAAAAGCATTGTCCCGCTCTGATGCATGAATGAACGTAGGATTTCATTCAAAACACCTTTGGGTACTCGGGATGGCAGTTTGAATAACAACATCGCGGGATATGAGGTTATAAAAAAAGCAGCCGGGAACGGCTGCCTTTCATTTTATCCGGTCAATCTTCAGGTACGATGTAGATGGTTTCGCCCTCGCGTTTCATCAGGTACATTTCGCGGGCTGTTTTCTCGACGATCTCATCGTCCGAGAGGTGCCGCACGGCCGAACTGTCGCGGGCGATCTCACGCAGCAGCCCGCTCTTTTGCCGTTCCATTTCCCGTATCCGGGAGTAGGACGCCATGCCGTTGATGAGGCTGTACTTGTCGAAAACGGTGATGATCAACAGAAAGATCACCGTGGCGATCAGATACCATTTTTTCTGCCGCCGGATCATGCCGTAAACATCCCCGCCGACTTTTTTGACAAAGGCCAGCAGGTTGTTCAGTATCGCCCTCTTCTCTTCGGAAATCTTCATTTGCGGTGCGAATATAGCGGTTTTTAGAGTCCTTTTACCAACTCCAGCCCGGTTTTATTGACCACGTTCGCTTCATACCCTTCAGGTAGGGCGAGCGAGTAGCGCAGGTTGCCGCCCTCTTTCCTCCATTCGAGGACGATGGCCTCTCCGCCCACAGGCATCGTGCCTTTGCACCAGTCCATTCCTGTTTCGTTGAACGCAATATCGACCTTGCGGCCCGGCGCGTCGACCCGGGCGATCCCCAGCAGGTCGCGGTAGAAGACGTGCGCCACGTGCGACGCGAAGCCGTGGCAGCAGCTCCACACGCTTGCGGCCGATACGTTCTCCCACAGCGTGCCGGTGGTGTTGGCCATGTAGAGGAAAAAGTCGGCCGACTCGCCCAGCATCTGCTTCACATGGCCGTATCGCGAGAGGATTTCCATGCGCATGTAATTGCCCATGAAGGCGTTGGATGGGTAGATGTCGGCATATTCGGTGGAGGAATTGCGCTTCGGGCCGAACTTATCGAGCAGCAGCGACCACAATCCCGAATGGCTTTCCGGGGTGGCGATGCCGAAGTAAAAGGCATAGTATTGGCAGGTTTCGGTGCGGTTGTTTTGCACGGCTAACTTGCCGTCCGTGCGCACGGCGTTGTCGCGGAAGAACGTCCCGTCGAACGATTGACTGCGGATCGTTTCCCGTATCGCGGCGGCCTGCGCCGTCAGTTCCGGTTTGGCATAGAGGCTCCCGGCCACGTCGAGCATCTGCGCGTAGAGCATGTTGGTGGGGTAGCTCACATCCTGCACGAACTCGTTCGCCCGCGACCATTCGATGAACACCCACTTGTCGAGTTTCTCCAGCAGCCCGTCGCTGTTCTCGAACGGTTTGAAGTAGTCGACCAGCGCCATCACTTTCGGTTCCAGTGCCTTGACCATGGCCGTGTCGCCGCTGCGCTGCCCGTACTCTTGCAATTCGAGCACGAACCACATGGCCCAGTTGGGAATAAAGTTATAGTCCGCGTGATCGGCCGGATAGCACATCGGCAGCATTCCCTCGGGCAGGTATTGGAAACTCCCGGGCAACAGGTAATTCTCGAAAAAGTTCTTCTCGATCAGCGTGTTGCCCGACAGGTCGAATGCCACGCGCGATGCGAAATAGCTGTCGCACAGCCATCCCGCCCGCTCGCGCGAGGGGCAGTCCATGAATACGTCCAGCGCATTCTGGCGGAAGGTTTCGGTTGCTGCGGCGAATATCTTGTCCAGATCGGTGTTGCTGCATGCGAACGATGCCCGCCCCGTGTCCGAGTTGACATACTGGCGGATGTAGGGCGCGCTGACGGAACAGTCGCCGCTGTTGACCGTCACCTTGAGGTATTGCAGCGTGTAGGGCTCGAACGACTCGATGTCGTATACCCCCGGTTCCAGTTTGTAGGTCAGCGTGCTGTTGCAGCGCAACCGGCCGATGTTCACATCGCCGCCGGTCAGCAGCTCATCCCAGGTCAGCACCACCTCCGAGGGGGTGTTCGCCTCGATCCGCGCGCCGATGAACCCCGTGGAGTTGCATTCGAAGCGGTAGATGTTGCCCGGCATCTGCTCCACCGGTTTGCGGACGGTGTAGTCCGGATATTTAACCCGTCTCTCTATCAGTGCTTTATTGTCGGTTTGCTCCAAGGCCGCCACGGGGAGTGCGACCGAGGCGTCTTTAATCCAGGCATCAAATCCGTCCTGCAAAGAATACGACTCGACGAACGTTCGCTGGAAACTGTATTTCAGCGCCTGCTGCACCCGCTGCCCGGGGAGGAACGCCTCGAACGCCTTGTCTCCATTGGTTGCGGTGGCGGCCAGCACTTTGCCCCGCGAGGTCACCTCGGCCTGCACGAACGACGGTTGGTTGGGCAGGTAGAAGTTGTCGACGTTGTACCCCGCCGCCTCGATGGCGATGATGTTCCTGCCTTTCACCAGCCGGTCTTTCAGGTCGTACTCGTCCACGCGGAAGAACCCGTGGGCGGCCACACACGGCCCGTGCCCCAGAAATTCGCCGTTGACCCACGCCCGGTAGTCCGAGCTGGCGGCGATGTTCAGTTGCACGTCCGAGCGCCCGTCGTAATCCACCACGGCCCGGAAAGCCGCGGTGACGTTCTGTTCGAGTTGCTTGCCCTGCGGCCATACCGCAACCGCTTCCCTGAAAAATCCCTGCTCTTTCGGGGAGGTGCTGCACCCGAAACATATCGCCGCAATCAACGCGGACAGAAACACCGATCTCATAGTCATCCCGTTTTAAGTATGCAACACAATCTCTTCTCCGGCTTCCATTTCAAGGAAAAGCAGCCCGTCTTCCGACACGGCCTCACCCATCTCCGTCTTGCGGCCGTTTTTTTCAACTTTCACTCCCTCGGTGAACGGAACCTCGATCCGCATCAGGCCGCCTTTCTCCGAACGGATTTTCACCCCCGTCACCTTCCCGTTGCTGCGCTGGGCCGACACCAGGAAGCCGCCCATGGCCCGCAGATTTTCGAACGATGCATCGTTCCACGAGGCCGGCACGGCCGGGAACACCCGGATTACGCCCGTGTGGCTTTGCATCAGCATCTCCTGCACACCCGAGGCGAACGCGAAGTTGCCCTCCAGCGTGAACGGCCGGTAGGTGAAGCGCGAGTACCCCTGTTTGGTCTGGTCGCCGTTGGCGTGGAATGTGTTCCTGAGGCAGAAATGTTCGGCGAATATTTTCAATGCCTCGGCCGCGCCCTCGCCGTCCATGGCCCGCGCCCTGGCGTTGCCGAGCCAGCTGTACGAGTAACCCACCCAATAGTCGGGGCCCGCCTTGTCGAGTTTATCCAGGGTGGCCCTGATGGTGCGCCGATCCTGCTCCCCGTTGCTCCAGTCGACCAGTCCCAGCGGGTGGAACGCCATCATGTGCGAGAAGTGGCGGTGCGACTGCGCATAAGGTTCGCCTTTGGCAAAGGTCAGCGCACCCTGCTCGTCCACGTCGAGGGCGGGCCATTGTTGCAGGATCACTTCCCACAGCCGTTCTTCCTCGCTCAGGCCCAGTTCGCCGGCCATCTCCGCCGCCGCCGTGTAGACGAAGCGGATCAACGCCAGATCGTAGTTGGTGTTGGTGCGAAACCATGCGCGGAGGCTGTTGTCGTGGATCTCGGGGCTGGCGCTCAGGGGCAGCCGGCGCATTCCCGCGCTGTCGGTCACGGCCAGCCGGTCCAGAAAAACCGCCACGTCTTTCACATACGGATAGGCCCTCTCGCGCAGGAAATCCGCGTCGGCAGAGTACTTCCAATGGAGGTAGAAATGCTGCGACAGCCACGCCGACACGGTGGGGCTCATCGAATATTGGCACCATCCGCCCATCGGCATCCCGTCGATGGTGCACACGCCCGGCACGGCCAGTCCGTCGCACCCGAAAAACTCCCGTGTGTAGCGCTTGCAGGTGTCGCGCACCTCCCACAGCCAGTTGAGGTAGCCCAGCCCCTCGTCCAGGCGGTTGGCCGTGTAGCAGGGCCAGTAGCTGAGCTGGGTGTTGAGGTCGTGGTGGAAGTCGCCCTTCCACGGCGGCAGTTGCCCGTTGTCGGCTGTCCATACCGCTTGCAGCGAAATGGGCGGGGCGTAGCTGCGGGCCACGGAACCGAATTTATAGAGCTCGTTATAGTATTGTTTCTCAATGACTTTGTCCGGTATGCTGATCGACGACTTCGCCCAATAGGTTTTCCACCAGGCGAGATGGGTCTTGAAATCGTCTTTCATGCTGCGTTTGACGGCTGCGGCGGCGATAGCCGGAGCAGCGGCCCCGTCTTTCGCTTCCGACCGGCTGGTAGAGATGCTCCATACTCCCTCGACCCGGTTCCATTTGTGGTAATAGATCACCGCGATGTCATAGTAGAACCCGTCGCTGCCCTGCTGGCGGTAGGTGATGAGGTTGCCGTCCTCGCTCACGATCCCCTGGGGATAACCGAGCCGTTGCAGGTCGTGTCCGTCGAGGGCGTTCGCCTCCCGTCCCGACGCGGTTTGGTACATCGGAGGCACCAGCACCGGCTTGAAATCGCTGCCCACATTGTCGAACCGGAACCAGCCCACCGGCTCGGTGGCATGGACAAAGGCGTGGAGTTTGGCTCCGCTGTCCCAGTCCACTTCGCACACGGCGTCCGAAAGCGTCAACCGCACTCTTTCGGCCTTGCCCAAACCGCTGATGTTGAATTCGATGGCTCCGCCCGGGATTTTTGACGGACAGGCTGACGTGTCGTACGGCATGTCGTACCGCATTTGCACCGGCCACACATCGCCTTTGTCGACCTGTTGGGCGATCCAGGCGAAGTTGTAAGTCGATAGCGAATCCATTCCCGCCGCCGGACGCGTGTCCCACAGGTCTACGCGGTCGAGCGACAGACGCAGCGCATCCTCTTTTTGCCATATCAATGCGCCGATCACGCCGTTGCCCAGCGGAATTCCCTCGTCCCAGGTCGAGGCCAGCGAATCGAAAACAAGGTCGTTGCCGGAGGCCGAGTCGTGGTGAAACCGGCATCCCGACAGCAGAACCGCGGCAGTGGCCGCAAGCAACACGGACAGATGTTTCATGGAGTTCGTTCTTGGTTTACTCCAAAGGTATGAATTTTTTTGACAACCTGAATCTCAAAAACAAGAGGAGTTGATCTTCCCATAAGAAAAAAAGGTTGCCCGATACAGGCAACCTTTTTTTCTCGAAACGGGGAATTACGCGTTTAGATCGACAGGATTTTGAGCGTGTTGAGCATCTCGCGGTCGATGGGCTTGTCCTTCTTGATGGCGCGCGAGAACGGCACGTGGACGATCTCCTGGTTCTCGATTCCGATCATCACGTTGCGCTGCCCGTCCAGCAGGGCTTCGACGGCGGCCGCGCCCATGCGGCTGGCCAGGATGCGGTCGTGGGCCGTCGGAGACCCCCCGCGCTGGATGTGGCCGAGAATGGTCACGCGCACGTCGTATTGCGGAAACTCTTTTTTCATGCGTTCGGCCAGCCCCATGGCCCCGCCTTCGATATCTTCCGAAACGAGCACGATGCTGCTGTTCTTCGACTTGCGGAACCCGTTGCCGATGAGTTCGCCCAACTGGTCGGTCTCGGTGGCGATCTCGGGAATGATGGCCGCCTCGGCCCCCGAGGCCATCGCTCCGTTCAGGGCCAGGAACCCGGCCTCGCGCCCCATCACCTCAATGAAGAACAGCCGCTCGTGCGAGGTGGCCGTGTCGCGGATCTTGTCCACCGCGTCCATGATGGTGTTGAGCGCCGTGTCGTAGCCGATGGTGGTGTCGGTGCCCGAGAGGTCGTTGTCGATGGTGCCGGGGATGCCCACGATCGGGAAGTCGTACTCCTGGGCGAATTCGCGCGCGCCCGAGAGCGTCCCGTCGCCGCCCAGGGCCACCAGCGCATCGATGCCGTGTTTGGCGATGTTGTCGAACGCCTGTTTGCGTCCTTCCGCGGTGCGGAACTCGGGGCAGCGGGCCGTCTTTAGGATGGTGCCGCCCAGTTGGATGATGTTGCTGACATTCTGGGTCTGGAAATCGGAAATCTCGTCGAACACCAACCCCTTGAATCCGCGCATGATGGCCTTGACGGTGAGCCCGTGGTAGATGGCCGTACGCGTCACCGCCCTGACGGCGGCGTTCATTCCGGGGGCGTCGCCTCCCGAAGTGAGGATACCGATGCATTTCAGTTTCTCTGACATGGTTTATGTTTTTACATCATTATTACGGACAACGGTCTGTTCCCGTGTTGTTGCTTTCATGTTATCATCCCGCGCGCGGCAAAGGATCGCTTTCGCAGAGAGACAACGTACGCTTTGCGTAAGAAGAGCCGACGCCACGAAATTTAGTCTCGGTTCGCTTGCCCCCGACTCCCGGTGGAATATCGGTCGCGTATTTGCGGTCTATTTCCCTAAATATCCGGCCAATTTCCCCAGCGGCACTTTCGCCTGCTCGCCCGAGGCCATGTTCTTGACCGTGGCGCAGGCGGCGGCCAGTTCGTCGCCTCCGATGATCACCACGTACTTCATTCCGCGGCGGTTGGCGTAGTCCATCTGCTTTTTCATCTTCGCTTCGTCGGGATAGATCTCGGCCGCGATGCCCGCGTTTCTCACCGCGTTGAGTTGTTTCAGCGCTTCGGCCAGTTCGTCGCCTCCGAAATTGATGAACAGGGCGCGTGTGCCGGCCAGTTCGTCCAGCGGGAACAGGTTCAGCCCCTCCAGCGTGTCGTAGATGCGGTCGGCCCCGAACGAGATGCCCACGCCCGAGGTGTCGGGCAGGCCGAAGATGCCCGTCAGGTCGTCGTACCGCCCGCCGCCGCAGATGCTGCCGATGGCGAAGTCCCGGGCCTTCACTTCGAAGATCGCCCCGGTGTAGTAGTTCAAACCTCGTGCCAACGACAGGTCGAGCTCGACGTCGAGCGTTATGCCCATCGTGTCGGCGTAATCGAGCAGGGTTTCCACCTCTTCGATCCCCCTCACGCCTGTTTCCGATCCGCCGATGACGGTGCGCAACGAACTCAGTTTCTCGCGGTTCGACCCGTTGAGCCCGAGGATGGGTTGCAATTTATCGACGGCTTTTTGTCCGATGCCTTTTTCCAGCAGTTCGGCGTTGACGTTGTCGATCCCGATCTTCTCCAGTTTGTCGATGGCCACCGTGATGTCGGTCATTTTGTCGGCGTGGCCGATGGTTTCGGCGATGCCATAGAGGATCTTGCGGTTGTTGAGCTTCAGTACCACGTTGATTTTCAGCAGGCCGAACACCTTTTCGACGATCTGCACCAGTTCGGCCTCGTTCAGCAGCGAGCGCGACCCGATCACATCCACGTCGCACTGGCAGAACTCGCGGTAGCGCCCCTTTTGCGGACGGTCGGCCCGCCACACGGGCTGGATCTGGTAGCGCTTGAACGGGAACGTGATCTCCCCCTGGTGCTGCACCACATACCTGGCGAACGGCACGGTGAGGTCGTAACGGAGGCCTTTTTCGGAAATCTTCCCGGAAAGCGCTGTGCTGTTTTCTTTATCTTGTTCGGTGGCGCTGGACAGAAAATCCCCCGAATTCAAGATGCGGAACAGCAATTTATCCCCCTCGTCGCCATATTTGCCCAGCAGGGTCGACAGGTTCTCCATCGCCGGGGTTTCCAGCGGCAGGAAGCCGTATTGCCGGAACACGCCCTTGATCGTGTCGAAAATATAACCGCGGCGCAGCATCTCCTGCGGCCCGAAATCGCGCGTGCCTTTGGGTATGGACGGTTTTTGCATGGTTGTTCGTATTTAGTTCTCCACCAACTTTTTATACCGCACCCGGTGCGGGGTCACGTCGCCCAGCTTCCGTTTCTTGTGTTCCTCGTACTCGCTGTAGCTGCCCTCGAAAAACACCACTTCCGAGTCGCCCTCGAACGAGAGGATGTGCGTGGCCACGCGGTCGAGGAACCAGCGGTCGTGCGAGATGATGACGGCGCATCCGGCGAAGTTGTCCAATCCTTCCTCCAGCGCCCTGAGCGTGTTGACGTCGATGTCGTTGGTCGGTTCGTCGAGCAGCAGCACGTTGCCTTCCTCTTTCAGCGCCAGGGCCAGGTGCAGACGGTTCCGCTCGCCGCCCGACAGCACGCCGCACTTTTTCTCCTGGTCGGCGCCCGAGAAATTGAACCGGGCCACGTAGGCGCGGGCGTTCATGCTGCGGCCCCCGAGGGTGATGATGTCGCTGTTGTTCGAGATCACTTCATAAACCGTCTTTTCCGGGTCGATCGACGAGTGCTGCTGGTCGACATAGGCCAGCTTCACCGTTTCTCCCACGCGGAAATCGCCCTTATTCGGCTTCTCGATGCCCATGATCAGGCGGAAGAGAGTGGTCTTGCCCGCCCCGTTGGGCCCGATGATGCCCACAATGCCGGCCGGCGGCAACTGGAACGACAGGTTTTCGTAAAGGATCCTCTCCCCGAACGCCTTTGTCACGCCCTGCGCGTCGATCACCACCTCGCCCAGGCGCGGGCCGTTGGGGATGAATATTTCGAGTTTTTCCTCCTTTTGTTTGCTGTCCTCGTTGAGCATCTTGTCGTAGGCGCTCAGGCGGGCCTTGCTCTTGGCCTGGCGCGCCTTGGGGTTCATGCGCACCCATTCCAGTTCGCGCTCAAGGGTTTTGCGCCGCTTGCTCTCCTGCTTCTCTTCCATCTCCAGGCGTTTGGCTTTCTGTTCGAGCCAGCCCGAATAGTTGCCTTTCCACGGAATGCCTTCCCCGCGGTCGAGTTCGAGGATCCATCCGGCCACGTTGTCGAGGAAATAGCGGTCGTGGGTGACGGCGATCACCGTCCCCTTGTATTGTTGCAAATGCTGTTCGAGCCAGTCGATCGACTCGGCGTCGAGGTGGTTGGTCGGCTCGTCGAGCAGCAGCACGTCCGGCTCCTGCAACAGCAACCGGCACAGGGCCACCCGGCGGCGCTCGCCTCCCGACAGCACTTTGACGGGCGTGTCGCCCTCGGGGCAGCGCAGGGCGTCCATGGCGCGTTCGAGCACCGTGTCGATCTCCCAGCCGTTTTTCTGGTCGATCAGCTCGGTCAGTTCACCCTGGCGTTCGATGAGTTTGACCATTTGGTCGTCGTCCATCGGCTCCATGAAGCGGGCATTGACCTCTTCGTATTCGCGCAGCAGGGCCATGATCTCGCCGCACCCTTCCTGCACGATCTCCTTCACCGTTTTGGTGTTGTCGAGGTAGGGCTCCTGTTCGAGGTACCCGACGCTGTATCCGGGTGCGAATACCACCTCGCCCTGGTAGTTTTTTTCGATGCCCGCGATGATTTTCATCAGGGTCGATTTCCCCGAGCCGTTGAGCCCGATGATGCCGATCTTGGCCCCGTAATAAAACGACAGATAGATGTCGCTGAGCACCTTCTTCTGGTTCTGGAAGGTTTTGCTCACGCCCACCATCGAAAATATGATCTTGTTGTCCTCCGCCATGGTTTGTTCAGAATGATTGAAGTGGCAAAGATAGCAATTTTTGAGATAGAGGGTGTGAAATTGTTTTGTTCCGGTGCCTTTGATTCGGGTTGAAACGACGGTTCGTTCGTCCCTGTGCAGAAGACGGAACAAGGCTTTCGTTGCGGAATGGCTCGAAAAAGGGTCTCGTTCTGCGATTCATAACATTCCGGCGGGAAAGTGTTATTTTTTTCACACGATATTTTTGTTTCGTTCTAAAAAGAGTAACTTTGGCACTTAATTCCGAAATTAAATTGATTGACTGACAATGTTGAATCTGGTTCTGTTTGGCCCTCCGGGGGCAGGAAAAGGCACCCAGGCCGCCAAGCTGGCTGAAAAATACGGCTTTATACACATCTCCACCGGCGAGATGATCCGCAACGAAATAGAGCAGGGCACCGAGCTGGGCAACAGCGTCAGGGGGTACATCGAAAATGGCAACCTGGCGCCCGACGACCTGGTGATCTCGATCATCATCGACTTTCTCGAAAAACACAAGAACAGCAAGGGGATCATCTTCGACGGTTTTCCCCGCACCACGGTGCAGGCCCGGGAATTCGACCGGATGCTGTCCCGGCACGGCATGGACGTGGGGGCGATGCTCTCGCTCGATGTGGCCGACGACATTCTGGTCGACCGCATCCTGAAGCGGGGCAAGGAGAGCGGCCGCGCCGACGATGCCAGCGAGGAGGTGATCCGCAATCGCATCAAAGTGTACAACGACCAGACGGCTGTCGTGGCCGACTTCTACTCCGAGCAGGGCAAATTCCGCCCGGTCGACGGAGCGGGCTCGATCGAGCATACGTTCGAGCAGCTGTGCAAAGAGGTCGACAAACTGGCGTAGGCGTTTCCGGATATACGGCAAGGGCGGGCTTTTTATAAAAAGCCCGCCCTTGCCGTTTTTTGTCTTCCCGAAGCCGCTACCCTTTCATAAACTCATTGTGCAGGGCCACCACCTGCGGCAGCTCCAACTGCTGCCCGTCGGCCACCACGATATAGTCTGCGGCGGCAATCAGCGCGGCTTCGTCGGTCTGGTGCGACAGGCGCTGGACAACCTGCTCCCTCGATGCCGAGTCGCGTTTCATTACCCGCGCGATCCGGACTTCCGGCGGGGCGGTCACCACAACAAGGCGGTCGAACCGGCCCATCGCACCGATCTCGACAATGATGGCCGACTCCAGCACGACATAAGGCGCCCCCTCGTGCCGCGCGCACCAGCGGTCGAAGTCGCGGAACAGGGCCGGATGCACGATGCCGTTCATCTTTTGCAGTAGTGTGGGATCGGCGAATATCTTTGCAGCGATGTACTGTTTGTCCGGTTTGCCGTCGCAATATGCCTGGCAGCCCAGCAGCGCCCGGATGTCAGCCGCCACTTCCGGGTCTTGTTCCATCAGCCGCTTGGCTTGGGCGTCCGAGTCGTACACGGGCGCCCCGAGCGAGGCGAACAGATTGCATATCACGCTTTTGCCGCTTCCCATTCCTCCTGTGACTGCGATTTTCAACATGGCTGATTCGGTTTTTGAGAGGCATTTCACATCCGGTTTCCGGAACGAGATCAAAAAGGGATGACGATCGGAGCCGCCCGTCACTCGGCCCCCGGAGGCAGTTTTTCAAACAGCACGTCGGCGTAGAGCGGATCCATTTTTATGATCTTCACTCCCACCGGCGTCGCGCTTACCACCAGTTTTACCTTTGTGCGGTCTTTCGCGTTGCTTTCGGTGCAGTCGGCCTCGATGATGAAGTTCTCGGGCACGATTTTGTCATAGCTCTTCTCGCCCACATTGCACCGTACGGTTACCTTGTCGGGAAACAGAATGGCCCGGTAACCCGCCGGGACGCCCTTGGCCCTGACCGGCACCACCACGTCCATCTCGGTGTACTGTTCGATGTCGACAAAAAAGTCGATCCTGACATCGGGCAGGATCACTCCCTCGATCGGCAGCAACCGCAACGATCCTTTATACGGTTCGAACAGGTTTTCAAGCTTTTTCGGATAGGTGTGAACGGCCCTCAGGGTGTCGAGGATCGATTTGCTGCCCTTGACCGACACGGTTGCGGGCTCGATTTTCACCGGCCCCACCTGCATGTATTGCCGGGCGCAGTTGATGCTCAGGTCGGCCACCACCGGCACCTGTTTGATTTCGGTGGGCGATACCTCGATCACGAGGCTGTTCAGGAGTTTGTTGACCGTGATCCCGGACGTTTTGGCATTGAGCATCCCCGCAAGCTGGTCGATGTCGACGATATAAAACCGGCGGTTGGTATCCGAGGGCGACATGGGCAGCTCGTCGATATTGACTGTCACGGCATGGTTGCGGGGCATCAGCCGGTTTTTCAGCAACACATATCCGTCGGCCGTGGCCGAGACGTCGAGCGTGTATTGTTTCTTTACGGCGTTCTCCCGGCGTTTGTAGCTGTCTTCGATGTTGAGGATCAGGCGCGTGTCGGTCGTGTAGCTGTGGGTGAGCTTGTTGGCGTACCAAAGCAGCAGGGCGATGACCAGAAAAGGCAGGAACATCGTGGGGTTGTTCTTTTTCAGGAACGAAACGATATGGTCGTACAGCCGCCGCATACCCGCCGTCAGATGTGGTTACTCGGATGTCTTTTTGTACACCTTGATGTAGCACGTCAGAGGCGTGAGCCCGTATATGACGGGGATGCTGGCGTAGTTGCCCGCCAGAGCGAACCCGTAGCGCGAGTCGAACACCAGCACCGCCTCCTCCTCATAGCGCAGCACTCCGTAAATTTGCTTCAGGGCGGGAATCAGCGCGTACTGAAGGTTGATGGGCATGTAGGTGCTCGACGAGGTGGGGTTGTAGCGGTTGTGCCTGACGGCGATCGTGTCGATGTTGGTGTCGATCAGGAACCCGTCGAGGAAATATCCCGCGTAATTGATAAACGCCAGCGAGTCTTTGTGCAACAGTTCGTTGCCCGGTTTGCTGGTCAGCTTCTTGAAATAGACCCCCGAACCGATGGTGTCGTTGGCGGTGAGGCCCAGCGAGTCGATGGCGTACCTCAGCGCCTGATTGCGTTCGGTTGCCAGCGGGTCTTCGACCACCTCCACCAGCTTCATGTCGAGGATGGCAGGTTTCACCGCCGCCAGGGTGACGTTGCCGCCAAAACCGTAGCTGTTCGAGTAGCCTTTGTTTTTGTATCCCAGCCGCGAGGGCATGATGATCTTGACCGAATCGCCTTCGGCCATCATTCCCAGCGCCGTGTATTGGGCCGGGGTGAGTTTCGACGATTTTTCATAATAGGCCAGATATTCCGGAACGTAGTGGATCAGATGGGAATAGGTGCCCAGCACCTTCGACAGTTCGGGATCGGTGTTGTAGAACACGTGGCCGTCGAGGGTGCGGCCGACAGCCTGGATTTTGACCCAATTGTCCTGAGCCGGGGTCTTGGCACCGGCCTTGGTTCCGGGATAGCTGATGTAGTAAAAGCCGTCGGGATGCTTCTGCGCTTCGGGGTAGTTGGTTTCCACCCATTTGGCCAGATATTCTTCCTGAGCCTGTTCGCGGTTGGTGGTCTCTTCCCTGGCGCACGAGGCGGCCGCAAGCGCGATGATGGCCAGGATGGAAATTCCGAACAGTTTTTTCATAGGGTCGTTAAGTGTTTTTAGCCTTGCAACAGGGTCGGTTTGTTGGTGTAATCTGTTATTTACCAAGTGTGACAGAGCGAAACAAACATAAAAGTGTCCATGACGCCTACCGATAGTAAACGGGGCGGCGGTCCGGTTTATTGCTTCTTTATAATATGGTCGACGATCACGGTGAGTTTTAGCGGCGAGTTGCGCGGCACGGCCTGAAGCTGCTTTTCTCCGAACCCGTAATCGGAGGTGAAGTAGAGCGTGATGGTGTCTTTCTCGGCGCTGCCGACCAAGCCTTTGTTGATGCCCCTGATAAACGAACCGTTGCCGGGTACTCCCCCGGCGGCGTCGAACGTGTATCCCGACGCATCGGCCGAGTACTGGTCGAAAACCTCCCGGATGTTGGAGTTGTAATAGGTCGACGTGTTGCCGCCGAACACATAGCCGATATACCAGATGTAGACCGAGTCGCCGGCCTCCGCGGTCACGGCCGAGCCGCTGGCGTAGTTGACCTGTTTGTACACCCCGCCCACTTCCTGGTAGGGGATCTTGTTGTTGGTCAGGTACGTCACGATCGACGACCGCTCTTTGTCGATCGTCTCTTTGTTTGTGCCGCAGGCGGTCGTGCAGGCGGCGGCGAGCGTTGCCACTATGTATGTGAAAATGGTTCTCGGCATACGGTGCATCAGGTAGAAATATCCGCAAATTTAACGAAATTAGTTGAAGAAACCGAAAACGGGTGCATTTTCCTCTCCGGTTTGTTAAATCGAAAAAAAACGTGCAATTTTGTTAAATTATTACGGTCGGGCTTCCCGCGGCGGCAAAGCTGCCCGGAGGCGGGCCATCATAACCGAACAAGATGAGAATAGTCATAGCCGGAGCGGGCGAGGTGGGCAGCCACCTGGCCAAGATGCTCAGCAACGAGTCGCACGAGATCACCGTCATCGACGACGACGAAAAACGCATCGACGCCATATCGGGCATTGCCGACCTGATCACCGTCGAGGGCGATTGCACCACGTTCGCCATCCTCAACGAGGCGAAGGTGCGCAAGGCCGACCTGTTCATCGCCGTCAACCCCGAGGAGAACTCGAACGTGCTCTCGGCCGTGCTGGCCAAGCAGCTGGGGGCGAAAAAATCGATCGCCCGCATCGATAACGACGAATACCTGAGGCCCAATAACAAGGAGATTTTTCTGAACATGGGCATCGACTACATGTTCTATCCCGAGAAGTCGGCGGCCCAGGAAGTGATCAAGCTGCTGGGGCATACCAGCACGTCGGAATACGTCGATTTTTCGGGCGGCAAGTTGTCGCTGGTGGTGTTCAAGCTCGACGCCCATTCGTCGCTGGTCGAAAAGACGCTGCTTGAGGCGACGGCCGACCGCGACAAACTCCCGTACCGCACGGTGGCCATCTCGCGGGGCGGGCAGACGATCATCCCCCGCGGCGACGACACGTTCAAGGAGGGCGATACCATTTACGTCATCTCGCTGGCCGACAACGTCAAGGAGGTGATGGTCTTCTCGGGCAGCGACAACGTGCAGATCAAAAACATGATGATCCTGGGCGGCAGCCGCATCGGGGCGCGCATTGCCATGCAGCTGCAGGACAGCATGAACATCAAGCTGGTCGACTACAACTCGGACAAGGCCTACAAGTTGGCCGAGATGCTCGAAAACACGCTGATCATCAACGACGACGGACGCAATATCGACTCCATGATCGAGGAGGGGATCCGGGGCATGGACGCTTTCATCGCCGTCACCGGGCGCTCCGAGACCAACATCCTGGCGGCGATGCTGGCCAAGCAGATGGGGGTGAAAAAGGTGATCGCCGAGGTCGAGAACATCAATTACATCAACCTGGCCGAGAGCGTGGGCATCAATACCATCATCAACAAGAAGCTGATCACGGCCAGCAACATTTTCCGCTTTACGATGAACACCGACGTGCAGGCCATCAAATGCCTGACCGGTTGCGACGCCGAAGTGCTGGAGTTTGTGGTGAAACCCGGGGCTCCGGCCACCAAAGGTAAGATCCGCGACATCGACTTTCCGCACCAGGCCATCATCGGGGGCATCGTGCGCGGCGACAAGGCGTTCATTGCCGTGGGCAATACCGAGATCATGGCTTACGACCGGGTGGTGGTGTTCGCTCTGCCGGCGGCCATATCCAAGATCGGGGAGTTCTTCGACTGACACATACGCAGCGTATTTTTGAACAACGGTCGCTTGTCATTCGACAACCGGTGCGGGCGCCCCGGAAAGCGTTATCCCGAATGAGCGGCGATTCGATATTGACAATGGCCACCCCGTTTAATATACTGTAATTATTTGATTTTCTGTGTGCGATGAATGCAATCACCCAGGCGGCGAAACTTTACTTTTCGGGGCGGCTTTCGGAGATCGACCGGTTCCGGCGGCATCCGGTGGCGGCCCAGCAGAAGCAGCTCGATTTTTTGTTGAAGGCCGGGCGCGATACGGTTTACGGACGGGAACACGGATTTGCCGGGATCCGGTCGGCGGATGATTTTGCCGCACGGGTGCCGGTGGTCGACTACGATTCGTTGCATCCGTACATCGACCGGTGCCGCAATGGCGAGGGCCATGTGCTGTGGAACAAAACCATCCGCTGGTTCGCCAAGTCGTCGGGAACCACCTCCGACAAAAGCAAATACCTGCCCGTCAGCTGCCGGTCGTTGCATTCCACTCATTTGAGGGGGCCGAAAGACTGTGCCGCGATCTTTCTGCAACACCATCCCCGCTCGACGGCCTTCTGCAAAAAGGTGCTGACCCTGGGCGGGAGTTTCGAAACGGGCGGCACGGCGGGCATCCGCTGCGGCGACCTGTCGGCCATCATGATCGAGAACACGCCGCTGCTGGCGCAGAAACTGTTGCGCCTGCCCCTGAAAGAGATCGCCCTGACGCCCGATTTCGACCGCAAAGTTGAACTGATCTGCGAAACGTGCACCGACAAAAAAATCGGCTCGTTCGCAGGCGTTCCCTCGTGGAACCTGGTGATGCTCAACCGTGTGCTCGAATATACGGGCAAGAACAACGTGCTGGAAGTATGGCCCGGCATGGAGGTGTTTTTCCACGGTGGCATCAGCTTCGCCCCCTATAAAGAGCAATACCGGCGTCTGTTTCCCTCGGACACGATGCATTACATGGACACCTACAACGCCTCCGAGGGATTTTTCGGCATTCAGGACGATCCCTTGCGCGAGGATATGCTGCTGATGCTTGACTACGGCGTCTACTACGAGTTCCTGCCGGTGGAGCATCTGGGCGATCCCGGTCGCGCCGTGCCGCTGGAAGGGGTTGAAACGGGTGTCAACTACGCCCTGATCATCACCACCGACAGCGGCTTGTGGCGCTACATGATCGGCGATACGGTCGAGTTCACCTCCCTGTCGCCCTGCCGCATCCGCATTACCGGCCGCACCAAACAGTTCATCAACGCTTTCGGCGAGGAGGTGGTGATGGACAATGCCGAACGGGCCGTCAAGGCCGCCTCGGACGCCACCGGGGCGTTCGTGACCGACTACACCGCCGGGCCGGTGTACATGGAGGGCAAGCAGAAGGGCCGCCACCAATGGCTGATCGAGTTTGCAAATCCGCCCGCCTCGCTCGAAACGTTCGTCGAGGTGCTCGACAAAACCTTGCAACAGCACAACTCGGACTACGAGGCCAAGCGCCGCAACGACTTCACGCTGCTTGCCCCCCAGGTGACGGTGCTCGAAAAGGGGACGTTTATCCGGTGGATGCGCGGCCGGCGCAAGTTGGGCGGACAGCATAAGGTGCCGCGGCTGTGCAACGACCGCCAGTACCTCGACAGCATTTTGGAGATGCTTCGGGCTCCCGCGGGGTGAGGTGTTCTCAGAAAACGAAAAACAACATGACGGAACAGGAGCGGATAATGGAATTATTAAACCCGTTATTCTCCGGCTACGACGAGGAATTACCCCCTGCGAGTGAACGTTCGCTTGCGGAACTTTATCGGCAATTGCCGAAGCGGGATGTTCCGGACGATGTTTTCGAACAGTTGGCCGGGTTTTATCAAAGTATCGGACGGGATTCCATGTCTTGACGGATTCGATTTTCATCGTTGCAATGATGAGATCGTGTTCGAGTGGTGGGGCGGCGTGACGACGTTTTGCGGTGGACGGACAACAAGTATTGTCTGGGTGACGCGGGGAGTGCGAGTTACTCTGAAAAACATGAATCTCCGACGCTGATAGGGTTGCTTGAGGATCTATTTGAGGGATACGAATAATTGCTGCGGTCACTTTATTGGGTAACAAGACAAAGTCGCAAAAAAGAATGAAAACCACGATATTCATAGGCACGGCGCACCCGTTCCGCGGGGGGCTGGCGTCGTTCAACCAGAAGCTGGCGGTGGAATTCAACCGTGCGGGGGTGGGGGCGAAGATCTATACGTTCACGGTGCAGTACCCCGCCCTCCTGTTCCCGGGCAAGAGCCAGTACAGCGACTCGCCCGCGCCTGCCGACGTCAGGATCGAGCGGCGGGTCAACTCGGTCAATCCGTTCAACTGGATAAAAGTGGGGCGCCGCATCCGCCGTGAACGGCCCGACGCGGTGGTGGTGCGCTACTGGCTGCCGCTGATGGCGCCGTGTTTCGGGACGATCTGCCGCATCGCCCGCCGCAACCGCCACACCAAAATACTCGTCTTGCTGGATAATGTGATCCCGCACGAGAAACGCCCTTTCGACCGCCTGTTCACCAAATACTTCGTGGGCCGCGTCGACGGGTTCATTTATATGTCCGACCAGGTGAAGCGCGACCTCGACCTGTTCACCACCTCCAAGCCCGCGCTTTTCGCGCCGCATCCGCTGTTCGACAACTACGGCGATCCGGTGGACAAACGCGAGGCATGCGAGCGCCTGGGGCTCGATCCGGCGGTCGGCTATTCGCTCTTTTTCGGCTATGTGCGCGAGTACAAAGGGCTCGATATCCTGCTCGAAGCCTGGGCATTGATGAAAGCCGCGGGCAAAACCGGCGGCAGAAAGCTGCTGATTGTCGGCGAATACTACTCTGACCGGGATAAATACATGGAACTTATTGCCCGCCTGATGCTTACGGACGATGTGGTGGTGGTCGACTCGTTTGTCCCCGACGAGCAGGTGCGGTATTATTTCTGTGCTTCGGATCTGGTGGTGCAGCCCTACAAGACGGCTACTCAGAGCGGCATCACGCAGGTGGCCTACCACTTTTGCGTGCCGATGGTGGTCACCGATGTGGGCGGGCTGGCCGAGATAGTCCCCGATGGCCGGGTGGGGTATGTGACGACCCCCGATCCCCGGGCCGTGGCCGCCGCGGTAGGGAAATTTTACGACGATAATATGCACGACACCTTTGCCGCCAATATGGCTGAAGAGCGCAAACGGTTCAGTTGGGAGGCGATGGAGCAACGGTTCGAAGAACTGTACCGGGAAGTGGCGAAAGAGTGACAGAGCCACCGGCCCTTCTGGCACTGGGAAGTGTGGTTCTGCTCGGGAAATTTCATGCACTCATAAGAGGTTGTTTTACCCTGTCATAAGCATGGCCAAGCGCACGTTTTCTCTCTGTCAGGAGATTCTTCGACTGCGTTCGGAATGACAAACGCGATGTTCCGAATGACAGACAGATCCCTCGTTGTTGAGCTCGCTCGGAACGATACACGAAGAAGCCGTTGTCGTACAAATTCATCGTTTTTAAGAGAAAATTTAAGCAATCATGTACATAGCAATTTCAGGCAACATAGGCAGCGGAAAAACCTCGCTGACGGAGGTGCTCTCGCAGCGGTTGGGTTTCACGCCCTGTTTCGAGGATACCGGAAACCCCTACATCGGTGATTTTTACGAGGATATGGAACGATGGGCGTTCAACCTGCAAGTCTACTTCCTCAACAAGCGGCTGCGGCAATTGGCGGAGGTCGTCGGTTCGGGGCGCGACGTGATCCTCGACCGCACCATTTACGAAGACGCCCACATCTTTGCCGCCAATCTGCACGACATGGGGCTGATGTCCTCGCGCGACTACGAAACCTACCGCGAGCTGTTCTCCTACGCCGAGTCCTCGATCCGCCAGCCCGACCTGCTGATCTACCTCAAGGCGGGCGAAACCACGCTGGTGAGCCAGATCCACAAGCGGGGCCGCGCTTACGAGATGTCGATCAGCGAGGAGTACCTGAGCCGGCTCAACGCCCGTTACCGCGACTGGATCGGCGGCTACACGGGCCGCGTGCTCACGGTCGACGTCGATACCTGCGACTTTGTGATGGACGGCCGCGTGCTCGACGACATTGTAGCGCAGGTCGAACGGATACGGGAAAGCCGGGAATAAAAAAGAGTCAATCCTGATAATGGACGGTTTCAATCCAGAATTCATCGCGTCGCTGAACGAAGCCCCCGGTGTCGGCGATCCTGCCGCGCTTTTGTCGGCGTTGGATGGCGTGCCGGAGGTGTCGGTGCGGTATAATTCCGGCAAGCTTTCGGCCGACCCCAACGACGATCGTGTCCCGTGGTGCCCCCGGGGCTTCTACCTGCCGCAGCGGCCTTCGTTCGCCCACGACCCGCTGTTCCACGCCGGAGCTTACTATGTGCAGGAGGCCGGATCGATGTTCATCGGGCACCTTTTCAATCAGGCGTTCGGCGGCGAAAAACCAAAGAGAGTTCTCGACCTGTGCGCATCGCCCGGGGGCAAGACGACGCTGTTGTCGTCGTTGGCCGGGCCGGATGCGCTGGTGGTGGCCAACGAGGCGATCCGCACAAGGGTGGGGGCCCTGGCCGAGAATGTGCAGAAATGGGGAACAGGCAACACGGTTGTTACCAACAATGACCCGAAGCAGTTTGCCCGCCTCGGCCTGTTCTTCGACCTGGCGCTCGTCGACGCCCCCTGCTCGGGCGAAGGGATGTTCCGCAAAGACCGCGCCGCCCGCGCCGAGTGGAGCGCCGACAACGTGAACCTGTGCGCCGCCCGTCAGCGCCGCATCCTGGCCGATGTGTGGGAGAGCGTCGCTCCGGGGGGCGTTGTCATTTACAGTACCTGTACGTTCAACCGCCACGAAAACGAGGAGAATGTCCGGTGGCTGACTGAAAATTACGATGTCGGGCCGGTGGAAATCGCCCTCGACGACTCCTGGGATATTGTCCGCACCGGAGTCGGGGGTGTCGACTGTTTCCGTTTCTATCCGCATAAAACCAGAAGCGAGGGTTTTTTTGCCGCTGTGCTGCGCAAGGGCGGGGAGCCGGTGCCGGGCGGGCGGAAATACCGCCCTGTCAAAGCCGTCTTTTCGGAACTGTCCGCAAAGGCGAAGAAAGAGGTGTCGGGGTGGTGCAGCGCGTCGCAGGAGATGGCGTTCGTGTCGCGTGGCGAGCGGGTGTACGGTTATTACAAGGCCGCGTTCGACGATGTGCTGCGTGTGGCCGACCACCTGAATGTCGTCACCTCCGGGGTGGAGATGGGAACCCTGATCCGCGACGCGCTCAAGCCGGCGCATCCGCTGTCGATGTTCGTTGGACTGAATGCCGGGGCGCTGCCCGTCGCCGAACTGCCCCATGACAGGGCGTTGGACTATCTGGCCCGCGAAGAGGTGCCTGCCGACCTGTTTGCCGAGGGGCTGAACCTGGTTTGTTATCAGGGGGCGCCGTTGGGTTTCGTCAAACGCATCGGGCGCCGTTGCAACAACCTCTATCCGTCGGAGTGGCGGCTGAGGAACAGATAGTTCGTGGTAATATTCCCGTGTATCGGGAGAAGTTCCGGGCGGCGGTACGGGCCGGAGTCCCGCAGGTTGAGGTTTGTGGGAGCGCGCTCTTGTAAATTCAGCAACCCCCACGCATCCTGTGTTTGTTATCGGGAGCCTCAGATTGCCCTGTGGCGTTTATGGGTTGTGGTATGGAAATGCGGTGCGGCGAGAACTCCCCCGCACCGCATGAATGAAGCGGTTGCCTGGTTCTTCCCGGCTTCGGGCTTGCGCGACTGTTGGTCCGGCGACCTGGTTTACGCCCGCACCATCGGGTACTACTGGTCTTCGTTGCCCGGCAGCGTGTCGAACGGGTGCAATCTGCGCTTTGTCAGCGACAGTGCCAACCGTGCGTATGGTTCGCCGGTGCGTTGTCTCCAAGCGTTTACGCCCGCCGTCCGAAAAAAAAGGCATGCCGGTTCCGACCCGTATGCCTTTCGTTATTTATGTTGTTGAAATTCAGAATACTCCGGTGTAACTGTCGGGCGATATGGCCCTCAGTTCGTTTTTCACCTCTTCCTTCACGTTCAGCGTGTCGATGAAGCGGGCGATCTCCTCTCTGGTGATGCCTTTGTTGGTGCGTGTCAGCTCTTTGAGCGCCTCGTAGGGGTTGGGGTAGTTTTCGCGCCGCAGAACGGTCTGGATCCCCTCGGCCACCACGGCCCAGTTTTTTTCCAGGTCGGCCGCGATCGATTCTTTATTGAGCAGCAGTTTGTTAAGCCCCTTGATCAGCGAACGGAATGCGATGAGCGAGTGCGCAACGGGCACCCCGATGTTGCGCAGCACGGTCGAGTCGGTCAGGTCGCGTTGCAGGCGCGAAACCGGCAGTTTGGCCGACAGGTGCTCCAGCAGGGCGTTGGCGATGCCCAGGTTGCCCTCGGCGTTCTCGAAGTCGATGGGGTTGACCTTGTGCGGCATGGCCGATGACCCGACCTCGCCCGCTTTGATCTTCTGCTTGAAATACTCCATCGACACGTACGTCCATATGTCGCGGCACAAGTCGATGAAGATGGTGTTGATGCGCTTCATGGCGTCGAACAGCGCGGCCATGTTGTCGTAATGCTCAATCTGCGTGGTGGTCTGCGAACGGTCGAGGCCCAGGACGGTGTTGACGAACCTGTTGCCGAACGCCACCCAGTCCGTAGCCGGATAGGCCGCGTGGTGGGCGTTGAAATTGCCCGTCGCCCCGCCGAACTTTGCGGAATAAGGGATGGCTTTTATCTGTTTCAGTTGCGCCTCGATGCGTTCGGTAAACACGCGCAACTCTTTACCCAGTTTGGTCGGCGAGGCGGGTTGCCCGTGCGTGCGCGCCAATAGCGGGACGTCCTTCCACTCGGACGCCATCCCGGTCAGAATCGAATGCACCTCGTCCAATGCCGGGTAGTAGACTGCCGTCATGGCCTCTTTCAGCGACAGCGGCGTGGCCGTGTTGTTGATATCCTGCGAGGTGAGCCCGAAGTGCACGAACTCGCGGTAGCCCTCGAACCCGCCCAAGGCGTCCATCTTCTCCTTGATGAAATACTCCACCGCCTTCACGTCGTGGTTCGTGGTCTTCTCGATCTCCTTCACCCGCAGGGCGTCGGTCTGCGAAAAGTCGTTGCAGATGGCGCGCAGGCCCTCTACTTTGCCCCTGTCGGCTCCTGCCAGCTGGGGCAGCGGCAGGTTGTACAGCGCAATGAAATACTCCACCTCCACCAACACCCGGTAGCGGATCAGGGCATATTCCGAGAAATAAGCGGCCAGGGCCTCCGTCTGCCCCCTGTATCGGCCGTCAACCGGCGATATAGCCGTCAGTTTCGTCAATTCCATAAACTCGATTTATTTAGGGATGGGTGGTTTCCCGATACGCAATCTGAACTTTTTTGAAAAAAAGTTCAACAAAAAACTTTTCGGAAAAACTTCGTTTTTCGTGATTTGGTTCTGTTTCATTCAACTGACTTTGTCCGGAAAGTTTTTGGTCAAGCTTTTTACAGAAAACTTGGATTGAGTCCCGGGGGAAAATACCCATCGTCAATTAAGTCCCAGTTTTTCGATCAGTGCGTCGACCTGCGGTTCGTGGCCGCGGAATCGGACGTACAGCGCCATGGGGTTTTCGGTTCCTCCTTTGGAGAGGATGTTTTCGCGGAACGAGTCGGCGACTTCGCGGTTGAAGATCCCTTTTTCTTCGAACAGCGAGAAGGCGTCGGCTTCGAGCACTTCGGCCCATTTGTAGCTGTAATACCCGGCGGCGTATCCTCCGGAGAAGATGTGCCCGAAGGCGGGCGAGAATGCCGTGCCGTCGATGCGGGGCAGCACCTGGGTCGATGCGGTGGCCGCTTTTTCGAATTGTTCGACCTCGCTGATGTCCGTGCCGGGCTTAAGCGTGTGCCATGCCATGTCGGCCAGTCCGAACGTCAGTTGGCGCGACGAGGCGTATCCGCTCATGTAGTTGCGGCATTCGATGATTTTTCCGACGATCTCCTGCGGGATTTTTTCGCCCGTCTGGTAATGCACGGCCCACAGGTCGAGGAATTCTTTTTCAGTTCCCCAATTTTCCATGATCTGCGAGGGGAGTTCTACGAAATCGCGGTACACCGACGTGCCGGTGAGCGAGGGGTAGCTGCCTTCGGCCAGCATGCCGTGGAGGGCGTGGCCGAACTCGTGCAGCAGGGTGTTCACCTCGTCGAAGGTCAGCAGCGAGGGCGAGGTGGAGGTGGGTTTGGTGAAGTTGCACACCAGCGACACCAGCGGACGCGACTCCACGCCGCTTTCGATCTGCTGTTCGCGGAACGAGGTCATCCATGCCCCCGGACGCTTGCCTTCGCGCGGGAAATAGTCGAGGTAGAGCAACGCCATGAAGCGCCCCTGGCGGTCGGTCACCTCGAACACTTTGACATCGGCGTGGTAGACGGGCAGGTCGGTGCGCGGGTTGAAGCGCAGCCCGAAGAGGGTGTCGGCTAGCAGGAAAACCCCCTTTTCGACGTTCTCCAGCTTGAAATAGGGTTTCAGTATCTCGGTATTGAGGTTATAGGTCTCGTCCTTGTATTTTTCGCTGTAATAGGCCCAGTCCCATGGCATGACGGTGCCGTCGAACCCTTTCGAAGCGGCGTACTTTTGGATGGTCTGGTAGTCGGCCAGGGCGTGCGGCATCGACTTTTCGGTCAGTTCGTTCAGCAGGGCGTACACTTTGTCGGGCGTTTCGGCCATGCGGTTTTCGAGCACGTACGAGGCGTAGTCGGGGTAGCCCAGCAGGGCGGCCAGTTCCTGGCGCAAAGTCACCGTTTCTTTGATGATTTCGCGGTTGTCGTTATCGCCGCCATGCATGGCGCGGGTGTTGTAGGCCCGCCACATTTTTTCGCGCAGGCCGCGTTTTTCCGAGTAGTTCATGAACGGCACGTAGCTCGGCGCCTGAAGCGTGAACACCCACCCCTGCTTGCCTTTGGACTCGGCTTCCTCTTTGGCGGCTTCGGTCGCGAAAGCCGGAAGCCCCGCCAGATCGGCGCTGTCGGTCACCTCCAGCAGGAAGGCGTTGGCCGAGGCCAGGGCGTTCTGACCGAATTTCAGCGACAGGTTCGACAGCTTCGAGGTGATCTCCCTGTATTTGGCTTTATCCGCGTCCGGGAGTGCGGCCCCGTTGCGCTGGAAATTCTTGTAGGTTTTTTCCAGCAGCATTTTCTGTTCCTGGGTCAGTTGCAGCGTACCGCATTGGGCGTACACCGTTTCGATGCGCTTGAACAGCTTGGCGTTGAGCGTGATGTCGTTCTGATAGTCGGTCAGCAGGGGCGATACTTCCAGTGCAATCTGTTGCATCTGGTCGTTAGTTTCCGCCTCGTTGAGGTTGAAGAAAATGCTGCTGATGCGGGTGAGCGTCTCGCCGCTGAACTCCAGCGCCTCGATGGTATTGGCGAAGGTGGGCGCCTCTTTCGAGCCGGCTATGGCGTTGACCTCTTTGCGCGCCTGTTTGATCGCTTCCTTGAACGCGGGCAGGTAGTGCGCCGCTTCGATCTTGTCGAAGGCGGGCGCGCCGTACGGGGTGCCCGGCCCCTGGAGCAGCGGATTGTTTTTCAGGTCGGAGTTGCACGATGTCATAACGGTCAGGATGATCAGGTTTATAAGGAAAAATCGGTTCATATTCATGCGGTTTAGTCGTACAGGTTATCGAGGAAACTGCTCTTCTTGTCGTACTTGAGGTCTTTGAGCGACGAGGCTTTGACGCGGATGGTGAAGCTCCAGCTCTGCCTGAAGCCCAGCGGCACCCACGAAAAGTCCATCGTGAAGCAGTGCAGGTCGCGCCCCAGGGTGATGGCCCCCGGGGTGAACTTGCGGGTGACGAAGTCGTACCCGCCGTTGAGCGAGATGCGCCATTTTTCGGTGGGGCTGACGCTGCCGTTGAACCCGAGCGACTGCACTACCTTTTTATCGTGTCCGGGCTTGGTGTAGTTGAAGCTGTAGTTGAACGAGAGCGACCACGGAACCGAGAAGTCGTAGTACTGGGCCGACATCATTTGCCGGGCGATGGCCGGGTCGATCCCCGAATGGTCGATGAACGACTGCTCCTGCGGAGTGGGGATGTGCGCCTGCCCGCCTCCCGGCCCGCCGCCCGTGTTGGTTTTCCCGGCCGAGAACGTGTACCCGAACGAGAAGTTCATGGCCGTCATGCGCCCCAGCCCCTTGCCGTTGCTGAGGGTGTATTGGTCGATCCTGCGCCCCTTGTCGTCGATCATGTAGGGGTCGAGCGTGGCGCCGAAGTTGATCCCGAAATTCTTTAAGATGCTGGTGCGCCCCGAGATGGTGAACGGGGCCAGGTTCATCGAGTCTGCGGCGAAGTTATATGACGAGCTGATCTGCAACTGGTCGATCAGCACCATCTTGCGGGTGCCGACCGTGTCGCGCCGGTCGCGGACTTTCATTTCGATGTTGTTGCCCAGCCCGAAAGTCATTGCGGCCGATTTGCCGCGTCCCGGTACGCCGTACACGCTCCCTTCGAAGGGGGTGTACCAGGTGATGGTGCCCGTTCCGTTGACGTAGCTTTCGTAATAGTTTTTCCCGAAGTCGGGGGTGTAGCTGAACCCGACGGTGGGCGTCATCACATGGCGCATTTTCTGGATCAGCCCCTTGTTGCCGAAGTCGAACATCCCGTAGATGCGGGTCGTTCCTCCCACCGAGAGGCTGTAATCCCACACCCGGTAGAAGCCGTTGGTGGTGTCGGAGGCGACCATGCCGGTGCCCGTGTCCCACGACTTGCTGATTTTCTTGAAATACCACCGCTCGTTGTAGGTGAACGACGGGCTGATGTTCAGATTGCCTTTGAACAGGCTGAACGACGTGGTCACCGGAACGTTGTGTTTCATCCCCGTGCGCATTTTGTCGAGCGTGCTTTCGTCGAACAGGTCGTACTCCTTGGTGGTGACCGAATTGCTGAACACGCCGCTGTACGACATGCTGATCTTTTCGTACCACCGTTGCTTGCCCACCGCCTCTTTCCGTTTGAGGGGGTTGAACCTCGACACGTTGAAACTGAAGTTCGGAAGGCTGAGCATGATGGTCGTGTCGCGCGAGTTCTGCGAGTGTTGGAGGTTGGTCGAGAACGAGAACGGCGTTCCGGCCCAGTTCTTCGAGTACGAGATGCTGGAGTTGGTCTGTGTGGTCAGGTATTCGCTCAGCGACTGGGTGCTGTATTTGTTGAACGAACTGGTACCGAAGTTGACGCTGGCCGCAAAGGTCGACGTGGGGTTGAACTTGGGGTCTTGCGAGTGGGTCCAGGTAAAACGGAAGTTGCTCATGTTCTGGTAGTCGGCCGTGCCTTTCTCACCCAGGATGTCCTGCGAGTAGCGGAACGCCAGCTGCCCGTTGTACGAGTAGCGCTTGCGGTAGCCCGAACTGAGCGCCGCCTCCCACGATCCCAGGGTGTAGATGCCGCCCGTGGCCGTGATGTCGATGTAGTCGTTCAGGGCGAAGTAGTAGCCCCCGTTGCGCACGAAGAACCCTTTGGAGGTCTCCTCGCCGATTTCAGGGAAAATGAACCCCGAGTTGCGGCCCGACATCAGCGGCACGAACCCGAACGGAAGCATCAGCGGGTACACCGGCACGTCTTCGAGTTCCATGTACGAGAAGCCGAAGATCATTTTCTTGCCCGGGATGGCCTTGCCCTTCGACATCCGGAACCCGAAGTGGGGATGGGGGTGGTTGCAGGTGGTCATCAGCCCGTGCCCCACGTTGATGTCTTTGTTGGGCATGATCTTCACGATTTCGCCGTGGAGGTAGTTCTCGCCCTGCTGGGTGCTGAGGGTATAGCCTTTCAGCTTTTTGGTCTTCATGTTGTAGCGGACGGTGTCGAGCGCGTACTTTCCTTTCCCCTCGTTGAATTCGGGCTGCTTGTAGAGCCCGAGGCTGTCGGTGCTGCCCAGTGCGTAGATGTCGCCGGTTTTGGCGTTGATGTGTGCGTAGTCGGCCTTCATCTCGACGTTGGTGTATTTGACATTGGCGTCGCGGTACATGTCGATGGTGGAGAGGGGGGGGCGGTAATCCATCGAATCCTTGAACGTGCCGCTGACGCGGGAGTCGAGAAACCGTTTCTTCTTGAGCGAATCGGCCCGGTGGATCGAATCGGCGTCGAAGGGAATGGTTCTCAGAGTTGAAAAATCACTCCCGACCGAATCGGGCAGGGCAGAACCGATCGTCGTGTCGTCCGTTGCATTCCCGGCTGCCGCGTCGGCCTGTGCAACGGCTTGTAGCAGGGAGTCTTGCGGCGCCCCGGAAACCCCCGCCGCCTGCCCGAACAATCCGGTTCCGCATGCCAGAGGCGACAGGAACGCGGCCACAATCGCGGCACGGACGGAAATATATTTGGGCTTTTTTGGTTGCAATGCCGGATTATTCTTAATTTTGTGGCTCGAAGCCGGAGGCTCTAAAACTTCGCAAAGCTAAGTATTTTTTTTGAAAGAAGCATAACTTTTCCCACGTGTTACGATACCGGATCATCGCTGCAATTGCAGTTGCTTTTCTTGCTGTTTCGCCGTCGTTTGCCCAGCAATCGGCCGGGGGGCTGAAAAAAGTCGTCCTCGACGCCGGCCACGGGGGGCGCGATCCCGGCGCCACGCGCACCTACAACGAGAAAGACATCGTGCTCAAGGTGGTGCTGAAGCTGGGGGCCCTGATCGAGGCGAAATACCCCGACGTCAAGGTGCTTTACACCCGCAAGACCGACGTCTACGTGACGCTGGCCGATCGGGCGAAAGTAGCCAACGACGCCAAGGCCGACCTGTTCATCTCGGTCCATGCCGACGCGGTGGTCAGCAGCCAGCCCTCGGGAGCCACCACCTGTGTGATGGGGCTCGATAAAACGTCGGGCAACATGGAGATCGCCAAGCGCGAGAACAGCGTCATCTACTACGAGGACGACTATTCGACCCGCTACCAGGGCTTCGATCCCAACGACGAGGTGTCGTACATTATCTTTAAATTCATGCAGTATTCCCATCTCGATAAAAGCCTCGCCTTTGCCGAGATGCTCCAGAACTGCTATGTGAAGAATCTCGGCTCCAAAAACCGCGGCATCAGCCAGCAGCCGCTGCAGGTGTTGTGGCAGAGTGCCATGCCCAGCGTGCTTACCGAAATCGGCTTCATCTCGAATCCCGACGAGGAACGTTTCATGGCCTCGGACGCGGGGCAGGATAAAATCGCCCGGTCGTTGCTCGAAGCGTTTTCGTTGTACAAGGAAAAGATGGATAAACTCAGCGGAGTTTCTGTCGCCCCGGCTGCGACCGCCTCCGCCGCGCAGCCCGCCGCAACGGAAACGCCTTCGTCGGGCAAGGGCGACTCCCCGCAGGCCGTTGCCGGTAATCCTGACCTGGTGTACCGGGTGCAGATCATGGCCCTGCCCAACCGGATTGCCTCCGACCACCGCGATTTCAAGAACTACCGCAACCGGGTCGAGTGCATCAGGGTCGAACCGTACTACAAATACTACGTCGGCGCCGCGGCGACTTTCAAAGAGGCGCAGGCGCTGCTGGCGGAAGTCAAACAGTCGTTCCCGCAGGCCTACATCGTGCCGTTCCACAAAGGCGGGCCCGTGTCGCTCGAAACGGCCAGATCCATCGAGTCGGCGCAGTGATCTGCATTGGCGCGGATATTGCGTACCTGTGAAAGAACGGGGTAATTGTTTTGCTTATGAAGAAGATGAAAAGTGAAGTCAAAATCGGTGTTTTTGGGGTGTTGTCGGTGTTCCTGCTGTATTGGGGCATCAGCTTCCTCAAGGGTACCAACATATTCTCGACCACCGACACCTATTATGCCTATTACGAGAAGGTGAACGGCATCCAGCGGTCGGCCCCGGTGAGCATCAACGGGTTCACGGTGGGGCGGGTCGAGCAGATCGAATACCTGGAGCAGGAGGGGCGCATGCGGTTCTCCTTGCGCATCCGCTCGAAATACAGCATCCCGGTCGACTCGAAGGTGCAGGTTTTCAGCGGGAGCCTGCTCAGCGGAAAGCAGATGGAGATCGATCTGGGAACTTCCCCGAAGATGCTTCAGGACGGCCAGACCATTGCCTCGGAATACACGCCCGGCGCACTGGAGACCGGACGGTCGGAATTCGAAGAGATCAAGGCGAAGGTTTACAGCGCCATCGATGAGTTCAACACCACCATGCGCAGCGTCAGCGCCCTGCTCGATTCGGCCAATCTGGCCAGTATCCGCGGCACGCTGGCCAACGTCAACAGCATTTCGGGCAACCTCAACTCGGTGGTGGCCGACGGCAAGGGCGATATCCAGGCGCTGATCCGGAACCTGAACACCATCAGCCGCAACCTGGCCGAGGCTTCGCCCAGGATCAACTCCATGGCTTCCAGGCTCGATGCGTTCAGCGATACGCTGGCGACTATGCCGCTGGGGGCGCTGGTGGAAAACGCCGAGCGGACAATGGCCTCGCTCAACACCACCATTGCCCGCCTGGAAAGCTCCGACGGCACGGCCGGGCTGCTGCTCACCAACCCCGACCTGTACAACGAACTGACCGAATCGAGCCGGAACCTGAACCTGCTGCTGGAAGACCTGCGTACCAACCCCAAGCGCTATGTGAGCTTCTCGCTCTTCGGCCGCAAGGATAAAGACAAGGATAAGAACAAGGCTCCTGAGAAAGAGCCGGAAACAGAAACACAAAAATAAACGGCGGTCGTTTCCGCACAAGTTATCATTTGCAGCCGGAAGATCCGGCCGAATTTTCGGTCAGGTTTTCCGGTTGCGTCTTATCAAACATCGGTTGATATGGTTTATTTCCGGAAATACTGCCCGTCGCTGGTTCGATATGCCCGTCGCCGGAGCGTTCCCGTCCGCGTGGGGAATGTGGCGATTGGGGGCGGAAACCCCATCCGCATTCAGTCGATGACCACCACCGACACGTGCGATGTGGAGGCGTCCGTGGCGCAGGTCGGGCGTATCGCCGCTGCCGGTGCCGACATCGTGCGGCTGACGGCCCAGGGCCGTTCGCAGGCCGGGGCGTTGGGCATGATCCGTGAACGGCTGCGGGCCGGCGGGATTACGGCGCCGCTGGTGGCCGACATCCATTTCAACCCCGAGGCGGCGATGGCGGCGGCGGAAAACGTTGAGAAGGTGCGCATCAATCCCGGCAACTTCGTAGACAAGCGGGCCGATTTCTCATTGATCGAATACACCGACGAACAATACGGCGAGGAGTTGCGGCGGTTGGAGGATAAATTCACGGCCCTGCTGGATGTGTGCGTGGCGAACAACACGGCGTTGCGCATCGGGGTGAACCACGGCTCATTGTCGGACCGGATCATGTCGCGCTACGGCGACACGCCGGCCGGGATGGTCGCCTCGGCCATGGAATTCCTGAGGGTGTGCCGGCGCAGGGCGTTCGACAACGTGGTGGTGTCGATGAAATCGAGCAACACGCGCGTGATGGTGCAGGCTTATCGTCTGTTGGCGGCCGTCATGGACGAAGAGGAAATGGCCTTTCCGCTCCACCTGGGCGTGACCGAGGCGGGCGAGGGCGAGGACGGGCGCATCAAGTCGGCCGTGGGGATCGGTGCATTGCTGGCCGATGGGCTGGGCGACACGATCCGGGTGTCGCTGACCGAGGAACCCGAGTGCGAAATTCCGGTGGCGCGCAAGCTGGCCGTCTATTTCGAGGGGCGCGAAGATCACGAACCGATCGGGGAGGTGGACGAGTCGCTGTACTCTCCCTATGAATATGTGCGGCGGATTTCTGCTGTTTCGGGAGTGATCGGAGGCGATAACCTTCCGGTTGTGGTGATGGATGTTATGCCCGCCGGATTGGCGGACGACGAGCCGGCGCCTGATTTTGTGGGCGACCTGGGGTGGGTTTTTTTGTCATTGCCCGAGCTGACCGATGCCGTGTTGCACGAGTTGAAACAATCGCCCGAAAGCGTCGTTGTGCTGGTTACCTATAATGTGAACGGCGTGGCCGAGCAGCGGGCGTTTTTCCTGCGTTTGATGGCTGCCGGGGTGATGAATCCGGTGATCATCCGGCGCGACTATGCCGAAGACGACGTGGAAACCCTGCAACTCAAAGCGGCTTCCGACCTCGGGCCGCTGCTGGTGGACGGGTTCGGCGACGGGATCTGGATCAGCAACCGGGGGGCGGTGTCCGACAAAGATATTAATTCGCTGGCATTCGGTATATTGCAGGCGGCCCGGGTGCGCGTTTCGCGGGTGGAATACATTGCCTGTCCCGGTTGCGGGCGCACGCTGTTCGACCTGCGCGAGGTGCTGTCCGAGGTCAAAAAGCATACCTCCCATCTCAAGGGTTTGAAGATAGGCGTGATGGGCTGCATTGTCAACGGCCCGGGCGAGATGGCCGACGCCGACTACGGCTATGTGGGTGCGGGCCCGGGGCGGGTGACCCTCTACAAGGGCAAAGAGGTGGTGCGGAAGAACATCCCGCAGGACGAAGCCATCGCCGAACTGCTGCGGGTGATCGGCGAATAACGGGTTTGTCCGGATAAAACAACCGGGGCGGGAGTCATTTCCCGCCCCGGTTGTTTTTCTGTTTATTGTTCCGGCTATTGATTAAAACTCCGCAATTTGATTGCGCTACTTTAGTCAACTTATAAACCCACCTGCAAATCGGGTGGTAATGTAATTTCAGGCTTGTTTGAAGAATTTAAGAAATTAGCCATGAATTCGAATTAAAGCCACCTCCTTTGGGGGTGGATAATCGGATTCAAATAATTTCTTTACTTTCTATAAACTGTTAATGTCATTCGCCTCTGTCATCCTGAGCTTGCCGAAGGGGCTGATTGCGCGCGGCTTTGCCCGATCAGATGTTCGACCCCGTTGCCACTCCGCTCAACATGACGGCGAATGAAATTCACTCACAAACTATGCGCTTTCAGTGCATGGTGGTTTAGTTCGATTCCGAATCTTTTTCGAGGATTTTTGGGAGTTCGTATTCGAAATTATACATTCTGAAGTTGTTTTCGAGCACCTCTCCATTACGCCCGATGACGATGTAGTGGGGGATGCCGTTGAACCGGAACAGCTCGCGCAGGTAGTTGTGGTCGCCTTCCGTAATGCGGAACGTGTGCTCCAGTTCCTGCTCGGCCACGAATTCATCGTACCGTTCTTTCGGCGACGATCGGTCGTCGGTGATGAAGATGAATACGAAATAGTCGTTGCCTTTGTATCTGGCGCGCGTTTCTTTCATCTGCTGTATGCCGGCGACGCACGGGCCGCAAGTGGTGGCCCAGAAGTCCACGAATACGATCTTGCCTCGGAATCGGTCTGCGATGCTGCGGAAAATGTCGGCGCCTTTTCCCTCAGGCAACACGTATGGGGCTTCGGCATACGTCATTTCGAACATCTGTTCGGCCTCCCGGGCCAGGAAGGGGTTGGATATTCCTGCCTTGAATTCGGTCAGATACTCCCGCGCCCCGGCTTTGTCGAGTTGTTGGAACTGGAACCCCAATGCCCGAGCCTTGACAATCTGCCATGCCAGGGCGTCGGCCGACAGGTGCAGCTTGTTCGCCAGCAGCGAGTCTTTGGCTTCCCACTGTTTCTGGAACGAAGAGGAGCGGTTGGCGGCAAACAGCGGTTCGACGTATATTTTGGCGTAATTTTCGGTTTCCAACTTGTATTTTTCATTGAAGGCGATGACCAGAGGTTCGACCTCTTTGTACGATTCCATTTTCTGCTCCATGCTCAGTTCCTCGTTTTCGAAGATCTCCCTCACTTGCCGGAGCAGGGCTTTTTCGTCCTCGGGAACCGTTATTTTCTCCTCTTCCTCAAGGTATTGTGTGAACGTTTTGGCCGGGGTCAGCACGGTCGATTGTGCATAGCCGGGCTGAAGCGGCTTGCAGTACTCAAGGCGGTTGATGAACATGGAAAAGTCGGTCGAGAGCATCAGCGCCTGGTCGTTCATGGGAATCAGTTGCAGGAAGTCGTAATAATCCTCCGGGAGCGGAGTCCGGGTGATGTCGTTGGCCTCGTCCGAAGAGATGTATTCTCTCGACGAGGGGTATTCAAGAAGATACGTGGCGTGGCGCATCAGGGCGCAGTTCTTTTTAATCGACAGCGCCTGCGGGGTGAACGCGTGTTGTTCGGTTTCGGCCTTCAGCGCCGCCAGTTCCTGTGTCAGCAGCGAATCCTGCTGTTTCTTGAAATCGGCCGGGGCGATGGTTTTGACCGCTTCGTGGGTGTTGACCCATTTTCGGTATCGGACGGGGTACTGCTTCAGGTCGTCGTTGATCTGCGCCAACGGGCCCAGGAAGACGGTGTTTTTGAACTCGCCCTCCCGGTCGCGGTAACGGTCGGCCAGCAGGAAATCGTTCCAGTCGAGGATGACGGCGGTGGTTGCGCCGGGTTCGAGGTAAAAAGTCGTGGAGCGGTTGGCGAGGTACCCGAATACCTCTCCGGGATGGTTCATCGGGACGTCGGCCGTGAAGCGCCCGTCGGGCAGCAACTCGATGACGCAGGGAAAATCCTCGTGGGTGATTTCGTTTTTGGCGTAGAGAATGCCTGAGGAAAACCCGATCCGCGGGTCGTAGCCTTTGATGTAGCCGACCAGCCGCGCCTTGCCATTGCGCAGGAAATCGGGCGCGTCGGGGGCCGTGGGAACCTGCCGGTCTGATCGGGCGACCTCGGCCTCAAGCCATGCCTTGATCTCCTCCGGGACGATGTGTCGGGGCGTTTTGCCGCTCTCTTTCGGGTCGAGCGAGATGCCGAAAACATCGATTTTTTCGACATTGCTCGATGAGTCGACGTCTTTTTGTTCCAGCTCCATTCCGAAGTCGATCTTTTTCACCGATTTGTCCAGCGGCGGAAAAATCAGCACCACCGAAGTGTCGCCCGAAGCCGGGGTGAAAATCCATTCCCCGATCTCGCCTCCGATCATATCTTTGATGTACAGCCGGTTTTTGGTGCCCGACTCCTGGATGAAGGTGGTTTTATCGAAACTGTTCCACCAGTTGGGCATGAACGTGGTAGTGACGTACAGTCGTGTTTCCTTTTTCCCCAGTTCAATGCGTGTGACGTGGTCGATGCCCGAGTTCTGCACCTCGTAGCCGGGAGAGTCGATAATCTTGTCTTTTGCCGCGAGGGTGCCGGCGGCCGCAAGCATCAGCGCGGCCAGGATCAGTTTTTTCATAGTGCGTTGCCGTGTCTTAGTGTATTGTAAATGTAACTATAATTTCACGATATCCAAATTTTTACATTCTTTACCCGAAATGGCGGCTTGGGGTATATTGTTCAAGAAACAAATTCCCCACTCGTTTCGGGAGCGGGGAATCTCGTTTTTTGAATATCCGGGGCGGGAGATTATCTTCCTTCCACGTTCAATATGCCGGTCTTTTTGGCCAGGATGCGGACGACGATGGCGATGACGGCGGCCGCTCCGCCCGTCCATATCCAAAAGGGATCGATGCGGAATTTTTCCAGAATAAGCGCGTTGCGCATGATGTCGACCACCACGAACGACAACGCCAGGTAGAACAGCCCGTGATATTCGCGCTTGACGGCGTTTTTCATCGAAAACGGAACGCCGGGTTTTTTCCAGTTTCTGAAACGCGGCAACAGCACCGGTGTGCGGTTGCACCAGTCGAGGTAGGGCTGGCCGAACTTCCGCTCCAGAAAATCCTCTTCGGCCAGCATGATTTTTTCGTAATAGATGCAGAACAGCAGGATGGCGCCGACGATGAACCAGTCGACCCCTACATAAACGATCAGGCCCAGCCACATGAAAAAGTTGCCGGTGTAGAGCGGATGCCTCAGCACCGAATAGATGCCTTCGGTGTTGAGCGTGTCGGCTACCTGGCCCTCGGAGGTATTGCGTCCGGAGGTGTTTTTCGGGGCGTAGCCGATGGCCAGCATCCGAATGGCGATTCCCAGCAGGGAGACGCACAGACAGGCGCTTTTTACGGCGCAGCTGTCGCGGATCAGTTCGCCGGGGGGTGTGACGGCGATGGCGATGAATGCGACGACGTATAAAAACAGGGGGAGCCATCCCCTGCGGGCGAAAAGCCAGTTGCCTGTCTTGATGTTACGTTCCGAGAGTCTCATCTTTGATCAGGTATTTTTGGGTTGGGAAATAACACAGCAGGCCGAAAAGCGTGCCGGTGGCGATGCCGAACAGAATGTCGGCGGGGTAGTGCACCCCAAGGTAGATGCGGCTGTAACAGACCAGTGCCACCCACACCGCAAGAGCGACGTTTACCCATCGCCGGCGGATGAGCAGGGACATGTAAACCGCGATGGCCGTGCAGGTGGCCGCATGGGCCGAAACGGTGCCGTACAGTCCGCCGCGGTAGCCGCCCACGGTGTGAACCAATCCTTCGAGTGCTGGGTTGCGCGAAGGCCGCAGTTTGGGCAGATGGGTTTTGAAGAACGAGGCAGTGAGGTCGGACAGGCCCACGGCCGCGACGCACACGGCCAGCATGACGAGCGACTTTTTCAAGCCGTATTTCCTGTAAACCAGGTAATAGAGCAGGGCGTAAAGCGGCAGCCACGACAATTTGCCCGAGGCGAACAGCAACAGCGTGTCTGCAAATCCGCCCAGGTCGCCGTTCAGGGAAAGGAACAGGGTCGTGTCGATCTCACTCCACCAGGAACACATGTGCCATTCTCGTTATGATTGATGCTTCCCGGATATTCCGGACGCTTGGTTTTCACAGGCAAAGGTAAGGAAAATTTCGTTCCGCGCCGCAGACGGCTGATGTTCAATGACAGGTTCCTCAATTCGTTTCGGGGTTCGGTTCTTAGAAGTGTCTCGGCGCAGGTGCCGGTCGTTTTCGGGAGAGATCGCGCGGATGAGGAATAAAAAAACGGGTGGATTTTGAGCGTATGGGTTTTTTGTGTAACTTTGTGCGATTATTTTGTGGCAAAAAGTGGATCGGTACAGCAATTACTCCATAGCATACAAAGGCTTGGGCACGGGAGTGCACGAGTTCGAGTTCACTGCCGGCGACGCTTTTTTCGCTCTGTTCGAGGGCGGCGAAATAACCCGGGGAGACGTAAAGGTCGATGTGAAGCTGGAGAAACATCCGTCGCTGATGTTGCTTCACTTTGCGATGGACGGCACGGTGACCGTGCCCTGCGACCGCTGCCTCGAAGACCTGACGCTGCCGGTGCGGCTCGACGACCAGCTTTACGTGAAGTTCTCGGAAGAGGAGATCGGCGACGACGGCGAGGTGATGTGGATCAATCCGGGGGACGACAAGATCGAACTGTCGCAGTATGTGTACGATACGATTTGCCTGAGCCTTCCGTTCCAACGGATCCATCCCGATAATGCCAGCGGCCTGAGCACCTGCAATCCCGACATGCTGGCCCGCTTTAAAACGATGGAGGAAGATGACGAGAAAGCCCTGTCGGAAAACGAAGACGTTTCGGAACTGTTGGAGTTGAAGAAACAGCTCGGCGGAAAATAGAAGTTTTTGATTTTGAGAATAATAACTTAAATAAAATTTACAACAATGGCACATCCCAAGCACAAAATCTCCAAGACAAGGAGGGACAAAAGAAGGACTCATGACAAGGCCGTAGCACCTACGCTGGCAGCCTGTTCGAACTGCGGAACGGCGGTTCTGTACCACAGGGTATGTCCCGAGTGCGGCTTTTACAGGGGCCGTCTGGCAATCGAACGGAAAGCGGAATAACCACTCTCCGGCATGCAGGAGGTAAGGATCGGACTGGATGCAATGGGCGGCGATTTCGCTCCCGAGGCAACGGTGATGGGTGCAATCGGGGCGTTGGAGAAAATTTCTCCGGCGTCGCGGATCGTGCTTTTCGGCGACTCTGCGGCTATCCGGGCCATTCTCGAAAGGGAGGGATGCCCGGCCGACAGGTTTGATATTGTCCATACGTCCGAAGTGATCGGAATGGGTGACCATCCGGCGCAGGCGTTCGCAAAGAAGACAGATTCCAGTATTGCGGTGGGCTTCGGTCACCTGGCAGCCGGCAAGATCGACGGATTTGCCAGCGCGGGCAGCACCGGGGCGATGATGGTGGGGTGTATGTACGCCATCAAGCCGGTGGAGGGGCTGATCCGCCCGACGATCGCTTCCACGATGCCCACGGCCGGCGGCGGCCATACGTTGCTGTTGGACGTGGGACTGAACGTCGATTGCAAGCCGGAGGTGTTGTGCCAGTACGGCGTGATGGGCAGCATCGTCGCTTCGGCCGTGTTGGGGATCGAGCGTCCGCGCGTGGCCCTGCTCAACATCGGTGAGGAGAAAGAGAAAGGCAACCTGGCGACCAAAGCGGCCCATGAGTTGCTTGCGCAGGTGCCCGGAATCAACTTCGTGGGCAACGTCGAAGCCAAGCACGTGTTCACGGGCGATGAGGCCGATGTGATTGTGTGCGACGGGTTTGTGGGCAACATTGTCATCAAGCAGGCCGAGGGTCTCTATTCGATCCTCAAGGCGCAGGGCGTCCGGAACTACTTCGTGGAGCAGCTCAATTACGAGAAGGTGGGCGGAACTCCGGTGTTGGGCATCAACTCGACGGTGATTATCGGTCACGGCTGTTCGTCGGCCGAGGCGATCGGGAACATGGTGCTGCAAACCGAGAAGAATATCCGGGCAGGGTATTTGACCAAGCTTAAAAAAGTATTCACTTCAGAGTCTGTCTAAAATTTACTTGAAACCGGCAGGAGACCTGCGTCTCCCGGTTCGATTGGACTGAATGCTCCTGCTTGGCGGCAAAGGCCGGGCGGAGAGAGATTTTAAGAACGATAGAAAATTTCAGACAAACGTTTAATGCTGTCCGAATGGAAAAATTAAGAGCAGCCATTACAGGTGTGGGGGCGTATGTGCCCGAATATGTGTTGGATAACGAGGAGTTGAGCCGGATGGTCGATACCACCGACGAGTGGATCATGACCCGCATCGGCATTCGGGAGAGGCATATTCTCAAAGGTGAGGGGCTGGGAACTTCGTATATGGGCACCAAGGCCATCGAAGATCTGATGGAGAAAACCGGTACGGTTGCCGAGGACATTGATTTGATTATCTGCGCCACGGTGACGCCCGATATGTTCTTTCCCTCGACGGCCAATATCATCGCCCACAAGCTGGGTGCCACCCGGGCCATGGTGTTCGATATATCGGCCGCGTGCAGCGGATTTTTGTTCGCTCTTACCACCGCCTCGAAATTTATCGAGACGGGCACGTGCAAAAAAGTGGTCGTGGTGGGCGCCGACAAAATGTCGTCGATCGTCGACTATACCGACCGGGCCACCTGCCCCATTTTTGGCGACGGGGCCGGAGCCGTGTTGCTCGAACCCAATACCGAGGGCGAGGGTATCATGGATCACATCCTGCGCAACAACGGCGAAGGGGGGCAGTACCTTTACATGAAAGCGGGCGGGTCGGCTTATCCGGCCACGGAAGAAACCGTACGCAACCGCTGGCACTACATACATCAGGAGGGCAAGGTGGTGTTCAAATACGCCGTGTCGAACATGTCGGACACGACGCTGGAGCTGATGCACCGCAACAACCTGTCGGTCGACGATATCACATTTCTGGTGCCCCACCAGGCCAATCTGCGCATCATCGACGCTGTGGCCACCCGCATGGGGATGCCGGTCGAGAAATGCATGGTGAACATCGAAAAGTACGGGAACACCACTTCAGGCACGCTTCCGCTGTGTTTGTGGGATTACGAGGCGCGCCTCAAAAAAGGCGACAACCTGGTGTTGACGGCATTTGGCGGAGGGTTCTCGTGGGGTTCGGTGTTTCTGAAGTGGGCTTACAACGGCGCCGATTACAGCAGGTAGGGTTGTCTTTGGCTTGTTCCAGCCGGAAGAAGTTTCAGTCCTGGATTCTCGGAGCAATGGATGGAGCGGTGATTCTTCCCGTGTAAATGAAGAAAATGCCGGAGTGTCCGGCAAACATAGAAAGGTCTCATAGTTCAAGGGATAGAACGGAAGTTTCCTAAACTTTAAATACAGGTTCGAGTCCTGTTGAGACCACGAGGGCGGCTTTTATTGGCCGCCCTTTTTTGTTTATTTACGCGTAAATTGCTGATATAGGCCCTTTTTGCTCAAAAATTGGGCAAGTGTGAAAACCCGCAAAAACCTATCGATTTTCCACCCATTTTCCACCCATTTTCTCCCCGATTTTTGGAGTGACTATATGCCACTTTACACCAAAGTACTTGATTTAGTGAATTTCAACCTCTTCTGAGTGCTTTTATGTAAGAATGTTAATCCAAATATTTGCCCGGGTCGCGGGTGTGTCGATCTGCACCGGCTCCGTCTCCGTTCGTGGTGCGAAAGGCCCTTCAGGTGTCCCTTCTATCTTTCGAAATAATCGCCATCTAATTTTGCAGTAGTTACAAATAATGACATAATGTATAATTGTATGTATGTATTTGTTTTACATCGAAATAAAACCATTGAAATATTTGTATTTTCGAAAAATTGAGTTTAATTTCGGATATACTTACCAATACACTTTCACCGACGAAGATTTTGCGGACGCGGAACCGATTAACCCATAAAAACCTACAACTATGAAAAAGTTATTGTTTACCTTGATGCTGACGGCACTTGCAGCCGGATGCGTTATTGAAGCAGGAAGTCCCATATATGTATATATATATAAGAATGAAAGTTCGCGGGAAATAACGGTTAAATCATACAATTTTTTTGTTAAAGAGGAGTTGTGGGGGCATAATAGAGATTCAACTTTCGTAATACCTGTAGGAGAAACTCATACGCTTCGTTTTGAGTATGGTCGGCAACCGCCGCTTCCTTTGCATTGGATCGCGGCCGTAAATTCGTTGGATTCCGCAATTGTTTCCAATGGAGAAGTACAATTTATAAACAGAAACTGGGAGAAAGATGGATTATACAATATTAGTAATTACACTCTGATCAGCCAGAAGGATCCGAAAAGGACTTACCAGTATATTTTCACCGATGAGAATTTTATAGACGCAGAACCGATCAATCCATAAAAACATACAACTATGAAAAAGTTAGACAACTATATATTTTAATGTACCAAAGATAGCAAATAAAAATCCCGGCAAATCTTTTCTGCCGGGATTATCTTTTACTTTCTGTTAGTTCATCCGAATCAAACTCATTACCTGTGAGGATAAATGAATATTCTCAAAGGCTGTAATATTGCCATTATTATCAATCTGCCCTATAATATTTTTGCTATCAGAAAAACGCAAACCATTAAAAGATATCTCTGGGTTCTTTATTGAGGAGGTAACAACATAGGCCTCATATCCTTTATTGGTCAGATCCACGCAACGTATGGAATTATCCGATATATTCAATTTCACAAAAGACTGTATTGTTGTTTCTGTTCCCTTATCTTTAATATATAGCGCATCAGAAGTTGCATAATAATTACCTACCTCAGTCCTTGGAAGATTAATACTTAATTGTTTAATAGTTTTCAAATCCTCATTGAATTCCAATGAAAAATCACCATTTGAAATAACATGGGTTTTTCGTTCATGATTAAATACAAAATTTATGTCCCAAAGATAGCCAATATCAAAATTAGACTTGGTCACAATGGATGCAAATAACGTATTACTCACCGAAGCATATTCAATCTTATATATGGATAATTCTAAATCTTTCTGATTATATACATAGAAATCTCCATCTGACCCAATAAATACTCCGTATCCCCATTCATCAATATCTGGTATTAAGACGCTTAATAAATAGGTTTTTCCTTTGGGTGTTTGGAACTTATCAGTATTGCCTGTATCGAACCCTTCAGTATAATATGCTATCCCATCAATATTTACAACAAAATCATTGAAACTTTGATTCTTGGCTATGTATTCCTCAATGGTCATATCGCCTGTACTGATTTTATAAATCATATTTTGGGATTTCACATAAATATTTCCATCCTTATCGGTAAATGAATGAAATTCATAATTATATGAAATTTTCACAGGTAGACTAAAAATAGCTCCAGAACTTTTGTCTGCAAGCATCGAATTAATTCCAGGTGTTTCACTATTGACATGCATCATAATATACTTATCATTGATCTCAAATATATTATTTATAGCCATATCCACAGTATCGCCCTCTTCTGTTATAAACCGGATAGGTTCAACTTTCCCATTTTTATCAACAGAGAAAAAACCACCATCTGGCCCGGAACTCCGTAATCCAGTTCCAACCCCGTATAGGTATTTGGCATCCTTAATAGTGGTTCTTACGATTTTGGATTCTTCTTGGTTCGATTTACCCCCGTTTTCTCCTTTGGAACAGCCCATTAGTCCCACACTTAACGCAATGCAGGCAATAACAGATAAACAATTCTTCATGACAATTAGTTTTTATCTGCCTACTCTATGATAAGGTTTTCGGCATCCCCTTGTAATGATCCAATCAACAAGGGATAAAAAGAAAGCGTGGAAACCATTACTATTCTCTCAGAAGAGCTCTGGTAAGCCTCGAACAGAAAATAAGCAACAGCTCCACGCTATAACATAGCGAGAGGTAGTCACTTATCCCTGTTCTTAAAAAATTTACCAGATTCTTCTGAGGGATAAGGTTAAACACTTTACATGTTTATCCAATATGTCTGCCTACCAACCGGCAGGCAACACAAATATAACACATTGTTAAACAAGCGCAAAATATTTATTACCCTTTGAGCTGTTGCTTTCCTAAATTCTACACAGCAAAGGCGACTGGAACCTACAACCAGTCGCCTTTTCAGTTTTAGCAAAAATAGTTCTCTTCAGAAGACCTTTTCCAAGGATAGCCAAACTACATATCGAATGATCCTACGAAAATCATCGAAACTGGGCATCTCAAGGAGAAGGCGGTTTCAAAAAGATCCAAAGCGTTCTGTCATCAAAGAAATGCTTTTTTGGTTACTAAAACTGGTGGCTCATCAGCTAATCGACCTCTTATTCGGTTTGATCGGATAATGAACCTTTCAAAATCCACCTCCAGCATTAAGGTGGATTTTTTATTTAATATGTATATTATACTCAACTGTTTATTATTAGTTTTCTATATTCTAATCTATAAATACAATCAGATAAGAATAATGACAATCTCTGACTATCAGTAATATTCCTTGTATTAAATCTATATACGAATTCATCACAGTAACTCTGTAAATGCTTTGGACTTGCTGAATGATAAATTCCATTTAGACCTCTTTTTAGATGGCTCCAGAAACATTCTATACTATTTGTATGATAACCGTCTTGAACATATTTATGCTCACTATGATTGATAACCTTATGATTATAATTCTTAGATAATCCTTTATATGACCTAAGTCCATCACTAACTAAGGTTGAACCAGGCTTAACCAATATATTGATTATCGGCTGTAATATCCGGCTTTGACTATTCTTAACAACCATTGCCCGAACCATTCCATTGGATATCAATCCAAATACAGGAGTTTTATCTTTTAAGCTTCGGCCTTGTGTGCCTTTTAATCGTTTATTCCAGTTCTTCTTAGATGTTTTACCACCGACATAGGTTTCATCGACTTGGGTTTCAGTATCAAAATCTGTATATTTATGACTTTTAAGATTATACCGTATCCTGCTTAACATATACCAAGCAGTCTTTTGTGTAACATTTATATCTCTATGTAGTTGGGCGCTACTGATTCCTTTCTTGTGTGACAGGAAGATCCATATTGCTAAAAACCATTTTCTTAATGGAATATGGGAGCCTTCAAACATAGTACCTACTGTAACAGTAAACCGGCTTCGGCAATCTTGGCATTTATATAAGCCTTTGAAACTCCCACTTTGTTTCAACTTATAATGGTTTTCTGAAATACTCCCGCAATGGGGACAAGTCGGAATACCATTGCACCACCTAATGCTTTCAAGATATAGTCTGCAATCCATATCGGTTTGCAACTGATCCATCATATTAATAAGCGACTTGAATTCCATCTTATCTAAAATTTGTATTGAAAACAGTAATACACAGAATGGATTAAATGTTTCATTAATTAATATATAAATATAATCAAAATTATCTAACTATTTATAAATCAGTTAATTAAATTTGAAGATATTTTCAAATTTTTTGACTATTGGCAATAAAAAATGGCTCTCATTATGAGAGCCATTTCCATAAATGCTATTATATGCTTATTTTTGTTTAAATCTAATTATTTGCAACTATGGACAAGATTGAAATAACAGCCTTTGGATCTTGGGTGCATTCCACTGGTATATTGGGGACATTTAATGAACCATTATATTTAATAGCAGAAATTAAAAACAATACTCGGCAACCCATCAAGATTAAAGAAATCTATATTTCTATAAAAAATCTAATTTTTTCTAAAAAGGCTCTGAAGCAAAATAAAATATTCATTATTCAGCCATCTAAAAGCATTAGGATTCAAATGGATATAAGATATCTATTGAATAACTTTAAGTCTAATAAAAAGTTTACGATAAGAATAACATCAATCCATAATGAAACCTTTGAAAGCAAAGAACTTTCTATAGCCTTTTTTGATGAACTAAATAAAAAACTCCATTAAGTTTTTATCAAATATCTATTGGGTTTATTGAAATTTTCTTCTGTTAAAATTTCCCAGTATTTTATATCATGGGATTTATTTGTTTTATTTTGATATTTATTCAAAATAAAAAGGAATAAGAATTTAAACATATATTATGATTTTAGAATTATAATATATGTATCATATTGTTTTATTAAGTTGAAATTATCTTTGGTACATTAAAATATATAGTTGTCAAAAGTTATTGTTTACCTTGATGCTGGCGGCACTTGCAGCCGGATGCGTTATTGAAGCAGGAAGTCCCATATCTGTATATATATATAAGAATGAAAGTTCACGGGAAATCACAGTTAAATCCTACACATCTCCTCCCACGAAAGAATCGCCGGCAACATTCGGCAAGGATTCAACTTTCGTAATACCTGTAGGAGAAACTCATACGCTTCGTTTTGAGTATGGTCGGCAACCGCCGCTTCCTTTGCATTGGACTGCTTTCGCAAACACGTTGGATTCCGTGATTATATCCAATGGGGAGATGCAATTTATAAACAGAAATTGGGAGAAAGATGAATTATACAATATTAATAATTACACCCTGATCAGCCAGAAGGATCCGAAAAGGACTTACCAGTATATTTTCACCGATGAGAATTTTATAGACGCAGAACCGATCAATCCGTAATATTAAATCAACAACCTAAACTTACAGACCATGAGAACTACTATCCTGAATTTCAGCAAAGCGTTGTTTTGCGGGTTGGTGGTTTATTCCATCAGCTGTACGAAGATTAACGAACCCGACGAACATCCACTGCAACCGAATGTAACTCTGACGCGTTCGGGTGGGGAGAACGAAAACCCCTATTCGATTGAAAATGTGCGGGCGGCACAGGTAATCGTGGATCCGGATCCGTTGAATCCATGTGCGCCGAGAATCCCACTTACCCCGACCCACTTGCATGTGAAATTCCTGCCTCAGGACACGACCGCATACGACATTTTGCATGACAGCCTCAATCTCAACTTGTTTGTTTACCCGCTCGATCGCCAACTGACCAACACAGAAATCGAAACTTATAGGAACGACACCATCAACGGGTATAACTGGGAATACGCTTCCGTGCCGGTGGATTTTGTTTTTCCGGATGATATCGCCTGCCAGGTGTTGGATAGCCTTTATATGCAGGGGGATGCCCCTGTTACAAGAAACGGAGGCGGAAATCAGTTGAGCGATGAGATATGGGAAGCCGTTTTTCAGAAGTCGTTGGAGTTGACGGGCAATGAGGTCCCGCAGACAAGGGGGACGGTTTCCGAATATGCCCCGTCTGCGAGTATTAAGTATGTGGATGACTGGACTTATCAGACTATTCCTCTTGCGGGAGTAACGATTTCGGTACACTATTATTCGAACACGGGATGGATGGTTACCGATCGTTATGGTGAGGCCAAAGATCCGATCATGATGGATGGTGCCGTTGTTCGCCCGGTTCCGTACCGGTATAAGATCGTTTGGAAAGATGTAAGTATAAATACAAGTTCGCAATTTGAGGGTGTTTACGTCAAGCATTGGAGTATCCGCTCCGGCCGTAGTAAGCAGGCCGAATATCAAGGGCCGGAGGTAATGGGAGGATGGAACTTCACTATTGCGGGTGATACGAAACTTGCGCGTCAGGCGGCCGTCCACCGGGCGCTTTACACCTATTATTATCTTGACCCGCCTTTGACAAAGGGATTGACCAAAGCGACCAATATTTATATGAGAACCCGGATATATGAAGAGTACAATACCGGTAACTTGCTGGGGTGGTATAATGAAGGGACAACCGGCCATTTCAATGCTGTCAGGCGTTATTTGAATGGTAACCCGATTAAACTGTGGACGAGAAACGGAGATGGTTCTTTCCGGAAACGATGGCAAATCACCGCCACCACATTCCATGAACTTGGGCACGCATCGCATTGGAGTGCGGTGGTTCAGAAACCGGGCATAAACCAAATCGACCATTTCTTGCTTCCGGCTGATAATGCCAAACAGTTTGTTGAGAGTTGGGCCACCGGGGTCGAATATGCTTATATGCGGTCTGTGTATCCCAATCATATAGAATATGTAAGACCATATTATGATTCAGATAATCCAGATTATACTTGCATTGTCGAGGCGTTGATGAGCCAGGGGATGACCTTGAAAGAAATAGAGAATACCGTGGTGGGTACTACGCACTGGAATGGATGGAAAACGAAGGTGTTGGCTTATAGAAATATATATACAGGTCAGGGGATCAATCCGGTTATAGTCAACATGCTGTTCGACCATCCGGAAAAAATCTGGAGGGAGAACTTTGGAGAACCGTTGATCAGTGGTGATAAATCGGTGGAGATCAACACCGAGGTCGAATACAAATTGCCAGAGCATTTGTTGGATCCTTGTGCATGTGGTGATGGAATAGAGGTTGTGAGATGGAGGGTACTTGAAGATCGACACGAAGTCGTGAGCATTGCGGGAGACCAAAAAAGCATCACGTTGAAATTCACCGCCGCCGGAGATTACAACATAAGGGTGGTTCTCCACCTGCCGGACGGGACACCTTACGAAGAAGTCTATACCATAAATGTCTGGGCTCCGGTTAGCGTTACCGGTCCAAGTCAGATCTATGCCGGAGACGTTGCCACCTACACGGTGCAAAATACTGTCGCCGGGCAAATGGTTGATTGGCAGATTACCAGCAGTTCCGGAAGCAGCAATAGTTATACTGAGGTGTTGCGCACGGGCACCAGCCTCAGTGTAGTGTATTTGGCCTCGTCGGGCGCAAATTTCGTCGTTAAGGCATTCAACCGCGCTCCGGCTGGCGAAACCCCGGTCGAGTTGGGGCGGATTAATACCTATATCTCGGGCAATGATTTCTGGGAAGTGATTGCCTATAAGAATACGGCATCGCCTTACGATACGAGACTTGTTGTAACTCAGGCGCCCAACTCCCCGACATCGCCCGGAGTCGGGTATGTGGTCGATCCAGATTCGCGGAAGTCGTTCCTGGCCTACAGATATCCGCCGATGTCGGAAAGCCCGCTGGTTCCTTACATCCAGATGATCTATGAAATCCAATACCTGCACGGAAAATTTGCTTACGACAACGTTATGTATAGTGGGTATTCGGATTATGGAGTCAAATTCATCGCCTATAACCAATATTTTCCGGGCATGGAGGCGTTGTATTTGATAGAAGAACGTAAATTTGTGAATGCCACTCTGATGTCCACCGTCCGTTATCTCACCACCGAAGACAAGTACACGTGGAAAGAGGTGACCGCCCGGAACCCCAATGGTACGGACCGTGACTGGGTAGAAACCACCAACCTGAAGATCGTGGGGTATGCGTTCCCGTACAGGCAACAGGAGGTGTTTCGGGTTAAACCGCAGGAGTCTTAAATGTTTTGTCAGATTAAAAAATACGAGTATGAAAAACTTATTATCTGCTTTGATGCTGATGCTGTTCCTGGGGGGGTGTGATTCTTCTGATGATGAACCGGCATACATATACATACATATATATACATACATATATATAAGAACGATAGTTCACGGGATGTCACGGTTGAGTCCAGTTGCATCGAATCCTGGGATGGCCAGGTAAGGAGCGTTAGAGATTCCGTTTTTGTTATTCCGATGGGAGGAGAATATAAAACCAAGTTTACTCTTGGAATTGGAAAGGGGGTGGTAGGGCCGTTGGACTGGTTCCATTATCTGAGGAACGACAGATCCCTCGATTCCACCATCGTATCTAACGGACAAAGACAGATTATATACTGGTATCAAGGCGGAACCGATGAAAACAGCAAGCCTAAAGACACGGACTTGTACAGCCGCAATAAATATATTTTCATCGGAAAAGGAGGGGCGGGCGGCCGGACGTCTTACTATCGGTACACCTTCACCGACGAAATGTTTGCTGACGGCGAGCTGGTGAATCCGTAAGTTCGGCTGTTGATTGAAAGAATCGAGTTCGGGGGCGTGCCCGGACAAATCACCAAGGGCGGCGATCGTAATGATCACCGCCCTTGGACTTTTATAAAACCGTCCGTTTTGTGAAAGAATGAAAAATTAGCCGATGAAGATTCTTTTGACAGGGCGATCAGGATACAATGTCCATATCCAGTCGGATGATGTGCTCTTGTTCCGGGGTGTTCGCCATGATGGATACGGTAATGGTTGAAGGGCCGATTCTATTTTTGGTGTCAATAGTGATCGCTATTTTACCTGTATCCCCGGGGGCAAGGGGTTGCGATGGAACCTCCGCTTCGGTGCAGTTGCATGATTTCCGTGCATCTAAAATAACTAAAGGAACATCTCCTGCGTTTTCTATGGCAAAGGTTCTTTCCACGATCGTTCCCGCTTTCACTTGTCCGATGTTTACGGCGCGTTTGTCTATAAATTTCAGATTTGCGAGCGTTTCCGGCCCGGGGCCTGCCTGACTTCCGGCTTCTTTCAGTTGAAATTTCACCAGGTTGAATTGTTCGTTGTCGATGTTCACAGGAAGAACTCCATAGAAATAGTCCCCGTATTTGCCGATTATTTCAACCGGTGCATCCAGGGCGACATCCCCGATCATTTCGTCGTTTCGGTAGATCTGGATTCCGTATTGCCCCGATTTGCCATCGTTTTTGTATTCCCGGAAGATATACTCTCCGATGATCGATAGTTTGCCGTAATGTCCGTACGTGGCAAGATGTTTGGTTTTGAGCAGCTCGTGTTCATCGAATGTTTTTGTTTGGGGATAATCCCCTTTGATGCTGTCCGAGGCATAACCGATGGAATAGAGCAGTTTCCCCGTCATGTCGCGAACATAAATAAGTGAGTCGGCGGCAAAAGAAGCGTATATCTTGTCTTGGTATATGTCGAAACTGTGATCGGAAAATACCGGAATGTTCTTGGTTTGATAAACCGGGGGGTAGTGGCCGAATACTTTTCCCGTTGTCCATTTATTCATATCCACCGTCATGTAGATGTATGATTCGGCCCAGAAATCCCGGGCATTGCTTCCCGTTTCATATCCGTTGTAACGAATGTGTTCCGTGATTACGGGAATAATCAGTTTGTTTTTGGATGATTTAATCCGCTTGGAGTAGAAGTTGTATTCGTACATCTGCACCTCTTCCGGGTCGGGCTTTGTCAGAAGGTTTTGCCAGTCGCGCCCTTTGTATTCGATATCCGAGAGCAGCCTGTAAGGTTTATTCAGACTTTTGTATGAAGGGTCGAATACCTGGATCGCCCATCCGCCATCCATTGTTACGAGGTTGTCGCTTTCGTCGTAAGCCGAAACGAAGAACGGAGAGAGAACCTCGTTGGGGCCATTGCCTTTGTTTATGTATCGTCCCAGAAAATTGCCGTCCAGATCGAATTCTTTAACGCCGACGAGAAATTTATCGAGGAAAACCAGTTTATTCCCGTTCATCAGCCATTGGCCTTCGAGCGAGGTGGATGAGGCGTCGATTCTGATCGTATCGAAACTGAAAGTCGTTAATGTTATATTTTTGCTTCCCTTGTGTTCCAGCCCGGCATATTCGTCGATGGCGGCGTGGTGGCAGGAAAGCATGCTGAAGGCGATGAGCGCCGCACCCGAGATCCTGTACAGTCGATTATTCATAGCTTTTGCCGTAAATGAGCGTGTGAAGGGTGGTTCTTGCATGTTTGTAATAGTAGTCGGCTTTCTGGGTGAACTCCGGTGAGTAGTTGTAGAACGTGCCGTCGGTGCTGTTGACGGCCGCCTGTTCGTAAAGCGTTTTTCCATTGGCGTTCAGGTCGCGTAACAGTTTGGCCCTGTCGATGCCGGGCATGGGGGTGGCGTCCCATTTCGCCTGCACGAAGGGGGCGTAGTAGTAATAGATCTCCCCGTGATCGAATGTACCTTTCATATTCTCCTGGACGTCCATCTTTTGCCCGCCTTTGAGAAGCACCACATCCGAGAGCGAGACGTATTCATATTCCCTCAGTTTGTTGCCGATCGGGTCGCGGCGGCTTTGATTCTTGATGTAATAGATATAATCTTTGTCGATGTATTTATCTCCCGGATTCACCCAGTTGATCCGCAGGGAATAGTTCCTGGGGTATATCTCTCCGTTTTGGGTCGAATAGTTCACTTCGATCCGGTGTTGGGTGGCGGAAGGAAGCAGGGTGGCTGTTTTCCATCGGATAAAATTTGTAAACTGGTCCTGATGGTTTTCCATGACGATTTTCTCCGGCATGTGCGTGCCGCAGTTGTAGTGGATTTGCCCTGTCCCGAAGATCCTTGTTCCGCTCCAGAACTTCTCCGGGATGGTTTGGAACCGGATCACTACGATCTGTTGCCCGTTGTTCGTGTAAGAACTGTCGACGGAGTACGAGAAGTTTTTTATCTGTTTCGGGTTGAGCGGGGAATAGAATTCCAGTGCGCGCAAAGCGGTGGGGACGGTGATGTGCTGGTGGTCAAAATAGTTTGTTTTGAGGGGAGATGAACTTTCAGGCAGAAAGACAGACCGCACTTCCAATAGATTGTCGCTGCCGGCCGCCAGCGGATCGCTGCGCATGATACTGAGAGGCGCGTATTTTACTCTGTTGTTGTCGTCCCAGGGGAGGCGGGGGGGCGACTGGGTGAAGTTGAACGAAGAGAACAGCCCCTGGTAGCCGTTGAACTCGCGGTATTTGCCGTTGCATTCGACCGTGCGCAGGATGGTGATCTTCGCTGCATAGTCCGAAGCGTAGTTTTTCGAAAAATACTTCGCCATCTCGGTCACCATCTTGTTGAGGGAGGCCGGGGAGTAGAACTCGATGGTCGACAGATCTTGTGTCTTCGCCCTCAGAACCACGTCATTGCCGGTTTTAAGCGTTTCGACGCTTATGTGCAGATTTTCGTAGAACATGGATTCGAACACCAGGGTGTCGGTGTCGGCGAACACCTCGTCCGAGAACCACAGAACACCCCTGTCGTCGGTCATCGCATAGTTGTCGGTGCGCGGGCATACGGCGTGGACGAATGCCAAGGGCGTCCCGTCTTCGCCTTTTACGGTTGCGGTATAATCTTTGGCTGAAAGGATGGCTGGTGTGAAAATGGTTGTGAGGATCAATGGCAGGTATTTCATACGGCAGTTGGGTTAAAGTGGGAAATACCGGGAAGCAGTTGCTTCCCGGTGAAAAATGCGTGGATTATTCTACGGGAGGGGTGACGGGGGGCTCGCCGTTTGAGCATTGTTCCCAACGCTCGGTGCAATCTATAAGCTCTTCATTTCCTCCGATACCTGTTTTTCCGCAATTTGCCCTGAGTGAAATGGCATTGCCTCCATAACATCCGTGGTCTTTGCAGCGGCAATATTGATATTTGCTTTCATCAATGCCTCCGCCACCCGGAATTTCAATGAACGACAACGCTTCGATTTTCGTGTCGAGCAAGGCGATTCGTTTTGCTCCGGCATTCCCGTAGGTAGTGGTTGCAATTACCGCAATGCCAAACAGGGCAATCAGCGGAAATTAAATTTCTTCTTCATAATTAATAAAAGTTAATTAGTGAGGAAGTAATTTGAGATATCTCAAAACAAATTTAGTGAATGAGTCTTTAATATGCAAGAAATTTCTTATTGGAGAAGAAGGAAAAAACAATTAAATTTGTATGTTTTGTAAAAAGTGAATTATGAAAAGGTTGCCGGGGTCGGTTTTTCTGATATGTCTCTTTTTGTGTGCCTGTAAGAATAAAGAAAAGAGAGTGCAGGAAGATTCCAATGTGACGAGAAAAGAGTACGAAGTGGAAAAAAATCCCGTCGAGGTGATGGTGCTCCGGCGTCAGGATTTCAACAAGCAGCTTGTGAGTAACGGCCGGCTCGAAGCCCGGCGCAAGAGCGTGCTTGCGTTCAAAGCCTCGGGCGAGATCGCTTCCGTTTCGGTGGTCAACGGGCAGTCGGTGTCGGCGGGGGCCACGCTGGCGGCGCTGAATGCCGACGATGCCGAATATACCCTGAAGCAGGCCCGGATGAATATGGCCAAGGCCGAGAACGATTTTTACGACCGGCTGGTGGGCTACGGCTACCGGATCGACGACGATACCACTTCGATTCCCCGGCGGACGTTGGACAATGCCTACCGGGAGTCGGGGCTGACGGCCGCGCGCTACGCCCTTGAAAATGCCGAGGCGATGTGCAAAAACTGCGTGCTCCGGGCTCCCTTCGCGGGCAAGGTCGCCGATATAAAATCCAAAGCCTATGAACGTTCGCAGGGCGATTTCTGCACGCTGATCGACGACCATATCCTCAATGTCAGTTTCGGGATCCTCGAAAGCGAGCTTGGTTTCGTGAAGGTGGGGCAGGCGATCCGGGTATCGCCTTTCGCCGCCTCGGAAAAGAGTTTCGTGGGAACGGTCACCGAGATCAACCCGGTGGTCGACAAAAACGGGCAGATCGCCGTCAGGGCCCAGGTGACCAACGACGGAACGCTGATCGACGGCATGAACGTCAGGATACTGGTCGAGAACACGGTTCCCGGCCAGTTGGTGGTGCCCAAGAGCGCGGTGGTGATCCGGGACAACCTGGAGGTGCTGTTCCGCTACACCAACGGCAAGGCGCTGTGGACGTATGTGAACATCGAACTCGACAACAGCGATTCATATGTCGTCGGGCCGAACGTGTCGCGCGGGGCCGACCTGAATGTGGGCGACACGGTCATCATCTCGGGCAACCTCAACATCGGCAACGACGCCAACGTCGAAATAGTCACCCCGTAACCTCTTTCCCGCATGTTCAGGCAATTGATCGACAGACCCATCGCCGTTACAATGGCCCTCGTTGCCTTGCTGGTGATGGGGGCGGTGGCTTCCACCACCATTCCCGTGTCGCTGGTGCCCGATGTGGCGGTGCCCCAGATCACGGTGCAGGTCGCTTCGCCCACCAGTTCGGCGCGGGAGCTGGAAGAGTCGGTGGTCGCCCCGCTGCGGAGCCAGCTGATCCAGATCTCGCACCTGTCGGACATCCGCACCGAAACCAAAGATGGCAGCGGCAACATCGTCATGTTGTTTGAATATGGCGTCGACGTCGATTACATTTTCATCGAGGTCAACGAGAAGATCGACCGCGCCATGAGCAGCCTGCCCCGCGAGATGGAACGGCCCAAGGTGCTGAAAGCGAGCGCGACGGATATCCCCGCCTTTTACATCAACATGAACCTGCGGGAACCGGACGGTTTTATCGCCGAGGACGACCTGTTTCCCGTCTCCTCGCGGTTCATGCACCTGAGCAATTTCGCCGAGCAGGTGATCGTCAAGCGGATCGAACAACTGCCGCAGGTGGCGATGGTGGATGTGAGCGGGGTGGTTTATCCCGAGATCCTGATCGTTCCCGACAACGACAAGCTGAAACTGCTCAACATCACCCCCGAGCGCATCGAGTCGGCTTTGCGGCAGGCCAACATCGCCCTGGGCAACCTGACCATACGCGACGGGGAGTACCAATACAACGTCCGGCTCAACTCCACGGTCGAAAACCAGGCTGACATCGAGAATATCTACCTCAAGATCGCCGACCGCCTCTATCAGGTCAAAGACCTGGCCCTGGTGCGCGAGCATCCGCAGCCGCGCACGGGCCTGGTGCGCTCCGACGGCAGGGACGCCATCTGCCTGGCGGTCATCAAGCAATACGACGCCCGCATGTCGGAGCTGAAAAAGGGGATCAACAACCTGCTGGAGCATTTCAAAAACGACTATCCCGAGTTCGAGTTCACCGTCACCCGCGACCAGACCGAACTGCTCGACTATTCGATCGACAACCTGATCCAGAACATCATTGTCGGCGCCATTCTGGCGTGCCTGATCATGTTCTTTTTCATGCAGGATTTCCGTTCGCCGCTGCTGGTGATGATCACCATTCCCACGGCGCTGGTGTTGTCGTTGCTGCTGTTCAGCGTGCTGCACATCACCATCAACATCATTTCGCTGTCGGGGCTCGTGTTGGGGTTGGGGATGATGGTCGACAACTCGATTGTGGTGATCGACAACATCACCTTCCGCTGGGGTCGCGGCGAACCCCTGAAAGATGCCGTGGTGGACGGGGCGCAGGAGGTGTTCGCCCCGATGCTCAGTTCGGTGCTGACCACCTGCGCGGTGTTTGTGCCGTTGATATTTCTGAGCGGCATATCGGGGGCGCTTTTCTACGACCAGGCCATGGCGGTGTCGATCTCGCTGTTCAGTTCGCTGTTCGTCACAGTTATGGTGATCCCCGTGTTCTATTACCTGATCTATAAAAAGCAGACGGGCGTCAGGCAGAACAGGTTCCTTAAAAAAGTATCGTTCGATAAGGTGCTCAGCGGCTACGACGGCATCCTGAAATGGTTTTTCCGCCGCCGGGGCGTGATGTGGACGGTTATCGCCGTTTCCATCGTCGGGATCGGGGCGTTGTTCGCGGTCATAAAAAAAGAGAAACTTCCGCCCATGACCCACAACGACGCCCTGGTGTCGATCGAATGGAACGAACGCATCTCGGCCCGGGAAAACGGACGCCGCACGGAAGCGATGCTCGCCCTGTTCCCCGACCTGATCACGCAAACCACCGTTATGGCCGGCGTGCAGCAGTTCATCCTCTCGCACACCGACGAGACCTCGGTGTCGGAGGCCACGGTGTATATCCAAACCGAAAACAACAGGGAACTCGACGAGCTGACTGGCCGGATATCCGAATACATGAAGGCCAACTACCCGAATGCGATTGTCGGGTTCAACTCCTCGGGCAATATTTTCGACATGATCTTCTCGGACAAGGAGGCCAAGTTGGTGGCCCGGCTCCGGTCGGTGAACGGCCAGGCGCCCGATCCGCTTTCGTTGAACCAGCTGTTGTCGGCCATAGCCAGGGAGTTGCCCTGGGCCGATATCCAGCCCGTTGCCTGGGAAGAACACATTTTGTACGTGACCAAGCCCGAGATCATGGCCCTTTACGGGGTCGGGTATTCGGAAGTCCTTTACTCGCTCCGCAACGCGTTGAACGACAACCGCCTGTTCTCGATCACCAAGGGGCGCTTTTCGGTGCCGGTGGTGATGGGCGAGAACAAGCAGGATATCAGGGATGTGATCAACCACTCGTTTATCCGCAAGCAGGAGATCGAGATTCCGATCAGCCTGTTCCTGATCGAGACCAAAGGCCGCGACCTGAAGAACATCGTTTCCGGGGCCGAGGGCAACTACTATCCGCTGGAGTTGAGCCTGTCCGACAAACAGGTGCCGGGGGCCGTCGAGGCCATCAGGCGCGTGGTGCAGGCCGACGACCGGTTCGAGGCGAGTTTCAGCGGCACCTATTTCTCAAGCCGCGGCATGGTCAGGGAGCTGGCCATGGTGCTGTCCATTTCGCTGCTGCTGCTGTTCTTCATTCTGGCCGCGCAGTTCGAGTCGCTGGTCCAGCCGCTGATCATTTTGCTGGAGATCGTTACCGACCTGTTCGGGGCGTTGCTGGTGCTGTGGGTGTTCGGATCGAGCCTCAACCTGATGTCGCTGATCGGCATCGTGGTCATGTGCGGCATTGTAATCAACGACTCGATCCTGAAAGTGGATACGATCAACAAGTTGCGCAGGGGCGGGTATTCCATCAAACGGGCCATATTCGAAGGGGGCCGCCGCAGGTTGAAGCCGATCATCATGACCTCGCTCACCACCATTCTGGCCGTGGCGCCTTTCCTGGTGCGCGGCGACATGGGGTCGGACTTGCAGTTCCCGCTGTCGCTGGCCCTGATCGGGGGGATGGTCGTGGGGACGTTCGTGAGCATCTTCTTTGTGCCGCTGGTTTACTACGATATCTATAAGAATAAGGATAAACGGTAATCTATGCCCGGGCCCAAGAGCAAACTATTCGGGACGAGGCTGTCCGCATTCTCGGTGATCCTGATCATGGCGGCCGTCATGATCGTGGGCGCGGCCATGCTGCCGTTGCTCAAGATACAGTACAACCCCACCCGCACGCCCAATTCGCTGAGCGTGAGTTATTCATGGAACGGCGCATCGGCATGGGTCATCGAACAGGAGGTGACCTCCAAGATCGAGGGGGTGCTGGCCGGTATTTCGGGCGTGGACGGCATCAACTCGGCCTCGTATTACGGTTCGGGCCGGGTGGATGTCTATTTCAAAAAGGGGGTCAAGAAAGAGATCGCCCGCTTCGAGGTGGCCTCGCAGATCCGCCAGCTTTACAACCGTCTGCCCAAGGGCGTTTCGTATCCCTACATCAATATGTCCACTTCGGGCAGCGCTCAGGTGGGGCCCGTGCTGATCTACACCGTCAACGCCGACAGGTTTTCGTACGATATCATCGAGGCGGCCCGGACGACGTTCGAAAACCCGTTGTCGCGGATCAAAGGAGTGAGCCGGGTGTCGTTTTCGGGGGCGACGCCTTTCGAGTGGGTCATTACCTTCGACCCCAACGCCGCCCGTGCGGCGGGGATATCGGGCAACGACATCAGCAGCGCGTTCGCGGAATATTTCCGCGAGGATATTTTGGGCAGCACCGTTGTCGATTCGGGGCAGGGCGAAACGAGCGTTGCGGTGAAGCTGAAAAACAGCGGCCAGATCAACTTCGACAACATTCCCATCCGGAACCAAAACGGGCGGATCTACTATCTGAAAGACTTCGCCCGGGTCGCCTATCAGGAGAGCAAGCCCCTGTCGTACAGCCGACTCAACGGCCTCAACCGGGTGGGAATGTACATCTACCCCGAGCGGGGCATCAACACCCTGACGGTCACCCAGCAGGCCAAAGAGGCGATCGCCTCGCTGGAGGAGAGCCTGCCCGAAGGATTTTCGCTCCAGCTGGAAAGCGACAGCTCGGAATACCTGAAACAGGAACTGAATAAGATCACATTGCGTTGCGTGTTGTCGCTGGCCATACTGTTGCTGTTTGTCTTTGCCGTCAGCCGCAGCCTGAGGTATATGTTGGTTATATTCATCACCATTGTGGCCAACATTCTGATGGCGGTGATATTCTATGTGACCACCGGCACCGAGATCCACCTTTATTCGCTGGCGGGCATCACCATCTCCATCGGGTTGATCATCGACACGTCGATCATCATGATCGACCATTACAGCTACTACAAAGACCGGCGGGCGTTCGCCGCCATCCTGGGAGCGCTGCTGACCACCATCGCCGCCCTGTGCATCATTTTCTTCCTGCCCGACAACCAGAAGGCCGACCTGGTCGATTTCGCCAAGGTTATCATCATCAACCTGTCGGTGTCGTTGCTGATCGCCTTGTTGTTCATTCCGTCGATCCTCGAAAAGCTGCCCGTGGGAAAGGGAATTACCAAAAAATCCGTGCGGGGCCGGCGCCGGGTGGCCCGCCGGACAAGGCGTTATGGCCGGTTCATCGCCTGGAGCCGGCGGCACCGGTGGCTGTATGTCGTTTTATTCGTTCTGGGGTTCGGCCTGCCCATCCATCATCTGCCCTCGCGGTTGGGGGTGCAAAACCAGGAGCCGGCCAACAAATTCCATAAGGTCTATAACAAAACCATCGGGAGCCAGTGGTACCAGAACCACAAAAAGACATTTGAGACCGTTCTGGGCGGAAGCTACCGGCTGTTTTCCACGGCAACGGCATCGTCGTACAAGCGCCGCGAGCCCGAACGGAAAATGATCTCGGTCAGGGCCCAGATGCCACAGGGGTGCTCGGTGCACCAACTGAACGACATTGTTGTGCAGATGGAGAACTTCATCGGCAGGTTCGAACAGGTCGACCTGTTCCAGACCTCGGTCGATTCGTATAACAGCTCGTCCATTTCCATCACGTTCAAAAAAGAGTTCGAGAACACCGGCTTCCCGTTGCAGCTCAAGCGGATGCTGATCGAAAAGGCGATGGCTTACGGCGGGGCCACCTGGCAGATAAGCGGCATTGACGACCAGTCGTTCAACAACAACGTGATGGGCGGCGATTATAAAAATTACAATATCAAATTCACCGGCTACAATTACGACATGCTCTACCGCTACGCCCAGAATATGGTCGACTCGCTGAGCGTGAACCCCCGCGTGTCGGCCCCGCTGATTTTCGGGAGCATGGGGTGGGGGAACAGCGAGCTGAAGATGGAGTATTACCTGAAGTACGACATGGAGAAGGTGGTGGTTCGGGACATCGACCTGGGCGGCTATTTCGACTACCTGGGCCAGCAGTTGTACAACTCGCCGCTGCCGCGTGTTTTCGACGGCGTCAACTTTACCCCGGTGGTGCTGGCCTCTTCCGAGAAAGACAACTTCGACCTGTGGCACATCAAGAACGACCTGGTCGAGGTCGATTCGATCCGGTTGAAACTGCTGGACTTCGGGGCCGTCGACCGGCGTAAAATGGGGAACGACATTTATCGCAACAACCAGGAATATGTGCTTTACGTCGGGTTCGATTTCATCGGCTCGTACGATTTGGCGGGCAAACTGATGAAATCGAGGATCGATGAGTTCAACGACCGCATCCTGCCCATCGGGTACAAAGCCTCGAACGAACAAGGGGGGTGGGGGAACTGGGCTCAGGCCAGTTGGCGTCAATTCCTGCTGATTCTGCTCATTGCTACCATCATATTCTTTATTTGTTCCATTCTGTTCGAATCGTTTGTCAAGCCGCTGCTGATCATCATGATGATCCCCTTTTCGTTCATCGGGGTGTTCCTGGTGCTGCACTTCCTGAAAATCCGGTTCGACCAGGGGGTTTTCGCCTCGTTTGTCATGTTGTGCGGCATCGTGGTCAATGCGGGCATTTATATCGTCAACGAATACAACGTCATCCGGTCGAATAAGCCCTCGCTGCCTCCGTTGCGGGTTTACTTCAAGGCCTTCAACCGCAAGGTGGTGCCCATCATGCTGACCATCGTGTCGACGGTGCTGGGGCTTATTCCGTTCCTGATCAACAGCAAGGACGATGTGTTCTGGTATTCGTTCGCCATCGGGGTGATGGGGGGGATGGTGTTTTCGATCGTCGCCCTGGTTGTCGTCCTGCCGGTGTTTATGCCTTTTGGGGAAAAACGAAAAACGAAAACAATCCGGTTGCCATGAAATACGTGCGCTTTGTTTCGGGGCTGATTGCGGTGGCGGGGTTGTTGGCAACCGTCATCGTCAATCATGCGGCCGAGACGCTGGAACAGTCGCGCTGGTTTCTGCAGGCGTCGGCCTTGCTTGCTGCGGTTTCGTTTCTGAACGCGGTGTTGTTCGGCGGGTGCCGCATTTCGCTTGTCGATTGCCTGGTGGTTGCCTTTGCGGGGTATGTGGTGTTCGGCTATTTCCATTCCGGGTCGGTGATGCCTGCCCGGTTGGCGGTGTTTTTACTGTTGGTGTCGGGGTATTTCGGTTTGCGGATCGTGTTTGCGTCCGGGAAGGCGATTATTCCATGTGCCATTTTACTTCTGTTGGCTGCCGGGGTATACGAGGCGTTTCTGGGATTTTCGCAACTGTACGGGTTTCGCTCGTCGAACCACCATATATTCCGGATCACCGGCACGTTTTTCAATCCGGGACCTTACGGAGGATACCTCGCTGTTGTTCTTTCCGTTGCCGTCGGATACGCTGCAGCCAATTATACGGACTGTGCAAAGAGGCTGGGGCAGCTTAAAAGTATAAAAGAGATTGACCAGCCGTTGGTTTTGTTCATTTGCTCGGTCGTTGCAACGATCGCATTGCTGCTGGTGCTGCCGGCGACCATGAGCCGGGCGGCGTGGCTGGCGCTTCTGGCCGCTGTTGCAGTGGCCTGTTTGATTGAATTGCCGGTATTCGGCCGATTGAAACAAATCATCCGCAAGAATAAAAAACAGGCATTGATCGTGGGTGGGAGCGGCGTGCTGATCCTTGCCCTGCTCCTGATCGGGGTCTATTTTATGAAAAAAGATTCTGCCGACGGACGCCTGCTGATGTGGAAGATATCGGCCGGGGCGATGGCTGACCATCCGGTGCTCGGCGTGGGTATGGGCTATTTCCCGGGGGCGTATGCCGACAAACAGGCCGAATATTTTTCCGTTCCCCGCAGTCAGACCGAGACGCTTGTGGCCGGATGCCCCGAATACGGGTTTAACGAATACCTGCAAATGGGCGTGGAGTTCGGGCTGGCGGGGTTGCTGCTGTTTCTGTCCATCGCGGGGCTGGTTCTGTGGAACCTGATAAAAAGCGGTGGCTATCGGCGTTACTTTGCATACGGACTGATTGCGTTGCTGGCGTTTGCGTTTTTTTCGTATCCGTTCAGCCTGTTGCCGTTTTTGATCCTGTCGGTGATGTTCTTTGCTGCCGGAGGTGGGGCCCCTGCGCTTTCGGGGCCGCGGTGGGGCAGGATGTTTTTTATTGTTGCCGCCGTCGCTTCGGTGGTTCTGAACATCTTTATCCAAAGAGGGCAAAAGTCATTTTTTGAAGCGCACAGGGAATACCGTACGGTTCGCATGTTCTATAATATGGAGCATTACCAGCAGGCCGAAGAGGGGTACAAAGAGTTGTATCCGGCCATGAGGGGCAGCTATAAGTACCTGTTCGAGTATGGCCATGCCCTCAATAAATTGGGGCGGTACCGCGAGAGCAACCGTTTGTTGGAACAGGGCGTGCGACTGAGTTCCGATCCCATGTTCCATAACATCATGGGCAACAATTATAAGGCGCTCGGGCAGCCGGACCGGGCGGAAGCGTGTTATCTGCGCGCGCACCGCATCGTTCCCGGCAGAATGTATCCGTTGTACCTGCTCGCGAAACTTTATGCCGAGACGGGACAGCGGGACAAGGGCCTCGAAATGGCCCGAAGGGTGCTGGAAACCGCCCCGAAAGTCCCATCGCCGGCAACCCGGGACATGCAGGACGAAATGGAGGCGCTTTTGAACTCCGATCAGAAGGAATAACAGATCTTTGTTGTATCTTTGAGGATGAACCTTGTTGTTCCCGGAGAGCGGAGGGGTGCGTAATTTGAATTGAGCGTATGAAAAAACATTACTTTTTTCGGTTGTTGTTTGTTGTGCCACTGGTGTTGATCTCGTGTGCCGATCATTCGCGGAAATTGCAACAGGCGTTGAATCATAGCAATGAGAATCGTTCCGAGTTAGAAAAAGTGCTGCAATATTATTCTGCGAGCGAGGGCGACAGTCTGAAGTTACGGGCAGCGGAATTTCTGATTGCGAACATGCCGGGGCACTTCACTCTGGGAGGGGAATACATGGATAACTTCGTACGCGCAATCGACTCATTGTATGGCAACGAGCCGCATTTCAAACGGCGCACCATGTACCTTGCTCCGTTCGATTACCCGATGGTCGCCAATAGCCTTGAAATACAAGAAGACATTAAAGCCGTTTCGGCCGATTACCTGATTCGCAGCATCGACCGCTCGTTCGAGGTGTGGGAACAATGTCCGTGGCTGCGGGAACTGGGCTGGGATGACTTCTGCGAGTACCTTCTGCCGTACCGCATCTGGCACGAGCCGCTGGACAACTGGAAGGATTCGACAACGGTGGGCGACGCCATTGCGGCCGAGGTCGCTTTCTACCGCGATGCCGCTACTCGCATATCGATTGCCAAGCAGGTGGTCAAGGATAAGTTTTTCACCGATCCGGGGCAGATGGTCGACTTTGCGATGCCAGATCCGCGGATGGAGGACTACTGGTACGATTGCGTCCCGATCGCCCTGTACGAGGTGGCGGGGTTGCGTTCGGCAGGGATTCCGGCGGCCATCGACTATGTGCCGTTTCTGCCCAGCCTCGATCACCGGCATTACTGGCCCGTGATGATCGACCCGAAGTATCCGAACGGGATGACTACGGAATATGTCTATCCCGACCTGGCGAAGGTGTTGCGCAAGACGTTCTCGGGCAATCCGGTTCCGGAGGCGGGCCGAAGTGAGTATGTTCCGCAGATATTGTCCGATCCGTTCGGCCGGGATGTGACGGAGAAATATGTCGCTGTTTCGGATATCGAGATCAAGCCGCAAATCACAGGCAAAAAACCGAAATACGTTTACCTGGCCGTGTTCAACGACCGTCAATGGCAACCGGTGTGGTGGGCGGAACTCAAAGGGCGGAAAGCGACCTTCACCAAGATGGGCCGTTCGGTGATGTACCTGCCGGTTTATTACCGGGGGCTGGAGGAACTGCCTTGTGGCTGGCCGTTTTCGGTCGATTATCAGGGACGCCGGACGACCTATGTTCCGGACACGGTTCATACGCAAACCATGACGCTTACCCGCAAGTTCCCGGCGGATTATTTCTACAAGGGTATGTGGAATCGGGGATTGGAAGGTTCGCATATGGAAGCGTCCAACGATAAAAACTTCAAGACAGCCGATACGATCTTCGTTGTCGGCAAAAACCCGCTGATGGATGCGCAGGTTGTGCCGGTGAGTACGGATAAAAAATACCGCTACTGGCGTTATGTGACAAATACTGACAAAAGCTATCTGGCCGAGCTGTCGTTTTACGACGCTCAAGGGAGTGAAATCCCGCTGGGGCCGGATAGGTTGTTCAACGCAGAGGCGAATGCAGTCAAGATGTACGACAAAGACCCTTTGACCTTCGGGAAGATCAATATGTGGGTCGGTTTTGACTTTGGCGCTCCGGTGGCGGTCGGCCGGATCGGGTACACCCCCCGCACCGATATGAACGGCGTTTATCCGGGCGACACTTACGAGTTGTTGTACTGGGGTTCCGATGGCTGGGTGTCGATGGGGCGGAAGGTTGCTTCAGACTACTCTATTGAGTATGAAAATGCCCCCTCGAACGCCGTTTATTGGCTCCGGAACCTGACCGAAGGCGAAGAAGAACGGATATTTACCTATGATGAGGGAACTGTAAGGTTCTGGTAGGTGAAATGAAAAAAAGAGTGAAACATATCGTGCTGAAGACCCTGGAATATGCCTCCTGGGGCGTGATCGTATACACCTTGCTGATGGTGCTGTATCACGGCAGCCGGGTGTTTTTGTGGGATCAATTTATCATCCCCACCCAATCGATGGAACCGACGCTTATTCCCGGCGACCGGATCGTGGTCAATAAACTGATTTTCGGAGGACGGATTTATAAAAGCCTTGATTTCGATAAAGATACGCCGATGGAATCTTGGCGGATGTCGGGTTTCAGAAAAATAAAACCGAACGATGTGGTGGTGTTCAACTACGCCTACGGGTATGGCGGGCATAAGATCGCGTTCGAGATCAATTTCGTTTACGCCAAACGATGCATCGGGACACCCGGCGACAGTGTGTCGATCGTAAATGGGTTTTACAGGAACAACCGCTTCGGCGGCGATTTGGGGTATATACCGGCTGAAAGGCAGCTGGCGTCAATGCCCGACAGCCTCATCGACGACGGGTTGCTGCACACCATCCCGTTCGATAAGAAGAACTACGGCTGGACGATCAAAAACATGGGCCCGCTCTATGTTCCCCGCGCAGGAGGGCGCGTTGCGCTCGACAGTATCAGCTGCAAGCTGTACAAAGATCTGATCGAGTTTGAGACGGGAGAGCCGCTGGAGGTCACTGACCAAGGAGTGGCCCTCGGCGGGCGTCCGGCGGGCGATTACGTTTTTAAGGGCAACTATTATTTCATGTGCGGCGACAATGTCTTCAACTCCCAGGACGGGAGGTACGTGGGATTTGTGCCCGAAGAGTTTATCGTGGGAGTGGCTAAGTTTATCTCCTATTCCCGCGACCGGAGTACGGGGAAATTCAGGTGGGGCCGGTTTTGTGAAAAAATCAAATAGTTTAAGGATATGCGTCGATTATTGACATTGTTTGTTTGTGCGGCATCGTTTTCCGTGTGTCCGGCAGCGCAGGGGCAGGCCGGCGGGCTTACCCTGGGCGACGTGATACGACTGGCCCAGCAAAAATCCATTGCGGGCATGGGGTACCGCAACATTTACCGGTCGAACTACTGGCAGTACCGATCGTTTCAGGCCGACCGCCTTCCGTCGCTCAACTTCGGGGTGGGGCTGTTCGAGTTTGACCGCTCGTTGAGGTTGTTGCAGGATGCCCAGACCGGCCTGATGTCGTACATCGAGAACTACAACATGAACAACCAAGCCCGTCTGTCGATCAACCAGCGTGTGGCGGCCACCGGAGGCACGCTCTCGCTCTACTCTTCGCTGTCGCGGTTTGACCAATACGAGCCCGTGCGCGAGATCACTTACTACTCGCAGCCGGTGACCCTGTCGTATCTGCAACCGCTTTGGTCGTTCAACCAAATGAAGTGGGATCAGAAACTCGAACCGCTCAAGTTCGAGAAAGCCAAAAAAGAGTACCTCGAATCGATGGAAAGCATCACCATCAATGCCTCTTCCCTGTTCTGGGAGGTGGCCATCCAGCAGATCAATTATGATATCGCTCGGAAAAACTACGAGAACACGAAAAAGATGTACCAGATCGCTTCCGAGCGGTTCAAGCTGGGGAGCGTCAAGAAAAACGACCTGCTGCAACTGGAACTGCGGATGTTCAACGACAGCATCGCCATCAACGACACCGAACTCCAGCTTGTCAAGCAGAAGATGCAGCTCTGCTCTTATATCGGGTACAACGAGGACGATGATGTGAGGCTGAACCTCGATTATGCGCTGCCCGACGTGGCGATGGAGTACGGTAAAGTGCTTGAACTGTCGCTGAAAAACTCGTCGTTCCAGCTCAGTCAGCACATCGAAGACATGAGCGCCGACATGGCTATTGCCCAGGCCAGGGGGAACCGGCGCATCTCGGCCGAGGTGCATACCCGGTTCGGGTTGTCGAACAGTTCGAACGATATCGGAACCGTTTATAAAAATCCGCTGGATCAGGAGGTGTTCGGTTTTTCGCTCGAAATGCCCATCATGGACTGGGGGATGGGAAAAGGCCGGGTGAGGATGGCCCAGTCGCGTGCCGAGGCGACAAAAAGCGGCATCATGCAGGCGCAGATCGACTATGAACAGGACATCCGCATCAAAGTGATCCAGTTCAACAACCAGAAACAGCAGTGCGAAATCGCCCGCCGGGCCAAGGAAATCGCAGACGAACGGTACGAAATCGTGCTGGAAGACTTTGCCCGCGGCACGGTGACGGTGACCGATTTCAATACGGCCCAATCCGAAAAAGATGCTGCCAACCGAAACTATGTCAGTCAGTTGAGTAATTATTGGACGTACTATTTCACTTTGCGGAAAAAGATGCTTTACGACTTTATTTCGGGAACCGATATCTCGGCCGAGTTCGATAAAATCGTGGAGTAGGGCGGTTGTTCCGGCTTGCGGTGCTGTTTATAGCGGGTTTTCGCGGACAACCTGTGAATCTGTCCGCCGGTGTCGTCGGGGCGGGCGCCGATCGGGAAGGCCGTGCAGGGGCAGATGGTTCCGGTTATGGTTATAAAAAAGCGTTCCCGCCTGAAAGGCGGGAACGCTTTTTATCCGGTCGCGTTTTTCGAAGCCGATTGCGGCTCCTGTTGATAGATTTTCGGGGTGGTGCCGACTTCTTTCTTAAACATCCGGACAAAATACTCGGTGGAATTGAATCCGCACAAAAACGCGACTTCCTTGATCGATTGCCCGGTGTTGTGCAGCAGTTCCTTCGCTTTGCCGACGCGCAGGCTGTTGAGGTAGCCCAGGGGCGGCACGTTCATGTAGGCCGAGAACAGTTTGCGCAGGTAGCGTTCGCTGACGCCGCATTCGGCAGCTACGTCCCGGATGCTGATGTCGCTTGTGAACGAGGCGTTGAGTATGCCGACGGCCTTTGCCAGCGGCTCTTTTTGCAGAGGCCCCTCGGAGTGGGTGATGTGTCTGGAGATGAGCAACAACACCTCGGCGTAGTGCATGTAAACCAGCTCTTGGTGGAACTCGTTGCAGTCGGTCAGTTCGTCCACGATGCGCTGGATGGCCCTTGTAATGCGGATGTCGTTGATGATCTTGATGTATTTGCGCCTGCCCGAGAGGATCTCCCTCAGGAACGACGGCTCCTCTTTCCCGGTGCTCCGGGCGATGGACGAGAAGACGTCAGGCATGAATTCCAGCTGCATGATGGCCACCCCCGAAGGGCCCGGCATGAACGAGTGCACCGTGTCGGGGAATATGACCACCATCTGGTTCTGGGCCAGGGGCACGCTCTCGTTGCCGAAATTCATCACGCACGCTCCTTTGCGCACATAATTGATCTCGATGCGCCGGTGGCTGTGGGCATCGAAATTTTCGCCGGGACGGAACGATTTGAACCGGAATATCTGGGCCAGTTCCATCCGGCCCGGAACAGACAACGATTCTTTTATATGGTCGAGCAACGAGTTCATCACCGTAAAGGCGCTTTCCGGCAGCGCGGAGAGACGATCAAAGATAGTAAAAAAATCCGCGTCGCTGCCAACGGGGCGTTGCTGGGAGCGTCACACTCCCTTTTCCCGGTTGCGTTTGTAGCAGTTTTTGTAGCCGCACAGGTTGCAGGCGTATTCCTTGTGCGAAACGTCCCGGCCGATGCCGATCACCCCGCTGACCGATTTTATCGGGATCATCAGCGACGACTCGGTGAGGATGATGCCGCAAACGGCCGGGGGCAGAAGCCCGAACAGCTGTTGTTGCTGGCCCACGTCCCAGCCGCAATAACCGGGGCTGAAGCGGTTGGTGTGCCGGAGCCCTTCGGGCGCAATGGCCTGCGACAGGGCTTCCTCCATCCGGTCGGCTGTGCGTTCGGCGACGATCGACCCGATTGAGTCGGCGATGTACAGTTCCAGCATATCGCCTTTGCGTTTGAGTTCTTCAAGGTAGTCGTTGAACTCCGTCCCGGCCGTGGCGGCGAACAGCGCGAACCGCTGCGAGTCTTTCATCTGCGCGGCGATGATACGCCCGACGCCGAACACAACCCCGCCGACAGTGAGGCCATCCCGCGCGAGCTCCCCTTCGAACTGCTCGAAATAGAAACAGGGCCGGGCGATGGCGCCGATATGTGCCATCACCTCCGCCACGCTTTCCGCAACATCGTCCCCCGGGACAGCCCCGCCATAACCGAGCGCGTCGTACACCCGGCCGAGCGACAGGCCGAGCGAATCGAAACCGACCGTTTGCCGCATGTTATCGTGCTTTGGCGTTGTATTGGCCCAGCGCGTCGAAAAACGCCGCGATGTTTGCCTCGGGCACATGCGGCGGCGTGTCGCACCCCGACGAAAGGATGAAGTTCCGGTGGCCGCCGCATCTTTCCAGCAGTTGCAGCGTCTGGCTTCTCACCTGCTCGGCCGAGGCCTGCCTGAACACGCTCACCGGATCGAGGTTGCCCATCACCAGCACTTCGGGCGGGCATTGTTCCAGCACCTGCGCCATGTCGGCCTTGTTGCCGAAGTGGTATCCCCTGGCGCCGGTGGCCAGCATCGCCTCGGTGCAGTGCCCCGTGTTGCCGCAGTTGTGGAGAACGACGATGAACCGCTCGTCCTGCATCGAGTCGACGATCTGTTTCACGTAGTGCGACGAGAATTCCTGGCAGCCGTCGTTCGAAAGCAGCCCCGCCGCCGGTTCGGCCACAATCACCCCGTCCACCCCGGTCGCTTTCAGCGCCGCGCAGTACTCCATCAGGAAGTCGGTGCATTTTTGCAGCAGCCGTCCGGCCCGGTCGGGCTCGGAATAGCACAGCATCATCATCTCCGACAGGTCGAACAGCCGTCCGGCCAGCGAAAACGGCCCGATGCACCCGGCGAAAACCGGCTTGTCGGTGAAATGTTGTGCCGCCAGCTTATTGGCCAGCAGGTATTGCTGCACGCGCCCCTTGTCGAGGCCCGGGACGGAGAGCGCGTCGATCGCCTCCTCGTCCTCAAGCAGGCGTCCCACCACGCTCGGGATCTCGTCGTCCGGAAAAACGATCTGCGCCCCGAAGGCCTCGGCCTCGACCGTCAGATCCATGATCACGGTCGTGGCTGCCGGCGAGAACCGTTCGTTCACGGCCCGGATGGCGTTGAAATGCACCTGTCCGTCGCATACGGCCTCTTTCACGCTCGCCCCGGTGATCTCGATCCCCGGATGGGTCATGATGGGGACGGCCGGCCTTTCGGCCCGGGCGAAGACGCCGTCTGTCCATTCGGTTATATTTTTCATGGTCGTTGCTTGCTAAATTGGAAAACTACTTTCCCATCAGTTTTTTTGCCGACTCGGCGGCGGCATTGGCATTGTCAGTGTAGGCGTCGGCGCCGATCTGTCGGGCGAACTGTTCGGTTACGGGGGCGCCGCCGATCATGATCTTGACATTGTTGCGGATGCCGGCTTCGTCGCATGCCTTGATAACGGCTTCCATCTGCGTCATGGTGGTGGTCAGCAGGGCCGACAGGCACAGGATGTCGGCCTTGTTGGCCGTGACCGCCTCGATGAACCTGTCGACCGGCACGTCGATCCCCAGGTTGATGACGTCGAACCCCGCCCCTTCGAGCATCGAGGCTACCAGGTTCTTTCCGATGTCGTGCAGGTCGCCCTTGACCGTGCCGATCACCACCTTGCCCGTGCTCGATCCGCTGCCGGGCACCAGGTGCGGCTTGATCCGTTCGAGCGAGCTTTTCATCGCCCGGGCCGCCAGCAGCATCTCGGGGATGAACGCCTTGCCGCTCTCGAACAGCGCGCCCACCTCGCCCATAGCCGGGATCAGCGCCTGATTGATAATGCTTTGCGGATCTTCGCCCGCCTCCAGCAGGATGTCCGTCTCTGCCGCGGCGTCTTTGAACCTGCCTTTGAGAACGGCGTCGTAAATTTTCGATTTGTCCATATCTGTTATTTGTTTTGAACGCATTTAACCAATTGCATGAAATTCTCGATCGGCGTATCCAGTTGCACGTGGTGGGTGGGGGCGCAGAGCCAGCCGCCGCCCTGTCCGAGCGTGCCTTTGAGCCATTCGAACTCCCGGACAATATCCTCTTTCGTGCCCATCGGCAGGGTCGACTGCACGGCCATGCCGCCGAAAAACGACAGGTTGCCGCCGTATTTCTTCTTGAGAATCGCCGGGTCCATGCACTCGGTTTGGATCGGGTTGAGCACGTCGACCCCCGCTTCGATCAGGCCGGGGATGATGTCGTACACGCAGCCGTCCGAGTGGAAAGCGATCTTTATGTCTTTGTTGATCGCCTTTACCTCCTGGCACAGGCGGGCGTAGCGCGGCTTGAAAAACTCGTTCCATGTGTCGGGGTTGATCAGCAGGCCGGTCTGCGAACCGAAGTCGTCGCCCAGCCAGATCATGTCGGCCCCTTTGCGGGCCAGGTTTTTCGACACTTCGAGGTGGTACAGGAACGTGGTGTCGAGCAGCTTGTTTGCAAAATCCGGATCGACATACAGGTCCATCAGCATGTTTTCGAATCCCCGCAGCGCCCATGCCGACTCGAAGATGGCGCAGTGCACCCGGCCGATGATGAAGTAGTCGCTCTTGAACTCGCCCACCAGCCGGTCGAAATGGTCGTACAGCCCCGGCTGATTGGGGTCGGGTGCCTTATAAGCGTCGATGTCCGGCTCGTCGCCGGCCAGCGGGCCGCCGTCGAGGTTGGTGTAGCGGCCCTGCCCGAAGGGGGTGTCGTACGGGTCGATTTTCCATTTCACGCCCCAATTGTCGACGTAAGGCTCGTTTCTGAGGTAATAGTTCGTGAACCAGCCCACGCCGGCCTGCAGGGCGTCCTGTCCGGTGAGCTGTTCCAATTCGTAGCCGTACCACTGGCGGTGGTGCGGTTCGGAGCTGCGCGGCTCCAACCCGAAATGACTGCGGAGCCGGTCGGCGAATTCCGGAGTGAAAGTGGCCTGGAACGGCACGCGGTCTGTCTGTTCGCGGTTGAGGGCGGCGATCACCCTGTCTCTTTGTTTCATCATGATTTCGCGATTGGTTCGGTAAAGTAATTGAATAGAACAAAGGTATTCCGATTTACGGTACATTTACCGCCTAAAGAGGAACCGCTGCGACAAATTAATAGCATAAACCGGCCCTGGGTTAAGTTCCCTTTTCGATAAAAAAATGGGGTGGTTCCACGGCGATGTTATGTTTTGCGGTCGGGTTCGTTATGTATGATATCCGGTCGATGTTTGCGTTTCCGGGGCGAGGGTGAATGCGTTTTCAATGGCATCCCCGTTTTTTTTCGAACTGATATACTGATTGTTGACTTGTTGTTAGTAATTTTTATTACGGAAAATATGCGGGATTATCAAAAAAGGGCTACATTTGCAGCGATTTGATTACTTTTATGTGCGGAAGCCGAAAAGCACAATAACAGAGTAGGCGAGTTTTAAATTCAGTTTTAAAATGAAAAAGATTTTTGCTTTGGCAGCTGCCCTGGTAATGGGCGCAACTGCAGCTAACGCTCAGTGGTATGTTGGAACAACCGGTATGGGTGTTGCAAGCCAGGAAACTCCTGCTTTGATGACCGGTTTCTCTTCTCAGGATGGCGAAACTCAGTGGGGTATCGCTCCGGAAGTAGGTTACAACTTCAACGAAAAGTGGACCGTTGGTTTGGGTGTAGGTTACACTTCTTACGGTGAAGACATGAACGCATTCGGTGTTAATCCTTATGTTCGTTATTTCCTTGCTCGCGAAAACCGTTTCGGTTTCTATCTGCAGGGCGATATCAAGTACGTTTCTCAGAGCTGGACCACGGATCCTATTACCGAAGATATTAATACGGACAAAAGTTCGAACTACATGAGCTTCGGTATCATGCCGGGTGTTTCTTACATGATCTCAAGCAAGTTCGGCATCAACTCTTCTTTCGGTTTCCTGGGCTACAGCAACGTGAAAGACGGTGACGGCATCTTCGGCCTCGACCTGTCTGCTCAGACCCTGAACTTCGGCCTGACTTACAACTTCTAATCTGAAGTTTCAGACCAATATGAACGGCCGCCCATTGGGCGGCCGTTTCTTTTTATGCCGATGCTTTTATAATTCACCGGAAAATGCGTACATTTGGTTCTGTTTAACCAAAAGGTTCGCCTATGAAAGGCATTGTTCTGGCCGGAGGGACGGGTACGCGGCTCTATCCCATTACCAAAGGGGTGTCGAAGCAGTTGCTGCCCATCTACGACAAGCCGATGATCTACTATCCGATCTCGGTGCTGATGCTGGCCGGCATTTCGGAGATACTGATCATCTCCACCCCCCACGACCTGCCGATGTTCAGGCGCCTGCTGGGCGACGGGAGCAACTATGGCGTGCGGTTCGAGTATGCTGAACAACCCTCGCCCGACGGACTCGCGCAGGCGTTCATTATCGGAGAGAAGTTTATCGGTTCCGACCCGGTGTGCCTGGTGTTGGGAGACAATATATTCTACGGCCGCGGCTTCACCCAGATGCTGAAAGACGCCGTGGCCGCCGCCGAAAAGGGGGAGGCGACCATCTTCGGCTATTGGGTCAACGATCCGCAGCGCTACGGCGTGGCCGAGTTCGACGCCGCGGGGAACGTGCTTCACATCGAGGAGAAGCCGCAGCACCCGAAGACGAATTATGCCGTGGTGGGCCTCTATTTCTACCCGAACAAAGTGGTGGGCATCGCGCAAGGCATCAGGCCTTCGGCGCGGGGCGAGCTCGAAATAACGTCGGTCAATAGCGCGTTTGCGCAGGGGGGCGAGTTGAAAATCAAAGAACTGAGCCGCGGATTCGTGTGGCTCGACACCGGTACGCACGAATCGCTGAGCGAGGCCTCGACCTTTATCGAGGTGATCGAAAAACGTACGGGGCTGAAAGTGGCGTGCCTTGAGGCGATCGCCTATCGCAACGGCTGGATCACGCTCGAAAAACTGCGCGAGGTGGCCGAACCTATGAAAAACAATCAATACGGGCAATACTTGCTTGACACGCAACGACATCTGAAATGAAAGTAACGACAACCGATCTGGAAGGGGTGCTTGTTTTCGAGCCGGAGCTCCATTGCGACAGCCGCGGCTGGTTTTATGAAAGTTTCCGCGACGATGTTGTCCGGGAGGCGATCGGGCCGGTCGATTTCGTGCAGGAGAACCAGTCGCTTTCGCACCGGGGGGTGCTGCGGGGGCTGCATTATCAGCGGCCGCCGTTTGCGCAGGGCAAGTTGATCCGGGTGCTCGCGGGCGAGGTGTTGGATGTGGCGGTGGATATCCGTCGGACATCGCCCGCGTTCGGTCGTTATGTAGCCATGGTGCTGTCGGCTGAAAACCGCAGGCAGCTGTGGGTTCCGCGTGGATTTGCCCATGGCTTTCTGACGCTGAGCGACAGCGCCCAGGTGCTCTACAAGTGCGATGCCTACTATGCTCCGCAGGCCGACGCGGGAGTGCGGTGGAACGATCCGGCGCTGGCCATCGACTGGCGGGGCGTTGTCGATCCGGTGATGTCGGAAAAGGACAGGGCGTTGCCGGTGTTGAGCGCACTCACGGAATGTTTTTGAGGCATACTTGTTGGCGTTTAGGGCGCAATACGAAAAAACGGTTCGAAATACGATGTCCAATATTCTCATAACGGGTGCGTCGGGGCAGTTGGGGCGCGAGTTCCAGGATCTGGCGCCGCACTACCCCGGTCACAATTTTTATTACACCGATCTGCCGAACCTCGATATCACTGATGCGGCGGCGGTGGAGCGGTTTGTGTCTGAAAATAAGGTGGAGGCGATTGTCAATTGTGCGGCCTACACCTCGGTTGACAAGGCGGAGGCTGAGCCCGATGCGGCTTTTGCCATCAACGCGCGCGGGGCCGGGAACCTGGCCCGTGCGGCGAAAAAGCGCGATGCGGTGATGGTGCAGATATCGACCGATTACGTTTTCGACGGGTCGGCCGATGTTCCGTACTCTGAGTCGCACCCCGTTTCGCCTCAGACGGTCTACGGGCAGTCGAAGATGGAAGGCGAAAACGAAGTGGCGCTGTCCGGATGCTGCGGGATTATTGTGCGCACGTCTTGGCTCTATTCGGCCTATGGTCAGAACTTTGTGAGAACGATGCTGGCGGCTTCCGGGTGCAATCTGCTGAAAGTGGTGGCCGATCAGGTCGGGTCGCCGACCTACGCCGCCGGGCTCGCGTCGGCGGTGATGGAGCTGTTGCCGCAGTTACCGGAAGGGGAGTGCCGGGGGGAGGTTTTCCATTATGCGGATCAGGGAGCGGCGTCGTGGTACGACCTTGCGGTCGAGGCGTTGAGATTGGCGGGGGCCCAGACCGCCGTCGAGCCCATCACGTCGAGAGAATATCCCTCGGCGGCCCAACGGCCGGCCTATTCGGTGTTGGATACGAGCAAGATACGTCGTACATTCGGCGTGAAGATCCCCTGTTGGCGCGACTCGCTGGCCGTGTGCATCGACCGGATTTGTCTTGGATGAACGCCGCCCCGGTCAGCATTCTGACAGGCGTGGCGGTATTATAAAACTTCTTGGAAACATGGATAAACGGAACATACTGGTCACCGGCGGCGCCGGGTTCATCGGGTCGCACGTGGTGCGGCTGCTGGTGAATAAGTATCCTCATTACCATATCTTTAACCTCGATAACCTGACCTATGCCGGCAATCTCGAAAATCTGACGGATATCGAAAGCGCCCCGAACTACACGTTCATCCGGGCCGATATCTGCGACGTCGAGGCTGTGTTTGAAGTGCTTGTAAATCACGCTATTGACGGAGTAATCCATCTGGCTGCCGAAAGCCATGTCGATCGGTCGATCGCCGATCCGTCGGCCTTTGCCCGCACCAACGTCATGGGCACGCTGTCGCTGTTGCAGGCGGCTGTGCAGGCGTGGAAAGGGGCGATGGCCGGCAAACGGTTCTACCACATCTCGACCGACGAGGTATACGGCTCGCTCGACGGCGGCGGGCTGTTCTCCGAATCGACCCCGTACGACCCCCGCAGTCCGTACTCGGCGTCCAAGGCCGCTTCGGATCATTTTGTGCGCGCCTATCACAACACCTACGGCCTGCCGGTGGTGGTGTCGAACTGCTCGAACAACTACGGGCCCAATCAGTTCCCGGAAAAACTGATCCCGCTGTTCATCCATAACATCGTGGAGGGAAAGCCGTTGCCGGTGTACGGGCGGGGTGAGAACGTGCGCGACTGGCTCTATGTCGAGGATCACGCCCGGGCCATCGATGCCGTGTTCCATCGGGGCGGGGTGGGAGAGACCTATAACATCGGCGGGTGCAATGAGTGGCGCAATATCGACCTGATACACAAATTGATAGATGTGACAGACCGTTTGCTGGGGCGTCCGGCGGGACAAAGCGAGAAACTGATCGCTTACGTTGCCGACCGTCCCGGGCACGACCTGCGTTACGCCATCGACGCCTCGAAAATAAAATGGGAACTGGGCTGGGAACCTCAGCTGCAATTCGAGCAGGGGCTTGAGCGGACGGTCGGGTGGTATCTGTCGAACGCTCGGTGGCTCAGCCATATCGCCAGCGGGGAGTACCGGACGTATTACGAAAAAATGTACGGAAACGAAGGCAAGAAGTGACGATGAAAGGTTTCGAAAGGGGTGGCGTCAGTTATCTTTTCCATCGTAGACGGGGAGGGAGATCTCTCGGTCAGCGGATTGGATTCCTTGCAGGCCGCACATGTACAATGGCTTGCCGGAAGACTCGAAGTTGGAGATAAAGTACGTTTCAGAGTGGCGGAGGCAGACAGGATTTCCGACATACGAAAACGGCGCTTCAAAGACAGGAAAAAACTTAAGGAGGAATATTTGCGCCTTAAAAAAAAACTTACTGAGAAAGGGCTGCTATGAAGGGGTTTATACTGAAGTTCAGAGGGTCGTCGTACAAAATCGGAGTCCCGGAAGGGGTGACCTCTATAACGGCCAATGTCATATCGCACCAATTTTTTCATACTCCGTTTCGTGCAGGGGGACTTAAAACACCCGGGAATATTACGGTCGAATGGGTGTCAGCAGATCTGGATATGGGAGATGAAATTGAAGTTGAAATGGCCGAATCCGATGAAGCGTCGATTCCTGTTTCCGAAGAACTTTATCAGGCAGGATGTCATGGCCTGGTGCGCGCAACGCGCAAAAGAAGAAGGGCCGGATTGGGGTTGGCAATTGAACCGGTTCCGTGAACTGGAAAAGGTGCTTAAAAGCGAGGGGCTGATAGAATAAATGTCTCTCGGCCAAGAGTGCAAAAACAAAAACGGAAGCCGCAATGACTTCCGCTTTCAGTGCCCAGGACAAGAGTCGAACTTGCACGCCGTAACCGGCACTACCCCCTCAAAGTAGCGTGTCTACCAATTCCACCACCTGGGCTTTGCAGGTGCAAATGTAGGTAAAAAACCCAGACTTCCAAAATTCGTTGGAAATTATTCCGCAGGCTGCGGGAGGCAGAATTATTTCGCACAGGATGACCGAAGAAAAAGAAGCACCGAACGAACACCTCCGCCGGATCGGGAGCATTTTTGCACCCCGGTTGCGGGAGTGGTACCGTGCCAACAAGCGCGAGTTGCCCTGGCGCGGTACGACCGATCCCTACCGGATATGGATATCTGAAGTGGTGTTGCAGCAAACTCGTGTGGATCAGGGAATTGGTTATTACCTTCGGTTTGTGGCCCGGTTCCCCGATGTGCGTTCTTTGGCGGTGGCCGACGAGGAAGAGGTACTCCTCCACTGGCAGGGACTGGGCTATTATTCGCGCGCCCGGAACCTGCATGCGGCGGCGCGGATGATTGTGCAGCAGTCGGATGGCGTTTTTCCTTCCGACTATTGGTCGTTGCTTCGGTTGAAAGGGGTGGGGGAGTACACGGCGGCGGCCATTGCGTCGATTGCGTGGGGCGAGCCCTGCCCGGTGGTGGATGGCAATGTGATGCGCTTTTTATCGCGCCTGCTGGCTGTTGATGATCCGGTCGACACGGCTAAAGGGAAGAGAGTGGTGGCCGAGGCTGCACGCGTGCTGATGGACGCCGCCCATGCAGGAGAGTTCAATCAGGCGTTGATGGAGTTCGGCGCCCTGCATTGTACGCCTTCGGCTCCGGGTTGCGATGCCTGTCCGTTTGCGGATGTTTGTTTGGCCCGGGCCGCTTCCATGCAGGCGCATTATCCTGTGAAACAGGGCAAAACGAAGGTGAAAGAGCGCTGGCTCTATTATTTTCATATTCGTTGCGGGTGCGATACGTACCTCGTGAAGCGGCCTCAAAACGGGATATGGGGCGGTCTTTACGAATTTCCGTCCATCGAATCGGAGCGTCCGCTGTCGTTTGGTGAGCTGGAGCGGCATCCTTTTTTTGCCGGATTGTTTCCTGAACAGGGCAGGGGACGTTTCCGGTTGGTTGTGGAGGGTAAAAAGCATGTATTGTCGCACCGCCGGCTAACGGTCGCTTTTTACCGGGCCGAGATTCCGGAATGCATGGCTGACAATGTTAGGCTGGTTAAAGTGTCTGAACACGAGTTAGATCGATTCCCGGTGCATCGCCTGATGCAGACGTATCTGGAGAATTATTTTGCCGCCCACCCGAAAAAAGAATGAAAAAAATTTGGTGTGAATAAAAATAGGGTTACCTTTGCACCGTCGTTAAGACAAAAAGGGAGCATAGCTCAGCTGGTTCAGAGCATCTGCCTTACAAGCAGAGGGCCGGGGGTTCGAATCCCTCTGCTCCCACACAAAGAAAATCAAGCACTTGCAAAGTTATTGCAGGTGCTTTTTTTGTGTGCCTATATTTCGTGGTTTTGCAGTGGTTCAGCTGTCGAGTCAAACCGGGAGTTAAACCAAAAATCACATGGCAACAGGTATTAACATCTTGTGTTACAAGTCCAAGACTCTCGCAAATGGCGAACATCCGCTAATGATTCGAAGGCAAAGGTTCACGTGTATGCGTGAACCTTTATTTATTGTTCCGTCTGTTTGCCGGAATTCCGGGATTCCGGAATGATGTGTGGACGGGGTATCGCTGTACAAAAAATACTCGTTTTTTTTAATTCTGCTATGCGGTTAATCGGTTTGTTGTCAGGGTGTAATATGGTGTGTTGGTTCGTTTGTTCCGGAGGGGCCTTGAAATTTTCATTGCATATGGATTTGGAATCCCTAAAAATAAAATCCATATATTTGCACCGAAATGATTTCTTTGTTTGGGTGAAATTTTGGTAGGCAAATACATCATTTTTGCTCCATGGCCGCAAAATAAAACAGCGAAGACGCGCGTTTTAGATTAAAATCTATTTTATCTGATGGCAAAACCAAGGAATAATAGGGACGATATCGCTTTGGGTGCAGGCGCTATATTGAGGCGCGAGGCAACCTCCAGGTGCAATCCGGTTGTTTCTGCGCAGACGCTCGAAGCACTTAAAGCAGGTGATCACGATGCTTTTAACAAGATATTCGCGCTCTATTTTTCCAAAATCAAATATTTTATCTCGCTGTTGGTTCTTTCGAACGACTGTGCCGAGGAGATCGCCCAGGGCATTTTTTGCAACCTCTGGGAGAAGCGCAATAAGATCGATGCGTCCAAAAATTTCACTTCCTATCTCTACCTTATTGCCCGGCATGCGGTGTACGATTTCCTGCGCCGCAAGAACGTGCGCGACAGTTACGCCGTCGATACATGGGAAATGAACTCCGAACTTCCCAGTTCCGAAGAGTTGGTGATGGCCAAAGAAACCGAACTGCTGATCGATATCGTCGTCAGCAAAATGCCGGCGCAGCGTAAGAAAATCTTCGAACTGAGCCGTTACGAAAACCTGTCGACCGATGAGATCGCCCAACTGCTGGGAATCACCCCCAGCGCCGTCGGGAAACAGTTGCGTCTGGCACTGGATGACGTGCGCCAGGTGATCATGGTGTTTTTGCTGTTGATCGTATCGCAGCAATAAGCCATTTCTGAGAATCCCTCTCTCCGATTACAACTAACCCGGAATAATCCCTTTTTGATCATGCCCGCACAGGGCGTTTTGCCGGTATTCTCCTTTGCCTGCTTGCAAAAGAGAACGGACAGGGCATGCTTTGCCGTGTAAAAGCGGCTGTTTGTTCTGCCTTCTTACGTCTTGTTCCGATTCAGTTCTCCCTATTCTACAAAAAAATCAATTTGTAAGTATCTGCGTATGAGTGATTTTTATCGAAAATCAAAAAAAAGCGCACATCCGACCTCCCGAAAACAGGGGGGTGTGCGCATTATTAATGGAAAGCCGAAAAAGAAACACCCCGTTCGGCTGCCGACAAACCGTATGACAAAAGAGAGCACGCGTATCCGGCAGATCGTGGATCTGTACATAACCAGCACCCTTCCCGAGGAGGTGGCCGGTTCCGTGCAGATGTGGCTTACCAGCGGGGTGCATGCCGAAGAGAAGTCCCAGGCGTTGGAGGATGTGTACCACCGCATCGACGCCGGCTTCGATAAGGAGGCTTACAGGTCGCTGGAGTCGGTGTGGGATAAACTCGGTTTTCCGGAAGAGGCCAAATGCGGAATGAACGAATTGAGGGCTGCCGAAGTCGGACACGAACGTCCGGTTGCCAGGAAGGTTTCTCTGCGCCGTACCCTGCTGAGGGCGGCCGCCGTGCTGTTTCCGGTTTTGCTGGTTGCGGGGGCCGCGTATTACTTTGTCGCCGGCCGGCCCGACAACACACCGCAGACAGCCGGGGTTTTTGTTCCCGATTCGCTGGTCACGGGCGCTTCGGCCGAGGGGGAAATAAACCTTGCCGACAGCAGCCGGGTGCTTCTGAACTCCAACAGCATGCTGGTTTATACCGACCACCGGCAAGCTAAGCTCACAGGTGAAGGATACTTTGAAATAGCCCGCGACCAGGACAGTCCCTTTGTGTTGACGACAGAAAATACCGTGATCACGGTATTGGGCACCGGGTTCAACGTCGAGGCCTATCCCGGCGCCCGGGTCACCACCGTAACCCTTTATCACGGGTCGGTGCGTTTCGAGGCGGGCGGCTCGGCCCTGACGCTTGAGCCCGGACAATCCGCTTCGTTCGACAACGCCACCGGTCAGATTACGGTTTCCGACGCGGAAGCCTCCCGTCCGGAATGGATCGCTTCGCGCCTGAATTTCGACAACGAGCCGATGAGCGATGTGTTCCGCGCTTTGGAGTGGTATTACGGCGTGGAGATCGACTGGGCCGGTGAACCGTGCGCCAATTCGCTGGTGTCGTTCGTGGTCTACGGCGACGAAAGCATCGACACGGTGATGTCGAACCTGAGCGCTATCAGCGGCGACTTCGGCTGCGAAATAAACGGAAAGAGAATAAAAATAAAAACCAGATAACAGGAATGTACTTGAATCACAAAAGATCGTTGTCGATCCGGCGAAAACTTATGGTACTTGCCATATTGGCCGTGTTGGCGACGCCCACCCTGCATGCGCAGGGGAACAGGGTGGTGTTGTCGGCGAACAACCTGTCGCTTTCCGAGGCTTTCAGGCAGATCGAGGCCCAGACCGGGATGAACGTTGCGGTCAACCTTTCGAAAACGGATGTCTCGAAGATGGTGCACGTGTCGAAAAAAGAAGGGACTCCGCAGGAGATCCTCGACCAGTTGCTTGCCGGCACCGGCCATACTTACGTTACGAACGACCGCAGCATTCTGATCATTCCTCCCAAAGACGATTCCGTTCCTGTTGCGCAACCGGCCCGCCCCCGGAATGCGGCTCCGGCTTTTGTGCCTGAGGGCGGAGGCGATCCCGATTTCGAACGGGCCGTGCGGATGCACATGGAGCGGAACCCGCCCCGTGAGATCCTGGTGCCGAGCAACGCTCCGCCCATCGTACGCACCGAGGAGGTGACGACCATCGTCGCTCCCGATCCGGACGGAACCTATCTCTATCCGTCGCAGGAGAGGCCGGTAACGTTTGCCGCGGATAGGTTTTCGTCGGTGCCCTACCGCACCAGCCTGCGCAAGTTCACTGTTAAAACCAACCTGTTGTGGGCCGCCACGCTTACGCCCAACCTGGGGGTGGAGATCGGCCTGGGACGCAAGACCACCCTCGAACTGATGGGCGGCTACAATCCATGGAACCTCGATGGTTCGTTCGAGGACAATAAAAAATTGGTGCATACCGTCATCAAGCCCGAATTCCGCTACTGGCTCTGCGAGCGTTTCAACGGACACTTCTTCGGCGTGCACGCTTTCTATGCCAACTACAATGTTTCGGGTTACGACATTCCGCTGCTTTTTGAAAAGGAATACCGCTACGAGGGCACTGCCTTCGGCGCCGGTATCTCGTATGGTTATTACTGGCCCTGGAGCAGGCATTGGGGGTTGGAGTTCAATGTGGGTGCGGGAGTGGCCCTGATGAACTACGAAAAGTACAATTGCGAAAAATGCAGCGCCTCGCTCGGAACCTTCGAAAAAACCTATGTGGGGCCGACCAGCGCGGGCGTCAAGCTGATTTACACGATAAAATAACGGAACGGGATAGAGGAATATGAAAAAGATAATACTGGTATTGATCGCAATCGTTTCAACCTGCGGCCCGTTATCGGCCCAAAGCGTGGGTGCGGACAACATCCATCTGGTGCGCCAGGGGAGCAGCGTGACCGTCGATTTCGATCTGATCACAAGTAAAAAAGCCGTCAAAAGCAGCTACAACCTGATTGTTACGCCCGTGTTGAAGAACGGGGCCGATTCGCTGCGGATGGCTCCGGTGGTGGTGCAGGGACGCAGGGCGAAGATTGCCGGTCGTGTCGAGCCCCTGTTTGGCGAACCGGTGTACGCTTACACGGATAACGGTTCCACGGTTCATTACCAGACTCGCATCGCCTACGCCCCCTGGATGACCGGAGCCGACATGGTCCTGGATGCCGTGAGCGCAGGATGCTGCACGGCCCGGCGGGCGAATATCGGCGTCATTGCCCGCAACGTGCTTCATAAAGATTCGGTTGCCGTTACCACCCTTGTCGAGGTGCTGGAACCCGCTCCTCCGGTGCTTGTGAAAGCCGGATTCGACTATCCGTTTGTGGCTCCGGTTGCCGAGTACGACCAGGCGCTGGCCGCCACGGCCACGGGCACGCTGTTCGACTACGGGCGCAATGCCGGCCGTCCCACCGATGCCCAGAGCAGGGATGTCGAAAATTATGTCGACGCCAACAGGGATAAGGCTGTGACCGTTTATTTCCGTCAGGGTTCGAAGGTCATCGACCGCAACTATATGGGCAACAACGCCGCCCTGGTCGAGTTCATTTCGGCTGTGCGCACGATCGCCGCTTCGGACGACGCACGGGTGGTGCGCGTCACCATCGCCGGGTTCGCCTCGCCCGAGGGTTCGATCGAACTCAACACCCGGCTGGCTCTGGACAGGGCCAAGGCGCTCAAGGAATTTGTCGTGAAAAACGCGCCGGTGGACGAGAGCATTGTCAACCTTTACAACGGCATGGTCGACTGGAACGGGCTGCGCAAGCTGGTGTCCGGGTCGAACATGGCCGAGAAGGCCCGCGTGGTCGATATCATCGACAACACCCCGGTGTGGGACAGCCGTCGCAACGTAGGCCGCCGCGGTGAGCTGATGAGGCTCAACGGTGGAGAGACTTACCGGTACATCTTCCGCGAGTTCTTCCCCAAGTTGCGCAGCGCCGCTTATATAAAGGTGTATTACGAAAACAAATGACAATCAAAATAAAGAAACACCTATCAACCATTTTTTAACTAATTTTTTTAATGTAATGAAAACAACCAAGTTTTTTGCTGCGGCTTTTGCCGTAGCGGCAATCCTTGCTTCCTGCTCGAAGGAAGAAAGCGGAAAAAACCCTGCCAACGGCGGTCAGGAAACTTACATCGGCGTGGCGCTGACGTTCCCCAAGACGAAAGCGAATGACACGAGCGTTTCCAAGGCATGGGAAGATGAGGTTACCGAAGCCGGTATCTACGTTGTTAACCCCAACGGAACGGTCGATGGCGCCGTGTTGCCCGTAAATGCTTCGGGTGTGGCTCAGGGAACCCTGAAAACCACCACCGGGACGAAAGACATCTACGTAATCGCCAACCCGACCCAGGCGATCAAAGACAAGATCGCAGCCGTGCGCGGCGCCGCCTTCGGTGCCAACGGCGGTGGTTATGTCATTACCGATTTCGTAACCTCGGGTACGAGCATGGTGATGTCCGGTTCAAGACTCGGCGAAACCCTGGTTTTGCAGACCATGGACGAAGCCACTGCCGCTCCGCTTGCGTTCAACATCTACCGCAACGTGGCTCAGGTGGTTGTCAACACCAACAAGAACTGGGCTGCTGCCAGCGTAACCGGCGGCGCGATCACCGACCTCAAGTTCTGCCTCGAATCGAAGGCTTTGGACTCGTACCTGGTTCCGCAGGGTGCTATCGGCTCGTACTACACGATGTTCAACCCGTGGGCTGACAACGCCGCTTACTACGCCAACTTCTCGACCTTGAACAAGGTGGACTATGTTACCGTGAGCGCTCAGGGCGACGCTTCTGTCGACCACAGCTACCTCAATGCCGTCAACAGCTTCTACTGCTTCGAAAACCGCATCGCCAGCAAGCACGTGGGTAACACCACCGCCGCCCGCATCCGCGGTATCTTCACCCCGGCTGCCAACACGGTGGTAACCGCTTACGTTCCCGCTACCAAGACCCGCACCCTGGGAACGATCGCTGCCGGCACGGATTTCTATGTGAAAAAATCGGACAACAGCTACTGGAGCCAGGCTGCTTATGATGCGGCTGTGGATGGCGTTACCGGAGACATGGTTGCGGCAAATTTCTACTACTACAAGGGCGGTTATGCACACTACCGCATCTGGGTTCAGAATGCAAGCAACGTGGTTGAAGCCAACCGCAACAATTTCTATGAACTGACCATCGACAAGATCACCGGCCCCGGAACCCCCGGCGACCCGACCGATCCCGAATATCCGGATCCCAACTTCCCCGATCCGACCGATCCGGAAGAAGATCCCGATCCGATCGATCAGACGACCTTCATCTCATTCACTGTCACCGTACAGCCTTGGGATCGCCAGTCTTCAGGACACGAACTGTAGCAACCCGGCCCTTTAGGGTCTGATCCGCAAAAAATCCGGGGAGGGGCGCTGTTTCCCTCAAAGGAATGCCCCTCCCCCTTTTTTACAAAAGCAATGAATTCACAAAACCTCCGCATTCGAATGAAATTACCGGTAAAAAGAATCGCCAGATGGCTCGGGGCTGCGCTCGTATTGGGCGTTGCGTTCACGGGCTGTTACAAAGAGGACACCTCGGACTGTTTCAACACGCTTGAGGTCAGTTTCCGGCTTGCCAAAGGCGGGACGACGAACCTGTTTCCCACGGAGGTCGAATCTGTTTCCGTGTTCGTGTTCGACGAGAACGGGATTTATGTCGGGCGGTGGGACGAGTTCGACCGTTCGAAGTTCACGGCCGACTATGTGATGAAGGTCGACCTGGCCGACCCCGGCAAATACAGCCTCGTGGCATGGGGAGGATTGCACGACGATCATTACAGGCTTTATGTCAATGGCGCCGAAAGCGCCCCGGTGCCGGGAGTGACCACCCGCGACCAACTGTTGGTGTGGCTCCAGCGCAGAGATGGGATTTTGTTCGGCTCGCAACGCAGCATCATCGATTACCATCAGGCCAACCAATACCACGGTTGCGCCGAGGACGTGGAGATCATCCGCGCCCAACGAGTTACCAGGACGGAGATCAACCTGACGAAAAACTCCAACACGCTACGCCTGACGCTGGAAGGACTGCCCAAGTCCGCCGGCGGAGACTACAGCAACATCGAAATGTACCTTGAGGCGGTCAATGGCCGTTGCGACTACAGCAACATCATCCCCTCGTCGGCCGGCTGCCTGACCTACCTGCCGCAGAACAGCACCGTGGACGGCGCCGATGCGCTGCACACCGACATCTACACCCAGCGGCTGGTGTTTCACGAGAACGGGGGCGCGGCTTACCGGCTTGTGATCCGTGACACCGAGTCCGGAGCGACGCTCTTCGACGACGACATCCTCAAAAACTATATCCGCAAGGTTCCGGCCTATTCGACCCAGCAGGCCGTGGACAACGAAGACCTGTACCAGATCACGCTAACGGTGCGGATCGGGGTGACGGTGACCATCAACGGATGGGATCTCAACTCAGGCGGAAGCAACCTGTAGCAATCCGATGCTTCGCGCGAAGGCTCCCCAAAAGCCTCCGGCCGCGAACCGAAATATACGCCAAGTCTCAACCTCCCCGCCGACCACGGGGCAACCAAAAGCGAACGACAATGAAATATAATCGTAATATGATCGAGTTTTCCCGGTTCACCGCATGGATGTTGGCGGCTTTGTTGCTGCTGGCCTCGTGCGCCAAAGAAACGCTCGTCGCTCCGGGCACGGAGTCGGGCGATGGGGAAGAGGTGGAGGTGCAGTTCAGGATAGGCTTGCCCGCACTCCCCGCCGAGGATGCCGCGACCAAAGCGGGAACGGACGTCGGGCCAGGAAACATTTATTTAGGCAATTATCCCCAAACCCAGCTCTCTACTGCGGACGTGCTGGTGTTCGACCGGAACCTGAAATTTGTTGATCATAAACAGGGGAACAGTCTCTCCCAAACCGGTTCCATCGCTACCTTCAGCACTACGCTTAAAGCCAGCCGGAACACCGGAGACAACTACCGTATCATGGTATTGGCCAACTTCCGTGAAAGGCTTGCCGTGCTTTTTGGAACGGCAAACCTCGGCGGGCATAAGGGCGAAACGTACGACCAGATATGCGCCCTGCTCAATGACGCCATGACTTGGAATGTCGACGCTCTCTTGTTTAAATTTGCGATGTGGGGTGAGTTCGAAGATTTTGTCGTGATCAGCAAGGCGACCACCAATACGCTTCCGACCATGACCTTGCTTCGGGCCTGGGCCCGTATTGATGTGGGGTTAAATTCCAACGGCGTTCAGTATGTGGGCGGAAACCCGGACAATGGCGTGGTGTACGAAGAGATGTCCAACTTTGAGATCAGAGAGTTGTGTTTGTACAAGCCCAATACACGGTACAGCATTGCCCCCCAAAGGAACAAGTATAGTTTTCAGAACAAGTGTGTGACGGATCTGACCATCCCGGCGTCTCCCGCCACATCCGATTCTTATTTCCGGTGGCATAATCAACTGACCGAGGGGAATGGGTACTCATTAGGATACATCTTTCTTCCCGAAACCGACGTCGACCTGAAAAACGGCGCGGGTAAGCGTTTCGACGACAAGCACCTTCAGCGTGCGGCGCTGGTGGTGGGCGGCAAATACAACGGCAGCCCGAACGTAACGTACTACCGCATCGATTTCCGCGATCCGGGGAGCGCCACCCCCGACAAGCTGTATGACATCCTGCGCAACCATTGCTATCAGATCGTCATTACCAAAGTGTCGGACGAAGGGTACCCCACCCCCGACGAGGCCTACAACTCCATGGACACGAGGATCGACGCCACGATCGTGAAATGGACGCCCGCACCCGTGGCCGTGGTTTTCGACGGGCAGTATTACATGAAGCTCAACCACGACAAGATTGTGGTGGGCAGCGAGGGGGCGACTGTCAGTATTCCGGTTCACGTCCATACCAACCACCCTAATGGCGCCAGCTGCGGGATGATCATCGATCTTGCGACGGGCAACTATCCCAGCCTTGTGTGGGTGACCGGCTACTATCAGTCCGATTCCCATGACGGCATTGCTACCGGGCACATGTTGCGCAACTATTCGGAGATACTGCCCAACAACACTGGCAGCAATCGCACGATTCGCGAAATGTTCACTGCAGGGAACATGCAGTATGCCTTTTTCGTGGAGCAGAGCAAGAACCCCTGGCTGGTGACTACGCCGCAGAATCCGTATCTTCCCGACGGCGCGGTTCATGCGCTGGACGTCACGGCCATCACCGACTGGACGGTTGAGGTCAAGATGGGCACGAACGATGCCGGAGCGGTTGCCCAATTGCTCACCACCAAAGGCACGAAAGGATCTTCGAAGGTTTATTTCCGAACGATCGCCACGATCGCCAATTATCCTTCCGTAACCCTTGTATTCAGAGATCCGAAAGGTGTAAATCCCTCTAAGGAGGTAACTTTAACGATTAATATGCCGGTTTCTTACAGGTTCGCCAAATCCAACATCGTACTCGGCCCTGTTGTCGGTGGCGAACAGACGCTGACCTTTGCATCTTCGCTCAACGGGTCGGTAGACCATAAAGGAACTATTATTCCGGCCAATGTACAGGGATTGCTGTTCAAGTGGGGGTCGCTCTTTGGCATTGCCGGCACCCGCTCCGGGACGGGTAATGATGCATATTCCAGCTCGTCGCACCTCAAATTCAAACCCGAAGGGCTCTCTGGCGGATCTTCCTGGGCAAGCGTGCCTTCGGTATACGATCTTGCCGACGATGGCAATACGAGCAAAAACAATAATAATCTGAGCCTGTTCCTTGACCAGTTATATTATCCGTCCGGGTACAACCTGAGTGCGGGAACGGGAGATATCTGCCGCTACATGACTTATAAGGGGTGGGTTCCGCCCGGGACGAAATGGAGAATTCCCACGTATGATGATTTCCGTCAGCTTTATAATGAGGCTGCAATGATCAATGCTCAGAAGAACTATGTTGTAGGCCCATGGAGCAACATCAAAACGACGATTACCGGCAGCGGGGAGTTCCAGATGCCCAGCGGGGTATATACCGGGATAGGGATCAATTCCATTTCATGGACCCCGGAAAGCGTGGGGGCTACCATCGAAAATACACCCATGGGCGTGATATTTCTGCCTGCAAATGCGACGCGGGATTATTCGGGGACTCTTATGGGGGTAGGAACTGACGGTTATTATTATTCGTCGACGCCATATTATGAGTATGAGGGTTCCCCTTCAAGGGATGCCAGGAATATGGCCATAAGATCCACGGGGTCATGGGAATCGATGACCAACAGGGCATATGCCTATCCCATTCGTTGCATCCGGTACGAATAACGGAGAATTTCTTGGAGAGATGAATAAAATTGAATTACAGCGATCTATGAAGAATATAAATAGCATTAAGACGGTTTGTTTTGTCCTCGGGGTGGTGTTCACGGGCAGGCGTGCGGCGTTCGCATGGCTTGCCGGCGCGGGCCTGCTGCTGGCGGGCTGTTCGACCGAAGAGTTGGTGTCGCCGCCCGATCCGGGTTCCGGAACCGATGGCCGGAACGTGGAAATCGTGCTGGAGATTCCCGGCGCCACCGTGCCCACCAAAGCCATAGACGAAAACGGGGTCAGAACCCTGGATGTGCTTGTGTTCGATGTGGCAGCCAACGGCGAGGAGACTTTTGCCGAGTACAAAGAGGGCGCCTCGTTGGGGCCTTACGTGGCCGAAGACATTTACCGGATCAAATTCACCGCCCCCCTGACTGCCGGCAATGACAAGCGGGTGGCGGTGATTGCGAATATCCGTAATGTGGTGGCCCCGCTGTTTACCGGCGCCTCGCCCAGGTACACCGCCGGAGCCCTGAAGACGGATATTCTGAAAGACCTGATTGCCACCACCGCCGATTTCGGGGGGTATATCCCCATGTATGGAGAAACCGCGAAGCTGAACATCTCTCCCGGGATGAAGATCGACGACACGCACAACGGCGGATTGAAGCTGATCCGTATGGCGGCGAGCGTGGAGATTATGAATAACATCCCCGAGTTCCAGGTCACCCGAATGTGGATGTACCACTATCCGGCCAAAGGATATGTCGCTCCCCAATGGAATGCGTCTACCGGGCGGGTGGATATGAACGTCGCCACGCAGCCCAACATCAATGAAGTGGCATCCGGATGGTTCTCTGCTTTCGAGAGCGGGAGCATTATGACGAGTCCGTCTTATATGCTTGAAAATAAGGTGCGGTCGACGAGCCAGTCATCCAACAACAACACCTGCCTTGTGATCGGGGGCAAGATCCTTTCGGGGCCGCACGCAACCAGCGAAGAGCAGTTCTACCGGGTGGATTTCACCTACGACGGAACGACCGGCGAACAGAAGGGGGAGTTGATGCCGATATTGCGGAACCACAAGTACCTCGTTTCGCTCGACAAACTCGAAGGACGGGGCTATGCGAGCGAAGCCGAGGCCGTGCGCACGTACACGGTGATATCGAACCTGAGGGCGCACACCATCTATTACGATCAGAGCGTGCTCCAAAATATCAATTTCAACGGCCAGAACATGCTTGGCGTGCAGGATGCCGAGCTGACATTCGACTGGATCGGCCGCCCGCAGAAAAACCAGGTGGTTACAGATTATGAATATTCCGGATGGAAAGTGTTGGGAGTGACCGATTCTCCTGTCGCGGGAGCGGGCAGCACGGTCAACTGGCTGTCGTGCAAAACCGAGACGGCGGCGACAACGCGCCTGAAAGACAACCTGATCATCGAGCCGATGGTGAACCTCGACCCGCAGTCGGTTCACCCGGAGCGTGTGGCCTACATCCACCTCAAGGCCGGGCGCCTGACGCACATGATCAAGGTGACGCAGACCCCCGCGCCCGACGAGGTGAATTCGTACAAAACACACCTGTCCAACACCTATATCGTGCGGCCGGGCTCAAAGCCGATGCTGATTCCGGTGGCGCAGGCCAACAACGCCGATATGATGACCATCCGGCGACAGATTGCCGCCGCCGACGTCCTCACGGGCAATATGGTCTGGACCGACAGCCCCAAAGGAATGTCGCCTGACGGGCCGGTGGAGTTTGTCAAGGGAGCGGCCAACACCTATACGGGCGGAACCATGGGGTCGAACGGCTATCTGCTGGTGGTTCCCGGCTGTGTGGAAGGGAATGCGGTGGGCGAGATCAGAACAAGCGGCGGGAGCAAATGGGCGTGGCTCATTTGGACTACGGATTACAATCCGGATGTGGCGGCAAGCCGGAGGGTGAACCAGAACAACGGCGTCCGCTTCATGGACCGCCACCTGGGTGCGTTGGTGAACAACGCCGCTGCGGCGAACGCCGACTATTCCAACACAGGCTTGTGGTACTGGCACAGTTACCATATCCCGTTGGCCAAACATATGTATAATGCGGATGGTTCTGCCTTTTCCATGTCGAATTTCCCTTGGTACTACACAACCGACTGGTCTATTTATGCCAATTTCGGATGGTGGGGCTATCCCAAGACCGGTTTCGACCCGTGCCCCAAGGGATGGCAGGTGCCTTCCTTCAGTAATTTTTCGGGGCTTTCGACCGCCAACCGGGGGACGTTCTACAAGGGGTATACCTGGGATGGAGCGATCGCAGGACAACCGGCCATCGGTTATTTTCCCGCCTCGGGAGAGGGCGATCCTTTTTATGACGTAGGCGTGGTAGGTGCCTGTTGGGTGATTGAACACGACGGGGATATCTGTGGCAGTGGGGTCTCGTTTGATAGTGAGGAGGTCTGTTTTGAGTTTCTCGGCTATGATGGTGATGTTGATCCCGTCCGTTGCGTTCAGTATCCTCCGACATAATATTCGTTGAAAATAAGGCACAAGGGCGACACAAACGTTTGATTTTGTTTATTGGTTGACAGACGGTCGGTAAAATAACTCTATTGGGTTGAGGTCATTTTATCCGCTTGGTGTTGCCGCTCACCCCGCAGGTTTTTGGGTTGACCTGCGGGGTTCTTTTGTTCCGGGGCCTGTGCCGTTTGACTTCTTGTGGGCTGATGCATTGAAAACGAACCGCGGGGATAAGGCTTGCCTTATCCCCGCGGTTCGTTCAGCCGTCCGGCCTTATTGCTGCCAGTTCTCGCGCGGCGACTTCTCTTTGACAATGGTGTTGACCACGCTGCTGCGGCGGCCGTCGGGCAGGAACACCGCGCTGCGTACCACGATGCCCGGCGTCGGGGCGATGGGGCCGGTGTACAGGGCCGATTGCGGCGTGGGTTCGGTGCCGTCGGTGGTGTAGCGGATCTGGCCGATTGTCCAGCTGTTGCCGATGGAGAGCGTCTCGCCCGCCTTCACGAACACCGACGAGGGGGCCTCGGGCGTGGGGATGCGGTAGCCGATGCCCTCGGCCCGGAAGCGCCCCATCTCGTGGATGAGCCGGCCCTTGAAATCGTTCCAGTTCTTCGCTTCCCTGGGCGACCAGGCGATCTCGGAAAGGGCGCAGATGCGCGGGTAGAGCAGATAGTCCCACACCTGTTTATTGGCTGTGAACTCGGCCCACATGTTGCCCTGCACGCCCAGAATGTATTTTTCCTGCTCGGGGGTCAGGTCGGGGTGCACCGGCTCGAAGTTGTAGGTTTTTTCGAACGGAGTGTAATATCCGATGGCCAGTGGTTCGGTGTCGGGGCTGGCGTAGTAGGCGTCGAAATACATGTGCGAGTAGGGGCACATGATGGCGTAGTGTCCCGACTGGGCGGCTTTCACCCCGCTCGACGTGCCGAGCCACGACATGATGATGGCGTTGGGCGACAGGCCTCCTTCCATGATCTCTTCCCAGCCGATCATCTTCTTCCCCTTGGAGGTGACGAAGGCGTCGATCCGTTCGATGAAGTAGTTTTGCAGTTGGGCGGTGGTGGTCAGTCCCTCGTCCTTCATGCGCTGCTGGCAGGCGGGGCATTGTTCCCAAGCGGCGTGCGGGGCTTCGTCGCCGCCCACGTGGAAGTATTGCGAGGGGAACAGCTCCATCATTTCGGTCAGCACGTCCTCGATGAACTCGAACGTGGATTCCTTTCCGGCGCAGCAGAGGTCTTTCGACACGCCCCACACTTTACGCACCTCGAACGGCCCTCCGGTCTCGAACGACTGCGGGAAGCACGCCAGATGGTTGTAGGCGGTGATGGCCGCCACGAAATGGCCCGGCATCTCGAACTCGGGCACCACCTCGATATGGCGGCTGGCGGCATAGGCAACCACTTCCCTGATCTCTTCCTGTGTGTAGTAGCCTCCGTAACGGATGGTGTCCACGTCTTTGGTGCGGCTGGGGCCGATCTGGGTGCCGTCGCGCCAGCTGCCGATTTCGGTCAGCAGGGGGTATTTCTTGATCTCGATGCGCCAGCCCTGGTCGTCGGTCAGGTGCCAGTGCAGGATGTTGAGCTTGTAGTAGGCCATCTCGTCGATCACGCCCTTGATGTAGTTGACCGGGAAGAAGTGGCGGCAGCTGTCGAACAGCAACCCGCGCCAACCGAACCGGGGCTCATCGGCGATGTGCGTGCAGGGAATCCGGCCGGGGGCCTGGCCGTCCAGGGGCAGCAACTGGCACAGCGTCTGCATGCCGTAGAACAGGCCCGCGTCCTGCCCGGTAATCCGGATCGAGTTGGAATCCACGTCGAGGGTATAGCCTTCGGGGGCGGACGAGTCGCCCGAGGCGGCGATCAGCCGGATGGCGTTGTCGGGCTTTTGCCTGCGGAATGCTTCGACCTTCAGCGTCAGTCCGCACCGCTGTTTGATGGCGGCGGCCAGCAGTTCGGCCGAGCGTTTGGCATCGTCGTTTTTGTTGGGGTAGAGGATCTTCGTGTCGGAATTGACGGTGAAAAAACCGGCCCGTTCCTCTTCCGAGACGGGTTTCGGGATCACGTTCACCGCGGCCGAGGCGTGCGCCGACAAAACGATGAGGCAGAGCAGAATGAAAAGTCGTTTGATCATGGGTTATGATGTTTTGGGATTATTTACCAATCACAAATATAACAAACCCCGGGCGGCAAACCAAATTTATCCGCACTTGCCGACCCCGCCCGATGCATCCAAATCGAAAGTTTTTTTCTAATTTTGAACCCTATGAGCGAGATTCCCGAAAAAATAAAGAAATATGTCGAAACGCCCCTGATGAAGCAATATTACGACATCAAGGCGGTGCACCACGATGCGATACTGCTGTTCCGTGTGGGCGACTTTTACGAAACCTTCGGCGACGACGCCATCAAGGCGGCGGGCATCCTGGGCATCACCCTCACGCGGCGGGCCAACGGAGCGGCATCGTCGGTCGAGTTGGCCGGATTTCCGCACCACGCCATCGAAACATACCTGCCGAAGCTGGTGAGGGCCGGCGAGCGGGTGGCCATCTGCGAACAGTTGGAAGATCCCAAGACGGTGAAAACGCTCGTCAAGCGCGGGGTGACCGAGTTGGTGACCCCCGGCGTGGCGTTCAATGACAATATCCTCGACCACAAAGAAAATTCGTTCCTGGCGTGCGTCTTCTTCGGCAAAAAGTCGATGGGCGTGGCGTTCCTCGACGTGTCGACCGGCGAGTTCTTTGTCGCCGAGGGCAGCAGCCAGTACATCGACAAGCTGATCGCCAATTTCTCTCCGAAGGAGGTGCTGATCCAGAAGGGGTTCGAGGGCGAATTCCGCGCCACGTTCGGCCGCCGGATCTACACCTACCGCCTCGACGAATGGGTGTTTTCCGAAGACCGCTCGCGCCAGAAACTGCAAACGCTGCTGGGGACGACTTCGCTCAAGGGGTTCGGGTTGGAGAACATGGCCGAAGGGATCACCGCTGCCGGCGCCATCCTCTACTACCTCGACTTCACCGAGCACAAGAACATCGCCCACATCACCAAGATCTCGCGGGTGGACGAGGGCGACCATGTGTGGCTCGATAAGTTCACCATCCGCAATCTCGAACTGTTCGGTTCGAACGCCGAGCGGGGCTTGTCGTTCGTGTCGGTGATCGACCGCACGCTGTCGCCCATGGGGTCGCGCCTGTTGAAGCGATGGATCGGCATGCCGCTCAAAAGTCCCGAAAAAATCGAGGCGCGGCTGGCCATTGTCGATTCGCTGTTGGCCTCGCCTGCGCTCAAGGACACGATTTCCGAGAACATCGCGCAGATCGGCGACCTGGAGCGCATCATTTCCAAGATCGCCGTGGGGCGCGTGTCGCCGCGTGAGATCGTGCAGTTTAAAAACTCGCTTTACAATATAGAGAAGATCAAGGAGACCATCGCTCTCTCGGGTGACGAAAGCCTGCGCGCTTTCGGCGAAAAACTCGATTTTTGCGCTTCGGTGCGTGAACGGATCGAACGGGAGATCCTGCCCGATCCGGCGGTGGCCATCGTCAAGGGCGGCGTCATTGCCGACGGGGTGAGCCACGAGCTCGACCAGCTGCGCAAAATCGCCCTCCACGGCAAGGATTTTCTGAATGAGATCGTCTCGCGCGAGATCGACCGGACGGGGATATCGTCCCTGAAGATCAGCTACAACAACGTCTTCGGCTACTACATCGAGGTGCGCAACGCCCACAAAGACAAGGTTCCCGCCGAGTGGATCCGCAAGCAGACGCTGGTCAACGCCGAGCGTTACATCACCGAGGAGCTGAAAGAGTACGAAACCAAGATCCTCGGCGCCGAGCAGAATATGCTGGTGATCGAGCAGCAACTCTATGCGGCGTTGCTCGACGAACTGACCCGATATGTGGCCGTGACGCAGAGCAACGCTTCGGTCGTGGCGCAGTTGGACTGCCTGGTCGGGTTTGCGTCGCTGGCCGCCTCCGGGGGGTACTGCCGGCCTCGGGTGGACGATTCGGATGTGATCGACATCACCGCCGGCCGCCATCCGGTCATCGAACATGCCTTGCCGATCGGGGAGAGCTATGTCCCCAACGACGTTTATCTTGACGGCAAACAGCAACAAATCATGATGATCACCGGGCCCAACATGTCGGGTAAAAGCGCCCTGCTGCGCCAAACGGCCCTGATCGTGCTTATGGCCCAGATCGGGAGTTATGTTCCTGCTGCTGCGGCTTCGATCGGGGTGGTCGACAAGATTTTCACCCGTGTGGGGGCGTCCGACAACATTTCGCAGGGCGAATCGACGTTCATGGTCGAAATGCTTGAAAGCGCCAATATCCTCAATAATATCTCCGGCCGCAGCCTGGTGCTTTTCGACGAGATCGGCCGGGGCACCAGCACCTACGACGGCATTTCGATCGCCTGGGCCATCGTCGAATACATCCACGAGCATCCGCGCGCCAAGGCCAAAACGCTGTTTGCCACCCATTATCACGAACTGAACGAGATGGAGGACCTCTATCCGCGGGTCAGGAACTACAACGTTTCGGTCAAGGAGGCGAACCGCAGCGTGGTGTTCCTGCGCAAGTTGGAGCGCGGCGGCACCGAGCATTCGTTCGGGATCCACGTGGCCAAGATGGCCGGGATGCCCGCCTCGCTGGTCGAGCGGGCCGAGAGTGTGCTGCGCGACATGGAAGCCTCGCGCCGCCACGATGCGCCGCAACAGGCGGCGGCGCCTGTGAAAGGCAAAAAGGGCGGGGCAGCGGCGAACAATATGCAACTCAGTATTTTTCAGCTCGACGATCCGGTGCTGAAGCAGGTGCGTGACGAGATCAAAGAGCTGGATATCAACTCGCTCACTCCCATCGAAGCGCTGAACAAGTTGAACCACATCAAAAAACTTACCGGATTGTAGGTGCTGGGAAAAGGGCGCGGTTTCGGATTTTGACAAAATATTATTATATTTGCAATGTCTAAAAACCAACCCATGAGAACACTAAAAACCATTCACCTCGGAAGCCTCCGTGCCGAGACCACCCACCTCAAGCAAGACCGTACTGTAACCACTGACGTTGCCGAGTCGCTCGGCGGCATCGGGCACTACCTGTCGCCCTCGTCGGTGTTGGCGGCCTCGGTGGCCAACTGCAAAATGTCGATGCTGGCCTCGTGTTCGGCAAGAAAAGGATTCCCGATCGAAGGGGCGCGGATCGAGACCGACTACGAATCCAATCCTGACGGAAGCCTCAAAAAACTCTCCATCGATCTCTACCTGCCGCAGGCCTATGATGAAAAAACCACCGCTACGCTTGAGGCATGGGTGCATTCGTGTCCCGTGCGCAAGAGCCTGCACCCGGAAGTCGAGGTGGCCGTCGCTTTCCATTATGGGGTATGAGTTGTTTGCGCTAAAATAAAAAAGGGGAACCGACTGCGGTTCCCCTTTTTTATTTTAGCGCAAACGCCTATTTGATGCGCTCGTAATATTCGCGGGTGCGGGTGTCGACGCGGATTTTTTCTCCCGTTTCGATGAACAGCGGCACGCGGATGGTGGCGCCCGTTTCCACGGTGGCCGGCTTGAGCGAGTTGGTCGAGGCCGTGTCGCCCTTGATACCCGGCTCGGTGTAGGTCACCTCCATGTCGATGATGGGCGGGAGCTCGGCCGACAGCACGGCTTCTTTCTCGGTGTGGAACATCACTTCCACGATCTGCCCTTCTTTCATCAGGTCGGCGTTTTCGATCAGGTCTTTGTTGATGACGATCTGCTCGAACGTTTCGGTATGCATGAAGTTGCTGCCCATATCGTCGTCGTAGAGGTACTGGTAGGGGCGGCGCTCCACGCGTACAGGATCGATCTTTTCGCCGGCCGAGAACGTATGGTCGATCGTGCGTCCGTTTTCGAGGTTCTTGAGCTTGGTGCGCACGAAGGCGGGGCCTTTGCCCGGTTTCACGTGCTGGAATTCAACAATCGAGAACGTCTTGCCGTTGAACTCGATGCACAGTCCGTTCTTTATGTCAGCTGTTGTAGCCATAGTGTCTGGTTTTTGTTTTGAAGTGCAAAGATACTCAATTAAATGAAAAATCAAACACCCGCAGGGTGCTCTGTTATCAGGGAGCTTGTTTGGCGGATGAGCGTTTCCAAGTGAGGTGAAATAATACTTGACGGAACGGGATCTGTCCGCAGGGTGCTCTGTTATCAGGGAGCTTGTTTGGCGGATGAACGCTTCCGGGCCGAACGATGCGTCTGGTGACGAAAGGGGCGGGGTGCATAAATCCTTGCCGACCGGAAACATGACCAAAAACATGGTCAAAAACATTGCCGGAAACATGGCCGGAAACCGACGCCATGAACCTTCCGCCAAGCCTGAAATTGTGCCGCGCAGCCTGTCCGGAGTGTCATCCTTGATGTCCGGCAACGCCTGCGACAACCGTGGGATGATAAAAAAGAGGGCCGATATCGGCCCTCTTTTCGTTTTTATGGTCAATCTGCTTATCCGCAGCAGGTTACCGGCGTCTTGTCCATTACATAACGATAGTGCGACCCGTAGCGTTCGAATGCCGCTTTTTCCAGCATTTCGCGGTGGTCGGGATGCGCCACGCTGATGATCAAGCGGGCACGCTCCTGAAGGCTTTTGCCGTAGAGGTTCACGGCGCCGTATTCGGTCACGAACCAGTGGATGTGCGAACGGGTGGTCACCACACCGGCTCCGCAGGTGAGTGCCGAAGCGATCTTGCTGATGCCCTTGTTCGTTGCCGACGGCATGGCGATGATGGCCTTGCCTCCCTCCGAGCGCGACGCCCCGTAGATGAAGTCGACCTGGCCGCCCACGCCCGAGTAGAACGTGGTGCCGAGCGAGTCGGCGCACACCTGGCCCGTGAGGTCGATCTGCAGGGCCGAGTTGATGGCCGTCACTTTCGGGTTGCGCGAAATGATGAACGGGTCGTTGGTGTAGGCCACGTCCATCATGGCCACGCCCGGGTTGTTGTCGATGAAGTCGTACACCTTCTGCGAACCCATCAGGAAGGTCGATACCATTTTGCCTTTGTCGATGGCTTTGTTGCGGCCGTTGATCACCCCTTTTTCCACCAGCGGCAGCACGCCGTCGGCGAACATTTCGGTGTGGATGCCGAGGTCTTTGTGGTTGCCCAGCTGCGCCAGCACGGCGTTGGGAATGGCCCCGATGCCCATTTGCAGGCAGGCCCCGTCTTCGATCAGCGCGGCGCAGTGCTTGCCGATGGCCGTCTCGACTTCGTCGGGGGCGGTGAAGTGCGCTTCTTCGAGCGGGGCGTCGTCTTCCACGAACAGGTCGATGTCCGAAGCGTGGATGAACGCGTCGCCGAATGCGCGCGGCACATATTTGTTCACGACCGCGATGACGGTGGTGGCGCACTCGACGGCCGCCAGGGTGGCATCGACCGAGGTGCCCAACGACACGTAGCCGTGTTTGTCGGGCGGCGACACCTGGATCATGGCCACGTTACAGGGCAGGACTCCCGAACGGTACAACTTCTGAGTCTCGCTCAGAAACACGGGAATGTAGTCCGCGCTGCCGGCCTGGGTGAGTTTGCGCAGGTTGCCGCCCACAAAAAACTGGTCGGCCTGGAAAATGCCTTCGTAGCGGGCTTCGCCGTAAGGGGCGGGCCCTTCGGTGTGCAGGTGGTGGATGTGTACGTTTTTCAGTTCGCCGCGGTCGCCGCGGTCGAGCATGGCTTTGATCAGCACCTGGGGGGCGCTGGCCACGCTGCTCAGGTGCACGTGGTCGCCCGATTTGATGGCTTTCACCGCTTCTGCGGCGGTTGTCAGTTTGATGTTGGCACTCATATTTTTAAGTTTGAAATCGTCTCGCTTTTTAAGAAAAGCCAAAAGTAGAAAAAATTAAACGGTTGTGCAAGCGGGATGTTTCTGTCGTTTGTTTTCTATGAATTCATACGTGTGAAATGGAATGAATTCCTCTTTAAATATAAATTTAGTTTTGATATATATATATATATATATATATTTGTAGCAGTATGTTCAATATGATTAATGAGTTGGGTCATATTGAAATATGGCGAATAAATCAACTCATCAATGTAAATTATCAAAAGTTATGAAAAAGAAAATTATTTTTGTGTCACTTGCCACAGTATTTATGATGGGAGGTGTTTTTATCGTCAAGTCTTTGATGACAAATGCAGAGCAATCAGAATTATTGAGAGCCAACATAGAGGCTTTGGTCTCTGGAGAGGCAGGAGTTCAGACATATACCTGTCATGATGCAATTAGGACAAAAAAGGATAATAATACTTTCTTTTGCGGGACTTGCGCTTTTGTTGCTAATTCCGAGCCGTCGACATATTCCAGTATAAAAACATGTGTTAAATAGATCAGATGATTTATTATGAAATGCCCTGAGGCAATATTCCCTCAGGGCATATTCAAAATTTTTCTTATGAAAAAATTATCGATAGTCCTGTTTGTTTTTATATTGGCCTTGTCCGGCTGCAAACCCTCCGCTTCGCCCGATTACATGATTCTCGACAAGGTGGTGTATGTCGAGAAATTTCCGCAGGTTTTCGCCCTGACGGACGGGGAGCCCCTCGATCTGGGTGTTTTGGGTGCGAACTCTTTGTCGGTTCAGGATTCTTTACTGATCGTCTCTTCGTCCGACCCCGAGGGGTATTGGTCGTTTTTTTCGCTGCCCGCACTTGAATACAAGGGAAAATACCTGCACAACGGCAACGGCCCCAACGAATTTCTCTTCTCCCCCTGGGTGGATCAGCAACACTTTTCAACGGAACAGGGGGCGCTTTTTGCCGACATTTATGACTACCAGACCGGCAAACTGTATCGGATGAACGTCACCGAGACCGTGCGCGGCGGGCAGCTGAGCATCGCCCCGGCCGATCATCAGCTGCCCTGTGCGTTGTTCGGGTTCCGTGTGCTGGGCGACGGTGTTTTTTTCTGCAAAGAACCGAATGACGCCCACACCCAACAGGTAAGGTATCTGTTGGATCGCGGAGAAAAGAAAAGCGGGCGCAACATGGATCAATTGAACCTGGCCTCTGTCAGCAGCGATCAGGATCTCAATCTGTTGAGCCTCCACACCACAAGCAACGGCGACGGCTCCCGGATTGTCGAGGCGGCATTGGCCTTAAACCAGATCAATCTCTATTCGATCGACGACTCGTTCGGTAAGACCATCTGCACCGGCAAGCAGATCGACCATATCGGCAAGGTGCAAGATATCGGGCGTCCGGACAGAATGTACAACTATATGGATCTGAGAATGCATTCCGACTTCTTCGGCGCACTGTACCTGAACGATACCGACGGGAATTTTGAACTGGGAACCTCCCGGCTCCCCGTGATCCGGATCTTCGATTGGGACGGCAATCCGTTGGCGGAGATACAGCCCGAACGCACCATCACCACATACGATATCGATTTCCGGAACGGTTGGCTGTTCACGCTCAATTACAATACGGAAGAGATCTACAAGTACGATATTGGCGAAATACTGGGGATGTTGAAATAAAACCCGTTGCAAAACAAAATCCCCCGCTTGGTATCGAATGATACGAAGCGGGGGATTTGTTCCGATGCGGCGAGGCTATTCGTCTGCTGCGTACTCTTCTTCCGGCAGCAGTTCTTCGGGTTCGTCGTCTTCGATCTCTTCCGCTCCGGCTGCCGCCTTGAGCCGTTTTTTTGGGTTGAGCCCCAGCGCCCGAAGTTTCTCGGCATGGTCGACCAGGTTGCCGCGCCCTTCGCGCAGCTGGTTCATCGCCTCGTCGTAGGCGGCGTGGGTGCGGCGGATGCTGTCGCCCAGGCGGCCCATCGTTTCGACGAAGCCCGCCAGCTTGTCGTAGAGCATGCGTCCGCGTTCGGCGATCTTCTGCACGTTGCGGTTCTGGCGGTCGCGCTTCCACAGGTCGGAGATCAGCCGCAGCGACACGATCAGGTTCGTGGGGCTGATCATCACCACGCGGTGTTTGAACGCGTAGGCCCACAGTTCCTTGTCCGAGTTCATGGTCAGGATGTAGGCCGGCTCGTTGGGCACGAACATCAGCACGTAGTCGAGCGCCCCCGCGTAGTCGGGGTACGACTTGCCGGCCAACTCGTCGATGTGCTGGCGCACCGAGTCGAGGTGGCGTTTGAGGAAGATGCCCTGCTGGTCGGTGCCCTCGGCCTCGACATACGACACGTAGGCCGTCAGCGATACTTTCGAGTCGATCACCACTTTGCGTTCGTCGGGCAGGTTCACCACCACGTCGGGGCGCATGATGCGCCCCTGTTCGCTTTTGAGCGTGGCGCCGGTGTCGTCGCGCAGGGTGTGCTGCACGAAGTATTCGCGGTCGCGTTGCAGCCCCGAGTGTTCGAGGATATTTTCGAGGATCATCTCGCCCCAGTCGCCCTGTACCTTGGGGTTGGCCCTGAGGGCGTTGGTCAGGTTGCGGGTGATCTCCTCCGAGGCCTGCGTCTGCCGCACCAGCTTCTCTACTTCTTTGGCCAGCGAAAACCGCTCCTTCGACTCTTTGTCGTAAACGTCGTTGACCTGACGGTGGAACTTTTCGAGGTGCTCGCCCAACGGCTTGAGGATGCCCGAGAGGTTCTCCCTGTTCAGGTCGGTGAATTTGCGGCTTTTGTCTTCCAGTATTTTGGCGGCGATGTTCTCGAATTCGGTCTGCATCTGGCGTTTGGCTTCGTCCATCTGCTGTTTTTGTCCGGAGAGTTTCTCTTCCAGGGCCCGGTTCTGCTCCGACAGCTGCGACCGCTGGCTTACGAGCGTCTGTATCTCGGACTGCCGTTCGTCGAGCCTTTGTTGCAGGGCCGCCGCCGTTTCACGTTCGCGGGTCAGGAATTGCTCGTACTGGTCGCGCTGGGCGTCGAGGGCGGCGCGGCTGCGGTTGCGTCCCGTCCGGTCGATAAAGAAGATGAGGCCCGCCGAAGCGAGCGCGAAAACGATGCTGATCCAGATTATTTCGCCCATGTCCGTTTTTGTTCGTAGAAAGCGCCTCCCGGCACCCGGATGAATTTTCTTTGCTCTGACAAAGATAGTAAAACCTGTTTCAAAAAAAGACGTTCCCGCCCGATGAAGGCCCGGAAATGTTCGGCGCATCCGCAGGATACCTCCGAGCGAAGGACTTTTTCGCTTACAGACGTTGCTTTCGCGTGCCGTTCCGGATCAGGCCCGAAATGACAACATTTCAACCACCCGGCCGGTATATGAAAATAAAACCCTATTTTTGCACTACGTATAAAAAGTGTGAAAATGTCCAGGATCATATCTCCTTCCATCCTTTCTTCCGACTTCGGGCGGCTGTACGACGAAATCGAGATGCTCAACGCCAGCCGTGCCGAGTGGATTCACCTCGACGTCATGGACGGGGTGTTCGTGCCCAACATCACCTACGGCATGCCGGTGATCAAAACCCTTCGTCCCAAAAGCGACAAGGTGTTCGACGCCCACCTGATGATCGTGGACCCGGGCCGCTATGTCGATGCGTTCCGCGACGCCGGGGTCGACGTGCTGAGCGTGCATGTCGAGGCGTGCACGCACCTGCACCGTGTCATCCAGCAGATCCAGGCGGCGGGCATGAAGGCCGGGGTGGCGCTGAACCCGCACACGCCGGTGTCGGCGGTGGAGGAGGTGGCCGATATGGCCGATCTGTTCCTGATCATGGGGGTCAACCCGGGTTTCGGAGGGCAAAAGTTTATCCCGAACACGTTATCCAAAATATCCCGGATGAAGGAGTTGCTGTTGCGGAAAAATTCCGCAGCCCTGATCGAAATGGACGGCGGGGCGACGCTCGACAACGCCCGCAAACTGTTCGACGCCGGGGTCGACGTGCTGGTGGCCGGCAACGCGGTGTTCGGCAGCGCCGACCCGAAGAAAACCATAGAGCTTTTATTGCAGGCGCCCGCCGGGTGTCTTTAAGCGGATCCTTTTCCTGATAATTAATGATTTCTGTAAATTCCCTAAACGTTTCGTTCGGCGGGTGGACGCTGTTCGGCGATATTTCGTTCGTTGTCAACGTTCACGAACGCATCGGGCTGGTGGGTAAGAACGGTGCAGGCAAGTCGACCCTTCTGAAGATCATCACAGGTCAGCAACAGCCCACCTCGGGCACGGTGTCGATGGACGCCGGCGCCACCATCGGCTACCTGCCGCAACAGATGGCCGTGGCCGACTCGCGCACGGTGATCGACGAAACGGCTACGGCGTTCCACGAGGTGATCGAGATCGAAAAGCAGATCAAAAAGCTGAACGAGGAACTGGCCTCGCGCACCGATTACGAGTCGGAAGGCTACCTTGACCTGATCCACCGCCTGACCGACGCCAACGACCGCTACCACATTCTGGGCGGCGACAACCGCGATGCCGAGATCGAGAAAACGCTGCTGGGGCTCGGGTTCGAACGCAGCGACTTCGCCCGTCCCACGAAAGAGTTCAGCGGGGGGTGGCGTATGCGCATCGAACTGGCGAAGATCCTGTTGCGCAAGCCGTCGCTGATCCTGCTCGACGAACCGACCAACCACCTCGACATCGAGAGCATCCAGTGGCTCGAAAACTATCTGAAAGACTATTACGGTGCCGTGATCCTCATTTCGCACGACCGCGCCTTTTTGGATGCCGTCACCACGCGCACCATCGAAATTCTGCTGGGCAGGAGCTACGACTATCGCGTGCCTTACAGCCACTACGTCGAGTTGCGCGCCGAACGCCGCCAACAGCAGATGGCCGCTTTCGAGAACCAGCAGAAAATGATCGAAAAAACCGAGGAGTTCATTGAACGGTTCCGGTACAAGCCCAGCAAGTCGAACCAGGTGCAGTCGCGGGTGAAGCAGCTCGAAAAGCTCGACCGGGTGGAGGTCGACGACGAAGACCTGTCGGCCCTCCACATCAAGTTCCCGCCCGCGCCCCGCAGCGGCAACATCGTGCTGGAGGTCAAAGAGGCCGGCAAGAGTTTCGGCGACAAAGAGATCTTCTCCGGAGCGACGTTCGTAGTCGAAAAGGGCGACAAAATCGCGCTGGCCGGACGCAACGGCGAGGGAAAAACCACTTTCGCCCGCATGGTGGTGGGCGACACCGACGTTACTCGCGGCCTGGTGCGCGTGGGGCATAACGTCAGCATCGGATATTACTCGCAGAACCAGGAAGACCTGCTCGACGGCGATTTCACCGTCTTCGACACGCTCGACCGGGTGGCCGTGGGCGACATCCGCACGCGGCTGCGCGACATTTTGGGGGCGTTCCTGTTCCGGGGCGAGGATGTGGACAAAAAAGTGCGCGTGCTCTCGGGCGGCGAACGGTCGCGGTTGGCCATGGCGCGCCTGATGCTGGAGCCGCACAACCTGCTGATTCTCGACGAGCCGACCAACCACATGGATATGCGCAGCAAGGACATCCTCAAAAACGCCATCCGCACCTTCGACGGCACGGTGATCATCGTCTCGCACGACCGCGAGTTCCTCGACGGGCTGGTGACCAAGGTGTACGAGTTCCGCGACAAGAAGGTGAAGGAACACCTGGGCGGAATCTATGACTTCCTGCGCAGCAGACAGTTGTCGTCGCTCAAAGAGCTGGAGGTGAAAGCGCGTCCCGAACCTGCTGCGACGCCCAAACCGGCTGCCGAGCCCAAGGCGAACTATGCCGATAAAAAAGAGTCTGACCGGCAGAGGCGTAAAGTCGCTTCGGCCATTGAAAAGTGCGAGGAGCGCATTACGAAACTGGAAGAAGAGATCGCGCTGATGGACAAGCAATTTTCCGATCCCGGCGCGCACGGCATCGATCTGCGCGACCCGGTGCATTTTAACGAATACAACCGCAAAAAAGAGCAGTTGGAGCGCACAATGGCCGAGTGGGAGAAACTGCACGCCCAAGCCGCCAATTGAGTAACTTCAAACAATTAATCACTCAAAGGCATCCGGGACATTAATGAAACGCAGAGCAGAAAAGTGGAGATGCATCCCACCGACATCATTTATGTCGAGGGGGAGCCGACCGAGGAAAAGGTGTTCGATATGCTTGTGACGACGGAGAAAAGGGACGACCTGATGGGGGCTTTCATCATCGACCGCTTCGGGGAAATGAAAAGAGCAATCCGGGCCAGAAAGCATTGTGGTTATCATGAACTACCGCCATGCCTATAAGAAAACGCTTCCGGGCGGTCCCGAAAACAATACGGAGGCGCTTCTCGCTACGGTATATCCGGGGAAAGTCGCCAATGTGCTGATCAATACGTATGACGCCGAGAACGGGAAGCCCTTCTGCGATGGGAAATGGGATGCCGCTTTTAAGGCTGTGGGGCTTAAGAGCGCGGGGTTCGATTTGGGCAATACGCCTTTCGGTGCCGATGGCTTTGACCATTGGGTTTTTGAAACGGACGAAAAGTACGGGACAATGTTCGACGGGTTCGTATTCTACCTCCCGATCGAAGAGCTCCTGTTGGCAGTGGGCCTGCCCGGCTTGATGGAGGATGGCTTTTTCGAAGAGGCCGTGAGGGAGGGATGTATAACAAAGCGCTGTATGGTTTTATGGGGCAGGAGATTCCTCCCGTAGACGAAGAGGCGTTTGAGCGTTTGAACGATATCCGGATAACACCTGTGCCGGATCTGGACAAGGTAGCAACATCAATCGATAAATGGCTAAAATAATATAGACCTATGAAAATAGCAGTAGTCGGCACCGGATATGTGGGCCTGGTCACCGGGGCCTGTTTCGCCGAAATGGGGCTGGATGTGACCTGTGTGGACATCGACCGCGAGAAGATCAAACGCCTGAAAAAGGGCGAGATACCCATCTACGAACCGGGGCTGGAGGCCGTGGTGATGAACAACATCAAGGCCGAACGGCTCCATTTCACTACCGACCTGACCGAGTGCTTGGGCGAGGTGGAGGTGATCTTCAGCGCCGTGGGCACGCCTCCCGACGAGGATGGCAGCGCCGACCTGAAATATGTGTTGGAAGTGGCCCGTACGGTGGGGCGTCACATGGAAAAGTACGTGCTGCTGGTTACCAAAAGCACCGTTCCGGTGGGGACGGCGGCCAAGGTCAAGGCGGCCATCGCGCAGGAGTTGGCCTCCCGCGGCGTCGACATTCCGTTCGACGTGGCGTCGAACCCCGAATTTCTGAAAGAGGGGAGCGCGGTGAAAGATTTCATGAGTCCCGACCGCGTGGTGGTAGGGGTCGAGAGCGAACGCGCCAACGAGTTGATGACCAAGTTGTATCGTCCGTTCATGCTCAATAACTTCCGGGTGATCTTCATGGATATCGCTTCGGCCGAGATGACCAAATACGCCGCCAACGCCATGCTGGCCACGCGCATCTCGTTCATGAACGACATCGCCAACCTGTGCGAGATCGTGGGCGCCGACGTGAATATGGTGCGCAAGGGCATCGGCACCGACACCCGCATCGGCAACAAGTTCCTCTATCCGGGCTGCGGCTACGGCGGGTCGTGTTTTCCCAAAGACGTTCGCGCGCTGGTGCATACGGCCGACAGGGTGGGGTACAATATGCGCGTGCTCAAGGCGGTGGACGAGGTGAATGATATTCAGAAAACCGTGCTGTTCAAGAAGTTATCCGCCTATTTCGGCGGCGATCTTGCCGGACGCAAAATCGCCATGTGGGGCCTGTCGTTCAAACCCGAGACCGACGATATGCGCGAGGCCCCGTCGCTGGTGCTGATCGACCTGATTACCGCCGCGGGGGCGCAGGTGGTGGCATACGATCCCGTGGCCATGGATGAGTGCAAACGCCGCATCGGCGATAAGATCGACTATGCCGGCGACGTGTACGATGCGTTGGTCGACGCCGATGCCCTGTTGTTGGTCACCGAATGGAAAGAGTTCCGGATGCCTGGCTGGCAGATTGTCAAAAAACTGATGAAAACCCCGCTGCTCATCGACGGGCGCAACATCTACGACAAGAGCGAGTTGGAATCGCTCGGGATCGACTACATGCCCATCGGGGGATAAGGTGCGTCCGGTACATGAAAAGGCGGCGAGGGTGTTTCCCCCGCCGCCTTTCTTATGCCCGGTATGGATGTTTGCCGGTTCTTTGCTTTAGGGCGTTTCCGGCCGGTGGGAAACTTCGGATCAGGTTTAGGATGACGAGTTTGCAGGGATGCCCCCGCAAACCGCTGTCAATAAAACGACGGAATGGTTCCGGTGTGGTTTTTCAGCGCCCCGTCTTCCAGTTCCAACGCCATCACATATTGCTCGGGAATGTTGTCGGTGTTCGTAATTCCATAAGAAACAGCGGGTTCGAATCCGAATCGGTTGTAATAGGCAGGATCGCCCACCAGAAAAACGGCTTTGAATCCGCTCTCTTTCGCCAGACCCAGCGCGTGCCGGATGAACTCCGACCCGACGCCCCGGTTGCGGTATTCCTTGAGGACGCACACCGGCGCCAGCAGCAGGGCCTCGAACGCGCCGCAGGGCGTTGTTATGGCAAAGCGCGTCAGCATGATGTGCCCGACGAGCTCCGGCCCGTCTGCGAGTACCAGCGCCAGCTCCGGAATGTAGCCCGCGCTGCTGCGCAGTTTGTTTACATATTCCTGCTCGTCGCCGTCCGACACTTTTGCTGTGCGGAAGGCTTCCTGAACCAGGCGCCGTATCGTGGCATAATCGCCCGGGGTTTCCTGTCGGATGATGAGATTCATAGGGTGCGCTTATTCGTCTTTGGTAAACAGAAACTGCACTCCGCCTTGCTTCAGTATCATGGTGTTGTAGGCGGGGCTGAAGTCGATGGCGATCTTGCCCGGGTCGAACCGGAAGCGGTCGGCGGCGGTTGCCTCCAGCGGAAAGGCCGTCTGGCCGGTGGCCTGAGCCATCAGCGTGCCGTCGTGAATGAATACGGTGATTTTGAGCGGAAGTTGCTTGCTTGAGTACACCCCCGGGTATTGCTCCAGTTCCTCGGGAGTCGCCGCGTAGGTCTCGAACGTGGGGATCTGGAACGGCTTGTCGTAAACGGCGCTCAGAATGGCGATGGAGATGTCGTTGAAGGTATAGTTCACCCCGTTGCCGGTGCACGCGTACGACAGTCCGTCGGCGGGGAAATAGGCCGAGATGGAAACATATCCGTCGATCAGGCCGCCGTGTCCGAAAGCGGATTTTTCATAGAAGGGGATTTGCGTGAGTCCCATTCCGATGCCGTTCTGCGTCGTTTCCATTTGCCGGAGGCTGCTGTCCGAGACCAACTTGCCGTTGAAAAGGGCTTCGTTGAATTTTGTCAGATCGGTCGGGGTTGAGACGATGCCTCCGGCCCCGGAAAAGAGCGGGGCGGTCTCTTCCATCGGTTGCCACCCGTTGGCGTAACGGTACGAATAACACTCGCCTTTTTCAATGGCTGTTTTTTCTCCCACATAAGTGTCGGTCAGCCCGATGGGGCCGGCGATCTTTTCTTTGAGCAGTCGGTCGTAGGATTTTTGGTAGACGGCTTCAAGGATAAAACTCAGCAACAGGTAATTCGAGTTGCTGTAACTGGTGTTTGTGCCGGGTTCGAAGTCGAGTCCTCCATCGGCGATCATTTCCGCCAGCTCCTCTTTGGTTTTGTATTGCGTGCGCCATTGGTCGTACGATTCGTCGGTGAAGTTGTGGATGCCGCTCCGGTGACAGAGCATCTGCCCGATGGTGATCTTCTCCCCGTCGGGCTGCGCGGGAAAATATAGCCCGATGGGTTGATCCAGGCTCAGTTTGCCCTCTTCGATGGCCATGAACACCAGAGTAGCTGTGAATGTTTTCGAGATGGAACCGATCCGGTATTTGGTGCCGGTGCCGGATTTTATTCCCTGCGCGATGTCGGCGTACCCGACCGCGCGCGTGTAGAGCGTTTTCCCGTTTTGCGCCACGGCGACGCTGCCCATGAATCGATCGCCCTTTTCGAGCGCGTCGAAATAGGCGTTCAGTTTGGCCGTGTCGATTGTTTGCGCAATCCCTGCGGCGCCTGTCAGCAGGATGGCCCACAAGGCGAGTAGGAGTTTCTTCATGTTTACAAAGATAATGATTTATTGTGACTGCGCTCAGGGCAACAACCGAATCCGGAGGGGCGGGTTGGGGCGACGCTCCCGGTTCAATGAACGAATCCCGCCGTGTGGGGCGGGATTCGCGTGGTTGCCGGTCGGTTTAGTAGATCGACATCATTTCGCGGTACTTGGGCAGCGGCCACTGGCGGTCGTCGACGATCATCTCCAGCGTGTCGATGCTTTCGCGGATCGTTTCGAAGAACGGGCGCACATTTTCCGAGTAGGCCATCGCTTTGTCGGCGATGCTTTCCAGGGCGTTAGCCTTTTTGCGTGCGTCGATCATCTCGTAGGTGGTTTCGCGCACGATATCCAGATGGCGCGAGATGCGCTCGATGGCCCGGATCTCGCCGGCGGCCAGTTCCTTGTATCGGTCGCCGAAGATGGACTTGAGCCCGGAGACGTTCTCGATCAGCGTGTTCTGGTAGCTGATGGCCACCGGGATGATGTGGTTCAGGGCCAGGTCGCCAAGCACGCGCGCCTCGATCTGCACCTTCTTGACGAACAGTTCGTTGCTGATCTCGTAGCGGGCGTGCAGCTCCGATTCCGAGAAGACCCCCTGCCGCATCAGCATCTGCGAGAATTCCGGGCGCAGGAACGACTTGAACGCGTCGGGCACGTTGTTGATGTTCTCCAGTCCGCGGCGGGCGGCTTCGTCGCGCCACTGCTGACTGTAACCGTTGCCCCCGAAGCGGATCTTTTTCGATTCGGTGATGAACTGGCGGATCACCTGCAAAATCGCCTCGTCTTTTTTTACCCCCTTGTCGATGAGTTTGTCGACCTCGGTCTTGAACAGGATCAGCTCTTCGGCCACGGCGGCGTTGATGACGATCAGCGGCGCGGCGCAGTTGCCCGACGATCCGGTGGCGCGGAACTCGAACCGGTTGCCGGTGAAGGCGAAGGGCGAGGTGCGGTTGCGGTCGGTGTTGTCGAGCATGATGGCCGGAATCTTGCCGATGTCCAGCTTGATGTCGGTCTTTTCGTCGGGCGACATTTTTTTGTCGTGCAGGCGTTCTTCCAGCGAATCGAGTATCTCTTCGAGCGTGGTGCCCGTGAATACCGACAGGATGGCCGGAGGGGCTTCGTTTGCCCCCAGGCGGTGCGAATTCGACTCGCTGGCGATCGACGACATGAACAGCAGCCCGTAGTCGTGAGCGGCCTTGATGGCGCTGACGAAAAAGGCCAGGAACTGCGTGTTGGTCTTCGGGGTTTTGCCCGGGGCCAGCAGGTTGACGCCCGTGTTGGTCATCAGCGACCAGTTGCAGTGCTTGCCCGATCCGTTGACGCCGGCGAACGGCTTTTCGTGGAACAGCACGTGCAGGTTGTGCTTGCTGGCGGCGCGGCGCATCACCGACATCAGCAGCGTGTTGTGGTCGACGGCGATGTTGGCTTCCTCGAACACCGGGGCGCATTCGTACTGGTTGGGAGCCACCTCGTTGTGGCGCGTCTTGATGGGGATGCCGAGTTTATAGGCTTCTTCCTCGAATTCTTTCATAAACGCCGCCACGCGTTCGGGAATGGCCCCGAAATAGTGGTCTTCCAACTGCTGGTCTTTGGCTGCGGTGTGGCCCATCAGGGTGCGTCCGGTCTGGGCCAGGTCGGGGCGGGCGCGGAACAGCGCTTCGTCCACCAGAAAATATTCCTGTTCCCACCCGAGGGTTACGTTTACCTTATCGACCTCCTTGTCGAAATACTGGCACACCTCCACGGCCGCCTTGTCGATGGCCGTCAGCGATTTGAGCAGCGGGGTCTTGAAGTCGAGCGCCTCGCCCGTGTAGGCGATGAAGATGCTGGGGATGCACAGCGTCTGGTCGATCAGGAACGCGGGCGATGTGGGGTCCCAGGCCGAGTAACCGCGGGCCTCGAACGTGTTGCGCAGCCCGCCGTTGGGGAACGACGAGGCGTCGGGTTCCTGCTGCACCAGCAGATCGCCCTTGAACGTTTCGAACGATCCTCCGCCCCAGACCGGCTCGTGGAAGGCGTCGTGCTTTTCGGCCGTGGTGTCGTTCAGCGGCTGGAACCAGTGGGTGTAGTGCGTTGCGCCGTGTTCCATGGCCCACGACTTCATGCCCAAGGCCACCTCGTCGGCGATCTTGCGGTCGATGCGGCGGCCGTGGTCGATGGCATCGCACAAGCTTTCGTAGGCGTATTTCGAGATGTAGTGCCGCATCTTTTCGCGGTCGAACACGTTGCAACCGAAATATTCCGAAACTTTTTTCTCGTTTTTGCAGAACTCGACCGTCTCCCGTTTCTGGATTTCGTCGAGCGCTTTGAAGCGTATCGAGTACATATTTTCCCCGTTTAATGGATTGATGGTGCAAATTTATGTGTTTTTCGGATTCATGATGCTAAAAACAGGGGGTATTTTCATGAAAAACATGATTTTTTTATCGTGATGGTGCGTTTTATCGGGGGTGTGATGTGAAATGCGCCTCTTTTGCGGTATGGGAGTATGTCGATCCAATAAAAAAGGCCGTCCGCAACGGGACAGCCTTCTTATATATAATAAGGTACGGGTTACACTTCGTTGGCGCCGTGGCAGGCTTTGTATTTCTTGCCGCTGCCGCAGGGGCAGGGATCGTTGCGGCCCACCTTCTTCTCGACCTTCACGGGCGAGGGTTTGCCGCGGTCGCCCTGTCCGGCGGCTGCCGCCGCTTCGCTGCGCGAGGTCTGCAGTTTGCTCATGTCGGTCGTGGGCCGCGGGGCCTCGCCGCCCTGGCGGATCTGGCCGCGCTGGGGGTCCTGCATCGGGATGAACGCTTTGGTCAGCACCGACAGAATTTCGCGGTTGATGGTGTCCAGCATCTTGGTGAACAGCTCGAACGACTCGAATTTGTAGATCAGCAACGGGTCTTTCTGTTCGTAGGTGGCGTTCTGCACCGACTGGCGCAGTTCGTCGAGCTCACGCAGGTGCTCTTTCCAGTTCTCGTCGATCATAATCAGCATCACGGCGCGGCCCAGGGCCTTGTATATTTCGCCTCCCTGCGTGTCGTAGACCTTCTTGATGTTGGCCGGAATGCGGAACAGCTTGGCGCCGTCGGCAATGGGGATCAGGATGTTCTCCTTGTCGAACGTGGCGCCGTTCTGCTCGTAGATGTCCCGGATGACGGGAAACGCCTGTTTGGCGATCTGTTCGGCGCGGCGTTCGGTTGCCTTGTCGATGTCCTTTTTGAGCGACTCGGCGATCTGGAGTTTGTTGAACGACTTCAGGTCGGCGGCCGTGAGCGACGGTTCGATGCCGATGGTGCGGATCATGTCCAGCCGGAAGTCGTCGTAGTCGGCCTCCGAATAAGCCTCGGCGAACGAATCGGCGTAGTCCTGCTTGAGGTTGTTCAGGTCGATGTCCACCCTTTCGCCGAACAGGGCGTTGCGGCGGCGTTTGTAGATCACCTCGCGCTGGGCGTTCATCACATCGTCGAATTCCAGCAGGCGTTTGCGGATGCCGAAATTGTTCTCCTCGACCTTCTTCTGCGCCTTCTCGATGGCGCGCGAGATCATGCCCGCCTGGATCACCTCGCCCTCTTTCAGGCCCATGGCGTCCATGATTTTCGAGATCCGTTCGGAGCCGAACAGGCGCATCAGGTCGTCCTCCAGCGAGACGAAGAACTGCGACGATCCGGGGTCGCCCTGGCGTCCGGCGCGTCCGCGCAACTGGCGGTCGACGCGGCGCGACTCGTGGCGCTCGGTGCCGATGATGGCCAACCCGCCCGCGGCTTTCACCTCGGCCGACAGTTTGATGTCGGTACCGCGGCCCGCCATGTTGGTGGCGATGGTTACCTGGCCCTTGTTCCCGGCCTCGGCTACGATGTTGGCCTCCTGTTGGTGTTGCTTGGCGTTGAGGACGTTGTGTTTGATGCCGCGCAGCTTCAGCATGCGGCTCAGCAGTTCCGATATCTCGACCGAAGTGGTACCTACCAGCACGGGGCGCCCTTCGTTCACCAGCCGCACGATCTCTTCGATCACGGCGGCGTATTTTTCGCGTTTGGTCTTGTAAATCAGGTCGTGGCGGTCGTCGCGAACCACCGGGCGGTTGGTGGGGATCACCACCACGTCCAGTTTGTAGATGCTCCAGAACTCGCCCGCCTCGGTTTCGGCCGTGCCGGTCATCCCCGAGAGCTTGTGGTACATGCGGAAATAGTTCTGCAGGGTGATGGTGGCGAAGGTTTGCGTGGCGGCCTCGACCTTGACGCTTTCCTTGGCCTCGATGGCCTGGTGCAGCCCGTCGGAGTAGCGGCGCCCGTCGAGGATGCGTCCCGTCTGTTCGTCGACGATCTTGATCTTGTTGTCCATCACCACGTATTCGACGTCGTTCTCGAACAGCGAGTAGGCCTTGAGCAGCTGGTTGATGGTGTGCACGCGCTCGGACTTGACGGCGTAGTCGGCCGTGAGCTGGTCGCGTGTTTGCAGTTTCTCTTCGTCCGAGAGGCCTTTGCGGTCGAGCTCGGCCAGTTCCGTCCCGATGTCGGGCAGGATGAAGAATTTGTCGTCCTTCACATAGCCGGCCAGGGCGTCGTGCCCTTTGTCGGTGAGTTCGACGCTGTTGTTCTTTTCGTCGATGACAAAGTAGAGGTCGTCCGTGATCTCGGGCATGCGCCGGTTGTTGTCGGACATATACGTGTTCTCAACCTTGAGCATCAGCGCCCTGTGTCCTTGTTCGCTCAGGAACTTGATCAGCGGCTTGTTCTTGGGCAGCCCTTTGTGCGCGCGGAAAAGCAGCACGCCCCCCTCGTCGGTCTTGCCCTCGCCGATCAGGCGGCGGGCGTCGGAGAGCAGCTGCGTGCAGAGGTTCTTTTGCAGGCCGTACAGGCGTTCGATATACGGCTTGTACTCCTCGAACATCTGGTCTTCGCCCTTGGGCACGGGGCCCGAGATGATGAGCGGCGTGCGCGCGTCGTCGATCAACACCGAGTCGACCTCGTCCACGATGGCGAAGTTGTGCTTGCGCTGCACCAGGTCTTCGGCCGAGTTGGCCATGTTGTCGCGCAGGTAGTCGAACCCGTACTCGTTGTTCGTTCCGAACGTGATGTCGGCCATGTAGGCCTTGCGGCGCATGTCGGAGTTGGGCTGGTGCTTGTCGATGCAGTCGACCGACAGGCCGTGGAACTGGTACATCGGGCCCATCCATTCCGAGTCGCGCCGTGCCAGATAGTCGTTGACCGTCACCAAGTGCACCCCGCGGCCCGAAAGGGCGTTCAGGAACACGGGCAGCGTGGCCACCAGCGTTTTACCCTCCCCGGTGGCCATTTCGGCGATGCGCCCCTTGTGCAGCACCACGCCGCCGAAAAGCTGGCTTTCGTAATGCACCATGTCCCAGGTGACCTTGGTGCCGCCGGCCGTCCAGTAGTTCTTGTAGACGGCCTTGTCGCCCTCGATGCTGACAAAGTCGCGCGTGGCGGCCATGTGGCGGTCGAAGTCGTTGGCCGTGACGACCACCTCCTCGTTCTCTTTGAAGCGGCGGGCCGTTTCGCGCATGATGGCGAACGCCTCGGGCAGAATTTCGTCGAGTTTCTGTTCTACTTTCTCGTCGATGGCTTTTTCGATGGAGTCGATTTTGGCCGATATCTCCTCTTTGGTTTCGATGTCGATGTCCGAACGGTCGAGCTCCGCCTTCAGTCCGGCGATCTCGTCCTCTTCGGCGGCGATGTGTTCGCGGATGGCGGCTTTCAGCGCTTCGGTGCGGGCGCGCAACTCGTCGTTCGATATGTTTTCCAGCGTGGCGTACGCCTGGAGGATTTTCTCTACGTAGGGTTGGATCTCCTTTTTGTCCTTATCGCCCTTCGATCCGAGGAAGAGTTTGAGGATTCCTGATAAAACGCTCATGTCCTTGTTGGGATTTAATAAGCCGTAAAGGTAAGTTTTTTTTCGTGGAAAATGAAATCAGGGCGTGGTCCACACCCTGATCATGCCGTTATTCTCGTCCGGAGATAGAAATTCCGACCCGGGTTCCTTGATGTCGATGGCGAAAATCTTTCTCGGGGCCAGGGCCGACAGCCGCTCTTCCGCTTCGGCTTGGGGCATTTGTTCGTTGTCGATGAAAAGCAACGGGAACGGCCCGTCGGAGGAGAATACGGTTCTTGCCCGCGCGAGCAGTTGCCGCTTGATCCGCGGCCTTTGTTTTTCCGCAAAGCGGAGGATGACGGCGCTGTTGTCCGTGCACCAGGTTGTGGCGGCGGCCCGGAGAATGTCGACCCGGACAACCCGCCGCAGGTCGTATTTGTTTAACATCGTATTCAGCGCCGAGGAATCGCAGCCGTCGTAGGCATATCCTTCGATGACGTACACGAACCGTTCGCCGCGACCGACCATCTCCTGCATCCGCCACAGCGGGTCGTTCTGCCGTTGTCCCGTTGAAAGCAAAGGGGCCGGTAATAGAAATGCCGTCAGGACGATTTTGGCAAACAGCGTCATTTTACCTTTATTATGCTGAGGCCGTCGCGCAGGGGGACGATCACTTTCTCGACCCGGGGGTCGGCCTGTACCGTGTCGTTGAACTCCATCACGCCGCGCGTGTAGAGGTCGTTCTCGGGTGGAGCGGAGCACACCTTGCCGTACCAGATGGTGTTGTCGGCCACGATCACCGAGCCGCTGCGCACCAGTTTGCACTCGAACAGCATGCGGTAGTAGGCGGGGTACTCGCGCTTGTCGCCGTCGATGAACACCAGGTCGAAGCACAGTCCCAGCCCCGGGGCGATGTCGAGCGCGCTGCCGGTGTGGGCGATGATGCGTCCGTTGAGCGCGGGCGCCGCGCGGTCGAAATAGCGCGATGAAAGCGAGCCCAGTTCGTCGTTGATCTCGATGGTGTGGAGTTCGCCTTTTTCCCTCAATCCTCTGGCGAGGCAGATGGCCGAGTAGCCGGTGAACGTGCCGATCTCCAGAATGTATTGCGGCGAAACGATGCCCGAGAGCATCGCCAGGAATTTCCCCTGCAAAGCGCCCGAAAGCATTCGCGGCTGCACGACGCTCAGATGGGTGTCGCGTTCCAGTTCGTCCAGCAGCGGATCGCCGCCGCCGCTGTGGGACAGAAGGTAGCGTTCGAGGTCGCGTTCCATGCCTTACAGTTCGAGGTCGTCCGAGAGTGCGGCCTCGATCCGGCTCTCGGCGCGGCGCAACTTCTCTTTGCACAGCCGGATGAGCTGCGAGGCCCGTTTGACGCTCTCTGCGACGGTGTCGACGTCGGCCTGGCCGCTTTCGATGCCCTGCAATATTTCTTCGATCTCGGAGACCGCCTCGTTGTAGCTTATCTCTTTTTTTGCCATGATGTCATAGTTAGGCAGGCGCTTAAATTCTGATGTTGGGAATTTTGTCGGGCCACAGCATGCTGATGATGGTGACGGCTCCCAGCAACACGATCAGCGCCCCCGATATTTTGTTGAGCCACAGCAGGTGCCGCGGCCGGAATTTTTTGCGGAACAGGCCGACGGTGAATGTCAGCAGAAACCACCACAGCGCGCTGCCCACGCCCACGCCCGAGACCAGGCTCACCCCGTCGCGGATCTTCATCCCCGACTGCTCGTTGATCCCGAAGGCGGCGAACAGCGCCACGAACACAAACAGAAACGAAATGTTCGACAGGGTCAACAGCAGCATCGAGATGAAATCGCTCCACAAACTGTTTCTGCCCGCGCGGCTGTTGCGGATTTGCATGATGATGTTCTTGTTGTAGATCGAGATGCCGATGATAATGACCAGAATGCCCCCGATGCCCTTGATGATGGTCATGTAGTTCTCGATGAACGACAGAATGAACGACAAGAAAAAAGCGGCGATCATGGCAAAGATCAGGTCGCCCAGAGTGGCCCCCAATGCCGAGGCGAACCCCGTCCGGAAGTTCTTGCTCAGCGTGCGCTGGATGCAGATCACCCCTACCGGCCCCATGGGAATGGAAGCCAGAAAGCCGATCAGTATGCCTTTGGACAGAAATTCGAGCAGCATCGGGACGATCCGTTAATAGCTACAAATATACTGTTTTTTCCGGTTCGGGGAAAATGAAGTTGCGAAGTCGCTTTGGCAGGGTTATTGATATTCTCCGCCGTACCATATAATATAGTTGTTAACCTTTAAAATAATTGAAAGCAATGAAAAAAACAATTTACTTATTGATGGGTTTGGCGGCAGTGGCTGTCATGACCAATTGCGGCCCTAAAAAACAGAAGGCTTCGGATGCCGCAAAACTGGCCGTTGAACACCTGCGCGACGGGCGGTATGCCGATTTTATCGAGGTAGTGGATCTGGATACGCTGGTCGTGGACGAGGATTCGATCGTCGGCAGGCAGGGCTACGCCGATGTGCTCAAGTCGAACGTGCACCGGAAGATCCAGGACAAGGGCGGCATCAAGGACGTGGCTGTGGTTTCCGAAATGCCCTCGTCCGACGGCGCCATCTCGGACGTGAAATTGCGGAATACCTATAACAACGGCGATGTCGAGGAGGTCGACCTGGTGATGGTGTGCATGCCCGACAACGTGTGGAAAGTGAAGATGGGTAACGATAAAGAGGTATGGACCACCACCTACGCCGATGGCACGAAAGAAACCGTGAAACTCAAATCGGACGCCCGCCGCGACATCTACAAAGACAACGTCGACGGGGAGCGAAACTATCTCAAAATCAAAGAAAAAGGTGACGAAGAGGTGGTCAAAACCAAAATCGACGGGGAGAAAGTCGTTACGCGTACGCCTGACTGATAAAAACGTTTTACTGTTTCGGTGGCCTTCCTGGCACGGTCTTGTCGCCGTCAAAATATGCCGTGAATAAGCAAATCGCTCTGTTTTTTGAATTCGTCGGTTTTTGATCCCGGTACTGTAACAAATGAAAAGCCCTGCAAACATTGATTTGCAGGGCTTGTTCGTCTTTTGTCGCCTGTTGTCTTAGGCTCTTTGGCGGAGAGGGGGGGATTCGAACCCCCGGTACCCATAAAGAGTACAACAGTTTTCGAGACTGCCCCGTTCGACCGCTCCGGCACCTCTCCTAAAAAACACCATCCCTTCGGCAGGACTTTCGTAAAACCCGCATCCTTCGCTTGTAACCCGCGTGTTGTGCGTGTCCGTCCGTCCCGGTAAAGGGATTAAAGACCTCCAAAAACCGACGTCGTGTCGATCACTGGCAGATGGAAGGGGCCGGTCAAGCCCCGTGGCGAAAAGAGAGAACAAGTCCGCTCAATCTGTCGCTCTGTATCAGTCGGGTGTAAACCTGATTTTTCGTCCCGCCGGATAACCCGCGCGAATTTTGCCGCGCTTCGCATCCGAAGCACATCGATGATGCAAAGATACTGTTTTCTCTCTTTACACGCAATAAAATTTGCGTAAAACTATTTATCCATCCATTCATAGTTGGTGCGCCTGCCGCCACCGGCCTCCTTTTGCAATGTCATTTTCTCGATCAGGTCGTTTATATCGCGCAACGCTGTGTCCGGCGAGGTCTTTGCGATCTTTGTCCATTTTAGAGAGAGTCAACTTGCCATTTTTGCGACGTCGGGATTTGGCGCGATGATTGCCGCGGTTTCTTACATAAACACATTGCGAAGCCTGCCGCTATGGAGAGCAACCATAAATCTCAAATTGTGATACACTTCTCAACATCCGTATCCGGAGAATATTGTAGACTACCGCATTTGCTATCAGCAGGATCGGTCGTTTCCAAAACAGGGGGAAAAAGAGCGTGCTTGTAGAAGAGACAAATATTTCCCTAACTTTGTAACGTCTTGGATTGAAAATAATCCCTGGCATACATAGATATAAAGACCGATAACTCGTGAAATCTGGCAGGTTTTTTTTGAGTAGTAATCGGCAGATTATGCTATTACACTATACTTTAAAGTATGGCGTGGTGTCATCTGCTGCTACTCAGGGCTTAGCCAGAGCCTCACGGGTTTCAGATTGACCACCACGCTTTTTTGTCCGTACCGGACGGGGAAAGTGATCGTGCTTAAATAAGCGATCCGCCGGTTAATGTTCACGGCCATTGCCAACCATATTGGACTCGGCTTTAGACGGGATTTCAAGCAGAAACACCACCGATGCCCCGGATGCAAAAAATGAAAGATTGTAATAAATGGACAATGTAGGACGTTCTATTGCAACTGATATGAAAGAACAGCATACAACAGGGAACGTATTTCCGATTAGCAAAAAGCAGTTGGACGCGGCAAGGAAGGAGTATCGTAAGACGCTCGGCCTTCCCGCCGAATTGGTGGGAGAATTACAGCATGGCAGCGACGCCGCCATCCAGAAATTGTATCTGCACCTGTCCAAGCCGTTGTACAATTTCATCAAGTCATTGTTGCAGGACGGCGAAGAAGCAAAAGAAGTCGTCCACGATACATTTGAATACCTGCTGGTCAAACGTGAAACCATCGACTTCTCGAAGAATGTGAAAGCGTTCCTGTTCAAATGTGCGAGAAACAAGGCGCTCGACTGTATCAAAAGCCGTAAAGTGCGGGAACGTTACCAATCGTTGCCGGATTATGACGACGATCACGCACCGGCGCATGACGAGATATATGTTACCAAAGAGATCGAATTGTTGATCGAGTTCGCTATCTCCAATATGCCCGAACGGCGCAGGCAGATTATTCAAATGTATCGTAACGAAGGCAAGACGCCCAAAGAGATCGCCTCGGAACTCGGCCTGAGCGAAAAAACTGTGTACAGGCACATGGATGAGGCCAAGAACGATATCCGGACAATTATTCATGTCGTGACCTTCTTACTGATGGTTTAGCCCTCCTTTTATCGCCTTTTCCGGATGCGGTTTCTATCGCGGATCGAAAGCGCCGACGAAATCGCAGGAAAAAATCTGTTTTCAGTGAGATATAAACAAGTTGATAAATGATTGAAAAACAGCATGAAAAAAGTATGATGAGAAGATAGTTGAGTCGGTTTGCAACAACGGGTTGAGAAAAAATGCCATTCATGTCGCTTTATTAATAGAGGGTGATCAAACTGAACCCCGTGAAATTCTGGCAAGAATTAATAAAATGAATGAGCAGGAACTTGATGATGGATTTGTCGATCTCGCGTACAGACTTTTGAGTGAACTGTTCAAACCGGAAGATGAAACCACCCCTGAAAAGGTTTGGGCAGTACGCTGGTGGCTTGTACGCAATATCTGCAAGCCGGAGGTGGACGAGGCGCTGTGGAGGCACTTTGAAGAGAAAGTGACCTGCGATCCCAATCCAAGCGAAGAGGTTTATGCGTCATTGGAAAAGGTTAAAAGGAGGATCGGGATGGTCGATCCAACCGAAGCGAAGAACACAATTGAAGAGCATGAAATAAATCATGCCGACTGACAAGATCTGAAAAACAGCGAGGGAAAATTGATTTTTAACGCGCTGTTTTTCATCGTGTTGAAGATAATTTTCGAAAAAATTGCGAAAACGACTGAGAATAACACCCATCGTAGTCGCTTTTAATATAGAGAAGGGTTAATGGAAACTTCCAAATTTGGAGAAGTGTCATAAATGACAGAACAAGAAATAATACAACATAAAGCGGAGGAAATTCTCAGGAAGTATGTAAATGGGGAATACTCCCAAGACATTTGCGATCTTATCGGGGAATGGTTTGTTTCGGAAGTCGAGGATGAAGAAAAGACATTGGCTTTGGAGACGATATTCGATTTGATCGTCGCATACGAAAAGTCTCCCGACCAATGGTCTTACCAAATGCTCGAAGAGTGGCTCAAACGACCGGGCGTCCGGGATCGAATGCACGGCAACGGTCTGCTGATCGAAAAACCCAAACCGAAGCCCCGTTTCTTTCGTTCCAAACCCCTCATCCGCGTAGCCGCTTCGATAGCGGCAGCGGTGGTGGTTATAGGTGGCACATTCCTGATCGTTAATAACACGGATAACCTCGGCACGGTACAGGTGGCGGCGGTTCAGGGCACTACCGACAGCCTGGGGACGCAGACGGGAACGATTCAACCCGAGCGCCGCATCGAGGTGATCGAAGGGGTGCAGAAAGAGGTGACGCTTGCCGACGGAACGCACGTGTGGATCAACTCGGGCAGCACGCTCACCTATCCCGAAGTGTTTGCCGACGGTGAGAGGCGCGTAACGCTCAAAGGCGAGGCGTTCTTTGAGGTGGAACACGATGCGAACCATCCCTTCACCGTTCACACCGGCCATCTGGACGTAAGGGTGCTGGGTACGAAGTTCGACGTGAAAGCCTATCCGGGCGCCGACTTTACCGAGATCGCGCTGTTCGAAGGCTCGGTGGAAGTGACCGCCGGAAGCCACAGCGAGAAACTCACTCCGGGCAACAGGATGACCTACCGCCACGAAAGCGGAGCGATGGAGGTCGAACGCTTTACCGCGCAAACCGCCCAAGACTGGCGTTCGGCGACCATCTTCGCCGATGATAAATCAATGCCCGAAATTCTGCGGATGGTAGGCAACTACTACGACCTGGCCGTCGAATGCGATCCGGCAGCTTTCCCCGCCGGGGAACGATATTCGATGGGCTTCTATAAGAGCGACTCCGCGAAGAAAGTGCTGGATCTGCTCGTGGAGATCAGCGGCGGAAGTTTCAGCTACGAACGGCGAAACGACACAATCAAAATATACGGCAGGAAGTGAGGCCCTGCATCCATAAAACTCATAAATAACCCAATGCCTGCGAGGTAAA
>JAVBRA010000014.1:0-154060 GCA_031548435.1 Rikenellaceae bacterium
TTGCCGAGCATCTGGGCCAGCTCAAGCAGTCCCGATTTGTTCTTGATGATCTTCTGTTGTGTGGTCATAACTTCAATCTTTTCAGTTAGTGAATTTAGTAATTTTTATTCCTAACTGTCAGATTAAGTCGTGACTAATTCAAATCAAAAGAGATAACGGCGGGTTCGATATTCGTTTTCCGCTCAATGAAGCCGATCAGAAATGGTCGGCTTTTTTGTGAGCATGTCTTGTCTGCAAAAACAACCGGCCGCATCGAAACAATACGGGCCGGTTGTTTTTGCGGGGTGTTCAGTACGTGAAGTCGAGCTTGCCCGATTCGTCGTATTGCTTCCATTGGCCCGCGGCTTCTCCGTTTTCGTATTGGCCTTGTTCGGCCATATTTCCGTTTTCGTGGTAGCTTTCGTACGGGCCGTCGAGAATGCCGTTGGCATAAACGGCTTTGACGTGCAACTTGCCGCTCTCGTAATAGCTGCGGTAGGGGCCGGTCAGTTCGTCATTGCGGTAGGTGGCTTTTGATTGCAGGCGGCCGTTGGGCCAGAACGTCTTGCGGACGCCGTTTTCGCCCCCGTCCTTGTAGTGGTGGATGTGCCACACCTTGCCGTTGGAGTAGAAATAGCAGCGGCGCGTGCCGTGCAGCTGGTCGTTCTTGAGGCGGGCCTTGAATTCGATGTCGCCATTGTCGAACCAGGCGCGGTAGCGGCCCTGTTTTTTCCCCATTACGTATTGCGTTTCCCACTTGATCCGGGTGCGCTCCCGGTCGTAATAGCCCCGGAAATAGCCGTGGGCCACTCCGTTCACCATCTCGATGCTCATGTATTCGTTGGTGTTGGTGGTCATGTCCTGAAGGATGCCGGTGAACGGTTGGTCGGTGTAGATGTCGTAGTAGATCGAATCGGCGCCCCGTTGTTCGAGCTCATGAAGAGTGGCTGTTTTCTGGGCGAAAGTCGGCATGGCTGCCAGTATCAGCAGCAGGCACAGGATGAATGTTCGCATCGTTTGGTTTTTGAGTTTGGACAAAGATAAAAAATCCCGGACATACAACAATGTCCGGGATTTTTTATGAGAATTGTTTTTACGATGCGGAAACGGCCGACCGGGCCAGCACCGGGCTTCGGGCCAGGTAGTTGTTGTCGTTGGCGTAGATGTAGAGCAGGGTGCCCCCCTTGATCATGTCGATGATCCGGTCGTTGACCTCATAGGGCAGGGCAGGGCATCCGAAGCTGCGCCCGAGGCGGCCGGCGGTTTCGATGTACGACGGGTCGCAGTAGTCGGCGCCGTGGATCACGATCGACCGCTGGCGCGCATTGTCGTTGATTCCTTTTTCCAATCCATTGAGAATAAGCGAGTAGCCGTTGTCTCCCTGGTAGGTGAAGTCGGTGAGGTAGAAGCCCAGCGAACTTTTATGCGATCCGTTTTTGTTCGAGAACGAAGTGGCGTAATTCTCGCCGCTCGCTTTGCCGTGCGCAACCAACGACGAGATAAGCAGTTTGCGGTTGGCCACGTCGAACACGAAAAGCCGCTCCTGGGTCGAGGGTTTGGTGAAATCGATAAGCGTAATGATGTTCTTTTTTTTGACCGTGACGGTGTTATAGCCCTCGACCGCCTGTTCGAAAGCGCGGTAGCTGACCTTGCCGTCGAGGTTCATGTCGGTATAGAGCTGTTGGCAGTCGGTGGCGGGCGTCTCGGCCGGATCGTTGCCGGTGAGGGTGAAATAACCGGTCGGGAAAAACAGGGCGGACAGCAGGACAATAAATTTCTTCATACCGGGAGGGAATGGGTTATCAATTTATAAACGCAATTTCCCCGAATATGGTACTTTTCGGGTAAGAAATTTTCCCGTGTTGTTGGGTGACGGATTTCCACATCGCCGCATTCGTCTGGAAATGATGTGAATGCGACGTGTTTTCCGGACAGCCCCATACAACAATTACTCCGAGTAGGTGCAGCAAGGCATCCACAGGGCTTTGTTCTCAAAAAATGCGATTGAAAAATTTGGGGGATATATCATTTCGGGGTAAGCGCGGCGGCTCGCCTGCAAGCAGGAGCGGCACTGGCCCCGGAATCGGCAGGAACGCCCCGAAGACACAATGGATCGAACAAAGAAGCCCCCCCCAAAAAAAACGGAGGCCGGAGCTCTATTCGATGATGAAAACCAGCGATTGTTGCACGGGGGCCCAGTTGAACACGAACTGTGCATGCGAGGTGGCGTTGCGCACGCACATATGTGATCTGGGGGTGGTGCCCAGCGAGTAGCTGTATTCGTAAAAATCGGTGGCCTCGGGGTTTTTGATCGGCACTCCGTGGATGTAGGCGCCCTTGCAGAAGCGGCTGGCGTAAGGGGCGAACCCCTCGATTTCGGTGGTGCCGTCGGCGTAGTAGAACATTTTGAGCGTGCGGTCCTGGATCACGAAGATGCCCAGCGGCGTCTCCTGCATGTAGGGCGGTCGGTGGACGCCCGTGGTGGCGGGGTTCATGCTGCGCACCAGCCATTTGTAGTCGACTTTTTCGAGCGTGGCGATGTTCTGGTTGGTACGGTCGACGAAAATCACATGGTCGAACGCCAGCGTGTCGATGTCGATCACCCTGACGTACCGTTTGGGGACGATCCATTCGCCGCCGATATGCACCGGTGCGATCCGCATATCGGCCGAATCGTTTTCATAGGCCAGCACCTTCACCAGCGAACCGTCGAGCCCGTAACGCCCGGGGATGGAGTCGCCGGGGGAGTAGAGCGGGGCGCTCTGGTATTTCTCGACCCCGAAGGCGTCCTGCATCCGGTTGTAGCTGTCGATGCTCCAGTTGCGGGCCGCCGGGGCCTCGCCGTTGCGGTTGCTCTTGTTCTGGATGATGCCCCAGGTGCTTTTGCGGCGTTGTATCGAATCGACGATGTGCAGTCCGGCCTCGATCTTCTCCCACTGGAACCGGCGCACGGTGTCCTTGTAAGGATAAATGTCGGCCAGGGTATATTTGTCGTAGAGCAGCGCTTTCTCGACGTACATGACGATTTTGCGTTCGCCGGCATGGGAAGTCGTTGATCCGGCCTGTAGTTTGGGCCGGCTGTATGTGGCGAGTTCGGGCTGTCGCATTTTGCCCGTGCACGAAAGCAGGGTGGCAGCGGCGGCGAGGGTGAGTAGGGTGTTGGTCTTCACGTGGCGTTGGCGTTTCTGTTGTATGTTTTACCGGTTTTTGCAACCGGTATCCGGTAAAATTTGCTGCAAAGATATTGTTATTTGGGGTTTTGGCAAGAAATTCGAAGTTTTCGTGACCATCATGGAAGTTACCTGTGCTCAAACTGCTATATGGTTAAGCCCGGCAACGAGGGTCTCTACATCCCCGAGGCCCGTGCCAATGCGGCTATCTTGGGCGCGACTCAGATCGGTGCTGCCGACGTACCGGGTGCCCGGGTCTTTTGTGCCGACATTCCCGCAGGTGTAATCAAATGGAGCTGGCATATCTGGGTTGTTGATGATAAGGACGTTATCGAACTCGGAGCGGGAACAGATAATAAATGGAAGGGGGAACAATTATGTTGTTTCTAAAGAAAAAGCACCTGCAGATAATTCTGCAAGTGCTTTATTCACAATCTGCTCTTCAGCCGGGGCTTGAATCTGGAACCCCTGATTTTTTTAAGCGGGGGATTAAATCCGTTTGAAAGTATTTTGTTCTCGCTCTTTCCTTCTGCGACGTTTTTTCCGATCGGAGGCAATGGAAATGAGTATGATGCCGACAGGCAACACAAACAGATAAAGAAATCCTACGACTTGACCGAAATCAAACATGGTTCAACTAATTAATTTTCACAAAAATACGAAATAAAAACGACATGGCAGAATAAAAAATATAATTCTGAGAATAGAAGTGAGATATTCTGACGCGTTGAATCAGATATCATAGATTGCTGGATTGATTCAAGAACAACTTAAGAGAAGGGTAATAGATGCCCCATCATCCACAATTCGTTCCATTCATATCCATACCGGTGGCGAAGATCATCTGCGGGAATTTGGGAACATGATCCGCCGCGGATTCTTGTTTTTGATGTCAAGACAGAGCCTTTATCTGCATCTTAGTGAATTCTTCCTGAAAGCATTAAAATTCCCCGTATTTTACCCGCTTCTTGAGGGGGTAAAACAAAAAAGCACCTACAAATGATTTTGTAAGTGCTTGATTTGCAGTTTGCTCTTCAGCCAGGACTTGAACCTGGGACCCCCTGATTAACAGTCAGGTGCTCTAACCGACTGAGCTACTGAAGAGTGTTTTGGTGTTTCGTGGTGCAAATATACAGCTATTTTTGTTCGGTGCAAAAAAAATAGCCAGAATTTATCTCTTTTTGTTGCCGCCGTTAGAAGAACTCCTCGCGGTAGCAGTAGGTATTGCGGTAATTTTCAAACAATTCGGGATGCTGTTTGAGGTGGTCGCTGTCGGAAAAAATATCGCGGAAACGAGCGGCATTTTTTTCGAGATAAGCCCAATTTACCTCTTTCATCCCTTTTTGCGGCGGAATGTCCGGCGGATACCATCCCTCGATGGGCAGCCCCAGAAACGCGGCGGCGGCGTTGACCGCCATGGCCGTGCCGTTGGCCTTGCCCTGGATCGAATAGCCGGCGATGTGCGGCGTGGCGAGGATGGCACGGGCAAGCAGTTCCTGATCGACGGCCGGCTCGTTCTCCCACACGTCGACGGCTGCTGTCAGCCGGCCCCTGGCGATGGTTTTGACAAGGGCGGCGGTGTCGGCGACCTCGCCCCGCGAGGTGTTGATGAACGCGGCTCCGGGTTTCATGGCCCGGAAAAACCCGCTGTCGGCCAGGTGGAATGTCCTGTGCGCGCCCGAGAGCGACAGCGGCGTGTGGAGCGTCACCACGTCGGAGTGCATGAGCAGGTATTCGAGCTTGATGGTTCCGGGCAGGGTGCCCGCTTCGTGGCGCGGAGGGTCGCAACACAGCACATCCATGCCGATCCGCCGCCCCAGCTCGGCCACAAGCGACCCGACGTGCCCGACGCCGATGACCCCGAGTGTTTTGCCCGCGGGATGAAACCCGTTGCTCCGGCTAAAGGCGACAAGGGCTGCCGCCACGTATTGCAGCACTCCGCGGGCGTTGCATCCGGCGGCGGAGGCCACCGTGATTCCGTTGTCGCGGCAGTAGTGCAGGTCGATGTGGTCGGTGCCGATGGTGGCCGTGGCGATGAAGCGTACGCGGCTCCCCTCCAGCAGCCGGCGGTCGCAGACGGTGCGCGTGCGGACGATCAGGGCGTCGGCGTCGAGGATGTCGCTCCGGGTGATGCCGCCGCCGTCCAGATAACGAATATCGCAGCAGGGCTCGAAAACGCCCGCAAGGAAGGGGATGTTCTTGTCGGCTACTATTTTCATCTCGGATACGGACGTTTTATTTTGTTTCGGGACTGGCCGGCAGATAAAATTTCGTTTGCCGGAAAGATCTGTTTGGGCTGTTGCTTCAAAGATGGAGACTCCGTGTTTTTTGTTTCCCAAAGTTGCCCGGATCCCTGTTTTGAGGATGTCACTTCTTTCTGGCCAGCACATAGTCGGCCAACCCTTCGAGCGAACGTTTGCAGGCGGAGTCGGGCAGGGGGGCCAGCGCCTCCTTGGCCCGGTCGAGGTATTGCTGCGACACCTGCGCCGAGTGGTCGATGCCTCCGCCTTCGGTCACGAACCGGCGCACGGCCTCGATGTTTTTCGGGGAAATTCCTGCCGTGCGGATCATCGACATCACCTGCCTGCGCCGCAGCAACGGGGCGTTTTCGAGGGCATGGATCAGCGGCAGGGTGATCTTGCGCTCTTTGATGTCGTTGCCCGGGGCCTTGCCCAGGCTGTCGCCGCGGGTGTAGTCGAGCATGTCGTCCTTGATCTGGTAGGCGATGCCCATGCAGCGGGCGTATTGTTCGATGGCTTCGACCAAGGCCTGCGGCGCATCGGCCGAAAGAGCGCCCGTGACAGCGCTCGATACCAGCAGGGCCGCCGTTTTCTTTTCGATGATGCTGAAGTAAATCTGGCGCGTGGTGTTGAGTTTGCGGGCGCACTCCATCTGGATCAGTTCGCCTTCGGTGATTTGGGCGATCGACCGCGCAATCGTCTGTTGGATCTGCGGCGAGGTGTGGGCGAAGGCGATGCCGAAAATGCGGCTGAGCATGTAGTCGCCCACCAGCACGGCGTTTTTCGGCCCCCACAGCGAGTTGACCGAGCGGTTGCCGTGCCGCTGGTAAGCCTCGTCCACAATGTCGTCGTGCACGAGCGAGGCCAGGTGGATCATCTCCATCAGCGCCGCCGAATGGTGGGTTTTGGAGCACACCTGCCCGGTGGCCGCCGCGGAAAGCAACGTCAGGATGGGGCGTATCTGCTTGCCCTTGTGTTTGTTGATGTATGAAACGATGCCCGAAACGAACGGATGGTCGGAACTCATGCCCCGGTCGAGGCATTGCTCGAACAGGGGAATGTGATCGCCGATGGGCTGTTTTATTTCGTCGAGAGTCATTGCGGTCGCTTGTGTGTGCAAAGGTATTCCAATCGGCAGGAAAATAAAAATTCTTTGATAATTTATCAAGGGTCACACGTTTGGGATAATACAGAACCCCATCGTTTAGTCTGTCATCCCGAGCGGCGGTGAAGAGGTGCAGCATTGTATTTACGCTTCTTTCGCTTTCGTTCAGGGTGACAGGGGTGAAACAATAAACGGTCAAGACGGCAGAAACCGCCGATCGTTTTTGTGAAGGCGGCGTTTCGGATGAAACCAGGCACCGTTCCGCGAAAACGGCAGAAATTTTAGTGGTCGGGAGGGACGGTGCGGAAATCTCGACGATTTTTTGTTACTTTGCACCAAATTACCCTTTCCTCGCTATGGCCGAAACCGTTCCCGCATACCGCCGCTGGCTGCCCCATGTGGTTGCAGTTCTTGTTTTCATGCTTTTTTCGGTTTGCTATTTTTCGCCTCAATACTCGGGCCGCGCCATTCCCCAGAGCGACGTGGTGATGTACGAGGGGATGCGGCACGATATCCAGGAGCACCGCGCCCAATATGGCGACGATCCGCAATGGACGGCGGGCATGTTCGGCGGAATGCCGGCCTATACCGTTGAAATGAAATACGAAGGGCGCCTGGTCAAGAAACTGGCCGACGCCCTGCGCTTTTTGGGCGATCCGGCGTCGCTGTTCTTCATTGCCATGATCGGGTTTTACATCATGCTGCTTTGCTTTGGCGTGAACCCGTGGTTGGCAATGGCGGGGGGGCTGTCGTTCGGGCTCTCGACCTATTTCTATATCATCATGCAGGTGGGGCACATCACCAAAATGATGGCCATTGCCTTCGCCCCGCCCATGATCGGGGCCGTGTGGCTGGCCTACCGGCGCAATATGTGGCTGGGAGTGGCGCTGGCCGGGGTGTGCGCCTCGATCGAGATCAGCTGTTCGCACCCGCAGATCACCTACTACTTTTTCCTGGCCGTCGCCGCCATGGTGGTCAACGAGTTTGTCGTTGCACTGAAAGAGAAGCGGCTGCCGAAGTTCGCAAAAACGTCGGCGTTGTTGCTGGTGGCCGGAGTGCTGGCCGTGGGGTCGAACGCCTCGCAGCTCTATTACACCTACAAATATTCCAAAGACTCGATGCGCGGGCCCAGCGAACTGGTGTTTGCCGGCGCGGAGGCCGCCAACCAGACCTCGGGGCTCGACAAAGAGTACGCCACGCAATGGAGCTACGGCAAAATGGAGACGTTCAACCTGTTTATTCCCGATTTGTATGGGGGCAGCTCGTCGAACGTCGTTTCGGAACAGGGGCCGGTGGCCGAGGTGATGGCGGGATCGCCCTATCCGTTGGAATATTTCCGGACGTATTGGGGCGAACAGCCGGGAACATCGGGGCCGGTGTACATCGGTGCGGTGGTAATCTTCTTTGCCGTGCTGGGGATGTTCCTGGTGCGGGGACGCAACAAGTGGTGGATCGTCGCCATTACGGCCCTGACGGTGATGCTCTCGTGGGGAAAAAATTTCATGGGGCTGACAAGCCTGTTCCTGGACTATTTTCCCGCTTATAATAAGTTCCGGGCCGTGTCGATGATCCTGGTGGTGGCCGAGTGGTCGCTGCCGCTGCTGGCTTTTCTGGGATTGCAGCGGGTATGGGCCGGCGAAATTGAAAGGAAAGAGTTTGGCAGGGCGTTGAAAAACACGCTTTATATCACGGGCGGCGTGGTGCTGTTTTTCCTGATACTGGGCGGATCGCTGTTCTCGTTTACGAGCACGGCTGAGAGTGAATGGCCTGCGGTGCTGCGTGCGGCGTTGGCCAAGGAGCGGGCGTCGATGATGCGGGCCGATGCGTTCCGGTCGTTGGTGTTCGTACTGCTGTCGGCCGGGTTGGTATGGGCCTTCTATGGCGCAAAGGTCAAACGGTGGGTGTTTGTGGTATTGCTGAGCGGACTGGTGTTGGCCGACATGGTTCCGGTTAACCTTAAATATTTGAACCATCGCAGTTTTGTGGAGAAAGAAGCGGCGCTTGCGGTGTCTCCGACTCAAACCGACCTGGCGATCATGGCCGATCCGGATCCCGATTTCAGGGTGTTGAACCGGACGGTGAGCACGTTCAACGATGCCACCACCTCTTATTTCCACAAGTCGATCGGGGGATATCACGGCGCAAAACTGGGCCGCTATCAGGAGATGATCGACCGCTACTTCCTGCAACCGGCCGGGGAGAAAGACCCGGCGCGGCAGCAACTGCTGATGCAGGGCAATATGAATATGCTGAACATGCTCAATACCAAATACATCATCGATCGCGGCGAAGACGGCGCCGAGGCGGCCTATGTGAACGACGGCGCGCTGGGGCACGCCTGGTTCGTGGATGCGGTGAAGATCGCGGCCAATGCCAACGAAGAGCTGGATGCGGTGGCCGAGATCGACCCATCTACGGAAGCGGTGGTGGACAGGCGATTCGAGAGCCAGCTCTCGGCCGCGGACTATGTGGTGGACAGCACGGCGTCGATCGTGTTGACCGACTACCGCCTGAACCACCTGACTTACGAAACGTCGAACGATCGTGCGGGGCTGGCCGTTTTCTCGGAAATCTATTACGCGTTCGGGTGGAAAGCCTACCTCGACGGGGCGGAGGTGCCGCACATGAGGGCCGACTACATCCTTCGGGCAATGGAAATACCGGCGGGGGTGCACAAGGTGGAGTTTGTGTACTCGGCGCCGAATTTCAGAACAATCACGAATATCACGCTGTTATGCTCGCTGCTGCTGATTGCAGGGGTTGCGGGCGTGGCGGTCTATTACACGGTTAAAAAGAAGAAATAATGTCGGGACAGAAGCAAATTCAGAGAAAAGTACGCACCGCCTACGCCGTTTCGACGGTGAGTGTGTCGTTGGTGTTGTTCCTGCTGGGGGCGGTGGCTTATCTTATATTCAACGCCCGCGCCGCCTCCACGTCGATGAAAGAGAATGTGGGGATGTCGCTGCTGCTGCGCGACGATATCAGCGGCGAGCAGAAAAGCGCGGTCGAAAAGCGGCTGACGCCCGAAAACGGTGTGAGGGGTTTCAAGTACCTGAGCAAGGACGATGCCCTGAAAGATTACCTCTCGTACGGTGGCGAGGACTTCACCGACGTGCTGGACGAGAATCCGCTGCCGGCCTCGTACGAGATCTATATGCTGCCGGCCTATACCGCGACCGACTCGCTGCGGAAAATGGAGCGGCGTTTCTCGGCTTGGGAAGGGGTGGACGGCGTGCTGTTCCAGGGCCAGGTGGTGAGCGGTGTGATGTCGGGGCTGAACACCGTCAACCTGATCATGCTCTTTTTCGGGGCGGCGCTGCTGGTGATCTCGATCATGCTGGTGAACAACACCATCCGGATGTCGGTGTTCTCGAAGCGGTTCCTGATCAACACCATGAAGCTGGTGGGGGCCACCGGAGGGTTCATCCGCCGGCCCTTTGTGCTCAAGGCGCTGTGGCAGGGCGTGTGGTCGGCGCTGATTGCCGTGGGGCTGATCGTGGTGATGATCCTGGCCATCAACCGGGGGCTGCCCGAGGCGGGGATGATCAACGATCCGATGCAGGTGGGCATATTGGCCGGGGGGATCTTTGTGCTGGGGATCTCGATCTGTATCATCTTCACGCTTTTTGCCGTTAATAAATACATCCGGCTCAAGAGCAACGGCATTTATGTGTTTTGACGCTGCCGGGGCATATTCCGGCAAACGGTTTCGCAGCAACAGGAATCTGAAAATTATGAAACAAAACACCTCTGGGGTGAAAACATCGACGATATGAAAGGGACAGTGAAAAAAGAAGAACAACCGGCACAGGGTTTCGCGCTCGGGCCGCAGAACTACCTGCTGATGGCCATCGGGTTCGGCGTCATCGTGCTGGGATTTGTGCTCATGGCCGGAGGCGGCAGCGACGATCCCAATGTGTTCAGCGACAAGATATTCAGTTTCCGCCGGGTGACTCTTGCCCCGATGGTGGTGCTGGCGGGGTTTCTGTTTGAGATCTATGCCATTATGAAGAAAGATAAGGGGCGCAAGGCATGACCGCTCTCGAATCGATTGTGCTCGGCATTCTCCAGGGATTGACCGAGTTTCTGCCTGTGAGCAGCAGCGGGCACCTGATCATCGGCAAAGAGATCTTTGGCATCAACGACGGCGGCACGGCGTTCGAGATCGTTGTCCATGCCGGGACGGTGATGAGCACGATTTTCGTTTTCAGGAAAGAGATCGCGCGGTTGCTGTCGGCGTTTTTCAGGTTCAGGTACAGCGACGAGATGGGGTTTGTGATCAAGATCCTGATCTCGATGCTGCCGATTATGATGGTGGCCCTGTTTTCGATGGATTATATCGAATCGCTTTATGGCGGAAACAACCTGATAATTGTTGGCTTTGCGCTGTTGATGACTGCCATGCTGCTGACATTCACCCATTTCAGGAAATCGAACGACAGGCCCATTACCTCGGGCAATGCGTTCGTGATCGGAATTGCGCAGGCGTTGGCCGTGATCCCGGGGCTTTCGCGCTCGGGGGCAACCATCTCCACCGGGCTGTTGCTGGGCAACCGGCGCGAGGAAGTGGCGCGGTTCTCGTTCCTGATGGTGTTGATCCCGATTCTGGGCGAAACGGCTTTGAAGCTGTTCAAGGGCGAGTTCGCACCTGCGGCATCGGGAATTTCGACGATTGCGTTGGCGTGCGGCTTTTTGGCAGCGTTTGTCTCGGGCGTATTTGCGTGCCGGGCCATGATCGCGCTGGTGAAACGGAGCAGTCTGGTGTGGTTCGCAGCCTATTGTGCCGTGGTCGGAACGGCGGTTTTAATCTATGTCTATGCGTAAAATTTTCGACGAACATACTAAGTTCGAGGACGGTCACGTTTTATCGATCGACAAACCGTATGAATGGACATCGGCCGATGTGGTGAGGAAAATCAAAAACCTGCTGCGCGGGGCCGGCCATAAGAAGATTAAGATAGGACACGCCGGAACGCTCGACCCGCTTGCGACCGGTGTATTGCTCGTATGCGTGGGCAAAGCGACCAAGCGGGTGAACGAGTTACAGGCTGAGGAGAAGGAGTATGTCGCTGAAATCACCCTGGGGGCTACGACCCCGAGTTACGATCTGGAGCATCCCATCGATGCGACCTACCCTTATGAACATATCACCGAAGAGGCGGTGCGGAGCGCGCTTGAGGGCTTTCTCGGCGAGCAGGAGCAGTTGCCTCCGGTCTACTCGGCCAAGCTGATCGACGGCAAACGGGCCTACGACTACGCCCGCGCCGGGAAAGAAGTCGAGATGCGCATGGCCGTTATCTCGATCTATGATGCGGAGTTGCTGCGGTTCGACCTGCCGCGTGTGACGGTGCGCCTGCGGTGCAGCAAAGGCACCTACGTCCGCTCGTTAGCCAGGGATCTGGGCAGCCGGCTCGGAAGCGGCGGACACCTGACGGCCCTGCGGCGTACGGCAAGCGGCGGTTACCGGGCCGACGAGAGCCTTGCACTGGAAGAAATTGTGAAAAATTTCGAAGAACTGAAACAAAACTAACTTTTCCACGTATATATTATATTGACCGTTTACCTTAATTATAAGGAATCTCCCGATGAAACTTTCGCAGTACAACTACAATTACTCTCCCTCGCTCATGGCCAAGTATCCGGCCGAGAACCGCGACGAGTCGCGCATGATGGTGATCGACCGCAAGACGGGCGGCATCGAGCACAAAACCTTCAAGGACGTGATCAACTACTTCAGGGAGGGCGATGTGATGATTGTCAACAACACGAAGGTGTTTCCCGCCCGTCTTTACGGCAACAAGGAGAAAACCGGCGCCGAGATCGAAATATCGTTGCTGCGCGAGCTCAACCGCGAGCAACGCCTGTGGGACGTGCTGGTGGAGCCGGCGCGCAAGATCCGCATCGGTAACAAACTCTATTTCGGCGAAGACGACCTGCTGGTGGCCGAGGTGATCGACAACACTACATCGCGCGGGCGCACGCTGCGCTTCCTGTTCGACGGCGACTACGAACAATTCAAGGAAACGCTTTACCGCATGGGTGAAATTCCGCTGCCCAAATCGGTGCGTCCCAAAGTAGAAGATATTGATAAAGAGCGCTATCAGAGCATTTTTGCCCGGCACGAAGGGGCCGTGGCCGCGCCGACCTCGAATTTGCATTTCAGCAAGCACCTGGTGAAGCGGCTCGAAATTCTGGGCGTGAACCTGGCCCAGATCACGCTGCATCTGGGGTTGGGTAATTTCCGCCAGGTCGACGTCGAAGACCTGACCAAGCACAAAATGGATTCGGAGCAGATCAGGATCGAAGCCGAAGCAGCCGAAGTTGTCAATGCGGCCAAGCGGAATAACCGGAAAGTGTGCGCCGTGGGCACGACCGTCATGCGCACCATCGAAAGTTCGGTGTCGACCAACGGCGAGATCAAACCGTGCGATTGCTGGACCAACAAGTTTATTTTCCCTCCCTATGAATTCAGCGTGGCCTCGTCGATGATCACCAATTTCCATATGCCTCATTCGACGCAGTTGATGATGGTGTCGGCCTTTGCCGGGTTCGACCTGCTGATGAAAGCGTACCAGGTGGCCATCGACGAGGGGTATCGCTTCGGAACGTATGGCGACGCGATGCTTATTTTGTAGAACGTTATTCCGGCTGCCAGGGGAGAAATACCCGCCCCGGCGGTTTTTGTCCGGGAAAGATTGGTTTTGAGAAAACCGATATTTTCAGTAAATTTGTGAAACACTACCATTAGCGTTACTCTCATGAGCAATAAAAACATCCTTTACGTCTGCCAGGAAATATCCCCTTATGTTTCGGACTCTCCGACGGCCCTGGCTGCAAGGTATCTTGCGCAGGATATGCAGGAGCGGGGAATGTCGGTGCGCACGTTCATGCCGTGCTTCGGGTCGATCAACGAAAGGCGCAACCAGCTCCATGAGGTGAAACGTTTTTATGGAATGAATCTGATCGTCAATAACAGTGACTATCAGTTGATTATAAAAGTGGCGTCGATTCCCGTGTCGCGCGTTCAGATCTATTTTATCGATAACGAAGACTTTTTTAAGCGTAAATACGTTTTAAAAGATGAAAACGGGGAGTTTTTCGCGGATAACGATGAACGCGCCATGTTCTTTGCGCGCGGGGTGCTGGAGACGGTCAAAAAGTTGCGCTGGATGCCCGATGTTGTCCACTGCCACGGATGGTTTTCGGCGATAGTGCCCGCGTATATCCGGGAAGTGTTTGCGGAAGATCCGCTGTTTACCAGGACAAAGATCGTGGTGTCGCTGTACGACGACGAATTTCCGGGGCAGTTCAACGCCGAACTCGACGCGAAACTGGCCGGAGACGGAATAGGCCGGGAAAGCCTTGCAGTGCTCGAAAAACCGGATTACGCAAGTCTGATGAAGTTTGCCCTGTCGTATGCCGACGGCGTTATCTACTGCACGGACAAGGTGCCTGAGCAGGTAAGGAAATTTGTCGCCGGGCGGAAAATCCCCGTTCTCGAATACACAGGGAACGAAGAACGGGGAGTTGATTATGTTGAATTGTATGATAAAATTACGGGATAAATTGATTCTGAAAAAAACAGGGCGGGTGTTTTTGTCCGCAGTGGCTGTCGTTGCAGCTGTTTCTTGTACCAAAGTCGATGATTCGTTGGGAACCGACTTCATTCCCAAGAACAAAAAGATGCAATATGCCGTCGACAATTCGGTGAAGGTGTTTTCTTATGTGAAAGAGATCGATTCGATCCGGACGACTGTGCTGGGTACGGTGCCTTTCGGGTCGTACACTTCGCCCCGATTCGGAAATGTGACGGCCGATTTCGCCGCCCAGATGTATCCCCAGTCGCTGCCCGACTCGTTGTTCGGGAAGAGCGTCGAGATGGATTCGATCGTGTTGTCGCTCTACGTTTCTTCGTTTGTGGGAGACACCAATGTGGTGCAGATGGGCGAAGTGTATGAGATGTCGAAGCGCCTTTATCGCGATAGTATCTATTATAATAACGAGGATCTCGGTCGGTTCGTGACCAGCGGATCGCCCCTGAAGCAGTTCAATTTCAAGGGGCGCGGGCCGTTTGTGGTGACGCTGCCGCAGTCTTACGCGCAAAAATTCCTGACGGGCGACGTCTCGAAAACGGGAATGTATGCCAGCGATACGAATTTCTACAAGAAGATCCCGGGCCTTTGTTTCAAAGTCAATACGACGGGTGACGCCTCCCCGGTGATCTATACCATCGACCTGAACAAGTCGTACGCGACGCTGTACCTGCGCAACTATGGCAAGGCGTATGTCCACGTGTTCAATTTCGAGACCTCCGAAACCTCGGGCTCCTCGAACATGAGCGCTTATTGCATCAAAAGGGATTACTCGCTGGCCGATCCCCGGTACGGGTTGGATGTGGCGGCCATCAACGACAGCGTCAACGAGGCGCCGGTTACCTTTATTACGGGCAACGGAGGGCTGAACACGCTGGTGCGGGTGTCGGAAGAGTCGATCGAGCAGGTGAAACAGAGCATCAAGGACAAAGGCTATCGGACGCTGGCGATCCAGTCGGCCACGCTGGAGGTGGATCTCAATTTCTCGAACGGCGAAACGCAGCAGGAGATGAATGCGCTGAACAACCAGGCTCCGGCGCGGTTGGGAGCTTATTACCTGTCGGCGATAGGGGCTCCGATCGAAGACTATCTGGTTATGTACGAGTCGAGCACCAAGGCCATTCCGTTCGGGGGATATATCGACAGGCTCAAGAATGTTTACAGGATGGACATCACCTCTTATATCCAACGGCTTTTCTCGGGCAAGCAAACCGACTTCACGTTCGAACTGGCCCCCGACGAATCGTATATGTTCATGTTGTACCACACGGCGCTGAAAGGATCGGCCGAAGGGGGGATGAGGCTTTCGCTGGAATACACCATGCTCCGGTAGCTGTGCCGCTCCGGAAGCCACAGAAGACGGGAGAAGTGAGAATCTGTAATGCGAAAAACGTATTACAGATTTTTATTTTGGGATAAAAAACGGATATTTGCAGAAATTTTTTTTAACAGCTTTGAGATGCCAGACAATTTAGTGATAGTGGAGTCGCCTGCAAAGGCAAAGACGATAGAGAAGATTTTAGGCGGCGATTATACGGTTAAATCGAGTTACGGCCACATCCGCGACCTGGCGAAAAAGGGCCTGGGCGTGGTGGAACCCGGAAGTGATTTCACCCCCATATACGAAGTGTCGGACGATAAGCAGAAGGTGGTGGCCGAGTTGAAGAAGCTGGCCTCCAAGGCCAAGACGGTGTGGCTGGCTTCCGATGAAGACCGCGAGGGAGAGGCCATCGCCTGGCACCTGTCGCAGGTGCTGGGACTTGATCCGGATACAACCAAACGCATCGTTTTTCATGAGATCACCAAAGGTGCGATCCTCGATGCCGTTGAGCATCCCCGCACCATTGACATCAATCTGGTGAATTCGCAGCAGGCGCGCCGGGTGCTCGACCGTCTGGTGGGATTCGAACTTTCGCCCGTGCTGTGGCGTAAGATCAAGCCGTCGTTGTCGGCCGGACGCGTGCAGTCGGTGGCCGTGCGGCTGATCGTCGAGCGCGAGAAAGAGATCCTGGCATTCAAGGCCAACGATTATTTCAAGGTGGCTGCGCTGTTCGACGCCGTGGTCGACGGCAAGCCCGTTGCACTCAAAGCCGACCTCGATAAGAAATTCGAAACGCCGGAGCAGGCCCATGCGTTCCTTGAACATTGCGCTTCGGCCGGTTTCCGGGTCGACGATATCGAAACCAAGCCGGGCAAACGCTCGCCGGCGCCTCCGTTTACCACCTCCACGTTGCAGCAGGAGGCCTCGCGCAAGCTGGGGTTCTCGGTGAGCCAGACCATGCGCGTGGCCCAGCAGCTGTATGAGAACGGGTTGATTACTTATATGCGTACCGACTCGGTGAACCTGTCGAACGACGCCATTGCGGCGATTTCGGGCGTGGTGACCGAGAATTACGGGAAAGAATACCTGCATGTGCGGCGTTATACCACCAAGGCAAAGGGAGCGCAGGAGGCCCACGAGGCCATCCGCCCGTCGTACATGTCGCGGCAGGCGATCGAAGGGACGGCCGCCGAGCAACGCCTCTACTCGCTGATTTGGAAACGCAGCGTGGCTTCACAGATGGCCGACGCGTTGCTGGAGAAAACAGTGATAGACATTGTGGTGTCGGGCAAGAGCGAGAAATTTGTGGCCACGGGCGAGGTGATCCGTTTCGACGGGTTCATCAGGCTCTACACCGAGTCGATCGACGATGAGAGCGACGATGCAGCCGAAGGGTTGTTGCCGGCCGTCAAAAAAGGTGACGCGCTGACGTTGGTCGAGATGGACGCCACGCAGAAATACACCCAGCGCCCGCCGCGATACACCGAGGCGTCGCTGGTGAAAAGGCTTGAAGATCTGGGCATCGGCCGTCCGTCGACCTATGCGCCGACCCTCTCCACCATCATTGCCCGGGGCTATGTGGTGAAAGAAAACCGCGACGGCGAAAAACGCACTTTCCAGCGGCTGACGCTCAGGGATCATAAAATCGCCTCGAAAACGCTCACCGAAACGCATGGCGCCGAGAAGGCGAAGTTGTTTCCGACCGATATCGGGATCGTGGTGAACGATTATCTGGCCGAGAACTTCCCGTCGATACTCGACTACGGGTTCACGGCCAACGTGGAAGAGCAGTTCGACGAGATTGCCTCGGGGCATCTGGGCTGGACGAATATGCTGCACGATTTCTACGGCCCGTTCCACTCGACGGTGGAAAAGGCTACGGAAGAGAAAGGCCCGGCCATGCAGGCGCGCCTGTTGGGGGTTGACCCGGTTAGCGGAAAGAACGTCTACGCCCGTATCGGCCGGTTTGGCCCGCTGGTGCAGATCGGCGAAACCGACGATCCCGAGAAGCCCCGTTTTGCGAATCTGCAACCGGGGCAGTTGGTGGCCTCGATCACGCTGGATGAGGCGTTGAAGTTGTTTGTGATGCCGCGCGAGTTGGGCGACTATGAAGATAAAAAGGTGTCGGTGGGCATCGGGCGGTTCGGCCCGTATGTGAAGCACGACGGCAAGTTCGTGTCGCTCAAGAAGGGCGTGGACGATCCGTATGGCATCACGCTTACCCGCGCCATCGAACTGATCGAGGAGAAACGCCGGGCAGACTCGCAGAAGGTGATCAAGACGTTTGCCGAAGATGCCGATTTGCAGTTGCTTAACGGCCGGTGGGGCCCCTATATCTCGTACAGGGGCGAGAACTATAAGTTGCCCAAGGGCGCCGATCCGGCTGCGCTTACCCATGCCGACTGCATGAAAATCATTGCGGAGCAGCCGCACGACGAAAAGAAGGCGAAGCCGAAGTTTGTGAGAAAGAAAAAATAGCGTGACGGCGGCAGGTTTTGCCGCCGTTTTTGTATGGATAACAGGATTGTCATCGGGTTCAGCGGAGGGATCGATTCGTTGGCGGCCACGTTGCTGCTGCGCGAGCAGGGTTATGACGTGATGGCCGTGACGCTCGATACCACGGGCGACCTGCAACTGGTGGCGAAAGCAGTGCAGTTGGCCGATCGGGTGGGAGTGGAGCATCGTGTGGTTGATTTGCGCGCGGAGTTCAGGCGCACGGTGATGGATTATTTTGCAGCCGGGTATATGGCGGGCGAAACTCCGGCTCCATGCACCTTGTGCAACTCGCTGATAAAGTGGCCTGTATTGTTCCGTTTTGCCGACGCTTTGGGTATCGCAAAGGTTGCGACCGGGCATTATGTGCGGATTGTTAACCGAGGCGGCAGGCATTGCGTGGCACGGGGGAGCGATCGGCGCAAAGACCAGTCGTACTATCTGTGGGGGCTGGGGCAGGAGGTGTTGTCGCGGGTGATGGCGCCGCTCGGCGGGATGACAAAAGAGCGGGTGAGGGAATATGTTGCGGCGAAAGGGTTTAGTGATGTGGTGCGGGGCGGCGAGAGCATGGGCGTTTGTTTTCTCGGTCGGGGCGGTTACCGCGATTTTTTACTCGGGAACGATGCTCGGGCGGGAACTATCGGTAAGGGAGAAGTGGTTGATATGGAAGGGAATGTGATTGGAACGCACGATGGATACCCGTTCTATACGGCGGCGCAGAAACGCGGATTCACCTGTTTCGATGGCTGTCGGCGCGTGGTGCTTGCCGTTGATGCAGCCCGCAACCGGGTGGTGGCGGGAGATAATGCCGACCTTTACAGCCGCACGATATTTCTGTCCGGATGTCGGTTCACGGATCGGGAAGCGGTGCTTGCGGGCCAAGGTTTGTCGGTGATGGTGCGCGGGGTGGGCGAGAATCCTTCTCCTGCTTGTCAGGTGCAGGTTTGTATTGTGGAGTCGGACAATGAAAGCGTGTATTCGCATTATGCCGGGCCGGGCGAGAGGGTGGAGGTCCGGCTTTCGGAGCCGGCGTGGGCATTGGCCAAAGGTCAGCCGGTGGTATTCTATTGCGACGATGTGGTTGTTGGAGGCGGTATTGTAGTTGAGTTCGCACCCGCGGGGTAATTCGTCTGTCAATTTTCAGAAGCTCCATACCGGGCAATTCGCCGCGTCGGAAACTCTCGGGCGGGATCGTGGGAACGAACCGCTATACGGGTTTCGTTCCGGGGAAATAAAAAAGGGGTAAGCTCCTTGCATCGCACCGCTACAACCGCATACCCTTGCTGCCTTCCGGCCCTGGGGGAGTTCTGCGGGAGCTGGTCGTGCAAGACTTACCCCGCACAAATGTACGCTATTTTTAGTGAAAATCAAATCGGAGAGTTAATTTTGGCGAACTTTACACCAAGATAATAGGATGAAAAAAGGAAAGAAAACGATTCTGTATGTCATTGTGGTGGCCCTTGCAGCGGTGGTTATTGTTGGTGTCGTGTGGGTTAAGAACTATCGTTCGGCTGCCGTCGACCGCGATGTGGTGGTTTTTGTGCCCACAGGGGCCGATTACGCCCGGCTGACCGACTCGCTGGAAGCGTCCGGTGCGTTTGTCAATCCGGAGCGTTTCGATAAATACGCCCGGCTGAAATCGCTCGACAAGGGCGTGAGGCCGGGGCGGTATAAAATCACCCGGGGAGCGAGCTATGGTTCGGTGGTGAATATGCTGCTGAACGGTTATCAGGAACCGGTGAAGCTGACATTCAACAATATCCGCACGTTCGACCGGTTGGCTAAGGTGGTGTCGGGGTATATCGAGGCCGACTCGACGCACCTGATGCACTTGTTCTCCAGCGACTCGGTAGCGGCGGCCAACGGCTTCGACAGCAACACTTTCATCGCCATGTTTATCCCCAATACCTACGAGTTCTATTGGACTACCGACGGCGAAGGATTCATTGCCCGGATGAAGAAAGAATACGAGAAATTCTGGTCGGGGCGGCGCGACGAAGAGGCCGCTGCTATCGGATTGAGCCGTGTGCAGGCGGTGACGCTGGCATCCATTGTCAACGAGGAGTCGAAAAAGGCGGATGAACTGGCTCGTGTGGCGGGCGTGTACATGAACCGCCTGAGGATCGGAATGAAATTACAGGCCGACCCGACGGTCAAGTTCGCCGTGGGCGATTTCACGATCAAGCGCGTGCTGGACAGGCACACGGCGGTGGTGTCGCCGTACAATACCTATCAGGTGTACGGGTTGCCCCCGGGGCCGATCTGCATCCCGCCGATCAATGTGGTGGATGCCGTGCTCGGGTACGAGAAGCACGACTACATCTATTTTTGTGCCAGCGATGACCTGTCGGGTTATCATAAGTTCGCCCGGACGCTGTCCGAGCACAATGTCAACGCCGACCGATACCGGCGAAAAATATCGTCGTTGGGGATCCGGTGATTTTCGGGATGCCGATTGAATGAAACCGTCATCCTTTGCTTATTGCGAAGGATGACGGTTTGTTTAAAACGAACCGGATGACTGTAAATTCTTGGAGACAACGCACCGGAAAACCGGCAGCGCAGGAGAGATTGTAACTCACGCTGATGCCTGTGCTGAAAAAGTACAGGTAGCGCCCGGTCGCCGCATCATTGAGCGAGGCAGTCCAGCTGTACCCGTACCCGGAATTGTAGGTCACGACCCCAGAGAAAAGGTAGCGTACGCCCGAAGCCGGGAAGAAAAAAGCAACCGCTCATTGCATGGGAACGAGGTGCGCGGGGCAGCCCGTCCCATTTCCATAACAGGCGCACATCGTGCGATTTGTCAACAACAGATCCACTTCACCCGAAACAGGCGAACCGGACATTCGATAACAAAAGTGCCTGTGGCACCCTGCGGGTTGCTGAATTTACGGGGCGCTCTTCCGCAGGCCGTGGCCCACGGAACTCTGGCCCTTGACGAGACGTCCGGTTCTTATCGTTTGCGGAAAAGCGACGTTTCCGAGAAATTGCAGGCATAGGGTGTGGCTCCCGAGAACGACCGGCGCTCCCACCGGGCGGGGTCGAGCAGTTCGCGGTTCGACTCCAGATAGCGCTTGCGTTCGGAGTTGTCCAGGATCAGGTATCCGCCGGACTTGAGCTTGGGAATGGCCGTGTGGATGCAGCATTGCCGCGAGCGCCCGTCCACGACGATGATGTCGAAAAAGGCGTCGGGGTAGTCGTTGATGGCGTAGACGTATTTCCGGAAACTCTTGCCGCGGCTGGCTTTGTCGTACGAGATGCAGTCGGTGTTGTTGCGGATGCTGCGCCGCTCCCACAGCGGGTCGTTTTCGGGTTCGACGAGCAGGTATTCGGCATTGGGAGTGTGTTCGGCCAGCAGCAGGTCGTTGACCGTGCCAAACCACCCGGCGTCGTGCTCGACCGACACCACGCTCTTGCAGCGGTCGGCCCAGAACAGGGTCGAGCCGCCCGATCCCCACTCGAATACGTTTTGCTCTTTGGTGGCGATCTGTTCGATGGCCTCGATGGCCCGGAACGTCATCCAGGGCAGTCGGTCGGCCACCGAATTGCGGCCGGGGGCGATGGTCTTGCGCCAACGGGGGTATTCGCGGATGCCGGCGGCCTTGAGTTTCAGGTCGGCCGGACGTATTTTCATCAGGTTGACCCAATAGAGCAGGGCCAGTTTCTTTTCACTGTGTTGTTTCACGACGAGGGAATTTTCCGTAAAAATAGCGATTTGTTTCCAGCCGGAAAATAATGTTTGCGGCAAATGTCTTTCCGATATAAAAAATGGCTACTTTAGCACCACTTTAAATCAATGTTGATGAATTCGATCAGGGAGTTATTCCGCATAGGGCACGGGCCTTCGAGCAGCCACACGATGGGCCCCAAGAAAGCTGCCGAACAGTTTCTGGCCCGCAACACCTCGGCCTCGAACATCGTGGTGACGCTCTATGGCAGTCTGGCCGCCACCGGCCGCGGGCACCTTACCGACAAGGCGATCGAAGGCACCATTGCGCCCTGCGTGCCGATGGAAATTGTGTGGAAGTCCGATGTGTTTCTGCCGTTCCACCCCAACGGCATGAAGTTCGAATCGTTCGGGGCCAATGGAGCCCTGATGGAAAGCTGGACGATTTACAGTGTCGGCGGAGGGGCGTTGGCCAATGAGACGACCTCCGCGGGCGAAGGGAAGAAAGTGTACGACCTGAGCCTTATCAAGGAAATACAGCAGCGTTGCGAGCGCGAAGGCATCGCCTATTGGGAGTACGTGGAACGTTGCGAAGGCCCCGAAATCTGGGACTATCTGGCCCAGGTGTGGGGGGTGATGAAGAATGCCATCCTGGACGGGCTGGAGCAAGAGGGAGTGTTGCCGGGCGGGCTGGGGGTCAAGCGCAAAGCGTCGGACTACCTGATCCGGGCCAAAGGCTACACCGATTCGATGAAAAGCCGCGGCCTGGTCTATGCCTACGCGCTGGCTGTGAGTGAGGTAAATGCATCGGGCGGCCTGATCGTCACGGCGCCTACGTGTGGGTCGTGCGGCGTGCTGCCGGCGGTGCTGTACCACCTGATGACCTCCCGCGATTTTCGGGAGTCGCGGGTGCTGAAAGCCATCGCCACGGCAGGGCTTTTCGGCAACGTGGTCAAGACCAATGCGTCGATCTCGGGCGCCGAAGTGGGGTGTCAGGGCGAGGTGGGGGTGGCGTGCGCCATGGCCGCCGCCGCGGCCTGCCAACTGTTCGGAGGGTCGCCCGCACAGATCGAGTATGCGGCCGAGATGGGGCTGGAACATCACCTGGGGCTGACGTGCGACCCGGTGTGCGGACTGGTGCAGATCCCCTGCATCGAACGCAACGCCTTTGCGGCCACCCGCGCCCTGGACGCCAACATCTTCGCCACATTCTCCGATGGTACGCACCGCGTCGATTTCGACCAGGTGGTAAAAGTGATGAAGCAGACAGGGCACGACCTGCCGAGCCTGTACAAAGAAACGTCGACCGGCGGCCTGGCCGGGATCCGAAATATTGGAGGATAACCCGCTTTTTCTTAATTTTGCGGAATAATACGTGCGATCATGATACGGAAAATCATAGCAGACTACCTCAAGAGCAACAACAAGATCGTTGTTCCGGAGCTTGGCGCGTTCATCAAACGCGAGGAGAACGGCTCCGAAAAAATATTTTTTATTCCCTACCTGAACAAGGACGACGGAATGCTGCGTTCGGTGATCAAGTCGTCGTTGGGAGTGAGCGATGAGGAGGCGGGCGACATTTTCGACAATTTCTATCGGGCCGTAACCTCGAAACTCAATGCGGGCGAGGAGTTCCGCATCGAAGGGGTGGGGGTGTTAAAAAAAGACGTCAATGGCATTGTCTCCCTCGATGCAGACCCTGTTGTTGCCATCGTGCCGGAGGCCGTTGCGGCAGAACCTGTTGCGTCTGTTGTCCCAGAGCCTGTTGTCAAGCAGGAACTGGTTGCGGCCATGCCTGCCGTTCCTGTCGAGCCGATCCCTGTTGTTGCCGGGCAGGAGCCGGATCGGGTGGTGGAAAAACAAACGCCGCCTGTCACCCTGGCCGATAAGCTGCGCGATATGCAGGCTTCGGGCGGACAACAATCATCGGAAGTGCCGAGCCAGAGGCCGGTGCAACCGTCGGCGGCCAATCCGGTGAGGCCGGCCGCGGCAGCAAAGCCGAAACAGCCGGTGCAGCCGGACGGTCGGGGCGTCGGAAAGAAATACGACGCGTTTACGATCATTGCCATCGTGGCGTCGATCATCGCTGTCGGGGCGCTGATTTTCGGCATTGTCAGCAAGAACACCAATAAGCCCGACGAGATGTTTTTTGAAGACCAACCGATCCAACAGGTCGATTCGACGCAGAATTAGGAATCGTTGCAATAAAACGGAACGGGCGGCTGAGTGGCTGCCCGTTTTTTGATCGTTTGATTGCGTAATGTGGACAAAAGTGGTTGGTATGTGCTCTCATCATTTCTAAAAAAGAGCACGCACAAAGCTGCCAAGCGCGCTTGAAACGTTCACGGCTATTTCGGGCGCGCTACTGATTAGGGCTCAGATGCTGTTTTTCGCTAATAAAAGCAGTTAGATGAGATGCATCTAACTGCTCATAAAGCGATGTAAACGACATAAAATGAGATAATTAAAATCTATTGCGCCAACCACTTTTGACCATTATACCTTTGATTGCGTTCCGGGGGTGATGCCCTTTGAGGTTGGCCATCCCTTCCCCGAAGCGCACTTATGATTGTGTAATGCTTGAAATGTTCACCGCATGACGATTAGCGTCTGAAAAACCATCCCTTTTGTTTTTGTTTCTCGCGGCTGTCGCGGGCCACATAGAGCGGTTTGCCGGTGTAAGGATCGATTCCGGTGTAAAACATGACCGATGAGAGGGTCATGGGCGTGGGGGTGAAATCCTGCACTTGTTCCATGTGCACGTCGAGGCGGCCGGTTTTCTCGGCCAGTAGGCGCATGTCGCGCTCGGTGCAGCCCGGATGGCTGGAGATGAAGTAGGGCACAAGCTGGTATTTCAGCCCGTTCTCGGTGCAGATGCGGCGGAATTTGCCGTGCAGTTTCTCGAATTGTTCGAACCCGGGTTTGCGCATCAGTTTCAGTACGCCCGGCTCGGTGTGCTCGGGGGCCACTTTCAGTCGGCCCGAGGTGTGGTTGATGATCACCTCGCGCAGATAGTCGTCGTTGCGGCCGTCGATGAACATATCGTAGCGGATGCCGCTGCCGATGAACACTTTTTTGACGCCTTTCACGTCCCTCACTTTTTTATAAAGATCCAACAACGGCCGGTGGTCGGTGTCGAGGTTGCGGCAGATGGCCGGATAGATGCAACTGGGACGGGCGCAGTTCGCACAGACGCTGCGGTCTTTGCCGCCCATGCCGTACATGTTGGCCGAGGGGCCGCCCAGGTCGGAGAGGTTGCCTCGGAAGTCTTCCATTTCTGAGATCGCTTTCACCTCCGAAAGAATCGACTGTTCGGAGCGCGACACGATCTGCTTGCCCTGGTGCATGGAGATGGTGCAGAAACTGCACCCGCCGAAACATCCGCGGTGGATATTGACCGAGTGCCGGATCATGTCGTATGCCGGAATCGCCTCTTTGTCCCGGTAACGCGGATGAGGCAGGCGGGTGTATGGAAGATCGAAATTTTTATCTATATTTTCGGTTGATATAATACGGTATGGTGGATTGATTACGATGTATTTATCTCCGTAAGGTTCGACGATATGAGAGGCGTTTATCTTGTTCGATTCAGCTTCGGTGAGGACGAAATTATCGGCAAACGCTTTCTTGTTTTCGACCGTTTTCTCGAACGGGTGCAGGATGACAGCGTCTTTTGGGAGCGTCTCTTTTTTGTCGGTAATGAAAGCCACCTGCGGCAGTTTGCGCAGGGTGCGGAGGTTGAACCCGTTGTGCATGGCGGCGGCCAGCTCGGGAATGATCCGCTCGCCCATGCCGTAGACCAGCAGGTCGGCGCCGCTGTCGACCAGGATCGACGGGTGGATCGAGTCGCTCCAGTAGTCGTAGTGCGCCAGCCGCCGCAACGACGCTTCGATGCCGCCGAGAATAACCGGAGTGTCGGGGTAGAGTTTTTTGAGTATCCGGGTGTAAACCGTGGCGGCGCGGTCGGGCCGATAACCCGCCCGTGCGCCGGGAGTGTAGGCGTCGTTGCTACGCAAGCGTTTGCCGGCCGTGTAATGGTTCACCATCGAATCCATATTGCCGGCCGACACCCCGAAGAATAACCGGGGTTTGCCCAATTTCGTGAAGTCCCGTAAATCGTCGCGCCAGTTGGGTTGCGGCACGATGGCCACGCGCAAGCCCGCCGCCTCAAGCAACCGCCCCACCACGGCCATGCCGAACGACGGGTGGTCGATGTAGGCGTCGCCGCTGAACAGGATCACGTCCAGACTGTCCCAGCCGCGCGCCTGAACTTCCCTGGCGGAAGTGGGCAGCCAGTCTGTGGGGGAGTGGGGCATGATGGATGCGGTTAAGGTATTGTCTTTTTTGATGCTGTTATTCCGGGCGGAGCGAAGAGCCTCCATCATAGCGCAGTTGCCGTCCTGATAGGGAAATCTTTCCCTCCGCTTGGAATGACATAAAAAAACGCGCGCCCTTGAATCTGGCGAACTTACAAAGAGAGGGCCCTTATTTCCGGAACAGTTTCCTGAACCCGACCTCTTCCGAGATGATCCCCTCCAGTTCGCTGATCGCCACGCGGCGTTGTTCCATCGTGTCGCGGTGGCGGATGGTGACGGTGTTGTCCTGGGCGCTCTGGTGGTCGATCGTCACGCAGAAAGGCGTGCCGATGGCGTCCTGGCGGCGGTAGCGCTTGCCGATGCTGTCCTTTTCGTCGTATTGGCACAGGTAGTCGAGCTTGAGCGAGTCGATGATGGTGCGCGCGATCTCGGGCAGACCGTCTTTCTTGACCAGCGGCAACACGGCCACCTTTACCGGGGCCAGTGCCGGAGGGATACGCAGCACCACGCGTTCGTCTTTCGAACCGTCTTCCTTGGCGAGTTGTTCCTCCTGATAAGCGGCGCTCAGCACCTGCAACACCATGCGGTCTACGCCGATCGACGTTTCGACCACGTAGGGGATGTAGCTCTCGCCCGTTTCGGGATCGAAGTAGCGGATCTTGCGGCCCGAGTGCTGTTCGTGGCTTGACAAGTCGAAATCGGTGCGCGAGTGGATGCCCTCCACTTCCTTGAAACCGAACGGAAACTTGAATTCGATGTCGGCGGCGGCATTGGCGTAATGGGCCAGCTTCTCGTGGTCGTGGAAGCGGTACATTTCGTCTCCGAAGCCCAGCGCGCGGTGCCATTGCATGCGGGTGGCCTTCCACTCTTCGAACCACTTGAGTTCCTCGCCCGGACGCACGAAGAACTGCATCTCCATCTGTTCGAACTCGCGCATGCGGAAGATGAACTGCCGGGCGACGATCTCGTTGCGGAACGCTTTGCCGATCTGCGCAATGCCGAACGGGATTTTCATGCGGCCGCTTTTCTGCACATTGAGGAAGTTGACGAAGATCCCCTGGGCCGTTTCCGGGCGCAGGTAGACGACGTTGGCGTCTTCGGCCACCGAGCCGATTTTGGTGTCGAACATCAGGTTGAACTGACGCACGTCGGTCCAGTTGCGCGTGCCGGAGATGGGGCAGACGATCTCGCAATCTTCGATGATCTTCTTCACCTCGGGCATATTGTTTTCGGTCAGCGCGGCGGCCATTCGCGTGCTTACGGCGTCGTTCTTGGCCCTGATCTCGGCGATGCGGGGATTGGTTTGGCGGAACAGCGCTTCGTCAAAACTCTCGCCGAAGCGCTTCCGTGCTTTTTCCACCTCTTTTTCGATCTTCTCTTCATTCCTGGCGATCCACTCTTCGACCAGCACGTCGGCGCGGTAACGCTTCTTCGAGTCTTTGTTGTCGATGAGCGGGTCGTTGAACGCGCCCACGTGGCCCGAAGCCTCCCATACCCGGGGGTGCATGAAGATGGCGGCGTCGATGCCCACGATGTTCTCGTGCAGTTTTACCATCGAATCCCACCAGTAACGTTTGATGTTGTTTTTGAGTTCCACGCCCATCTGGCCGTAGTCGTAGACGGCGCTCAGGCCGTCATATATTTCGCTCGAAGGGAAAATAAACCCGTACTCCTTGCTGTGCGCGATCAGTTTCTTGAAAAGCTCTTCCTGTGTCATATCCGCTGTGTTGTAAGTCTGTGTAAGTGTCGCAAAGATAATTTTTATTTTCGTACCTTTGTCGAAGTAAAATCAATATTTCCGAGTGCCTGCCGGCACTTTGCGTTGCAAATGTTGCTGCTATGGGGCGGATACTGGCCATCGATTACGGGAAAAAGAGGGTGGGGGTGGCCGTGACCGATCCCCTTCAGATCATTGCCCAGGCGCTCGAAACGGTCGAAACGCCGAAACTGATGCCGTTTCTGAAAGAGTACACAGCCAAAAACGATGTGGACGCCTTTGTGGTGGGGATGCCCAAGCAGATGGACAACACGCCGTCGGAGTCGTACTCGTTCGTCGAACCCTTTGTGGCGAGGCTGAAAAAAGAGTTTCCGGGCACGCCGGTGGTGATGGTCGATGAGCGTTTTACATCGAAGATGGCGTTCCGGATCATGATCGATGCCGGGGTGAAAAAGCACGACCGACGCGATAAAGGTACCGTCGACCGCATCAGCGCCGTGCTGATCCTGCAAACGTATCTGGAGGGGCGGGGCAGGTGAGTTTCAGCGTGCAACCGGTATGCGAAAAATAAATGGCCGCCTGAGGGCGTTCTATAAGATAATTGTTTGAAGTTATGATTTATCCGATCAGTATCATAGGCACACCGGTGCTCCGGGGCGAGGCAAAGGAGATCGAGCCCGGCTATCCGGAGCTGAAAACCGTGGTGGCGGACATGTTCGAAACCCTTTACGACGCGAACGGAGTGGGGTTGGCGGCTCCACAGATAGGGTTGCCCATCCGTCTGTTCATTGTGGATAATACATGCATGGCTGACGACGAGAGCGAGGCGGGAAATTACATAAAGGAAGTGTTCATCAACCCGCAGATCGTGGAATTTTCGGACGATGAGATCCTGTTCGAGGAGGGGTGCCTGAGCATTCCCAAATTCTATGAAGACGTGTCGCGCCCCTCGGCCGTCCGGGTGCGCTGGATGGACGAGGATTTCGTGCAGCACGAACGAGTGTTCGACGGACACAACGCGCGGGTGATCCAGCACGAATACGACCACCTCGACGGCAAGTTGTTCGTCGACCGGCTGTCGCCTATGCGGCGGATGCTGGTCAAGTCGAAGCTGGCCGATATCACCAAGGGTAAATTCCGCATAGGGTACCGTTATAAACTCCCCAAATAATGGACAGCAACATTCCATCGGCCGGAGGTGTGCTGCTGGGCGAACCGTTCGGGCCAGACCCGTTCTTTCGCCGCAGTGTGGTGTTCCTTACCGAGCATTCGCTGGGCGGGGCTGTGGGATTCGTGCTGAACAAACCGCTGCCGGTGGAGGCGGGCGAATTGGTCGAAGAGCCTGCACTGGCCGGATTTCCGGTGTATATGGGCGGGCCGGTCGAGCCCATGTCGCTGCATTACATCTATTCGGCCCAGGATATTTTTCTCTCCGGCGCCGTCAATATCAACGACCACATCCGTTGGGGCGGCGATTTTGCACGGTTGAAAGAGCTGGCCCGCCAGGGACGGTTATTTCCGGATAAGATCCGTTTCTTCCTGGGTTACTCGGGGTGGGACGGCGGTCAGTTGGAAGCCGAGATCATCAACGGCGCCTGGCGCGTGGCCCAAACGGGCCTGAGGCGGGCGTTTTCGGATCTTCCCGGCCTGTGGGCCTCGCTGGCGGCCGAGAACTGTTTTGCCGACTGGCTGTTGTAACTTCGCCCTCCCATGAACTATTTCCGCGATTTCTTTACGTTCTGCCTGCGCATCGCGCTGGTGTACGCCTGCCTGATGGTGTGCCGCGTGGTGTTTTATTGCGCCAATGCCCAACTCATCGGGCCGCTCGGGGGCGAGAACCTGTGGCTGATGCTCAAAGGGGCGCTGGCGTTCGATTCGGCGTCGGTGTTTTATATCAACCTGCCGTTTCTGTTTTTCTCGCTGATCCCATTTCGGTTCAGGCAGTTGAAGGGATACCAGAAATTCCTGTTCTGGCTGTTTGTCATCGTCAATACGGCGGGATTGCTGCTGGCCGTGGCCGATATCTTTTATTATCCGTTCAAACTTTCGCGCATCACTTTCGACGATGTGCACTTTGCCGGCGAGAGCAACTTCCTGCCGCTGATGGGGGCGATGCTGTTGGAATACTGGTACGCGGTGCTGCTGCTGGCCGGATTGGCGGCGTTGCTGGTCTTTGGCTTCAAATGGATCGGCTACCGGGTGGTGAAGCCTAAAAGTTTGGTAATCTACTATTTGTCGCAGGTGGCGATACTGGCCGTGTCGGCCGTGGGGGCGGTGATCCTGATCCGCGGCGGGGTGTCGGCCGCCACTTACCCGATGAAGGTCAGCGACGTGACGATGTACGTCTCGCCCGACAAAGGCGCGCTGGTGCTGAGCAACCCGTTCGCATTCATCCGCACGGCAGGGACGGAGCTCGCCGTGCCTCGCTATTTTGACGAGGAGGAGTGCGAGGCGATTTTTTCGCCGGTGCATGTTCCCGCTGTCGCGGCGGCCGATTCGGTTGTCCGCCCCAATGTGTTCATTATCATTCTGGAGAGCTTCGGAGCGGCGCACATGAAGTCCGTTTCGGATCAGTTCGAACCCGATGCGCCGAGTTTCACGCCGTTCCTCGATTCGCTCGTAAACCAGGGATACCTGTTTGCCAACGCCTATAACAACGGCGCCCGGTCGACCGATGCGCTGCCGGCCATCTGGGCCTCGATCCCGTCGTTCGACGTGCAGTTCCTTTCCATGCCGCAATCGGTGGCTTCTTACCGCGCCCTGCCGGCGATTTTGTCGGACAAGGGATACGGCTCGGCATTCTTTCACGGGTCGGTGCGGCAGTCGATGGGGTTCGTAGCCTTCGGCAAGGCGGTGGGTGTTAAGGAATTTTACTCGCGTGAGGATTACGAAAAAGAACGGGGAACGAACGATTTCGATGGCAAATGGGGTATCTGGGACCATTGCTTCCTGTCGTATGTGGCTGAAAAAACGGCCTTGATGAAACAGCCGTACCTGGCGACGCTGTTCACCCTTTCGTCGCATCACCCGTACCTGTTGCCTCCCGGGTTCGAGCAGAAGCGTTATCCCGAGGGCAAACTGCCGATCCAACGGGCCATTGCTTACAGCGACGACGCCCTGCGCTCGTTTTTTGCGGAAATAGCGAAACAGCCCGCTTTTGCGAACACGCTGTTCGTTATTACGGGCGACCACGCTTCGGGCGCCGATAACGAGAAATACCTCAAAACGCCTTACAACCATGCGGTGCCCATCCTGTTGTACTATCCAGGGAAAGTGCTCAACGGACAACTGTTGAAGGGGCGCGACACGGCTCCGGCAAACCATATCGACATCATGCCCACGCTGCTGGGGCTGCTGGGCAACACCGAGCCTTACTTCGCTTTCGGGCGCGACCTGTTCGCCACCCCGGACGGGTATTCCATCAACAGCATCCAGGGAACGTACGACGTGGTCTCCGATTCGCTGCTGTACCTGTTCAACGGCAGGGAGGTGACGGGTGTTTACAACTACGTTTCCGATCCGTTGCAGACGCAGAACCTGGTTTCGGCCGATTCAGCCGCGGATAATGCCGTGCTTTGGACGAAAGCTTTTCTCCAGCAGTATTACGGTCGTGTGAGCCGAAAAGAATATACCGTGCGTTCTGAAAAGAACGAAACTTTTTAGTGAGTTTGTCGAAAGCATTCCGGCTCTATCCTGAAAAACGCGACAGCCTGATGGCGGCATCCGAAAAAGTCTATGACATTGCCGACCGGGGAAATATAGAGGCGGCGATACGGTCTCCTCTGCTGAGGCGTTGTTCGAAAAATACGACACTTATCCCGGTTATATCGGCGTGTCGGATTTTTTGCAGGACAAGCAGTCCGTTCAAAATCGTTTATGGCTGCCAGGCGATGCCGACCTGTTGCCTGATCGGGAAAGACGGAACCACAGAACTTAATAGGCTCGGGTTGCCGGAAGAGGCGCTTGTTGCTTTGCCCGAGACACTTGCGAACCATTGAGATCGATGCGTTTTTTGAAGCGGATTGTTCAAAAATATCTATCTTTGTAACTCAAACGACCGAACAATGGCCCGGAAAATAACCTCGCTGATTCTGATGCTGGCCGCCTGCGTTTCCATGCAGGTAATGGAGTTGACGCCCCATCACCACCACGGGAACGAGGTGATCTTTGCCGCTGCGGGGGATTGCGCCGACGCGGGCTTGTCGGAAACGGCCGATTGCTGTTGCGGGCACGATCATCCGGCCCGAGACCACGCCGGATGTTCCGGTTGCCCGCCCGGCACGCAGGACACGGAATGTTGCATCAAGATGGTGTATGTGGCGCAGGAGGTTGCACAACACCTTGCCGGTGTTGCGTTTGCGGCCCATTGTGCGGTTGAGTTGTTTGATTACGATCCGTTTGCCGGACACAATCTCGTTCCGGTTTCCGTGTGGCCGGAGCGGCCCTGTTTTGCGAAACCATTGCCCGACCGGTTTGTCATCGAGCCGGGCGGATTGCGCGCTCCCCCTGTTGTTGCTTAGCATTGCCGTTCGGCACGATTTTTCGTTGTACATTCTTTGAGTGGAACAGCGTTCCTGTTGTCGGACGAACCCATGGTTCTTTGCCGTCCTGTCCGGGAGCGGCTATGTTTCATATTCAAACCATTGCCAACAATGATAAAGTACACATATATCACAGCGATCTGTTTGCTGTTCCTGCTGGGCTCGTGCGGCAGGCGGAACGCGGCGAACACAACCGATCAACACATCCATGAACAACATGATCATGACCATGACGACGATCACGCCGGTTGCGATCATGACCACGAATCCCACGACGATCACGACCATGACCACGAATCTCACGACCATGACCATGAGGCGGAGGGGCATTCCCACGACCACGAAGGGGATACGCACCAGGAGGAAGAGAAGCCCGCAGCCGGAGAGATCGTTTTCACGGCCGAGCAGGCATCCAAAATCGATTTTGCACTTTACGGCGTGAAGCGAGCCCCGATAAGCGATGTGATCAAAGCTTCGGGGATCATTTCGTCCGCTCCGGGCGACCAGTCGGCGATCGTGGCCCCGGTCAGCGGCATCGTGGCCGTGTCGGGCAGCTACGGCGTGCCCGGTGCGAGGGTGGGGAGCGGCTATGCCGTGTTCCATGTTTCGACCAGGAGCATGGGCGAAGGCGACTATGCCGCCCGCGTTTCGGCAGCCTATGAGCAGGCTAAAGCCGACTACACCCGGGCGCAGGAGCTGGCGCAAAACAGCATCGTGTCGCAGAAAGACCTTGCGGCGGCCAAACGCAGCTACACCGACGCCCAAACGGCCTACGACGCCATTGCCGGCAAGAATTCTGCTCGGGGCATCGCCGCCACGGCGCCCCTGTCGGGCTATCTTTCCGAGGTCAATGTGCAATCGGGCGACTACGTCGAGGCGGGGCAGCTGCTGGCGCGGGTGTCGGCCAATCGCCGCATGATGCTGCAAGCCGACGTTCCGGCCCGCTACTACGGTAAATTGCCGAAGGTGGCCGGCGCCAATTTCAAAACGGTATCCGGGGATAAAATTTACAGCACTGCCGGCATGAACGGCCGGGTAGCATCGTACGGGCGCAGCACGGAGGCGTCGTCATACTACATTCCCGTGGTGTTCGAGTTCGATAATCCCGGCGACATCCTCTCGGGGGTGTATGCCGACGTCTACCTGCTCTCGTCCGAGAAAAAGGAGGCCCTTGTGATCCCTGTCGGCGCGCTTGTCGAAGAGCAGGGATTCTATTATGTCTATGTGAGCATGGGCAACGATCACTACGAGAAACGCGAGGTGACCCTCGGCTCGGGCAACGGCTCCGAAACGGAAGTCGTATCGGGCCTTTCCGAGGGCGACACCATCGTTTCGAAAGGAGCGTATAATATCCGCCTGGCATCGGCATCGGGCGCGATCCCCCACGGGCACACCCATTAAACCGCAGCCGTCATGCTGAATAAAATCATAAAATATTCACTGCAGAACAGGCTTTTTGTGGTGATAGCTTCGGTGATCCTGGTGGTGGCCGGGGTGTACACGGCGTCGGAAATGGATGTCGACGTATTCCCCGACCTGAACGCGCCCACGGTGGTGGTGATGACCGAGGCGCAGGGAATGGCGGCCGAAGAGGTCGAGAAACTGGTGACCTTCCCTATCGAAACGTCGGTCAACGGGGCTACGGGGGTGCGGAGGGTACGCTCGTCGTCAACCACCGGATTTTCCGTTGTGTGGGTCGAATTCGACTGGAAGACAGATATTTACAAGGCCCGCCAGATCGTTTCCGAAAAGCTGGCCGAAACAACCGAATCCCTGCCGCAAGGTGCGGGAAAGCCGACCCTGGGCCCGCAATCGTCGATTCTGGGCGAGATGCTGATCGTGGGGCTGACCAGCGACCGAACCTCGCTGCAAGAGTTGCGCACCATCGCCGACTGGACGATCCGGCCGCGGCTGCTGTCGACCGGAGGGGTGGCGCAGGTGTCGGTCATCGGCGGCGACATCATGGAATACCAGGTGCTGCTCAACCCCTCGAAAATGAGGCTCTACGGCATATCGCTCGACCAGGTGTCGGCGGCCCTGACCGACATGACGCGCAACTCGACCGGCGGGGTTGTCAACCAATACGGCAACGAATACATCGTGCGCGGCATCTCGGCCACCACTTCGCCCGAAGAGATGGGCAAGGCCGTGGTGGGCGAATGCGGAGGGATGCCCGTGGTGCTGGAGCAGGTGGCTGTGGTTGAGGCCGGGGCCAAGTCGCCGCGCCTGGGTGCGGCATCGGAGCGGGGTAAACCGGCTGTGCTGATCACCGTCACCAAACAACCGGCGGCCAACACCATCAAGCTCACCGAAAAGATCGACGGGGCGATGGCTGAACTGAAATCCACCCTGCCGGCCGACATCAACATTTCGACCGACATTTTCCGGCAAGCCGATTTCATCGAAAACTCGATCAACAACATACAGAAAGCGTTGGTCGAGGGGGCGGTGTTTGTGATCGTGATCCTCTTCCTGTTCCTGATGAACGGCCGCACGACCGTGATCTCGCTCATCGCCCTGCCGCTGTCGTTGCTGGTGGCGATCCTGGTGTTGAAACTCTCGGGGCTGACCATCAACACCATGAGCCTCGGCGGCATGGCCATCGCCATCGGGTCGCTGGTCGACGACGCCATCATCGACGTGGAGAACGTCTTCAAGCGGCTGCGCGAGAACCACAACAAAGAATCCGGACGTCGGCGCGATCCGTTGCGGGTGGTGTTCGAATCGTCGAAAGAGATCCGCAGCTCGATTGTCAATGCCACCATCATCACCATCGTGGCTTTCGTGCCGCTGTTTTTCCTCGGCGGTATGGAAGGACGCATGTTGCGCCCGCTGGGAGTGGCGTTTATTGTGGCGCTGTTCGCTTCGCTGATCGTTGCGCTGACGCTTACACCGGTGCTGTGCAGCTATCTGCTGACGGACGAAAAAACGCTTGCGCGCAACAGCAAAGAACCGTGGCTGTCGCGGTCGATGAAGCGCGTGTATGAAAAATCGCTCGGGTGGGCGCTGGATCATAAAAAGGCGGTGCTGGCTGTGACCGGAGTGCTGTTCGTTGCGGCCGTTGTCGTTTTTTCGGGACTGGGGCGCAGTTTTCTGCCTCCGTTCAACGAGGGGTCGCTCACCATCAACGTGAACACTATTCCCGGCTCGTCGCTCGAAGAGTCGGACAAGATCGGGCGCACGGCCGAGGAGCTGCTGCTCACCGTGCCCGAGATCAAAACGGTGGCCCGGCGCACGGGACGCGCCGAACTCGACGAGCACGCCCTGGGGGTCAACGTGTCGGAGATCGAAGCCCCATTCGCGCTCGGCGATCGTTCTCGCGAGGCGTTTACCGCCGAGGTGAGGGAAAAACTGGCCTCCATACCGGGGGCGAACATCGAGATCGGGCAGCCCATTTCGCACCGTATCGACGCCATGCTCTCGGGTACAAAGGCTAATATTGCCATCAAGATCTTCGGCCCCGACCTGAACAGGCTCTTCGCCACCGGCAACCAGGTCAGGAATGCGATCGCGGAGGTCGAAGGCATTGCCGACCTCAATGTCGAGCAACAGGTCGAGCGTCCCCAACTGCACATCCGTCCGCGGCGCGATCTGATGGCCCGCAGCGGGGTGACCATGCAGGAATTCAACGAGTTCGTGGACGTGGCGCTCGGCGGAGCGGTGGTGTCGCAGGTGTATGATAAAGGGCGCTCGGTGGACGTAACCCTGAAAATAGACGATGTGTTCCGCGACGACATCGCCACCATCTCCGACCTGCCTGTGGACGGGCTCAACGGAAAAGTGCCGCTGGGACATATTGCCGACATCGTTTCATCGTCGGGCCCCGATGCCGTCAGCCGCGAGAACGCCCAGCGCAAGATCGTGGTGTCGGCCAACGTCGAAGGGCGCGACCTGCACGGGGTCATCTCCGATATCAGGGAGCGTGTTGCGTCGGACGTCAGCCTGCCCGAAGGGTACCATATCGAGTATGGCGGGCAGTTCGAGAGCGAGCAGGCGGCTTCGCGCATCCTGATGATCGCCTCGTTGTTGTCGCTGATTGTTATTTTCATTTTCCTGTTCCAGGAGTTCCGCAACCTATCGCTCTCGGCCATTGTGATGATCAACCTGCCGCTGGCGCTGATCGGGGGGGTGATGGCCATTTGGCTCACCTCGGGCGTGATCAGCATTCCCGCCATTATCGGGTTCATTTCGCTGTTCGGCATCGCCGCGCGCAACGGCATCCTGCTCATCTCGCGCTACAACCGCCTGATGGAAGAGGGGCACTCGCTCAAAGAGACGGTGCTCACCGGTTCGCTCGACCGGCTGAACCCCATTCTGATGACGGCGCTCACCTCGGCCCTGGCGCTGATTCCGCTGGCCATGGGGGGGCATCTGCCCGGAAACGAGATCCAGAGCCCGATGGCCAAAGTGATCCTCGGCGGATTGATCAGTTCGACGTTGCTCAACGGTTTTGTCGTACCGGTGGTTTATATGATTTATAAACGGGAAAAGTAATTCTATTTAGAATAAATAAAAATAAAAAGCATATCTTTGCGCTTTCTTAATTTCTAATGAAAAATAGAACCATAATGAGAAAGACGATCGTATGTGCGGCGGCGGCATTGATGCCGGCCTTCCATTTGGCGGCCCAGTCGGGTATCGACCGTACATTGGCGCAAATCGAACAGAACAACCCTACGCTCAACGCGGCCGCCGAACTTGCCGGAGCCCGGAAACTCGAAGCCAGGCAGGGGAACACGCTCTACGACCCGGTGGTGAGCTATGACTACTTGTGGAGCAATCCGTCGTCGCTGGGGCGGTCGCAGGAACTGAACGTGGTGCAGGGATTCGATTTCCCGACCCTATACGCCGCACGCAGTAAAATGGCCAAACTTCAGGCGGGACAGTACGACGGCGAGCAGGCGCTACTCAGGCAACAACTGCTGCTCGATGCCAAAAGGCTGTGCCTGGAGGTCATCTACTTGCGGAAACAGAACCAACTGCTGGTCGACAAGCATTCGGCGGCGGTGAAGCTCGCCGATATTTACGCCGCCATGCTCAAAGCAGGAGAAGCTAACGCCATCGAGGCCAACCGGGCGCAAATGGAGTGCATCTCCATTACCACTGAACTCGGGAACAACGAAATTACGCTCAAAACCCGACTGAAGCAACTCGCAGCCCTGAACGGCAATGTCGATCCGGAATTTACCGACGGCGAATACCCCCGGCGGCTGACGCTGCTGGAGCTCGATTCGCTCAAGGCGATCTACGTTTCGTCCGACCCGGCGGTGGCCAACTACCGCAACATGGTGGCGGTGGCCAGGCAGGGGGTGAGTGTGAGCCGTTCGGGCGCGCTGCCCAAATTCGAAGTGGGGTATCGTTACGAAACGGCGCTCGAAGATTCGTTCAACGGCATCAAGTTAGGCATGAGCGTGCCGCTGTTCGAGAGCCGCCACAGTGTCAAAAAAGCCAAGGCCGAAGTGCGTGCCGCCGAAGCGCAGCTGGCCGGAGCAGAAACCGAAATGGCTTCGACCGTGGAAGAACTGTACGACCGGGTGCAACTGCTGCAGTCGGCTGTGATCCGCACGGAAGCCGCGGTTAAAAACACCATGCCTCAGGAATTGTTCTCCAAGTCGCTGGCTGCGGGCGAGATATCGGAAATACACTACATGGACGGCATCTATGCCTCGTTTGACAACATCCTGTTGTTGCTGGATTTGCAGATGCAGTACCAGGTGGCCCTGGCCGAACTTTATCAGTTCGAGTTGTAGGTATTTCGAGAGGCAATGAAAAAAGGTTGACGGAATTCGTCAACCTTTTTTTGTTTTTAAGCAAACGCTCACCCGGAATAGCATGCGGCAAACGACTTTGTTTTTAAACCACCTCGACGCCTTTTTCCCGGAGCAGATCCAGCCCCCAATCTTTCATCTTGTATTTCTGCACCTTGCCGCTGGCGGTCATGGGGTATTCGGTTACGAAAAAGATGTATTTGGGGATCTTGTAGCGCGAAATTTTGCCTGTACAGAAATTGATCACCTCGTCTTCAGTGAGGTTCATGCCCGCTTTGGTGATGATAAACGCCCCGATCTGCTCGCCGTACCTGGGGCTGGGAATGCCCACCACTTCGATGCTTTGGATCTGCGGCATGTTGTAGAGAAAATTCTCGATCTCGCGCGGGTAGATGTTCTCGCCGCCGCGGATGATCATATCCTTGATGCGTCCGGTGATCGAAAAATAACCGTCTTTGTCCATCACGCCCACATCGCCCGAGTGGAGGTAGCCGTCTTTGTCGAGGATGGCCGCCGAAGCTTCGGGATTGTTGTAGTATCCCTTCATCAGATTATAGCCCTTGCAGCACATTTCGCCCTGCACGCCGGGAGGGCATTCCTTGCCCGTTTCGGGGTCGATGACCTTCACATCGACGAAAGGCATCGCCTTTCCGACAGTGGTGCTGCGGATCTCGGGTGCATCGGTGGTGCGGGTGCAGGTCATGCCCGGCGACGTTTCCGTCAGTCCGTAGACGATGATGATGTCTTTGCAGTGCATGCGCGTCATCACCTGGTTCATGGTTTCGATGGGGCAGGGGGCCCCGGCCATGATGCCGGTGCGCAGCGACGTCAGGTCGAAACTCGAAAAGCTCGGGTGGTTCAGCTCGGCGATGAACATGGTGGGGACGCCGTAAAGCGACGTGGCACGCTCGGCTTCGATGGCCGACAACACCTTGTGCGCGTCGAACTCCTCGACCATCACCATCGTCGCCCCGTGGGTGATCACCGCACACAGGGCGAGCACGCATCCGAAGCAATGGAACAGCGGCACGCAGGTCAGCACTTTGTCGGCGGCCGTGTACTGCATGCACTCGCCCACCGTGTTGCCGTTATTGAGGATGTTGTGGTGCGAGAGCATCACCCCTTTCGGGAAGCCGGTCGTGCCCGAGGTGTACTGGATGTTGACCACGTCGTGGGTGTTGGTGAGGGCCTTCAGGCGGTTGAGTTCCGTGTCGTCCATCACCGACCCCATTTTATAGAGCTCCGAGGTGTTGTACATGCCGCGGAACTTCTCCTGCCCGATGAATACCACGTTTTTGAGGCGGGGCAGTCGTTCGGACGACAGTTCGCTGCGGCGGTCGGTTTTGAGCTCGGGGATCAGTTCGTAGATGGTGTCGAGATAATTGTTGCCCCGGTACCCTTCGACCATGCACAGGGTGTGCAGGTCGGAGTTTTTCATCAGGTATTCGAGTTCGGCGATGCGGTAGTTGGTGTTGATGGTTACCAGCACGGCGCCGATTTTGGCCGTGGCGAACATGAACGTCAGCCAGTCGGGCACGTTCTTGGCCCAGATACCCACATGGCTGCCGCGGGTAACGCCTATTGCAATCAACCCTTTGGCGAATTTATTGACGCGTTCGTCGAACTCTTTATACGTGAAGCGCAGGCCGCGGTCGGGGTAGACCATGAAATCGTGGTCGGGGGTCGTCTCGCGGTAGTATTCCAGCAGTCCGCCTAAGGTGAAGTCTTTCAGTTCCATACGTTTGGGGTAGTGGTTTTGCGACCGTTATGCCGGCGAGTAGGTTACGGCCAGCACTTTCGCCTCCTTGTCCGTTGTCGAGTAGAGGCAGTTGGGCACCACCAGGTCGAAATAGATCGAGTCGCCCTGCGACAAGACGTATGTTTCGTTGCCGTATTCGAGTTTGATCGAGCCTTCAAGGATGTAGATGAACACCTCGCCCTCGCGCGAGGAGAATTTCTGAAGCGACTCCTGTTTCGGGCCGATGCGGATCATGACCGGCTCCATGTGGCAGTCGTACTTGTCTTTGGTCAGGGGCGAGAACATCATGTGCGGATGCTTGCTCTTGTCCTCGTTCAGAAAACTGATATACTCCGAATCCTCGTTTTTGGTGATGACGATGGGCCGATCTTCCTCGATGCCGTCGAGCACCGTGCCCAGCCTCACCTCCAGCGCTTTTGTTATTTTGGTCAGGGTGGCCATGCCGGGCGTTATCTTTCCCGATTCTATCAGGGCGATCTCTTCGGCGGTAATCCCTGTTCTTGACGATAGCTCTTCGACCGGAATGTGTTTCTCTTCCCGGAGCTTCTTCAGTTTTGTGGCAACTTTTTCGCTCATAGTGGTTTTTAAAATTCTTATGCGAAGTTCATAAACAAACTCCCGTTTAAAATCGCTTTTCGAAACTATTGTACGGAGTCGAATCGTATTGTTTTAATAATAAATATTTAATAATCATAGTCATATAGATATATTTATTCCGGTATTCAACGCTTTATTTTTCATGATTCATACTCCGGTACCGGAAAAATTTAGTGTTAAGTTGCTGAAAATCAAAGTAAAAATCATTAATTATTTAAATCACTGATAATTAATATGTTGTATCGTATTGATAATCAGTGGAGATTTATGGTATGCCAATAATTAGTAACACTCCGCTTTCGCGGCGCCGTACCTTGCGGTGGTAAAAAGAAGGGGATTTTTTACGGCGGCCTGTTATGTTTAACCTATTTAATATCAGATGAATATTTCGAACATCCACATTACAAACCACTCGGACTATGCCCAAATCGACATAGAAGGAGTGATCGGCAAGCCCGAAGAGTTGCAGTTCGACGTGCCTGGCCAACGGGTAGCGACCTATAAAAAAATGTCGCAAGCGCTGGCCCGTATCAAAGGCATCGGCCAGCGGCGGGTGCAGGTGAATATCCGGTCGGTGGGCGGCGGGGTCAACGACGCCATCCTCATCCACGACGCGCTTGTGTCGCTCAAGGCCGAGGTGACCACCACCTGCTACGGCTATGTCGCTTCGGCGGCCACCATCATTGCCCAGGCGGCGTCGGGCGGACGGAGGCGCATATCCGAAAACTCGCTCTATCTGGTGCACCAAACTGCCGCCGAAGCCGAGGGCAACCGCAACTCCATCGGGCGTACGGCCGACCTGCTCTCGCAGAGCGACGACAAAATCGCCGCCATCTACGCCCGCCGATCGGGGCGCACGCCCGGCTTCTACGCCGAACTGATGGCGCGCAACGACGGCAACGGGCAGTGGCTCACCCCCGAGCAGGTGATCGAGGCCGGCCTGGCCGATGAGATCGTACCCGCGAGCGCGTCCGACGAGGGCGTCGTCAATCACAAAAGCGGCATGAGGATCAGGCTCGACGCGGCCTGGAAAAACATCTCCAATTTCCTCGGGTTTGCCAACGTCGACGCTCCGGAACATTATCTGTCGGAAAGCGACCTGGCGCGCATCGACGACGGACTGGCCGGGCAGGAACGCCAGATCGATGGATTAAAGAACCGTCTGGCCGGATTGCAGTCATCGGACGCGTCCAAAGTGGGGCCGACGCAAACCCAACCTCGGGAGGATCCCTCGATCGAAGAGGCGGCCAGGTGTCCCAACGATGAGTCGTACCGGATGGATGCGCTCAGCTTCAAGTGAATGTGATTTTTTTTCTGTCATGTTGAGCGGCAGCGAGACACTTCTTCCATAGTGCAACGAATTGCCTCTCGAATCCGGAGATTCTTCACTGCGTTCAGAAGAATCATTTCAAGGTCATATCGGAAATGACAGGAGAGTGTTCGCAGTCGAACAAAAACGATGGATTAATTCCGCTTGCCGGCGGGGCCTGACTTTTTGTCATTGCCCAAAAAGGATGCAAAAAGGCTACGGACCCGATGAAATTTCCGCTGAAGGTTCCCGGGCAGTTGCTAAAACGGAGCCACAGGCTCACTTGTTATCGGGAGCCACACCACACTCAGAAATGTTTGTGAGCGAAAAAAGGTTGTTGCTCAAAAACACCCGGTGGGTGCGCAACTGACCGGAGACCTTCCCTGCGGGCCGCGGAATTTCATATGGCCCGAACCTGAGCGCCCGGCCGCGCTCATCGGGCACATGCTCCCGAACAGGATTAAGAAATCCATCGTTCCCCCCGAATTCTCCCGCTCGTTCTGAGCATTCCCGTTATCAACAAACGACTCTTGTTGCAGGCGCGAGTTATCGACATTCCTGTCGCACTTGCTGCGGCCATCGCCGCTTCCCAACACCTCCTGTTCGCAGACGCTTCGCATTCCGGCCTCATGACAGGCCATGCCGAAGGAGCATATCCGCCGAAAGCGCAGACAGGGCTGGTGTACACCCATCACCGCAAGTTGCCGACAGCTGTTGATTATTCCGTCCTGGACAGATGTGGATCCTGTTGATAACACCCCGGCCAGCCGGCCGAATCGCCCCTTCTTATTTACACCTGTTAACAATTCATTAACCGTTTATCATCAATTTTATCGACATGAGTAAAATCATTCAGAATCCGAAAACCTACACCGGAAGCGAAATGGAAGAGATTTTCTTCCGCCCCCTGGTATCGGGCAAAAGCGCCGAGGAGCTGGGCATCCGCATCCTTTACAACACCCCCGCGCCCGTGACGCTCAATTACTGGCGCCGCGACGTGAACGTGCTCCGCAAGTACGTCAAGGGGTGGGACGGGTCGGCCGATGCCGAGCGCTTCCACAAGACCGTTGAGCTGTCCAAGGTCAAGGCCGAGATGAGCTACGACGCTTCGGACTACTTCGGCATGGTGTACGAAAAAATCGCCGCCTCGCCCAAAGTCAATCTGGGCGACCTCACGGGCACGATCCTCGAACAGGCCGAGACCGAACTGTTCCGTGAAGCCATTGCCGAGGCCATCCGCGTGACCATGTGGCTCGGCGACACCTCGCGCGCCGACAAGTTCAACACCTTCGACGGCTTCCTCAAGCGCATCATCGCCGACATCGGTACCGGAGAGAGCGATATCAAGGGAGTGAAGATCGACAACACCACCGATCCCGAGTTTGCCGAAGAGACGCTCAAAAAGCTGTGGGACAATGCTTCCGATCTGCTCCGCCAGCAGAAGTCGCAGGGCAATCTGGTGTACATCGTCACCTCGGACATTTACGATAATTACGAGGAGGGGCTTCAGAACCTGATGCTCGACAGCTCGCTGGCCGCCAAACAGAACGGCACGCCGACCCTGCTGTACCGCGGCATTCCGGTGGTGGACGCAGGCTTGTCGGCCTACCTGAAGCAGGTGCCGGCGCTGCCGCAGAATTTCGCCGTCCTGACCGACCGCCGAAATCTGGCCCTGGCGCTCAACAGCAGCGACTATACCGGCACCGAAATCAGGATGTGGTACAACCCCGACCTGATGGAAAACCGCCAGAGGGCCACGTTCATGGCCGGATGCGACTACCTGCTGCCCGAGTTGATCGTGGCCGCGTTCGACAACAAGGTGACCATTCCCTAAACCGCGTTGATGGGAAATGGCTGTGAAACCATTTGAAAACAATCCGAAGATGAGCAGAGGGGGACTCTCTGCTCTCTTCTTCGCATCCGCCGCCGACGTGGCGGCCGTCGAGACGAATGCTGCACAGGATGCCGTTGTGAAGCTCGTGCTCAAATCCGGATGCAGGTTGGTTCGGTACACGTTTGCCGAAGACTCGGCCTCGTTTGCCGAATCGCTCGCCTGCAAGGAGGGGATCAGGCATGTAAAGCACCGCATAGCCTTTGAACTCAACGCCGTGACGCCCGGGAACTCGACGTGCATCCTCGGCCTGCTGGAGAACAACTGCCACGGGTTCGTCGCTGTTGCGGTAACCCCGGACGGGCACGCCTTTCTGGCGGGATATTCCTGCGTCTACGGTCTCGAACGCCCGCTCCGGGTCGAATCGATCGAGACGGCCACCAAAGAGGGGATCGCAGAAAGAGGATATGAGCGCATTGTGCTGGCCTCCGATGACGGCGACCTGTCGCTCCCCCTGAGCGGCGGCATTTTATCGCATTTAACAGAATAAACTTATGGAAAAAAAAGAAAGCAAGACGTTTTTCGTGCGCAACGAAGGCCGTCTGCCCCTGTGGCGGCCGTCATCGGCCCGGTCGAACGACGACTACTGGCTGTGGGGGAGCGACAACCTGTTCCCCGCAGCGCTGGCGGCCCTTTCGCGTACCAGCACCACCCACCGCCGCATTCTCAACGACAAGTGTTATTACATCACCGGCGCCGGATTCTCGTTCGACCCCTCGCAGCAGGCGCTGGCGCAGATCATCGCCTCGGCCAACGGGGCCGGCGAGCCGCTGCGGCAGGTGATCAACCGCGTGATTTTTGACAAGCTGCTTTTCGGCAACGCCTTCCTGGAAGTGGTGACCGACAAGGCCGGATCGTTCCTGTCGCTGTTCCATCAGGACGCTTCGCGGTGCCGCCTGTCGAAAGACCACAAGCACATCGTCATGCATCACGACTGGAGCAGGTACTCGGTCAAAGAGGCGAAAACATTGCCGCTCTACCCCCGTTTCGACGAATCGGCCGACGGCACGCTGCGCAGCGTCATCCACTACAAGGACTACGAGCCGATGTTCGAAAACTACGGCGTGCCGGGCTACATCTCGGGCATGGGCGTGTCGACCATCACCTACAAGACCGACAAGTGGAACATCTCGCGGCTCGATTCGTCGTTCCAGCTTTCGGGCGTGCTGATGCTCGACAGCAGTGTCGAAAACCGCGACGAAGCCATGGAACTGGTGCGCAACGCCGAAGAGAAATTCGCCGGCAGGCCCGGGCAGGTGATGTTTATCGTCAACTCGGGGTCAGAGGGCGATTCGTCTAAATTCATCCCCGTCAACGCCTCCAATGACGCCGACTGGAAAGACCTGCACGACCAGGCGCAGGGCGACATCGTCATTGCCCATTCGTGGTTCCGGGCCCTGAGCGGCATGGATTTCAGCGGCGGCTTCTCGTCCGAGCGCATGGTGCACGAGTATAATATCGCCCTGAGCACGGTCATCAGCGTCGAGCAGCAGGAGATCCTCGAACCGCTGCGCCGTGTGATCGGGGCGGTGACGGGCTGCGACGCTTCGTCCCTTTCGTTCGTCAACAAAGCGCCAGTGTCGGTCAGGCCCGCCTACATGAAAGTGTGGGAGGCGCGCAAAGCCGACGGGCTGCCCTACGACGAGGGCGACCCGAAACAGCAGGTATTTTTATCCAAAATCAACTGATGCCCATGGAATTGATTACATCGCAAGAGGTGGTGGAAACGGCGTTTCCCGAGCCTCACAAAATCGACCCGGCCCTGATCCTTTCTCAGAAAATCGAGGCGGTGCAGGAAAAATTCATCCGGCCTGCTTTGGGGGTTTACTACGATAAGCTGGCCGAGGAGCCTTTCCGCGAATTTGCCGACAGTTATGTCAAACCGGCGCTGGCGTTCTTTGTCAAGTACAGCATCCTGCCCGATCTGGCTGTGAGCATCGGAATGCTGGGGCTGATGTCCAACCGCAGCGACAACTCGCAACCGGCCTCCGAGTCGCGCATCAGGCAATTGCGTTTGCAAACGTGGAGCGACGCATGGGTGTTGCTCTCCCGTGCCATCGGGTATATGTGCGAGAACCGCGAACGGTTTCCGGATTACGATGCCGAAAGCATCGCCCGCTGCCGCAACATGATAGGAGGGATCGTGCTATGAAACAAGACCTTCTGGACCGCGCGGCCGAAATCCGCGACGAAACCCTGCCGCTCGAAAACTCGGCCTACCGCATCGGCTCGTTTCTGGGCGATGTGGTGGAGTTTGCCGAAAGCAGCGGAGGCGTGTCGGCTCTCAATTCGCAAAAGGGAATGCCGCTGGGCATCGCTTCGCTCGACGGGGTAGGGCGCGTACCCATTGCCCAGCTTCCGGTGGGCGCCACTGCAACAACCGTCGCTGCAGGCAACCACACGCACGACAATCTGGTGGGTGTGGATGTCGAAATCACGGATGAGGTGCTCGACTCCATGACCAACAAGGCGGGCAAGCTCCGTTCGGGCACGACGGTGCCCCCGGGATGCTCCAACTCGCCGGTGATCGGCTGCGGCGCTGTCGGATACGCCCTGCAAATGACCGTTTCCCACGCCGACAACGCGCTCTATTTCCGCTCCAGGAACGCTTTTGTCTGGAATCCCTGGCATAAGGTGTGGACGCACGAGGCGTTGCCGGTCACGGTTGCCTCCGGCGTATTGTATGTTAAGGACATCGTTGCCACGGGATAAACGACGAATGAGTCCGTCGTCTCCGAACCGGACTCCGGAATCCGGAATCATGCCGCGGCGGTCATTCCCGGTCAACTCCGGAGATGACGCATCAATGATTTTTGTCGTATAAAACTGATCGTTTCACTTTAACTACTAAATTTATAATCCAATGGAAATCAACAAACAACAAACGCTCATCAACACCCTCATGTCGTCGCTTTCGTTGAATCACGTGGGCGACGAGGGGGGCTCGGTCTACGACAATGGTTATATTTTCAAAGACAACGACCGCGCGCGCATCCTCTCGTTGTTGGTGCCGATGCTCACCGACAACACCGACGAGTTCCGGGCGCAGCGCATCGAGGCCCTGCTGGCCATGAAAGAACGCCGCCAGGTGACCGCACCCGGGGCCGATGGCGAGCCGCTGGAAATGACGGTTTACGTGAACATCGTGCCATCGTCGCAACTGGAACCGCTCTCGGCGGCTTACCTCAATTACCTCGAACAATGTCGATCGGATTCGGACAAGTAGCGCTGACCGAGGTGGCCCGCGAAATGGGGTACAATTACCAGGGGGTGTCGGTGCCGTCGCTGCGGACACTGGTGTTCGGCACCATGCTCAACCCCAATTCGGCTTACAAGCCATCGGGCAATTCGCTGCTCAGCTTCCGGGGCTACGACAACTGGAGCGGGTTGTGTGTGAGCGGTTATCCGTCGAACTATGTCTCCAGACAGGTGCCGGCCGCCCAAACCACGTTCACCCTTGCACTCACATACAGCCCCCCGTCGATGCGCAACAACGCGCAGTGGGAGGTGCGAAACAGCGTCGGCTGGCTGAGCGCTTCGGTCAACGCGGCGGGAGGCACGTTCTCCATCACCGCGGCTCAGAACACGGTGGGCCAGCGGTCGGCCTCCGTCGTATTCGTGGGCACGGACAAAAACGGCGTTCAACGGCAATACATCACGGTGGTTGTCACCCAGCTGGCCGGCATCAAGACGTTTTCGCCCGTGGCGCTGTGGTTCAACGGCTCGACCCTGGGGACGACTTTCACGGCAACGGCTTCGGGTTTTACGATCAACACGTCGATTCCGGTGACCGTCGATCCGGCTGCCTACAAAGATTATTTTACGGTGACCGTTGTCAACAGCACCACGCTCTCGGTAAAACACACGAAAACGATTGCGTTTGCCGGAACGAACCAGTGCGATATCCTGGTCACGGCCACCACGGGAGAGATCGTCCGTCTGGCGATCGTGTTGCAGGGATACGAAGCCTGACGCAATCTCCGATCCGCGCCCCAACCGCTCTTTCCTTAAATAGGGAAGGAGCGGTTTTGTTTGTAAAAAATTATACCTTTGCCCCAACAACAGCGGATGCTTGTATGGAGATAGTCGAGACGGCCGCAGGGCTGGAAAAAGCGATCGGTGCGCGCAGAAAGGCAGGGGAATCCGTCGGGTTCGTCCCTACGATGGGAGCGCTCCATGCCGGGCACGCTTCGTTGGTGGAACAGTGCCGCCGCCAGTGCGGAACGGCGGTAGTGAGCATTTTTGTCAACCCCACGCAGTTCAACGATCCCAACGACCTGCACAACTATCCCCGCACTCCTGAAGCCGACCGGGCCATGCTGGAAAGGGCGGGCGCCGATATCGTCTTCATGCCCGGCGTCGACGAAATGTATCCCGAGCCCGACATCCGCGTGTTCGACTTCGGCGCCCTCGACAAGGTGATGGAAGGCGAACACCGTCCCGGCCACTTCAACGGCGTGGCGCAGGTGGTGAGCAAACTGTTTGATATGGTTCGGCCCGACAAAGCCTATTTCGGCGAGAAAGATTTCCAGCAGCTGGCCGTCATCCGGGCAATGGTCGCCCAACTGGGCTTGAAAATAGAGATCGTCGGCTGTCCGATTGTGCGTGAATCCGACGGGCTGGCGCTCAGTTCGCGCAACATGCTGCTGACTCCCGGACAACGCCGGGCCGCCCCGCTGATACATAAAACGTTGTGCGAGGCCCGGGAAATGGCGGGCACAAAAACCGTGGGCGAGGTGACCGATTACGTGCTCTCGACCCTGGCAGCCCATCCGCTGATGGAACCCGAGTACTTTCTGCTGGTGGACAGCGACACGTTGCAGCCGGTCGGTTCGTTCGGCCACAACGGCGGCATCCGGGCATGCGTCACCGTGCGGCTGGGGAACGTGCGGTTAATCGATAATATGAAAATACGATAAGAGATGTTTATAGAAGTGCTCAAATCCAAGATCCACCGTGTGACGGTGACCGGCGCCAACCTCAATTACGTGGGCAGCATCACCATCGACCCCGACCTGATGGAGGCGGCGAACATCATTGCCGGCGAAAAGGTGCAGATTGTCAACGTCAACAACGGCGAGCGCCTCGAAACCTACGTCATCGCGGGCGAGCGCGGCTCGGGCGACATCTACCTCAATGGCCCGGCGGCCCGCAAGGTGGTCGCGGGCGACGTCGTCATCATCGTCTCGTACGCCACCATGGAGTTCGAAGAGGCCAAGGTGTTCACCCCCACCGTCATTTTCCCCGACACGGCCACCAACCGGCTCATCGGGTAGGGTATGACCGGCACGAAAACGGGGTGGGCCTATGCGGGAATGTTGACCTCGTGCCTGCTGTGGAGCCTGTCGTTCATCTGGTACAAGCAGGTGTTGGCCGAATTGGGCGTGGTGTCGATCATTCTCTCGCGCACCATCATCGCTTCGGCGTTCATTGTCGCTTTCGCCCTGCTCACCGGCCGCATGCAACGGATCGCCAAAGGCGACCGGAAGTGGTTCTTTCTGATGGCGCTGTTCCAGCCGTTCGCCTATTTCATTTGCGAGATCAATGGGCTGAAGAGCGTTTCGCCCACGCTGGCGTCTCTGATTATCAGCATCATTCCGCTGTTTACGCCCGTCTGCGCCCATTTTATCCTGAAAGACCGCGTGCGTCCGCGGTTTCTGAAAGGGATCGTCATTTCGCTGGTCGGCGTGGCGGTGGTGATCTTCGCCCGCAAAGGCACCGACATGACCGGCACCATGACCGGCGTGGCGCTGATGTTCTTGGCTATGTTGTCGGCCGTGGCGTATAATCTGATCATCACACGCATCGTCCACCGTTACAACACCTTCACTCTCATTGCTTACCAGAACATGATCGGCGGGCTGTTGCTGCTTCCGCTGTTTTTCGCTTTCGAGCGGCAGAGTTTTGCCGACGCGTTGCCGCTCAGCGGCGGGGCGGTGGTGAACCTGTTGCTGCTGGGGTTGCTTTGCTCGGGCGTGGCGTATATCTTCTTCGCCAACAGCATCAAGCGCATCGGCATGACCGTCACCATGATGCTCGAAAACCTGATGCCCGCCATGACCGCCGTGGCCTCGTATTTCATCCTTGGAGAGCGTCTTAACTGGCTGAAAATAACGGGTATATCCATCACCATAGCAGGACTTATGTTCGGCACGCTGGGCTTCAATCCGCGCAAATGGGGCAAAAAAGTTTGATTTTACGGCGGAAAACCATTAATATTGTACCGTAATCTAACGCAATTAATCATGGAATTCAAAGAGATCATCGCCATTTCGGGATATCCGGGACTGTTCAAATACGTGGCCCAGAGCAAGAACGGCGTCATTGTAGAATCGCTGACCGACGGCACGCGCATCAACGCCACCGGCAACGCCAAGGTCAGCTCGCTGGCCGACATCGCCATTTACACCCACAAGGAAGAGGTGCCCCTGGCCGACGTCTACACCGCCATCTTCAAGAAAAACAGCGGTAAAGAACTCGTTTTCGACAAAAACGACACGGCCGCCCTGCGCTCCCTGTTGCAGGAATACCTGCCCGAGTTCGATCAGGAACGCGTTTACGGTTCCGACATCAAGAAGCTCTTCGCATGGTACAACGTTCTTGTCGGTGCCGGCATGAAAGAGTTTGTCATTGAAAAAGACGAGCCGGAAACCGCTGAAGGAGAAGTGGACGGCACAGCAAAAGCAGCGAAATCCGCCAAGCCTGAAGCCAAAAAAACCGCGCCCAAAACCGCCAAACCGGCCGCGGCGGCAAAACCATCCGCCAGACCCGTAACCAAAGGAGCGGCGCCCAAGGCTCCCCGGGTTAACAAAAGCGGCGGAAACTAAATTCCGGAGTGACCGGTTGTTCCGGATTTCTCCCGGAGCCAAAACTCGATGCAAAGTCCTCTTGCGATCTGAAGGTTGCAGGGGGATTTTTTTGTCTGCCGGCGAGCCCATCCTTTTTGTCATTGCCCAAAAGTAGGCAAAAAGGCTGCGGGAGCCACAGGCTCATTTGTTATCGGGAACTACACCACACTCACTAAACATAAACAAGAGAAAGAACGTCTTTGCCCAAAAAGAGGCTGTGCCTCTTCTCGACCGCCCGCTAAAGGTTTATCTCCGCGGGTCAAAGGTCAACTATCGCTCCACGGCGTTGCGCGCCCGAATTGACTTTGCCCTTTTCGCGGGCTAAACCCTAACGGGTACCCGGACGAAAACAGAGGCGCCGCACGCTCCCGATCGCGATTAAGAAAATCCATCATTTTTTGCCGGCGGAAACTTCCAGAAACCGTTGCAGGACGCGGGCATGGTTGCGCACGGGGTCTTTCGAGGCATAGAGCAGGGTGATTGCTTTATAGGGCTTGATTCTCACAAGAAAATCCCGGACGGCGTCCGATGCCTCCAGCTCTTTCAGGTACCTGGCCGAGAAAGCGTCCCATCGCCCCTGCGGATCGTCATGAAACCACGCTCTCAGTCCGGACGAGGGAGCGATGTTTTTTTCCCAGGCGTCATATTTCAGATCTTCTTTTTTCATGCCCCGGGGCCACAGGCGATCTACCAGCACACGGCAGCCATCGTCCGTTTCCGGCAAATCATATACCCGTTTGATCCTGATTTGTGTCACGATGCGATCATTTTAATGAGAAGAGTGGCCTGCATCTTAAACCGCAGGCCACTCCCTTCATGCAAAAAAGATACCGGGCTACAATCCCAGCAGTTCCATCATGATCTTCGGGATCTCCACATTCTCCATCACGCCCGAAAACCGTTCGGCCCCCGTGCCGTAAGCGTAAATGGGCACCATCACCGAGGTGTGGCCCGTGGTCGAAAATCTTGTGCCGGAAGAGGGGAGCGTCAGCCCGCCCGTTTCGTGGTCGGCGGTTACCACCACCAGCGTGCCCGGGTTTTTATCGGCGAAATCGAACGCTTCCTTCACCGCCCGGTCAAAGTCGAGCGTTTCGCCGACCACCATCACGGCATCGTTGGCATGGCCGCCGCCATCTATCTGCGAGCCTTCGACCATCACAAAGAACCCTTTCGGGTTGTTGGTTTTAAGAATGCGCAGCGCTTCGGCAGTGGCTTGCGGCAGAAAGTCGCCGCGCCCGTTCTGCATCGACGGCAGGTGGCTCTCGGCCACCAGCGCGGCGATGTTGCCCTTGCGGAACCCTTTCACTTCATCGAGCGTCGAGGCCACCGTGTAGCCCTTGCCCTGCAATTCGGCAAGCAGGTCTCGGCCGTCTTCGCGGGCATTGAACATGTTGCGCCCGCCGCCGATGAACACGTCCACTTCCGTGTCGAGGAAATCGAGCGCAATGGCCTGCTCGTTGTCGCGATGGATATTGTGCGCGATAAACGAGGCCGGTGTGGCGTGTGTGATGCGGTAGGTGGCCACCAGCCCCGTAGCCATACCTTTGGCTTCGGCCATCTCAAGAATGGTCGGTTGGGCGATGCTGTCGGGCGACATGCCGATCATGCCATTGGTGGTTTTGTAACCCGACGAGAGGGCCGTGCCTCCGGCCGCCGAGTCGGTGACGCGATCGCTGGCCGAAGATGTTTTCGACAGCCCGACGGCTTGCGCCCGGGCCATGTGCAGGGTGTTGCCGTTCGAATCCATGGCCGCCTGCACCTGAGCCAGCCCCATGCCGTCGCCGATCATGAAAATAACGTTGCGGACTTTCGGCTTCGGAGCGCCTTCGGCTATGCCCGCCGCCAGCATAAGCAGCAGGATGAACAGGGAATATCTTCTCATCATCGTTCGAATTTTAAAAATTACGTAAAGATAACCCTTTATTTTTATCCCGCGAAGAAAAAGATTTCATACCTTTGTTTAGCCTAAAAACCGTCATTATGCATACTTTGTGAATGTTCAACCCGATAAAAATGGGTGCGATCATATATCGTCGTGTTGTCCGATGCCATACTGAAACTGATGGCCATATGACAGGCGGCGCAGTGTCGCAAAAAAGACAGCCATATTCAACATTCACCCACAGCCCCCCCCCAACTCATAAACAACATTTACCCCAAACTAATTAAACCATAATTTCAATGAAAAAAACATTTACCACCCGACTGCTGCCGCTGCTTCTGGCCGCTGCCGTCGTTGTGTGCTTCTCCTCGTGCGGGGAGAAGTGCAAACAGGTCAAGGCCGCCAAGGCGCTGATCGAACGCGTTACGCCCGGCTACCTGTCGCAATTCAAACTTGAGATCATCGACTCCCCCGACAAGGATGTGTACGAGATCTCGGCCGACAAGGGCAAAATCCTGCTCAAAGGCAACAGCACCGTGTCGCTGGCCGTGGCCTACAACGCCTATCTTAAAAAGTACTGCAATTTCCACCTGTCGTGGTGCGGCGACCAGACGGCTCTGCCCGAACAACTGCCCCTGCCCGGCGAACCCATCAGCGGCGAGATCAACGGCAAGTACCGCGCTTACCTGAATTACTGCTCGTTCAGCTACTCGGCCGCCTGGTGGGATTGGGAACGCTGGCAGCGCGAGCTCGACTTCATGGCCATGAACGGCGTCAATATGCCGCTGACCATCGTGGGCCTCGAAGGCGTATGGTACAACGCCCTGCTGAAGATGGGCCATACCGACCAACAGGCGCGCGAATACCTCAGCGGCCCGGCTTACTTCGCATGGCAGTGGATGACCAATGTCGAAGGTTTCGCCGGCCCGCTGCCCAAAAGCTGGATCGACAGCCACGTCGAGCTGGGACAGAAGATCATGAAACGCGAGCTGGAGTTGGGTATGCAGCCCATCCAGCAGGGCTACTCGGGTTGCGTGCCCTCCAAGTTCAAGGAGATGTTCCCCGAGGCCAAAATCCAGATGAAGGAGGGGTGGTGCGGTTTCGCCCCCGTGGCGCAGCTCGACCCCACCGACCCGCTGTTCCACCAATTCGGCAAGATCCTCCTGGACGAACAGCATAAATTGTTCGGCTCGCACGGCTTCTACGCCACCGACCCGTTCCACGAGGGCGAACCTCCGCTCAACACCAAGGAGTACCTCGAAGCCGTTGCCGCCGCCGTGCTGGGCCTGTTCAAAGAGCACGATCCCAACGCCGTTTGGGTGATGCAGGGCTGGTCGCCGCGTGAAGACATTGTCAAGGCCGTGCCGATGGAAGACCTGATCGTTCTGGACATCAACGACGCCTACTGGAAGAAAAGCCAGGACGTGGTCAAGGAGAGCTTCTGGGGCTACCCCTACGTGGTGGGCAACCTGCATAATTTCGGCGGCCGCATCAACATGCACGGCGACCTGCCGCTGCTGGCCAGCAACCAATACTACACCGCGGTGAAGATGGGCAAGAACATCATCGGTTCCGGCCTGTTCATGGAAGGACTGGGCCAGAACCCGATCTATTACGATCTGGCGTTCGAAATGCCCACGCATCAAAATGAAGTCGATCTGCCCGTCTGGATCAAAGAGTACGCCCGCCGCCGCTACGGCGCCGAGAGCGAGAGCGCTTACAAGGCACTGATGATACTGCTCGAAAATCCGTATAAGATCGGCACCAACGGCGTGGAATACAGTTCGATCGTAGCCGCCCGTCCGGCCGTCGACGCCAAGAAGTCGGGCCCCAACTCGGGCTTCAAGATCCCGTACGACACCGTCTCGCTGGTGCAGGCGCAGGAGCTGCTGTTGGCCGATATCGACAAGCTTTCCGCCTCGTCGGCCTACCTGTTCGATATCGTCGACGTGCAGCGCCAGTTGATGTCCAACCTGGGACAGGAGATCCACAAACAAGCCGCCGAAGCGTTCAAAAAGGGCGATCTGGCCGCGTTCGACCTCCACAGCAAGCGATTCCTCGAAATGCTCTCAGACCTCGATAAAGTGCTGGGCACGCGCCCCGAATACAGTTTCGAACGCTGGGTGAACAGCGCCAAAAAGTGGGCCACGAACGACGAGGAACGCAAACTCTACGATTACAACGCCTCGATGCTCGTCACCCAGTGGGGAGGCCAGCCCGAACCCGATGTGCTGTTCGACTACGCATGGAAAGAGTGGTCGGGCCTGGTGCGCGACTACTACGCCCCGCGTTGGGAGAAATTTTACGCCATGCTTCGCGACCACCTTGTCTCCAAAACGCCTTACGATGAAAATGCGGTGTTGAAGTCATCCGGACGCGAAGCCCTGCGCGGAAGCCAGTTTTACAGCGACCTGGCCGACTGGGAAACCGCCTGGATCACCACTGAAAAGAACTACGACAGCGTTCAATACGGCGGCGAGGCCGACGCAGTGAAAGCCATCTTCCCGAAATACAAGGCCCTTTACGCCGAATACGGCATCGACGGCGCCGAGTCCGTTTCGGAATAATTTCGCAACGCGTAAAACAAGAACTGCCGGAGAATTTTTCTCCGGCAGTTTTGTTATGTGATCGCCCGCTAAATCCTATTCGTTGGTTTTCTTTTGCGGTTCATACAAATCGGCCCGTTCCGAAAGGTCGTCGTTGAAATAAACGCATTCGCCCTTCTCGATCTTCGGATGCTTCAGCGCCGCGGGCAGCAGTTCGTTCAGCACGTTCCACTCCTCTTCCCCGATCGCCTCGTCGGCCCGGCTGATCACCGAGCGGTCGCCCGTGCCCCAGCACACCGGATGCGCCTCGATGTTCGACCACACTTTGGCCAGCATGGCGCCCCCGAACAGGGCGGCACACGGCACCCGTTCGCCGACCTTCAGTTCATGTCCGGGCAGCGCTTTTATCTCGAAACGTTTCATTCCCCAGCATACGGGCAACTCTTCCGAAGTCTGCATTTCGCTCAGGGCCATGATCTGCAACGGCGACGTTTGCGTTACTACCGCCGGAACCAGCAACCCGTTCTTATAGACGGTCAACGGCTTGACATTCCTCAGGGCCAGCCACATGAACAGTTTGAACAGGCACAGAAATCCCGGAATGACCGACCACCACGGAAACCCGAAATAAACCAGCACAACGGTCGCGGCCAGGAAAATCACCAGCCAGAACAACTGCCGCCTCCGGTCACGTTTTACCTGAGCGGGGTAGGGGTCGTACTCCATCACCCGCCGCAGGTCGGCGTCGATATTGGCTGCCCGCGTGGCCTGCGAGAGATTCAGACTGTCGCCTTCACCTCCGATCGGTTTCTTTTGTGTCATTATATTATAATTTTAGTTTGTGTAAGCAACCTGTCTGCAACTGTCATGCTGAACGCAGGGAAGAATCTCCGGAACATTTCGTCTTCACGATGTTCAGAATAATTCTTCCACAAAAGCCAGCACCGCCTCCTCGTTTGGATTTACCGGGAACACCTTTACGGGTTCCAGCGGATGGAGCTTTTTCCCTTCCTTAAAGCGTTTCTCCCCTCCGCCGGTGACGTTGAGCATCACCACGGCGTCTTTTTCCACCTGTCCCCGGCGCACGGCATCGATCAGCGTGGCCGTGGCGATGGCTGCCGCCGGATGGATGTCGATCCCCTCCGTTGCCTCGAACAACCTGGCCGCCTCGGCCCCTTCGGCGTTGGTGGCTTTCAGGATTTCCCCGCCCGTGTCCGAGAGGGCGTCGAACAGCCCTCCGGCGATACCGTACGGCGGACGACGGTTCGACAGCACCTTGGCGTCGATTTCGTCGGCGTCGCGGCGCGCCTGATGATCGGCATACTCGGGCAACTCGCGCGAGCGGTTTTTCCACCCCTGGTACATGATCAGGAACGGGTGGTTCTGCGACACCATCAGTTTCATTTTGTTGCTGCCGAACCGGCCGTCCTCAATGAAGCGCAGGTTGGCCTCCCACGCGGCGATGGCGCCCGTGCCGCTGCCCACGGCCTGGAAATAGTAGTCCGGAATGCGGCCGATGGAGGTCACGGCGCTAAGCGTCGTGGTGGCCATGCCGTCGCGGCGGGCGATGTTTTTCGCACCTCCTTCGGCGATGTATCTGGACGACTTTAATACAATGTTACTCAAATGGATGGCGTCGAAATAATCGGCTCCTTTCTCCGGAGCGATCAGCTTTACGCAGTCGTTGAGCGGATGCTCGAACCACAGCGCGTCGAGGTTGCTCTCGGGCACGCACAGCAGCAACGGAATGTTGTTGTCCGAGCACACTTTGGCGAACGCCCGCGCGGTATTGCCCGCCGAGGCCACCACCAGCGTGCGTCCCATGTGTCCGTCCATGCGGCCGCATACCGAATAGGCCTCGGTCTCTTTGAACGAGCAGGTGGTCATTGCCGCGCCGATTTCGGGAAACCAACCATTGAACGTGATATACAAGTTACTCAGGCCCAATTCTTTGGCCAGCCCCTTGCTCTTGTAGGTGACCGGTGCGGCCGATCCTTTGAGCATCCGTTTCACGGGCAGCCACGAGGCGTATTTGTACAGACCGAATTCATCGCCCCTCACATGCAGCCGTTTGTCGGCATACAGGGCGCGGATGAGCGACGGGACACCGCCCTGCGGGTCGTCGAGCGTCCAGCCGGCATCGTCGAAGGTGCGGCCCGTAGCCACATTCTGAAGGGTGTATTCGGTCGGTTTGAATTCCATCTGCTTTGTTTTTATGGTATATGGCGATTGTACTTTCGGGAAACAGGGTTATTGCCGGGCAAACACCCTATGGGAGTTCGCAGGCTTTCAGGCTCAGATCCACGCTCTTGATCTGGTGCGTCAGCGCGCCCACGGATATGAAATCCACCCCGCACCGGGCATACTCGCGCAGGTTGCTCAGCGTAATGCCCCCCGACGACTCGGTCTCGCACCGCCCGCCGATCATCTCCACGGCCTGGCGCGTCTGTTCCGGCGTAAAGTTGTCGAGCATGATGCGGTCGGCTCCTCCGGCCTCGAACACCTGCCGGATGTCGTCCAGCGAGCGCACCTCGATCTCGATCTTGATCTCTTTGCCGACGCGCTTGAGGTATTCGCGCGTTTTCGACAATGCGGCGGCGATTCCTCCCGCAAAATCGATGTGGTTGTCTTTGAGTATCACCATGTCGAACAGTCCCATGCGGTGGTTTTCGCCCCCGCCCAGCTTCACGGCCATTTTGTCCAGCACGCGCATACCGGGGGTGGTTTTGCGGGTGTCGAGCACCTTGGCTCCGGTTCCTTCCAGTTCGCGTACGTACACCGCCGTCCGGGTGGCCACGCCGCTCATGCGCTGCATGATATTGAGGATGATGCGCTCCGACTGCAACAGCGTGATTGTCCGTCCTTCCACATAAAAAGCGACATCGCCCGTGTTCGCGCGGTCGCCGTCGGCCATGATCCGGGTCATCGTCACCCCGGGATCGAGGCGGCGGAATACCATTTCGGCAATCTCCACCCCGGCCAGAATGCACTCCTGTTTCACCAGCAACTTCATTTTGCCGCGCGCTTCAGCCGGAATGCAGGCCAGCGACGAGTGGTCTCCGTCACCGATGTCTTCGGCACTGGCCAGCTCGATCAGTTTTTCGACAAAGGGAAGGTATTCGTTTTTCATCTCGTTCGGTTTTTAATTTCCCGGCACACGGGAGGCACTTTTCGCGCAAAGATAGCTAAATGCGGAAAAAATAACAACAGGGCCGTCTCAACCGAGACGGCCCTGTCAACGATCGAAACCGGAAGGTTATTTGAGCAACTCGTCGAGTTTCTTGTAAAAATCCTCGCTCTCGCCGACGAATATCGAGGCGATCTTCTGGTCTTTGTCAACGATGACCTTGGTGGGGTAGCCCTTGACGGCATACTTCACCGATGCATTCGTGTCCACGTTCCCTTCCTGGTTGATCAGCTGCACCCAGTTCATCTTATTCTCCTCGACGGCCTTGCGCCATGCGGCGTCCGAGTCGTTGCAGGCGATGCCCACGAACTCGACCTTACTTTTATACTTGTCGTAATATTTCTTCATCTCGGGCACGCCGTGGATACACCAGCCGCACCAACTCCCCCAGAAATCGAGCACCACGTATTTGCCTTTAAAGTCGGCCAGCGAAACATCTTTGCCTTCGAGGTCTTTGAGCGTGAATTGCGGTGCATCGGCCCCTTCCACGACAAATTTTTCGGCCTCCACCACTTTTTTGTAGGCTTCGGCGCGTGCTTCCATTTCGCCGATCCTTTGTGCAAACAGTCCCGTTTTAGCGTGTTCGCCCAGCAGGGGGTAGTACTCCCCGAAATCGGGAAGCGCCTGTTGCAACAGGATGTAAGCGGCCAGGTCGGTGTCGGAGTGTTCTTTCAGCCATGCGAGGCGGATCTGGTTGATCTCGTCGTACAGCTCGCCCTGTTGCATGCTCAGGGCGTTGATCAGCGAGTCCTGATACGCAGGGGCCTCTTCCGAATACATGAAGTAATTCATCTGTTCCTGGATCTCCCCGAGCTTCACCTCGGTTGCTTTATACGACTCTCTCAGAGCCGCTTCGTCGTGGTTGAAGCCCGGCTCTTTGACCGAGCAGCCCGTGTAAATGGGGTTCTCCGTATCGCCGGCAATGCTCAGGCGTTCGCCCGGAGAAACGATTAGTGTAATGACATTCGATCGGTTGTAGTATTCTATGACGCCGTTTTTGATCCGCTTTTTCGTGTCCTGGGCAAAGCGGACGAACAGCATGGTGGCGGCGGTGTCGGGAAGATCGTAAGTGAACCGGCCGTTTTTCGAAAACACGGTATCGCGAACCGGCTCCACATCCAGATTGAGCGGCAGGCGTTCGATATAAACGGTGTCGTCACCCAAGCCTTTGAAATTGGCCGAGATGGTGTGTCTGTTGCCGCACGAGGCGAACAAGACCGGCAGCGTGAGAGTGGCCAGTGCGGTGATTTTGAGTGTTTTCATGGGCGATTTCCATTGGTTTGTTTCACAAAAGTAGTGAATAGTTTGATTTTTATGTACTTTTGCAGTTTCACCCTTTGAAATAAAGGGAATAACGAATTTTATTTATCCGTTGGATAGTATCTGATTTCGTATTGATAATAACCTAATTAACATGTTTATCTGCGATTGGACGCCGTATAACCATTTTTTGTTTCCGATCGCATTCAATCAACCTGTTGTTGATTTGTACTGAAAAAATACATATGAAACTCAGAAGCGACATATCGACCAGCGGCCGCAAAATGGCCGGAGCCCGTGCCCTGTGGCGCGCCAATGGCATGAAGGACAGTCAGTTCGGAAAACCTGTGATAGCCATCGTCAACTCGTTCACGCAGTTTGTTCCCGGCCACGTGCATCTGCACGAAATCGGCCAGAAAGTCAAGGCGTGGATCGAGCAGGAAGGATGCTTCGCCGCCGAGTTCGACACCATCGCCATCGACGACGGCATCGCCATGGGGCATCCCGGCATGCTTTACTCGCTGCCCTCGCGCGAGGTGATCGCCGACAGCATCGAGTACATGTGCAACGCCCACTGCGTCGACGCCATGGTGTGCATCTCGAACTGCGACAAGGTGACCCCCGGCATGATGATGGCCGCCATGCGCCTGAACATCCCGGCCATCTTCGTTTCCGGCGGCCCGATGGAAGCCGGCCGCGTCGAAGGCAAAGACTACGACCTGATCGACGTGATGGTCAAGGGCGCCGACCCGGAAGTGTCGGACGAGATGCTCGACAAGATCGAAAAAGGGGCATGCCCCACCTGCGGCTCGTGCTCGGGGATGTTCACCGCCAATTCGATGAACTGCCTGGCCGAAGCGCTGGGCCTGGCCCTGCCCGGCAACGGCACGGTGCTCGCCACGCACGCGAACCGCAACGAATTGTTCCGGCGCGCCGCCAAGTTGATCGTCAAAAACGCTTACGAATATTACGAAAAAGGCAACGACGGCGTACTGCCGCGCTCGATCGCCGATCATCGCGCTTTCAGCAACGCCATGTCGCTCGATATCGCCATGGGCGGGTCGACCAACACGGTGCTGCACCTGCTGGCCATCGCTTACGAGGCAGGGGTCAACTTCACGATGAGCGATATCGATAAATTGTCCCGGAAAATCCCGGTGCTGTGCAAGGTGGCGCCCAATTACCATTACCACATCCAGGACGTCAACCGCGCCGGGGGCATCATCTCGATTCTGGCCGAACTTGAAAAAGGCGGCCTGATCGACGGCTCGGCCAAACGAGTCGACGCCCCGTCGCTGAAAGATGTTCTGAAAGAATACGATATTACAAGCCCGGATGCGTCGGACTACGCCCGCAAGATCTATCTTTCGGCTCCGGCCGGCCGGTTCAATCTGGAACTCGCCTCGCAGGACACCTATTACCCCTCGCCCGACGACGACCGCGAAAAAGGCTGCATCCGTTCGGTGGCGCACGCCTACTCGAAAGACGGCGGACTGGCCGTGCTGTTCGGCAACATCGCCGACAAGGGGTGCATCGTCAAGACGGCCGGGGTCGACGAGTCGATCCTTCATTTCGAGGGCACGGTGCGCGTGTTCGACTCGCAGGATGAAGCCGCGGCAGGAATCCTGGGCGGCAGGGTCAACGCGGGCGACATCGTGGTGATCCGCTACGAAGGGCCCAAAGGCGGCCCGGGCATGCAGGAGATGCTTTACCCCACGTCATACCTCAAAACGGTGAAGCTCGACAAGGTCTGCGCACTGCTCACCGATGGGCGTTTCTCGGGCGGAACGTCGGGCCTGTCGATCGGGCACGTGTCGCCCGAGGCGGCGGCCGGCGGGGCGATCGGTCTGCTGGAAGACGGCGACCGGATCGTCATCGACATCCCCACGCGCCGCATCAACGTCGAGCTGACCAACGTCCAGTTGGACGCCCGCAAACAAAAAACGCTGGCCGCAGGCGGGTTCGTCCCCAAACGCGAGCGGGTGGTGAGCAAAGCGCTGAGGGCCTACGCCTCGATGGTGGCCTCGGCCGACCTGGGCGGCGTGCGGATCGTGGAGTAAATTATCCGCGCATACTTAAAATTCTGATGCGCTCTCCTCATAACCGGGAGCAATGCAAATGAGATTCAAAAAAAGGCTATTGCGAAGCCAACATAGAATAGAAGCGATATGAAGACAAACGGAGCGGAAGCATTGTTGCTCTCCCTGATGGAAGAGGGGGTCGATACGATTTTCGGTTACCCCGGCGGGGCGATCATGCATATTTACGACGCGCTGTATAAACACAGCGGCCGGGTCAGGCACATCCTGACGCGCCACGAGCAGGGAGCGGTACACGCCGCCCAGGGGTACGCACGCACCACCGGCAGGGTGGGCATCTGCTTCGCCACCTCGGGCCCGGGCGCCACCAACATCATCACGGGGCTGGCCGACGCCATGCTCGACTCCACGCCGCTGGTGTGCGTCACGGCGCAGGTGGCCGCCGCCGCGCTGGGCAGCGACGCTTTCCAGGAGGCCGACATCGTCAGCATGACCATCCCCGTCACCAAGTGGAACTACCAGGTCACCTCGGCCGAAGAAGTGCCCGAGGCCATCGCCAAGGCGTTCCACATCGCCCGTACGGGACGCCCCGGGCCGGTGCTGATCGATATCACCAAAAACGCCCAGATGGAAATGATCGATTTCCGTTACGAGCCCTGCATCGCCCTGCGCAGCTACAACTACCGCTATCAGGTGGGCGAGGGCGTGATCGACGAAGCGGTCGAGCTGCTCAACGGCGCCTCCCGGCCATTCATTCTGTTCGGGCAGGGGATCAAGCTCTCGGGCGCCGAACGGTCGCTGGTGGAATTTGCCGAGAAGGGCAACATCCCCATGGCCTCGACGCTGATGGGGCTGTCGGCGGTGCCCACCTCGCACCCGCTGTACGTGGGCATGGCCGGGATGCACGGCAACGTGGCCCCCAACGCGCTGGCCAACGAGTGCGACGTTCTGATCGCCGTGGGGATGCGCTTTTCCGACCGCATCACGGGCGACGCCAAGCAATACGCCCCCAACGCCCGGGTGATCCACATCGATATCGACCCGGTCGAGATCAACAAAGTGGTCAAGGCCCACATCGGCATTACGGGCGACGCGAAAGAGGTGCTGGACATCCTCAAGAACAGGGTGAAGCACACCTCGCGCCAGCAATGGCTCGATTTTGCCTGGTCGAAGCAGGATCAGGAGTACCAGAGCGTGATCCGCAAAGATCTCTTTCCGGCGAAAGAAGCCCTCACCATGGGCGAGGTGGTGAACAAGGTAGCCGAGCTGACCGACCAGAACGCCATTATTGTCACCGACGTGGGGCAGCAGCAGATGATCGCGGCCCGCTACTCGAAATACCGCAACACGCGCAGCATGGTCACCTCGGGCGGCCTGGGCACCATGGGCTACGGCCTGCCCGCGGCCATCGGGGCCAAGGTGGGTTGCCCCGACCGGCAGGTGGTGCTGTTCGTGGGCGACGGCGGCTTCCAGATGACGATGCAGGAACTGGGCACCATGATGCACTGGGGCATCGGCGTCAAGGTGGTGGTGCTGAATAACAGCTACCTGGGCATGGTGCGCCAGTGGCAGCAGCTGTTCTTCGACCGGCGCTACTCGGCCACGCCGATGGTCAATCCCGACTTCCCGAAAGTGGCGCAGGCTTACAACATCGCCTCGGCCCGCGTCGAAAAGCGCGACGAACTGGAAGGGGCGCTGGCCCGGATGCTGGCGGACGATTCGGCCTACCTGCTGGAGGTGGTGGTCGACAAGGAAGACAACGTGTTTCCGATGATCCCCGCCGGCAAGACCTACAACGACCTTTTGCTGAACGAATAAATGGCGACGACTATGGAAACCAGAGAATACATCATATCGGCCTTCACCGAAAACCGCGCGGGGGTGCTCAACCGCATCACCGCCCTGTTCCTGCGGCGCAAGATCAACATCGAGAGCCTGAAAGTGTCCGAGACGCCCATCAAAGGCATCAGCGCCTTCACCATCGTGGCGCACACCACCGACCAGATTGTCGAGAAGCTGGTCAAACAGATGGAGCGCATTGTGGACGTCATCAAGGCCGAATACTACACTCCCGAAAGCCTGATCGTGCACCAGATCGCCCTCTATAAAACAGGAAAGGATGCGCTCGAAGGCGACAATGTGGAGCTGATCACCCGCCGCCACAACGCCCGCCTGGTCGAGGTGTCGGACAACTATGCGGTGTTCGAGAAAACCGGCTATAAAAACGAGATCGACGCGTTGCGCGACGAGCTGAAGAACCGCAACCTGCTGTTGCAGTTCACCTCCTCGGGGGCGGTGGTGCTTCACCACGAATCGCTTGAGGAACGGCTGAAGGGCGTGTTTTAGGGCCGCCCTTGCAACGGGGCCGGGGGAAAAGTGGACGGCACAAGGGGATAATCCTGAAAAAACCGTACCTTTGCGCTTTCGATTGAAAACAAACACATAATTATATACGGAAAAATGGCAAAGATGAATTTTGGAGGAGTGGAAGAAAACGTAGTGACTCGCGAAGAGTTTCCGCTCAACAAAGCGCTCGAAACGCTTAAAAACGAAACAATCGCAGTGTTGGGATACGGCGTCCAGGGGCCGGGCCAGGCATTGAATATGCGCGACAACGGCTTCAATGTGATCGTTGGCCAGCGCAAAGGTTCCAAAACCTGGGACAAGGCCGTGGCCGACGGATGGGTTCCCGGCGAAACGCTGTTCGAGATAGAAGAAGCCTGCGCAAAGGGCACGATCCTGCAGTTCCTGCTCTCGGATGCAGGCCAGATCGCCCTGTGGCCTACGGTGAAGCAGCACCTCACTCCGGGCAAGGCGCTCTACTTCTCGCACGGCTTCGGCATCACCTATAGCGAACGCACGGGCATCATCGCCCCGAAAGACGTCGACGTGATCCTGGTTGCTCCCAAAGGGTCGGGAACGTCGCTGCGCCGCCTGGTCCTCGAAGGCCGCGGGCTCAATTCGAGCTATGCCATCTATCAGGATGCCACCGGCAAGGCGTTTGACCGCGTGGTTGCACTGGGCATCGCCGTGGGATCGGGCTACCTGTTCGAAACCACCTTCAAGAAAGAGGTCTACTCCGACCTGACCGGCGAACGCGGTACGCTGATGGGCGCCATTCAGGGTATTTTCGCCGCTCAGTACCAGGTGCTGCGCGAAAACGGCCACTCGCCCTCGGAAGCGTTCAACGAAACGGTGGAAGAACTCACCCAGAGCCTGATGCCGCTGGTAGCCGAGAACGGCATGGACTGGATGTACGCCAACTGTTCGACCACCGCCCAGCGCGGCGCGCTCGACTGGTGGAGGCCGTTCAAGGACGCTACGCTGCCCGTGTTCCAGAAGTTGTATGCCGAAGTGGCCGCCGGTAACGAAGCCCAGCGTTCGATCGACTCGAACAGCAAGCCCGACTACCGCGAAAAGCTCGAAGGCGAACTGAAAGAGCTGCACGACAGCGAGATGTGGCAAGCCGGCGCCGTGGTGCGCTCGCTCCGCCCCGAACGCAATAAGAAATAGCCTTATCATGGATGTAAAAAAACGCCGGGAGCAGTTCCCGGCGTTTTTTTGTACGTCAAACAAACGCAACCGCCCATTCCTTTGGAGCGCGGCAAATCCGGCGACCACCGGCCAACGTGCTTCCCGGAGCGCGGCAATTTAGTCTTTATGGGGATATTCCCCGCCTTGCTGCGAGAAATTGTGATGCCCCGCGGATTGCGGCAGGATCGTTCATTTGAACACAATCAACGAGGGTAGGGGCCCCGCCCCATGACAGCACGAATTGGCCGGAAACAAAAAAGCCGGGGTAAATCCCCGGCTTTTTCAATCCGCAACCGACTAATAATACTTGATCTTACGAACGGTTGTTTGCTTGCGGTCGCTTCCGGTCATGGTGCGTTTGATCCAGTTGCCCTGGCCGTCGTATTGGTAGGTGCAGGCGATGGTGTCCTCCACGTCCATGCCGTCCATTTCGCTGTAATAGCTGGAATATTCCTCCACCAGATCGCCCTGTTCATTGTACTTGTAGGTGCCGTTCCCGCCTTCGGAGTCTTTGTAGGCTATTTTCCGGTTCTGGTCGTCATAGGTATAGGTGATGGTGGAGTATGCTTTTTTCTCCGCCAGGTTGCCTTTGCCGTCGTACGAATAGGTTTCGGTTCCATAACTGGCATCCTCTTTCTTCACCAGCTGCCCCTTGTTGTTGTAGGTGAAGGTAACGGTCGGCTGGCCGTCGGCGCCAATAATTTGAGACAGTTGCCCCTTGTCGTCGTACTTGAACGTTTCGTCGGCGTTCTGGCTGAACCCTTCGAAATTGGCGCTGCCGGTGATCGTCACTTTTCTGCGGGCAAGGCGTCCCTGCTCGTCGTAAACGAATTCGACCGTTCCGGTATGATCCCCGTACTCGTCTTTCATGAAGTAGTTGATCGCCTGGAGCATCCCTTTGTCGTTGTAGTTATACGAGATAATGTCCTCGCTCGAATACCATTCGAACGTCATGCTCGACTCTTCCGAGAGTTCTTTTACGTTGCCCTTGAGGCCCTTGATTTCAAGGTCGGTTTGGGGTTCGGAGGCCGTCTGGCCCGATGCCGAGCAGGCGAACAACATCGCCATCGCCGGCAGGATAAACAGTTTGTTTCTCATAATGATAAATTGGTTAAAGGTTATTTATATTCGTATTCAACAATATAGCGTCGTATATCACCTGAAGATCCTTTGGTCGCAGGGTTGCTTTTGGAGCCGGGTTCGAAGAGTTCGCCGTAACCGTTGAGCAGGATCTCGGTCACATATTCGCCGTTGGTTACATAATTGAATGTGTATTCGCGACTGTTTTCGGCCGCATACGCATCTTCTTCCGTTACCTTGGTTACCATGTATTTGCTCCACAATCCATAGAGTCCCAGGATATTAAATCCGCATTTGTCCACGGCGTTGAACCACTGGTCCTGATAAAACATCCAGTTCAGGTCAATGTTGGCGACGTTTCCGCAGGTTCCATACTCGGCCGTGCTGGCAGCCTGCTGCCAATTGCCCCATGCACCCCATCCGCCGCCTTCGAGTTCGGGCCGTTCGCGCCATTTGGTCGTGACTTTCGAGAAATCGCTTCCGGTCATGGCAAAGGTGCATACGGTGTTGACCTCAAGATCCAGCACAACCGGTTCGCCATCTCCTTCCGGAACGAACTTCAGGGCGTCGAACAGGACTTCCGTCCTGTTGACCTCTTTAGGGATTCCGTATTCGTACGTGACACTCCAGTTCGACGTGCTTTCCGTATCATAGTTGGGGGCGTACGAACTCGAAGCATATGTTGCTTCCCCGGAAATAATGCGCCCGACAACATCGAGGGTTACGGTTGCGTCTATTTTCTGGTAATGCGATCCGTCCGTGGTTCCGATCGTATTGAGTGTGATGGTGTTCTCCGAATAAGTGTACGCCATTTCGTAATCGTTGATGCTGACCAGGGTCACCCGATATTCGTTGTCGTAAGTAAAATCGACCGAAACAGGCGTGGTTTCATTATTCGAATAGATCCGCTTGACGAGCAGCTTCTTGCCCACGGGGACTCCCTGTTGGGTCAGGCTCACTGCGGCGCTTCCTTTTTTACCGGCGATGTACACCGTTGCCGACCGCTCGCTCCCGAGGTTGTTGGGGACGGCGGTGATGCCGAGTGTGAACGTTCCGGCCTTGCCGCTGGTTTTATCCAGGCTCAGCCACGACGGAGCGTCCGGCAGGGTTGCCGTCCAGTCTTCTTTCGCCGTGAAGGTTATGCTTCGCGAAGCGCCCTCGGCGGGAATGTCCTCTTCCAGTTCCGATGCGTCGGTGATGGTAATGGGTTTGTCGGCGATGGCGCCAGCGCCCTCCTGCTTCACGGTGATGGTGATCTTGCCGCTTGCACAAGCGATGGTGATCGTCGCCGTACGAACCGCATCCGTTTCGTTGGGTTCGAGCGTGATGGCGAGCGTGACGGTTCCCGCTTCGCCGTTGTATTTGTCAAGGGTAATCCACGTTGGGGCGGCCTTGGTGGTTTCCTGCACGTTTGCAGCCCACGGTTCGGCGGCGGTGAAGGTGACCGTGCCCGACGTTTCCCCGGCCGACAGGGTTTGTTTCAGTTCCGCTTTATCGGAAACAGTGATGGGATTTGTTCCGCCTTCATCGGTACAGGCAGAGAAAGCGCATGCGGCCGACAGGGCCACGGCATAAAACAATCGCTTCATAAAAATGAGTTTGTTTTAATGAATATGGTGCGGCCGTCGACTCCGGTGCGGCCGTTAAACATATAAAAAAGTGTGGAGTCGCAGTCTATCCGTGCGGAAGGCTCTGACAAAGCCCGACACCAAATAAACAATACCCCACACCTGACACTATGTATTGGAAGATACATAACGCAAGTGATGAATTCCGTATTGCTTATCCCTGGTGTTTTGAAATTTGTCAGATTTTCCGCACAAGGATAAAAGCTAAACACTTTCATCTATAGATTGTCCCGAGGGACGTCACAAAGATAGAAAATATTTTGCAATATGAATATTCGAGGGGTATTGTAACTGGTATCGAACCGAAAGGGCGGGGGAGGAGGCCTGCCGCCCACAGGGGAGATTATTTGCCGGAATCCATTCCGGTTGCGCGGGAAAGTTGCTCTTTGAAGCGCCGTACCATCGGGCCGTACTTCACACTGTCGCCGCCGTTGGCTTGGGTAAGTGTGTCGATCGCCGTTTCCAGCAGGGCGGCAATCAGCAGCAGGCGCGCGCGGCGGTCGTGGAAACGGTCGATCTGTTCGAGCATGAACAGGGCGTACCTGCCTTTTTCCAGGGCTTTGGCGGCGGAGTCTTTTGTCCGCCGGATGATGCTGCGGTGGCGGCGGCACACCTCTTCAAGCGATTCGCCATAAATCCGGATCGAACCTCCGCGGGTTGATGCAGCGAGTTGGTAAATACCTGAAACGGCGGTTTCACCGTTTTCCGAACTTTTGAAATTAACCATACGTTCTTTTGTTTTGATCGTTAAACATCTGATTCGTAAAAATCAAGACAGGAGTGCATCCTGTCCGAAAAACAACAGCATGTCAAAGAGCGTTACAGGCACAGCAGACCCGTCACGGGCTGGCTTGCCTTTGCTTTGAGTTGTTTTTCAGTTGTTTAACTTTAAAGAACTTTAGGTTTTCATTCCGGTTCCAATGGATTTAAGTGATTATTCGTTTCGCATACGCAATAAAAAAACACCCAAGCGACGTTTGGTTCACGTCCCGAGAGTATGCCTGTTTTTATATAGTATGTAGTATTACAGGGACAAATGTAACATCTTTTTATTTATCTGCAAATTTTTTCGCTATTTATTTTTATGCGTCTCTTGCTCCCTGGGCCGTCATCCTGAGCGCAAGCGAAGAATGACAACGTCCAGGAGAGTTGCGCGGACTCTCAATAACAATCGTCGGAGCAGCTGTAAAATTCATCCGCCGCACCGATCCGGATAATAATAAACCGCGCTTTCAGCGCACACTCCCCATTTTTTCGTAATTTTGCAAAATATATCGCATCGTTATGAGCTATTTTCCCTCGATTACCGACGTGGCCCAGGCCAAGCACACCCTGGCCGCCATTCTTTCGTCCACTCCCCTGGTCAAAAACCTCGCGCTCTCGGAGCGTTACGGGGCCAACATCATACTCAAACGCGAAGACCTCCAGATCGTTCGCTCGTATAAGATCCGCGGGGCGTACAATAAAATGCGCAGCATGTCGAACGAGGAACTCGCCGGAGGGGTGATCTGCGCCAGCGCCGGAAACCACGCTCAGGGCGTGGCCTACTCGTGCCGCATGATGGGCGTCAAAGGCACCATCTACATGCCCACCACCACGCCCAGGCAGAAGATTTCGCAGGTGAAGATGTTCGGCAAAGAGTTCATCGAGATCGTTCTCACGGGCGACACCTACGACGCCTCGTGCAACGAAGCCATCGCCTTTTCCAAGGCCAACAACATTCCGTTCATCCACCCGTTCGACGATCCGAAGACCATTGAGGGCCAGGCGACTATCGCCCTCGAAATCCTGGAAGAAATGTCCGAGTCCATCGACTACGTATTCGTGCCCATCGGCGGAGGCGGGCTCTCGGCCGGACTGGGGGCCTACTTCAGTCAGGTGAGCCCGTCGACCAGGATCATCGGCGTCGAACCCGCCGGAGCGGCTGGCATGAAAGCCTCGATCGACGCAGGCAAAGTGGTTGAGCTCAGGCAGATCGATAAATTTGTAGACGGTGCGGCCGTAAAACGGATCGGCGATCTCACCTTCAGCATCTGTTCCAAGGTGCTCTCGGACGTGGTGGCCGTACCCGAGGGCAAGGTATGCACCACCATCATCGAGCTCTATAACCAGAACGCCATTGTGGTGGAACCGGCAGGCGCGCTTTCGATCGCCGCGCTCGATTCCTATGCCGACCGGATCAAGGGCAAAAACGTGGTGTGCATTGTCAGCGGCAGCAACAACGACATCACCCGCACCGAGGAGATCCGCGAACGGTCGCTGCTGTACGAAGGATTGAAACACTACTTCATGATTCGCTTCCCGCAACGCTCAGGGGCGCTGCTGTCGTTCGTGCAAAAGGTGCTGGGGCCGGACGATGACATCACCCATTTCGCCTACTCCAAAAAGACCAACCGTGAACAGGGCCCGGCCATCGTGGGCATCGAGCTGCAGGATCGCAACGACCTGTGCGGACTGCTCAAACGGATGAAGGAGTATGGTTTCGTCTACGAATACCTGAACGATAACCCCGACCTGTTCCAGATACTGATATAGCGGTTTTGTAATAAAAAAACGGGACACTGACGATCAGTGTCCCGTTTTTATGTGTGGTCATTCCGGCGGGCGCGGCGGCAAACTGAGCGCATTCGTTTTCCTGAAGCCGCAATGAGCGCATGGCCGGTCGTCATGATAAGATCAAACGATCCTAAGCGACTGCGACTGCCGGGTAAGCGACCGTTTTTCCCAATCAATGTTGGTCAGCAACGCGGCCCCCGGCGTTTTTCCCGCTTCAAAGCTGCCGAGCGTGCCGGCCATCCCCAGCGATTCAGCCCCGCCGAGGGTGGCCCACCGGGCAGCCTGATCCAACGGAACGCCTCCGTCCAACACCGCGTGCTTGAGGACGTCGATCATATAGCGTGTGCCCGACGAGGCCAAACTGTCGGTGCCCAGGGCTACGTTGCACCCCTCCAAAAACAGGGTGTAAGGGGGCACCGCGCCCTCGATATAAAGGTTCGACAGCGGGCAAAGCACAAACGTGGGGCGGGAGTAGAACGTGCCGATGGCATGGATCTCGTCGCTGCTGATCAATGTATTGTGCACCAGCAAGATTCTCCGGTCGTCGGCCACCTGGCCCATGAGTTTTTCAAGGGGCGATCCGAACGCCGACCAACCTCGTTCGACCGGCAGGGTCTCCCCGGGCCGGAGCATGGGTGGGACAATGCGCGAGTACCACGCCGCGAAACCGCCCCTGCCATTGAAAATCTCGCGTTCGGCACCGCTCTCCAGAAAATGGATCGACAGCGGGTCGCCCAAGCCGGCCAGCCGGCCGAACAGCGGGTCGGAACAGGAGTAAGTGGAGTGGGGGGTCAGCGAACACGACAACCCCATATCCGCCGCCTCGCGGGCCAACTGCCGCCCCTTTTCGACGATCCGGCCGTTCTGCTCCCCGATCAACCCGAAGCACTCGATGAATGTATGGTAGCGGATTTTGCTGCGGCGCTTCACCGCAAACGAGAGGTTGGTGTTCGACACGTCGCCTGCCGCAACCACGCCCTGGGCATAGAGTTGGGCATCGAATGCCCCGGCGGCTTTTATCTGGTCGGGCTCGGGTGCGTCGTTGCGCACCTTGCCGATGTTTTCCGCAAAACAGGGGAGTCCCGTGCCGCGCGGCATCGCCCCTTCCAGATGCGACAGTTCGAGGTGCAGGTGGGCGTTGACCATGCCCGGGATCAGCACGCCGTTGTAGTATTCCAGCCCCGGCAGGCCGTCCAGGTTCGGCACGTCGTGTTCAACGGCCTCGACCACTCCCGTCGGCCCGAACGTCACAACCGCGTTGCGCGCCAAACAGTCGCGCGAAGCCCGATGGAGCAAGGCCAGCGGCGCTGCGATCTTACGCCGGAGCGCCGTCATCGTCGCTTTCCTTTCTGAAGGGCACCGGCGTGTTTACCTTCATCGTATCGCGGGCCGCCTGCATCATGCCGCCGATCACATCCAGGTCGAACCCGGCCATCTTGCGGAACAGCGTATCCGAAGCCTCTTTCGGCAGCATCTGGTACACCACCATGATGCTGTCGACCGATACCGACACCTCTTTTTTCAGTGGTTTGGGCGACGATTTTTCCTTGTCGAAGAATACCAGCCTCAGTTTCTTGACCGACGTGTCGGGCACGGTGATCGATATTTTCTGCATCCGTTCGGTTGCCCGTTTCGATATGCGGTATATGTTCTCGGTCAGATTGTTGTATTCGTTCGGAACGATCCGCTCGCCGTCGCCGCCAAGAAAGACGGTGTTGTACATATAGTAAAAATTGTTGTCGGACGAATCGACCCAGGGCTTGAACCACAGGGTGTATTCTCCCGGCCGCACATCCAGCTCCACCACCGCTTTGTCGAGGCGGGCGAGGGAGGTGTAGCGCGTCAGCGAATCGTTCCGGTAAACTGTGTCGATCGAGTTTTCAACCGCCATTTTGTTCCAGTCGCTCATAAAGCGGAACAGTTCGCGGACGCGGTCTGCCTCGGCGCGCACCTCCTCGCCCGCCGTTTTGATGATATTGGTGAGGATGGCGCTTTTGCGCTTGGAATATTCTTCCACCGAGTAGGTCATGTCCTCGATCGTGTATCCGTAGTCGGCCAGGATCGGCTCATAAAAAGCGATGGTGTCGGTAGTCAGTCGCGGATCGCGGACGTCGGACAGCGCCGCCTCGGTCATGATGAATTCCTTGGTGATTTGCGCAAAGACACTCGGCGGGATCACCTTCGGGCGCCTCTGGCAGCTGCAAAATGCTGCAATCGCGAACAACAGCACAACGGTATATTTTTTCATCGCAGCGTATTTTTAACGGTAAAGTACGATATGGCGTAGTTGATTGCGGCGACCGTCACGGCCACCATCGCAATGTCGCCCGGGCGCAACTCCACCGGATAGGCGTCGATCAGGAAACTGGTGCCGCCCAACTGCACGAAGCCGTATTTTTGCTGCAACAGCGCCAGCACAACCCCCAACACCAGTCCCAGCGCCAGTCCCACGCCCGAGATCAACATCCCCTCGGCGACGAATATGCGCCGCAGGAAACGGCGTTCGGCCCCCATGGTGGCGAGCGTCTCGGTATCTTTCCTCTTTTCGATCATCATCATCACCAGCGACCCCACCAGGCTGAACGAGGCGATCACCATCACCAGCACGATGATCAGGTAGATGCCCCACTTCTCGTATTTCATGATCCGGTAAACCGTCGCGCGCTGTTCGGTGCGGGTCTTTGCCGTGAAAGCCGCTCCGGCCTCTTTCTGCACCTTCTCCCTCACCGTGTTCAGGCTGTGGCCTTTATCCACTTTGATCCCGACGGAGGTCGCTTTCCCTTTGCCGCCGGTGGCCTCCTGCGCAAAGTCGAGCGACACGATCACGTATTTCGAATCGGTTTCGGCGTCCAGTGCAAAAATGCCCGACGGAAACGCCACTTCCCGGCTGTAATTGCCCACCGGCAGAAAAATCGACGTGCGGCCCACCGTAGGGATATACACCTCCACGGGCGAGGCCAGTTGCAGGTTCACCCCCAATGCGTAGGCCACCCCTTGCCCCATCACCATCTGGGGCCGTTCGCCGTGCAGCAGCTTGTACTCGCCGCGCACCACCGCCCGGTCGACGGGCATCACCGCCGTATAGTTGCTGTCGACCCCCCGCATGGTGGCCACACTCTGCCTGCTGCGGTATTGAAGCAGGGCGTTTTCGTCCAGCACGTACGACACCTGTCCCACCCCCTCGACCGCCATCAGCCGGCCGTACGAAAGCGAGTCGACGTCGAACCGCTTGCCCTCGGCCAGCGACACGGTGATGTCCGGGTCGAAATTCCGGTAAAGCGACTGCAACAGCGCCTCCAGCCCGTTGAACACCGACAGCAGCACCACCAGCGCCATCACCGGCACAGCCACTGTCAGAGCGCTCACCAGCGAGATGATGTTGATCACCGAGTGCGATTTGCGCGAGAAAAGGTACCGGCGCGCGAATTTCAAGGGCAGCAGGGCCATTGCGTCAGTCTTTCAGCACGTTTTCAATCGTCTGCGCATATTCCAGGGAATCGTCGACATAAAACGCCAACTCGGGCACAATGCGCAGTTGGTTTTTGGTTCTCTTGCCCAGCTCCATGCGCATCATCCAGGCGTTGTCCTGTATCTTCTTTACCGTCTCCTGCGCCTTGGCAAACGGAAAGACGCTCAGGTATACCTTGGCAAACGATAAATCGGGGCTGATGCGCACCACCGACACCGTCACCATAGATCCTGCCACCAATGCCGAACCGGCTTTGAGAAATATGTCGCTCACGTCTTTCTGTATCTGCCTTGCGACCTTTTGCTGCCGCGTTGTTTCTGTTGTCTCCATCGCACACACGGTGTGTTTTATTATTAATGTATTCTTAAACGATAATCGGTTCCGATGTCAAACACGGTGCGTGTCAATGCATCTTTTCCCGTTTGGCCGGGGCCAGGATGCCGCGCCTGCCCAGGCGGTAGAGCAGCCCCACGTTGACGTTCATCTGGTCGGTCGACGAGCGCATCGGCCCGCCGTCGTACTTGCGGAAATTCTTGAACACGTCCGACAGGCCGTAATCCCACCGGAAGTCGACGAGCGCCTCCCAACGGCCGAACAGCACCGAAGCCCCGCCGCCGAACGTCAATCCGTATTCGAAGCGGTTGTCGCGCAGGCTGTTGAACGTGTAGGGGATCGATTCCAGCACCCCCTCCCGTTTCGACACGGTTTCGACCGGGCCGAATTCGGTGAACATGGCCACATACGGGCCCGCATTGGCAAACACCGACACTTTGCGGTTGAAAAAGTAGAAGTGCGGCTGCCACAGCACGGGCAGTTGCAATGCCTTGAACTGCTGCCGCACCGACGTGTCGGACTTCACCTCGGCCAGATATTGATACCCTTTCTCGATATACAGGAAGTCGACCTCGAAGCCGCCCACAAAAATATCCTTGCTGTAATACTTCCACGCCAGGCCGCCTACGGGCAGGCCGCCCAACGACTTGTTCTCCTGCTTGGGCACGAACTTGAAATTGCCCGTGCCGATGCCGCCGCGCACGCCCAGGTAATGCTGCCCGTGCAGTGCGCCGACGCAAAACGACATGGCTGCCGCCAGAATCACGATCCTCAGTCTCCGCATCGTTCGAGTTTGTCTGATTTTTCCATATATAAAATAGCTTTTCCGAGAACAGATCGCTCCCTATGGGCGTTTCTTTTTACGGTCTTTCTTCCCGGTTTTGTCGGACGGCGTTTCGGACTTAACCTCTTCCTTCACTTCCGGCTCGGCGAATTTTTCGGAAACTTTGATGTCCGCCACCGCGAACATTTCCGCCAGATCGATTGCACACAGCTGCTCCCAGTTCTCCTTGATCGATATTTGCCATTGCCCCTTGTCCATGTAAATCTCCACCTTTTCGGGTTGCTGCAACTGCACCACATCGCCCGGATCCCACTCGCCGTTGCGGTTGCGGTCTTCGGTCACGCGCACCATCACGTTGCCGGGGTTGATGAACAGGAACGACTCCTCGCCGTTGCGCAGGTGGTGGCGCTGGCCGATGATCTTCTCGGTCTTACCCGACTTGGTCACCAACTGCACGATGTATTCGTAGTCGGGGTGGGCGTTCGACAGCGCTACCTTCACCGTCCCGAACTTGTTGCGCGAGGCGATGTCGAAACTGCTTTTGATGGTGTCGTTCACCTCGCCGGCATAGTTGACGATGGTTCCCTCGGGAATCAGCATCCGGTATTTCTCGCCCTCGGCCCAGTCGGCCGACAGCACCCATTGCAGCACGTCGGTCGTGTCCTGCTCGAACCGGAAATCGATTTTTTTGTAAAGGGTGTCCTTTTCGGCTTTCTCGACCACAATCCGCTCCATATCGACCGACCCGACGGGAGAGTCGAACCGGAACCGGATGTTGTTGACGGGCACCAGCGGCCGCTGTGCGTCGACCGTGTATTTCATGATCGGCACCTTGTGCACCGTGTCGGCCTCCTCTTCCTTGCGGGCGGCGCGCACGGCCCTTTGCGGCACCGCAATGTTGAGCTTCAGCTCTTGCGAATGCATGTACTTCTGGCCCAGCGAGTCGATTTTCTCGTATACCACATGGCCCTTCATCGAGTCCGAGAGCTGCTCTTTGGGGATGTTGATCCAGTAGGCGATGGTGTCGTTGCCTTTGGTCACGTTCTGGCGCAACACCAGCGACGGATCGATGCCTTCGAGCACCAGCGAGTCGATTCTGGGATTGGGGGCGTTGAACATCAGCACCACCTTGTTGCGGTTGTCGCGCCGCGAGGTGCTGAGGCTGGGGTCGCGCGCGGGAAATTTCTCGCGGAACAGGCGCACGGTGATCTGCGGGTCGGTGATGTTCGACTTGCGGATCGAATCGTAGGCCAGGCTGAAATCACCCAGCGTGCCCGGCATCACCAGCGAATCGAGGAACCCCACCATGTCGGCCCCCTTGTCGTATTTGTTGTTGCCGTTGTCGAGCATGGCGTAAATCCGGTAGCGGATCCCTTTCAGGTTATAGGTCGTGGCGAACCCGGCGGGATTGGTTTTGGCCACCGCCCCGGCTTTCTTGTAGACGGTCGAGTCGTATTTCACCTCGGCCCCGGTCACCGAATCGGTGTACTGGCCCGTGAAGATACGTTCTTCGGGGAAAAAGAGCAGGTACACCAGCCCCATCGTGTCGCGCGTTTCGGCGTTGAGCGCCAGCGCCGACATGCGCATCGAGTCGATGAGCGTGCCGGTCGACACCACATAGGTGTAGCCCTCCAGCACGTTCCCCTCGTTGTTGTCGGCGATGCTCTGGCCGAAACTGAACACATAGGTGGTGTTCGAATCGAGCGCCGAGGTCAGTTCGATCTGCACCCCCTTCTTTTTCGAAATCACCTTGGGCTTCTTGTCCATGAACGGCGAGGTGAAGAACTGGTTGTTCAGGTCTTTCAGCGTCACATACTCGTCCATTTCAATGAATACCTTCTTCGCGTTGAAATTGACCGAGCCGTTGGCCGGCGAACACGAGAGGATTTTCGGGGGCAGCGTGTCCTTGGGCCCTCCTTCGGGCATGGCCATGTTGGCGCACCCTGCGGTGAAAAGGCCCATCAGGAACGCGGGCGCGAAAAACGCCAGGGCCAGAACGGTGTAAAGTATTTTACGGACAGGGTTCATTCATTAAAAATATCTCAAACGACAAAAGTAGCAAAATATTCAATTATATTTGCGTTTTCAAGGGTAAATTTACACCGCAGGGCAGTTTGGCGGAGGGGGCGTCCGAATACCTGCCATCCCCGGTAAACGCCCCTGAAACAGACAAAAGTAAAAACCATGGCAACCTTCCTTTTCGATAAAGTGGTGTTCGGCCCCATCCGCAGCCGGCGGTTGGGGTGGTCGCTGGGGGTCAACCTGCTGCCCACCGACAGCAAGCTGTGCAACTTCAACTGCATCTACTGCGAGTGCGGATGGACGGGCGTGAAAAACGGCGTCAAGCCGCGCTTCAACGACAAAGAGACCGTGCGCCGCGAACTCGAAGCCAAACTGCGCGCGATTGCCGCCAACAACGAACCGTTGGACGTGATCACCTTTGCCGGCAACGGCGAACCGACCATGCACCCCGATTTCGCGGAGATCATCGGCTTTACCATCGCCCTGCGCGACCAATACACCCCCGAGGCCAGAGTGTCGGTGCTGAGCAACGCCACCATGATCGGACGCCCCGGCGTGTTCGAGGCGCTGAACAGGGTCGACAACAACATCCTCAAACTCGATTCCGCATTCGACGACACCGTGCGTCTGATCGACAACCCGCTCGGCAACTATTCGGTGGAGGAGATCATCGCCCTGTTGCAGAAATTCAACGGCAGGGCCATCGTCCAGACCATGTTCCTGCGCGGCGAATACAACGGCCAAACAGTCGACAACACCACCGAAAAAGAACTGGAGGCCTGGCTCGGCGCACTGAAACGCATCGCCCCGAAACAGGTGATGATCTACACCATCGACCGCGATACTCCGGCCCGCGATTTACATAAAGTATCGCACGAGGAACTCGAACGCATCGCCTCGAAAGTACGCGAGTTGGGAATCGAATGCAGTGTCGCGTCATAAACAAGGGGACGTTTCCGTCTGAAACGAAACAATCAAACCGAAACTCATGATAACCACCGAACAGATTAAAGAGCTTGTAAGGCGCCAGGATGCGCTGAGGAGGCACCTTTGACGTCGATCAACGGCGCATAGAAATAGAAGAGGAGGAGCTCAGGACGCAGGCTCCCGGCTTCTGGGACGACGCCCGGAAGGCCGAGGAACAGTTGCGCAAGATCTCGTCCATGAAATCGTGGGTCACCGACTACGACAAGGTGGCCGGACAGACCGACGAACTGCAACTCATGCCTGACTTCCTCGAAGCCGGGGCGGTGACGGAAGAGGAGTTCGACAAACAGTACGCCCTCTGCCTTTCGCTCATCGAAGCCCTGGAGTTGAAAAACATGCTGCGCAGCCAGGAAGATCGCCTGAACGCCATCATGGAAATCAACTCCGGCGCGGGCGGCACCGAAAGCATGGACTGGGCCGAGATGCTCATGCGCATGTACATGCGCTGGGGCGAGCGGCGCGGCTACAAGGTGCGCCTGGCCAACGAACAGGAGGGCGACGAGGCGGGCATCAAATCGGCCACATTGGAGTTCGAGGGCGATTTCGCCTACGGCTACCTCAAGAGCGAGAACGGCGTTCACCGGCTGGTGCGCCCTTCGCCTTTCAACGCCAACAACAAGCGGCAGACGAGCTTCGCCTCGGTGTTCGTTTCGCCCCAGGTCGACGACACCATCGAGATCACGGTCAACCCCGGCGACATCGAGTGGGACACCTACCGTTCCAGCGGCGCCGGCGGCCAGAACGTGAACAAAGTGGAAACGGGCGTGCGCCTGCGCCACTTTCCGTCCGGCATCGTGGTCGAAAATACCGAAACGCGATCGCAACTGATGAACCGCGAGAACGCCATGCGTATCCTCAAGTCGAAGCTCTACGCCATCGAGCTTGAAAAACGGCTGGCCGTGCAAAACGAACTTGAAGGACAGAAAAAGAAGATCGAATGGGGGTCGCAGATCCGCAGTTACGTGCTCGACGACCGCCGTGTCAAAGACCACCGCACCGGCTGCGAAACCTCCGACACGCAAGGGGTGCTCGACGGCGATATCGACGCCTTCATGAAAGCCTATCTGATGGAAAGCAACGATTGATCTCCCGCCGGGGCGTCTTGCCATAAGGAGCGCCATCGCCGAACAACCCAAGCGCCTGCAGGAATTTCCTTGCAGGCGCTTCTTAAATAAAACATCATCTGTCTTCACTGCGGCTCAGGATGACATGATGACAACATAATGAACACTGAGCAGGGCAGGAGAGAGGTGTTCTCTACTGTTCACTTCAGATGGAATAACAATTCTAAACTTTACCGCTCAACTTAGCACGGCGTTTAGCTTTCTTAGCATAATAGATTTTCAATCTTTCTTCTCGCGATATTTCTGAATATCGTTCAAACTCCGGGCTAGAAACTTCAAAATCGGGTCCGTAAATGCGCTTACGGAGATATCGCCCGAGGGAGGTTGTTTTGCCATCTTCCAAAGGAGCACTAAAACTACGATCATCGCTACAAAGATGATAATCGCGAGAATCACTATTATCGGCATAACAAGCTCCAATGCCGGGGTTCCGAGACATAAATGCAAAAGTGGACTCATAGCCTTTAGGTGTTACACCTTTATCGGTGTGATATCTACAAAGATACATTATTTCCGCATCTACAAGCAAATCAACCGAAATATTGTCACACATCGACCAGGCTTCCATAACAGGACTATACACATCACGTTCAAGCACAAAAAAACGCCCCGTGGAACACACAGGGCGTTTTTTATAAGGCTTTATTTACAACGACAGCGTGGTCACAATCGCTCCGGCCGATGTAGCGGGGTTAGCCGCTCCGCACGAGGGGGCCGCCAACCCGAAAGCGCCCGTGCCGTCCGGACAACGCGAGAACGAATATGCCGGCGCGTCGCCGTAGTTGGGAGTGCAGGAGAGGTCGAGGCCCGTGTCGCCCGATGCTACGCGGGCGAATGTGTCGAGGGTGACATCCTGCGCCGGGGTTTTCAGTTCGAACTGCACGGTCTTTTTGGGCGATATGCCGCTTGCACCGGTGGCGTCATCCACACCCTCGCCGACGGTGCCTCCGTTTTTGACCGTGTAGCGTCCGCCGGGCGCGATCGATGCGCCGTCCGTACCTATCCACCAGGCCGACGCGCCGTTCTTGACCAGCACCACGCCTTCGAGCGGAATGGTGTTCGACGACGTGTTGTAGATCTCGACAAACTTGCCGTTGCCGTCCACTTCGTTGATCACCAGGCCGGTGTAATCCACCGCCGCTGCAACCACGGTGTAGTCGCCTGTCGCCTGGACGTAATCTGTTGCATTATAGTAAGCATTAACCACATAAGAAACCTCTGCCCCGACAGCCTGTGCAGAAATGGTAGCGGTGTAAGTATTGCCGACGGCGGCCATGGGAGCCTCTCCCTGGCTGTTTCCGTTGATCGAGTACTTGAACGTAACCGATTCGAGGGTGCCGGTGGGAAGCACGGTCACTTCGGCGGTAACGGTCACTTCCTCGGTAGCCAACGGAGCCGTTTTATCCCTTGTAACACTTATGACGGGAAGCACCGTGATTTCGGTTCCGGATACCTGATCATTGGTGGTGCCTTCCGTTGCATTCGACACATCGCACCAGGCGCCCGTGCCGTCCGGAATACGCGCATAGAACGTCGTGCGTTCGGCATCGGGATGGATCGAGAACAGGTCGATGCTGTTCCCTTCCGGGTCTTTCATCTCAACGATGATGCCCTGCGTGCCCGAGAGTCCGGTCGCCATATCGCTTTCGGGGTTCTTGTCCTTTTTGGTGCCTTTGAGCACAAGGAATTCGCCCGGGCCCACGACCTGGTCGGTGCCCGTCCAGGTGATTTCGGGCGCGGAGGAGATGTTGTTGTACCAAACGGTCACGCCTTCGAGCGGAATCGACTTGGTGGCCGACATGTTGTAAATCTCGATGAATTTGTCGGCATCCTCGCCGGTGCCGTTGATCTCGTTCAGCACCAGCTGCGTATAGTCCACCGTAGCTGTAACAACGGTATAGCTGCCCGATTTCTGGGCGGTTCCGCCTTCGTTGGTGGCCAGCACGGTGTAGCTTACCGTAGCGCCTTCGGTTTCAACGGCAGGAATGACGCCGGAGTAAAGATCGCCGTCGCCGGTCATGGCGACGCTTGAGGGGGTACCGTTATTGACTTTCCATTCGAGCATAACCGAAGTGATCTCTTCGCCCGTTACGGTGGCCGAAATGGTTACTGCGTCGCTTGGCTCCGGAACGTCGATGTCCTGTGTCGGATCGCTGACAACCGGAACGGCGGGCGGATCGACCGGCCCGGGTTTGTCGTTGTCGCAACTGTAAGAGGCAAGCCCCAGGAGCATGCAGGCCGACAGATAAAATAGCTTTTTCATGGATTTGGAATTTGGTTAGAAAAAAATGATAGGGTAAAGTTAGGTATTTAAAATCTGTTAAAAAAATAAAGTTCTGTTAAAATAGAGCAACTCCGCCGGTTTCACGCTCTCCGGAGCCGGCAGAAGGATGAATTAATCTGTCATCTTTCGCGATGCTCGGGATGACAACCAGATTCTTTGTATTATCAAAGAATTTTCCTTCCACTTTTTCATCAAGGAAAAAGTGGACAAAAAATCAAGGCGATGGCTGATGTCAAAACGGAAGAAGAAAAAAACAGTCCGATTGCCCGATCAATTTGCATGTTCTTTACAAAAAACGAATTAATTTTGAACGTTATTGCAGCCGCAAGGAGCAGCGGCGGCGGCACATTTGCATCATACTTTTAACACGATAACCCCATGAAACCACTGACCGCGGAAGAAAAACACATCATCATCGACAAGGGCACCGAAGCCCCGTTCACCGGAAAGTACTGCAACTACAAAGAAGCCGGGACCTACCTCTGCCGGCAGTGCGGCGAACCGCTCTACCGCTCGGCCGACAAGTTCGATTCGGGGTGCGGATGGCCCAGTTTCGACGACGAGATCGCCGGAGCGGTGGCGCGCCATCCCGATCCCGACGGTCGCCGCACCGAGATCGTATGCGCCCGTTGCGGAGGGCATCTGGGCCATGTGTTCAAGGGCGAACGGTTCACTCCGAAAGACACGCGCCATTGCGTCAACTCGGTGTCCGTCGAGTTCGAACCCGCCGCAGCGCAAACCGAGACGGCCATCTTCGCCGGCGGATGCTTCTGGGGCGTGGAACACCTGATGCAGCAACAGGAGGGCGTAAAAACGGTCGAGAGCGGATACATCGGCGGCACGGTCGAAAATCCGACCTACGAGCAGGTGTGCGCCAAAACCACCGGCCATGCCGAAGCCGTGCGCGTGGAGTTCGACCCCTCCGTTGTGCCGTACGAGGAACTGGTGAAACTGTTTTTCGAGATACACGACCCCACCCAGCGCGACGGACAAGGCCCCGACCTCGGCCCGCAATACCGCTCGGAGATATTCTACACCACGCCGCAGCAGAAAGCCGTGGCCGAAAAACTGATCGCCGAACTGAAAACCAAAGGCTATGACGTGGCGACGGCCCTCACCCCCGCTTCCACGTTCTGGCCGGCCGAGGAGCGCCACCAGGACTACTATCTCCGCCAAGGCACGCAGCCCTATTGCCACCGCCGCACCAAACGGTTCTGAGGGAGCGGCGGCGGCCTGAAGGATATGCTTCGAATCAATGAAGCACGACTTGACATCCGGCGGATGAAATTTCCGGAATGTTTGTTTTTATACATATAAGAATGTATTTTTGTGCTAACTAATTTTTATCCATCTTAAAAATTTTTGTATGAGAAAAATTTACGCTGTTGCTTTGGCACTGACCGGAGCCATGTTCATTGGCAATGTTTCTTCTGCCCAAACGACTTCCACCCTGATCGACACCAAACCGCGCTACATTATGCCGCCGAAAACCTATCTCAACCTGAGCTGGGTGGATCAGACGTCCACTTCTTCCGAAATATTCGGGGAAATAATCGGCCAGGACGAACTGAAGAGCGATCTGGGGGCGGCTTTCACCATGGGCCGCACGTTCTACCTGCACAAGAAACCCATCGCCGACATGATCAACATCGGCCTCGACTGGACGTACATTGACCTGCAGGGGGTCAGCTATAAGGCAAACCGCCTGATTCCCGACCCGGATACCGGAGAAACGGAAATCAATTTCCTTCAGGCCGAGTACGGAATGCACATTGGCCCGTCGGTAACCGTACGCCCCCTCTCGGCCGACCGCAGGCTCGCCGCCAAGGTTTATTTCCGCTATGCGCCGGCTGCCTCCGCTTTTGCCGACACCGAACTCAGTGAATACACTTTCGGATTCGCCAACCTGTGCGTCGCCGGCGTGGCTGTTTCATACAGCGTGATCACGCTTGGTGTGGAAAATCGCTTCGGATCGATCAAATACAACGATGTCTCGAAAGTGGTTACCGTGGAAAACCAGGATGAGGTAAGCGACATGAACGGGAAAATGGATCTGACCGCCATGCGTTTTTATCTCGGGTTCCGGTTCTGATTCCGGACGGATAAAATCGAAAACGGGGAGCGCGGTCGCTTCCCGTTTTTTTATTTGCATGAAATCGCTACCTTTGTTTGATATAATCAAACTGCCATGAAAACGAATTACGAGATCCGCCACGCGTCCCATCCGCAGGACGCGAAGAGTTACGACACCGTCCGGCTGAGGGAAGAGTTTCTGATCGACAACCTGATGGAGGCCGACACGGTGAATATGGTCTACTCGATGTACGACCGCCTGATCGTGGGCGGGGCCGTGCCGGTAAAAGAGGCGTTGGAGTTGGAGGCGATCGATCCGCTGAAGGCTCCTTTTTTCATGCACCGCCGCGAGCTGGGAATCATCAACGTGGGCGGGGCGGGCCGTGTGGAAGTGGACGGAACGGCATTCGAACTCGACTATAAGGAAGCGCTCTACATCGGCATGGGCGACCGCAAGGTGACCTTTGCCAGCAACGATCCGTCGGCCCCGGCGCACTTCTATTTCAACTCGGCCCCGGCGCACACCAACTACCCCGACAAAAAAGTGACCAAAGCAGACGCCGTGGTGGCCGAAATGGGCAGCCTGGAGGGGAGTAACCACCGCGTGATCAACAAGCTGATCGTATCGCAGGTGCTGCCCACATGCCAATTGCAGATGGGGATGACCGAACTGGCCCCCGGCAGCGTGTGGAACACCATGCCGCCTCACACGCACAGCCGCCGCATGGAGGCCTATTTCTATTTCGAAGTGCCCGAGAACCAGGCCGTCTGCCATTTCATGGGGCCGGTCGACGAAACGCGCCACATCTGGATGAAAAACGAAGGAGCGGTGATCTCGCCCGTGTGGTCGATCCACTCGGCGTGCGCCACCGGCAACTACACCTTCATCTGGGGCATGGCGGGCGAAAACCTCGACTATGGCGACATGGACACCTGCCTGCCGACGGATCTGAAGTAGTGCTGTGTTGCCCTCCCCTAAAACGAAATGATACGACAAACATCCAAAGTCTGTAACCCTATGAAAAAATACACATTGCTTTTACTTGCCGCAGCTGCGCTGGCCTCGTGCCATAAAAACCGCATTGTGGTTTCGTTGTCGAATCCGCTGGACATTCCGCGCACAAACGAGGTGGTGGAAGTGCCGTGGGCCGAACTCCGGGCGGCGCAACAGGAGGCCCTCACCCCTCAGACGGTGGTGGTGCGCGACGATTACGGGAACGAGATCCCCTCGCAGGTGGTGTATGGCGGCGGCGCGGAACCCGTGTCGCTGATCTTCCAGGCGTCGCTCGAAGCGAATGAGGTGGCCCAATACACGATCCGGCAGGGAGTCCGGGGCGATTATCCGGCCAAGGTTTACGGCCGCCTGGTGCCCGAGCGTAAAGACGATTTTGCGTGGGAGAACGACCGGATCGCCTTCCGGATGTACGGCCCGGCCCTCGAAGCCACGGGCGAGGTGAGCAATGGCATCGACGTGTGGGTGAAAAGCACCGACAGTCTGGTGATTGATGGGTGGTACAGCCAAAACGACTACCACCGCGACCACGGCCAGGGATTCGACGGCTACAAAGTGGGCCGCACGCTGGGCGCCGGGGCGATGGCTCCGTACTCCGACCAGAAGCTGTGGCTGGGGAACAACTTCGAATCGTATAAGGTGCTGGACAACGGCCCGTTGCGGGTGTCGTTCGAATTGGAATACGCCCCGTTCGCCATCCGCGACCTGACGGAGCAGGACAAGAACTCGGAAAAATATCCCGAGGTGGCGAACACGAACGTGACCGAGAAACGCATCATCACCCTCGATGCCGGGACGCACTTCAACAAGATCGAAGAGATCTACGGCGGGGCGCCCGAAACCATGCCGGTGGCGGCGGGGATCGTGCTGCGGGGCGACCAGGGGACGAAAATGAGCGGCGACGACGTGGCCTGCTACTGGGAACCGCAAAACAACGACAATGGCGTGGATAACGGGCACATTGCCGTGGCGGTGATCGTGCCCCGAGCCTACGCGTTCGAGGAGGCTTACGGACATCTGCTGGCGTTGGGTGAATACACATCCGACCGGCCTTTTGTTTATTACCTCGGAGCGGGTTGGAGCAAGGGCGGCGTCCCTTCGGCCGACGCGTGGCTGGAGATGGCGCAGCGCGAGAGGTTGAAAAGGAACAATCCGATTACCGTTAAAATTTCAGCGAGATAACACTATGAATAAGATCGTTACATTCGGCGAGATCATGCTGCGCCTGGCCACGCCCGATTACCTCCGCTTCCCGCAGGCCGACCGTTTCGCGGCCACGTTCGGCGGCGGCGAGGCCAATGTGGCCGTGTCGCTGGCCAACTACGGAATGCCGGTGGAATTTGTCACCCGGCTGCCCAAGAACGACATCGCCGCCGCCTGCGTGATGAACCTGCGCAAATATGGGGTGGGGACGTCGGAGATCGTTTACGGGGGCGAGCGGATGGGCATCTACTTTCTGGAAACGGGGGCCGTATCGCGCGCCAGCAAGGTGATCTACGACCGCACCCACTCGTCGATCGCCGACATCGTTCCGGGGATGATCGACTGGAAGGCGGTGCTGCACGGCGCGCAATGGTTCCACTGGACGGGCATCACGCCCGCGCTCTCGCAGGGGGCGGCCGACGTGTGCCTGGAGGCGATCAGAACAGCCAACAAAATGGGGATCACCGTTTCATGCGACCTGAACTACCGCAAAAACCTCTGGAAATACGGCAAAACGGCCGCCGAAGTGATGCCCGCGCTGGTCGAAGGGTGCGACATCGTTCTGGGCAACGAGGAGGACGCCGAGAAGGTGTTCGGCATCAAGCCCGAAGGATTCGATGTGGCCCACACCGGCGGGGAGGTCGACGCAGTCCAGTTCGGGTCGGTGTGCCGGCAGATGATGGCGCGTTTCCCCCGGGCGAAAAAGGTGATCGTCACCCTACGCGGGTCGATCAACGCCAACCACAACACGTGGGGCGGCTGCCTGTGGGACGGGTCGCAGCTCCACCAGTCGAAGCGCTACGACATCACGCACATCGTCGATCGCGTGGGCGGGGGCGACTCGTTCATGGGCGGGCTGATCTACGGTCTGCTGACCTGGCCCTCGGATGACCGGCGCGCACTGGAGTTCGCCGTGGCGGCATCGTGCCTCAAGCACACGATCTACGGCGATTTCAACCTGGTGACCGTGGCCGAGGTCGAGGCGCTGATGGGCGGCGACGGCTCGGGGCGCGTGTTGCGGTGAAAAGAGTTGTTATCCGTCCTGAACGGGTGACAACCTTCCTGTTTTCAGAACGAAATGACCGTTCCGCTCGAAGTATGATCCGAGAGTTGAACAAGTTAACGATGGATTAATCTGCCATCTTTCGCAATGCTCAGGATGACAACCATAAAGAAGTGTATGTTTTTTATTATCAAGGTATTTTTCCTTGATAAAAAAGTGGACAAAAAATCAAGCGGAGCCACAGGCTCATTTGTGGGCAATGATCTTGTTCCACTCACTAAGTATAAACAAGATATCCAAAGGAGGCTGTGCCTCTTTTCGCGGGCTAAACCTTAACCGGGTGCCGGACGAAAACAGAGGCGCCGCACGCTCCCGAACATAATTGGCAATAACGATCATTTTTATCAGATAAAAAATCAACGACATAACAACCATGAAAAACACATTCTCACTCGAAGGTAAAATCGCGCTCGTAACGGGTGCCTCGTACGGCATCGGGATGGCCATTGCCAAGGCGCTGCATGGCGCGGGCGCGACCATCGTGTTCAACGACATCAACACCGACCTGGTGCAAAAAGGCATGGCCGCTTATAAGGAAGACGGGATTACGGCGCACGGTTATGTATGCGACGTGACGGACGAAGAGGCCGTGAACAAATTCGTCGCGAAAGTGGCTCACGATGTGGGCACGATCGACATTCTGGTCAACAACGCGGGAATCATCAAACGCATTCCGGCGCTGGAGATGAGCGCGAAAGAGTTCCGGCAGGTGATCGACATCGACCTGAACGGGCCGTTCATTATGTCGAAGGCCGTGGCGCCGGGCATGATCGCAAAGGGTGCGGGCAAGATCATCAACATCTGCTCGATGATGAGCGAACTGGGGCGCGAAACCGTGTCGGCCTACGCCGCCGCCAAGGGGGGGCTGAAAATGCTGACCAAGAACCTGGCCTGCGAATGGGCCGAGCACAACATCCAGGTCAACGGTATCGGGCCGGGGTACATCGCCACGCCGCAGACCGCGCCGCTGCGCGAACCGGGACATCCGTTCAACGACTTCATCATCGCCAAGACGCCGGCGGCCCGCTGGGGCACCACGGACGACCTGCAGGGGCCGGCCGTGTTCCTGGCCTCGCCCGCGTCGGACTTTGTGAACGGACATATTCTTTATGTCGACGGGGGCATTCTGGCTTACATCGGGAAACAACCCAAGTAAGAGCCGCAGGCTCGTTTATTATCCGCAAACCACGATTCATTTAAACCTACGAGTGAAAACAGTAAGATGGCACGATTCTCAAGATTGAAAACCTGTCAGGCGATGGCCGCCTCCGGCGTCGTTCCGGTATTTTATCACCCGAATGCCGCGGTGGCCCAAAACGTACTCAAAGCCTGCTACGACGGGGGCATCCGCGTGTTCGAATTCACCAACCGCGGCGATTTCGCCCACGAAGTATTTAGCGAACTGGTGAAATGGGCCGCCAAAGAGTGCCCGGAGATGATCGTCGGCGTGGGGTCGGTGGTCGATGCGGGCACGGCGTCGCTCTACCTGCAACTGGGGGCCAACTTCGTGGTGGGGCCGCTGCTCAATCCCGACATCTTCAAGGTGTGCAACTGCCGCCAGGTGGCATACATCCCCGGATGCGGGTCGGTGACCGAGATCGGCGATGCCCAGGAACTGGGGGCCGAGATCGTCAAGGTGTTCCCGGCCGGAAATGTCGGCGGGCCATCGTTCGTAAAGAACGTCAAGGGGCCGATGCCGTGGTCGTCGATCATGGTGACCGGCGGCGTGGAACCCACCGAAGAGAACCTCGGCAAGTGGTTCGGCGCGGGTGTGGCCTGCGTTGGCATGGGCTCGAACCTGTTCCCGAAAGAGGTGATCGAAGCCGGACAATGGGAACGGATCACGGCGCTGTGCAAAGAGGTGCTGGCGATTGTCGGTAAACTGCGAAAATAAACGTTCTTGATGGCAATGCTAAAAAAATCCATTCACAAAAAATACAATCCATGAGCAAATTCAACGAAATCAACGAAAAGATAGGCCGTTACCGGTGGACGATCTGCGCGCTGCTGTTTTTTGCCACCACGGTCAACTACCTCGACCGGCAGGTGCTGAGCCTGTTGCAGCCGACGCTGGTCGACCAGTTCGGCTGGACGAATATCCAGTACGGCTACATCACCTCTCTGTTCCAGTTCAGTTACGCCATCGCCATGCTGTTTGCCGGGCGGTTCATCGACTGGGCCGGAACGAAGCGGGGCTACGCCTGGGCGTTGGTGCTGTGGTCGGTGGGGGCGATGATCCATGCCGGGGCCGTGACCATCGGCGGGGCGGTGGCTCCCCTTTTGGGCCTGTTCGGGGTGGTGCTTCCGGTGTCGGTGCTGGGGTTCATGGTCAGCCGGTTTGTGCTGGCCGTGGGCGAGGCGGGCAACTTTCCGGCGGCCATCAAAACCACGGCCGAGTGGTTTCCCAAGAAAGAACGGTCGCTGGCTACCGGGATATTCAACTCGGGGGCCAATATCGGAGCCGTTCTCGCTCCGCTGACCGTGCCCTGGATCGCGTCGCATCTGGGTTGGGAGGCCACGTTTATCATCGTGGGAGCGATCGGGTTCCTGTGGCTGATCTTCTGGTTCCTCTATTACGACCATCCGCGGAAGATGTTGGCCAAAGGGCGCATCACGCAGGCCGAGTACGACTATATACACAGCGATTCCGAAGAACAGGCGGCGGCTGTAGGGCAACCGGGAGAGAAAGTGCCGTGGCTCAAACTGCTCACCTACCGCCAGACGTGGGCCTTCACGTTCGGCAAGTTAATGACCGACGGCGTATGGTGGTTTTTCCTTTTCTGGCTGCCTGCCTACCTCCGGGCGCAGTACGACATTGTGGGCGTGAGCGTGATGCTGCCGCTGGCCGTGCTTTACAGCATGACCATGGTGGGCAGCATCGGCGGGGGATGGTTCCCTGCCTATTTCATGAAAAAGGGGATGGACCCCTATAAGGCGCGGATGAGGGCCATGTTGATCATTGCCCTGTTCCCGCTGGTGGTGTTGCTGGCGCAGCCGCTCGGAGGCATCAGCATGTGGCTGCCGGTGGTGCTGATCGGCGTCGGGGCTTCGGCCCACCAGGCCTGGTCGGCCAACATTTTCACCACCGTGTCGGACATGTTCCCCAAGAAGGCCATCGCTTCAGTGACCGGAATCGGAGGGATGGCCGGCGGGCTCGGAGGCGCGCTCATCTCCATTGTCGCGGGCGGCTTGTTCGACCACTATCAGAAATTGGGGCACATCGAAACGGGCTACACCATCGTCTTCTCGTTCTGCGCCGTGGCCTACCTGATCGCATGGGCGGGAATGAGGGCGCTGGTACCCAAATACAAACCGATAACCGATTTATAATATGTTCGATCTGAAAGGACGCGTGGCCGTGGTGACCGGAGGCTACGGGATATTGGGATTCTCGATGGCCGAATGCCTTGCGGCGCGCGGCGTGCACATCGTTGTCATTGGCCGCAACGGGGAAAAGGGCGTGGTGGCGGCGCAGAAGCTGTCGCAAAGCGGCGCCGAGGCTCTGTTTTGCCAGGCCGACGTGCTTGACAAAGAGGCCCTGGTCGCCGCTCGCGAAACCGTGCTTGCCAAATGGGGCAGGGTAGACATCCTGATCAACGCCGCCGGGGGAAACCGGCCCGGGGCCACCATCGCACCCGACAAAACGATTTTCGACCTCGACATCGGCGCGTTCAAAGAGGTGGTCGACCTGAACCTGACCGGCACGGTGCTGCCCACGCTGGTTTTCGCCGAGCAGATGGCGGCCCGGGGCAAGGGTTCGGTGATCAACATCTCGTCGATGGCGGCGCAGGGCGTCATTACGCGCGTGGCGGGATATTCGGCCTCCAAGGCGGCGGTCGACAACTTCACCCGCTGGATGGCCGTCGAGATGGCGAAGAAATTCGGCGAAGGCATCCGCGTCAACGCCATTGCGCCGGGCTTTTTCATCACCGAGCAAAACCGCACGCTGATGACCAATCCCGACGGCAGCCACAGCGACCGGGCCAAAGACGTGATCCGCGCAACGCCGTTCGGCCGTCTGGGGCGCCCCGACGAACTCAACGGCGCGGCGGTGTTCCTCGCCAGCGACGCGTCGGCGTTCGTGACGGGCACCGTGCTGCCGGTCGACGGTGGTTTCAGTATCTTCAGCGGGGTGTAGTTGCCGGGGCTTCCACTCCGGAATAACAACCCGCCCGTGGTCGAGAAAGTGCGATTTTCAGGACTTTTTCGCCCGGGACAACAATCCCGTCGCATATGCGTTTTTTATAACGATCATGAACAAACGCCCGACGGGGCGTACAGGACAGTTGCATGGCCGGAGTTCCGGAAAAGGTTGGCGCGAAGTCTCGTTCCGTTTTACAACGATGTAAGCCGGACAAGTTCGTGGCGACCGCGGGCTTTGGCTCTTCCGGAAGAGCGCCGTGTAAATTCAGCACCCTCCCAAGTGCCGCAGGAATAGTTTGTTATGACGAATCCGCAGCAAAATCCGTGGCTTTTGGTATTGAAATGCAACACGGCGGAAATCTCCGTGCTGCATGAGCGGAGAGGGTGTTTTTTCTTCCCGGCTTCGGGCGCACGCGTCGGCAGCTCCGGGAGTTCGGGCAGCGTTGCCGCCTACGGGTTCTATTGGTTTGCGGCTCCCGCCAGCGGGGTGCTCGGATACTATCTGGATTCCCACAGCTTGAATGTCTCACTGAGCAAATCCACGTTCCGCTCATTTGGCATGCCGGTGCGTTGTCTCCAAGAATTTACGGGCCGTCCTGTTTTACAGTCAATGAATTAAACCAAATATGGAAAGAGTCAAATTCGAACAATGCTGGCGATGGTACGGGCCGGGCGACCCGGTGTCGCTCAGCGACATCCGCCAGGCCGGGGCCACGGGAGTGGTAACGGCGCTGCACCACATTGCCCCTGGGTTGGTATGGAGTGTGGACGAGATCGAAAAACGAAAACGGGTGGTGGAAGATGCCGGGCTGCGATGGTCGGTAGTCGAGAGCCTGCCGGTGAGCGAGCGGATCAAAACGCAATCGGCCGGATTCGGGGACGATATCGACAATTATAAAAAGAGCCTGCGCAACCTGGCTCAATGCGGCGTGATGGTGGTCACTTACAACTTCATGCCCGTGCTCGACTGGACGCGCACATCGGTGGCTTACCGGGTCGAGGACGGATCGCTGGCACTTCGTTATGAACGGGCGGCCTTCGTGGCGTTCGACCTGTTCATCCTCAGGCGCGAGGGCGCCGCTGCCGATTACACTCCCGCCGAAATCGAGGCGGCTACCGGACGGTTCGCCTCCATGAGCAACGAAGAGAAGCGCGATCTGGAACGGAGCATCCTGATGGGGCTGCCCGGAGCAGACGAAAGTTTTACCTTAGATGAAATCCGAAAAGGCCTTGATCGATACCGGAGTACAGACGAAGAAAAACTTCGCGCCAACCTTGTTTACTTTCTGAAACAGGTGGCCCCCGTAGCCGACGAGGCGGGAATAAAACTGGCCATCCACGCCGACGATCCCCCGTATAAACTGCTCGGGCTGCCGCGCATCATGAGCACGGCCGACGACTTCCGCAAACTGGTGGCGGCCGTGCCGAACCCGTCGAACGGGCTGTGTTTCTGCACCGGTTCGTTCAGCGCCCGTGCCGATAACGACCTGCCGGCAATGGCCGCCGGGTTGGGCGACCGCATCAACTTCGTGCACCTGCGCAGCACCCAGCGCGACGATCAGGGCAACTTCTACGAGGCCAATCATTTAGAAGGGAGCGTGGATATGTACAACGTGGTGCGCAACCTGATCAAAGTGATGAACGACCGCGGGGTGCCGTTGCCTATGCGCCCCGACCACGGACACCAGATGCTCGACGACCTGAAAAAGAGAACCTACCCTGGCTATTCTGCCATCGGACGCCTGCGGGGCCTGGCCGAACTGCGAGGGCTGGAGATGGGGATCGGATGCACCCTGTACGGAAAATAGCGGCCTGAATTAAACCGGAATATCTCATGAAACCGTTTATCCACAACGACTTCCTGTTAGAGGGCGACACCGCGCGCGGGCTCTACCACGACCATGCGGCTGCAATGCCGATCATCGACTACCACAACCACCTCAGTCCGAAGATGATAGCCGAAAACCACCGATTCGCTTCGCTGACGGAACTGTGGCTCGGCGGCGACCACTACAAATGGCGGGCGATGCGCGCCAACGGGGTGGGCGAGGAGTACATCACCGGCGACGCGCCCGACAGGGAAAAGTTCATGAAGTGGGCCGAGACAGTGCCCTACACCATGCGCAACCCGCTGTACCACTGGACGCATCTGGAACTGACGCGCTATTTTGGCATCGACCTGCTGCTGAACGGAAAAACAGGGCCGGGTATCTACGACGCCTGCAACGAACGGTTGAAAGAAGAGGCATTCTCAGCCCGGGGGCTGCTCGAAAAAATGAAAGTCGAGGCGCTGTGCACGACCGACGATCCGGCCGACCGGCTCGAACACCATACCGCGATAGCCGCCGACAGTAAATTCAAGATCAAGGTGTTGCCAACCTGGCGTCCCGACAAAACGATGGCCGTCGAAAACCCGGCAGAGTACAACGCCTATATCGACCGGCTGGCGGCGGCGGCCGGAGTGGAAATCAGCAATTTCGGCGACCTGCTCAAAGCGCTCAAGAAACGCCAGCACGCTTTCGCCTCGGCCGGGTGCCGCCTGTCCGACCACGGGCTGTCGGAGGTGCCGGACGGAGAAGTATCGGACGAAAAAACCGCCGTCGCTTTCGCCAAAATACGGGGAGGAACGGCCCTGTCGCCACAGGAGGCGAACACGTTCAAAACCGGAATGCTCTGCCACCTGCTGGCCATGAACCACGAGATGGAGTGGACTCAACAGCTGCACATCGGCGCCATCCGCAACAACAACCTGCGGCTATTCAGCCGGTTAGGGCCCGATATCGGCTGCGACTCGATCGGTGACGGGCCGGTGGCGGCGGGGCTGTCGCGCGTGCTGGGGGTGCTGGACAGAGAGGATATGCTCTCGCGCACCATCCTCTACAACCTCAATCCGAAAGAGACCGAAGTGATGGCGACCATGGCCGGCAACTTCAACGCCGGCGAGGCCCCGGGCAAAATGCAGTACGGCGCGGCCTGGTGGTTCCTCGATCAGCTGGATGGCATGGAAAAACAACTCAATGCCTTGTCTTCGCTGGGGTTGTTGAGCCGCTTCGTCGGCATGCTCACCGATTCGCGCAGTTTCGTGTCGTTCCCGCGCCACGAATATTTCCGCCGCCTGCTGTGCAATGTGCTTGGACGTGACATCGACAGGGGATTGCTGCCCCGTTCCGAGATGGCATTCATCGGGCGCATGGTCGAGGATATCTGCTACCACAACGCAAAGCGTTATTTCGGGTTTTAATCCCGTTCCATGAAACAAAAGGGAGTCCCGGCCGGGACTCCCTTTTTCGTTATCATGCGAACGATCAACTTCTTTTATTCGGCAACTCCAGCCCGTAGTGCTTCTTCGCATCTTCGCGCTTGAGCAGGAAAGCGAACAGGATGGCCAAAATGCCCAGCGAGGCGAAAATGACCATCGGCAGGGTGTAGTCGTATTGTGCCTTGGAAAGCCCCTCTTCGGTGATGATATGACCGGTGATGCAGTACTTGTCGAGCACCTTGCCGATGAGGTAGGGCACGCCCATCAGGCCCCAGTTCTGGATCCAGAAGATGAGCGAATAAGCCGTTCCGAGGCGGTTGTGCGGAATGATCTTCGCCACCGAGGGCCACATGGCCGACGGAACGAGCGAGAACGCCACACCCAGCACCAGCACCAGAATCACGGCCATCCATACCTCGTTGAACATGGGGACGGCAAAGAACGTGTGCACCAGCACCAGCATGGCCGATCCCAACAGCATGATCGACGCCCCCCTGCCTTTTTTGTCGTACAGGCTGCCGAACAGCGGCGTCAGCACCAGCGTGCCGATGGGCAATAGCGAGGGTACGCGTCCCGCTAATTTTTCGCTCACTCCGAACTTGTTGACCATCAGGTCGGGGGCGTATTTAAGGAACGGGAATACAGCCGAATAGAACAACACGCAAAGGATGGCAATGTACCAGAACGCCTTGATGTTGGCAATAGAGAAAATATCTTTGAAACGGAACGGGTCTTCGTCCGGCGTGCCATGCATTTGCGCAATTTTGTCGTGCTTTTTATCCATCACCACGAACACCAGGAACGACAACAGGCCCACCAGAATGACGGCCACGCCCAGCAACACCGGCGTGCTGATCGAATATTTCTGGGCGACTGATCCCGACAGGTAAAGCGCCCCGAACGTTCCCAAACGGGCGCAGGCCACCTGAAGCCCCATGGCCAATGCCAGCTCTTTGCCGTAAAACCACTTGGCGATGATTTTCGTGACGGTGATCCCGGCCACCTCGACCCCCACGCCGAAAATGGTAAACCCGATCGAGGCGTAAAGTACCTGCAGCAGGATCTTCGCTCCGAAGATGGTCACATAGCTCTCGGCCAGGGCGGGGTGCGACACCGCCCAATATTTGATGAACACGCCCACCAGCATCACCGTTACGGCCAGCACGCCGGTGATGCGCTCGCCCAGCTTGTCGAGGATGATCCCCCCGAAGATGAGCATCAGCAGGAACACATTCAGCCACCCGTAGGCGCTGTTGAAAAACCCGAAGTCGCTGCTCTCCCAGTGGAACTGCATTTCGAGCATCCCCTTCAGAGGCGCCATGACGTCGGTGATGAAGTAGCCTGCCATCATGGTCAGCGAAACGAAAACGAGCACGATCCATCGTGCGCCTTTCGATTCGTGCAGTTTGTTTTGTAGCTTTTCTGTCATATCGTCGTTATTTGGTTGTTTCCTGAAAACGGACGTAAAGATAACGAATTATTCCGCTCATGCACGATGCCCTCCCGCGAGATGACATTACAGAACCTCAGGATCCCGCTCCGAGAGCCCCTACGGGTTCAGGTAGATTTCCAGCAGCTCGTACGCCTGTTCGATGCCCAGCTCGCCGGCCTTGCTCAGGTCGTAGGCGCCCTTGGAGGTCTCTTTGAGGTAAATCATCACCAGGCCGCGGTTGTAGTAGGCCTCCCCGAACAGGGGGTAAAGCTCGATGGCCCGCGTGTAGTCGGCGATGGCCTCGGTGGTTTGGCCGGTGACGCAACGGACGTTGGCCCGGTTATAATAGGCATAGGCGTATTCGGGGTAGAGCTCGATGGTCCGGTCGAGGTCGGCCAGCACACGGTCGTAATTGTAGGTGTGGGTGAAGGTGTTGTTGAGTTGTCCGGCGCTCTCGCCGCTGGCGATGATTCCCTGGGCTCCGCTTTCGATCGAGGCGATGAAGTCGATCATTTCGGCCTGCACCACAGCGCGGTTCAGGTACAGGAACGGATTGTCGGGCTGTCGCTCGATGGCCGCCGAAAGGTTGGCTGCGGCATGGGTGTATTGCCCCAGCATCGACTGGGTGACGCTGCGGCCGAGATAGGCCCGCCACGATTTGTCGCCGGCGAGTGTCCGTTCCGCCTCGCCGTCCCTTATCGACACCGAGTCGCCCGGCAGGTTGCCCGAAGGGGCCATCGTCAGGCCGGCGATCCCCGCCCGGAGCCGGAATTCGTTCTCGCGCGGGGGAGCGTACCGGTAAAGCCGCGACGAAGCGTCCGTTTCCTCAGCCCGACACAGGGTGAAACGGAACATGGGCATCAACCGGATAGCGGTGTAATCGCTCTCCTCGGGCGCAAACCCCTTCTCTTCGTAATCGAAACTCAGAATGGCGTCGAAACGGCGGCTGGTGTCAGCGAAACTCTCGGGGTCGACCCTCACCTGTGCGAAATAGTCGGCCACTTTCTGCTGCCCCACACGATAATCGGCCTTGGCGCCGGGAATGTCGTTGAGCATATGCCTGAGTTGCGATCGGTTCATGTAGGCATTGGCGAAATCGGGATAGAGTTCGATGGCCCGCCCGTAATCGTCGATGGCCGCCATCAGGTTCCCCAGCTCCACCTGCAACGCGGCGCGGTTGTAGAACACCAGCACGTTGCTGGGGCTCAGTCGCGCCACCCGGTCGTAGTCGGACAGGGCCTTGTTGTAGTCGCCGATCTGGGTGCGCAGCAGCGCCCGGTTGAACCATGCCACCGACACGGTGGAGTCGAGCGCCACCACGTGCGAAAAGTCGTCGATGGCCTGCAACGGGCGGTTGGTGTTGGCATAGATGAGCGCCCGGTTGAACCAGGCCGGGATCAGCGCGCTGTCGAGTTCAATGGATTGGTCGAGGTCGGCCAGGGCATGGTCGTAGTCGCCCTGGAGGGAATAGAGGCTCCCGCGGCGGAAATAGCCCCGGGGATCGTAAATGTTGGTGCGGATGGCCCGGGTGTAGTCGGCATAGGCGGCGGCGGTATCGGCCCGGTAAAGGTTGCACGAGCCGCGATTGAGATAGGCCTCGACCGACTTGGGTTCCTGCTTGAGGTAGGCATTGAAGTCGCCGATGGCCTTGTCGACCTGCTGGCTCATCATGTAGGCGACCCCTCGGCTGAAGAACGCTTCGGGCTGGTTGGGCCGCAGAGCAATGGCCTGGTCGAAATCGGCAAGCGCCTCGTCGAACCTGTTCTGCCGCGAACGGGCGATGCCGCGGTAGAGCAGGGCGGTGGTGAAGGCCTGGTGATGGCGGATGGCGGCGCTGAAATCGCTCTCGGCCCCGATGACGTCGCCCTGATTGTACTTGGCGATGCCACGCATCAGATAGCCGTCGTACAGGGTGCTGTCGGAGGTGAGCAACACATTGAGCAGGCCGATCGCCCCGCGGTAGTCTTTGTCCATCAACAGGTCGCTGCTGCGGTAAAGAAAAGACTCTTTGTTCAATTGGGCCGAGATCCGCCACGGAAAAAGGCAGAACAAAAACAGGAACAGGGGCAGGAATCTTTTCATCAGGCAGACGATATCGCCAACAAAAATAGATAATTCTGCCGACACGCAAGCCATCGGAGCCGAAATGTTTCCTTATTTGACCGCTTTCCACTATCTTTGCATTTGCACCGCAACACAGCGCCACACCCGCATGGCAGGAAAGAGAAATACCTTTTCTGTTCAAAGTGAGCCGGCGGCATTGTCATTCCGGAGTTGACCCGAAATCTTTACCGGATCGAATCCGGGACGACACAAAATATCATTTGCAACCAATCGCACAGCGTGTGGCTAAGATCAACGACATTCTGAAGGAATACTGGGGTTACGACTCGTTCCGCCCCATGCAGCGCGAGGTGATCGAGGCCGTGTGCGGCGGCAACGACGTGCTGGCCCTGCTGCCCACCGGGGGCGGCAAGTCGATCATGTACCAGGCGGCGGCGCTGTCGATGGAGGGGATCTGCCTGGTGGTCACGCCGCTCATCGCCCTGATGAACGACCAGGTGGCCGCCCTGCGCCGCCGGAAAATCAGCGCCGTGGCCGTCAACTCGTCGATGAGTTACAAGGAGATCGACATCGTCCTCGACAACTGTGTTTACGGCGACTGCAAGTTTCTGTACGTGTCGCCCGAGCGGCTCGAAACCGAGATATTCCGCCTGCGGTTCGCAAAAATGAACGTCTGCCTGATCGCCGTCGACGAGGCGCACTGCATCTCGCAATGGGGCTACGATTTCCGCCCGTCCTACCTCAATATTGCCCAAATCCGCCCGCTGGCGCCCGAGGCGCCCGTGCTGGCCGTAACGGCAACGGCAACCGCCCGCGTGGCCGACGACATCATGGAGAAGTTGTGCTTCCGGATGCCGCTGGTCAAATGCACCACCTTCGCCCGCGACAACATCTCGTTCGTGGTGCGCCAGACCGAAAACAAGCAGGAGCAACTGTTGCGCATCATCAACGGCGTGAGAGGGCAGGGGATCGTCTACTCGCGCAGCCGGGGGAGGGTGGAGGAGATCGCCAAAATGCTGCAACAAAACGGCGTGTCGGCCGAGGCTTACCACGCCGGAATGGGCTACGCCCTGCGGAGGATGAAACAGCAGGCGTGGTCGAGGGGAGAGATGCGGGTGATCGTGGCCACCAACGCTTTCGGCATGGGCATCGACAAGCCCGACGTGCGTTTTGTGGCGCACTGGGAGCCGTCGGCCTCGCCCGAGGAGTATTACCAGGAGGCGGGCCGGGCCGGGCGCGACGGCAAACCGGCTTACGCCGTGCTGCTTTATTCGGCGTCGGACATCGAAAGCGCCCGGTCGAGGTTCCGCATGGAGTTCCCCACCATGGAGCAGATCAAAAGCACCTACGAGGCCGTGTTCAATTATCTTCAAATCCCCGTGGGGGCGGGGCAGTTCGCCACCCGCGAGTTCAACTTGCACGACTTCAGCTACAAGTTCAAGCTCTATCCGGCTACCGCCCGCAGCGCCATCGACATCCTCGACCTGAACGGCTACATGACCCTGACCGACGAAATGGAGTTCCCCACGCGCATCATGTTCACCGTGCCGCGCGATAGTCTGTACCGCGTGCAGGTGGAGCAGAAACAGCTGGAAACGTTCATCAAGGCCATGCTGCGCCACTACCCGGGCATGTTCACCGAAATGGTGCCCGTCGACGAGGAGCACATGGCGCATGTGACCGGCTACACGGTCGAACAGATCCGGGAGTTCGTGCTGACGCTGGGACAGATACGGATCATCCGCTACACGCTGCGGCGCCGCTGCCCGATGCTGGTTCTGCGCGAAGAACGGCTGCCGTCCGGCAACATCGTACTCTCGCCCTCGTCTTACGCCCAACGCAAAGAGAGCGCCGTGGCCCGCATCGGGTCGATGATCGCCTACTACACCAACACCGAACGTTGCCGTCCGGCCATGTTGCGCGAATACTTCGGAGAAAAAGAGTGCCCCCCCTGCGGCTGTTGCGACGTGTGCCGGGCGAAAAAGGGCGGCGCCGGCGGAAAAACGGGCGAGATGATACATGAAATCCTCGCCGCGGAAGAGCACACGATCAATTCACTGGCGGAAAGAATCGGCAACAACCTCACCACCACCATCCGCATCGCAGAGGAGCTGCAAGCCGAAGGAAGCGTGACGTTGACGCCCGACGGAAAACTGAAACCCGTGAAATAAGGCGGCTTATTTTCGCGCCCCCCTTCAAAAAACATCGCGATTAGACCTCCAACCGTCAGGGCGACACAAACGCCACCCTCCTCCTTTATCCTTAAGCAGCATGGCCTCGCCGATTTTGGATTTGACCTCTTCCTGCTTTTCCGGTTTTTCCGGCAAAATATCAATCCCGTGAAACCGGCGCCTGCGCATGCCCGATCCGACGTCCATCCGGCGGACTTTTCCCGTCCTCTTTCATGGGAAATGAATGCGTTGATCCCCTTGCGGGAAGATATCCGATAAAACTTGATCCGCCGGGGAATAATCTTTTTCTAAAATCGTTATCTTTGTCGTCAATTTTCCAAGCAGATGGCCTACAGCCCGACGATCGAGAACGACGAAATAAACCAACTGCCCCTCATTGCGTTCGGGGGGGAGATTGTTGTCGTCGATTCTCAGGATCAGGTGGCCAATGCGGTGGAATGCCTTCAAAAAGAGCTGGTTGTAGGGTATGACACCGAAACCCGCCCTTCGTTCAAAAAAGGAAAAAACAACGATGTGGCGCTGCTGCAACTCTCCGGAGAAAAAAAGTGCTATCTGTTCAGGCTCAACAAAATAAAGATCGATCAAACGCTGACCGGGCTCCTCGAAGACGATGCCGTGATGAAGATCGGGGCGGCCATCACCGACGACATCAAGATCATGAACAAGCTGCACCGCTTCACCCCGAAAGGATTCGTCGATTTGCAGAAGATCGTCAAAGAGCACGGCATCGAAGCCATCAGCGTCAAAAAAATGGCGGCCATCGTGCTGGGAGGCAAGGTGTCTAAAGCGCAGAGACTCAGCAACTGGGAGGCTCAGCAACTCACCGTGCCGCAAATGATTTACGCCGCCACCGACGCCTGGGTGTGCCGCGAAATTTACATGAAACTAAACCGGTAAACGATTATGGAAGAGAAAAGAACGTCGATCAGGATGCACCGCAAAAGACTGCGCAAAAGCCCGGTGCATATGGTGTTGATGCTGGTGATCATCGGGGCGGCGGCCTGGTTCGCCGTCAAGTCGGTCTCGCGGTCCGAATACCGGGTGGTGAAGGCCCATGCGACCGAATCGTTCGAGTACAGCGCCCGCGACGACCGCGGCCTGTTCGCCCACACCACGTATGCTTACGTCGACAGCACCGGCCGCCGGTTCGAATTCTCGACCAACCGATTGTTCCAGGTGATCCTTGTCGGCACGCCGGCATACGTGCGTTTCGACGCGAAGAACCCGCAGAAATACGATGTGCTGCTGGATTCGGTGGTGGTCGACAACGGGGTTCAATACGAGTATTTCATCCCCGAGGGCGGAAAAAAATACATGCTGCGCTTAAAATACCTCGACAATAAATGATCACGTTCCTCATTTGCCTCGGCCTGCTGATCGCCGCCTATTTCCTGTACGGCCGTTATATGAACCGGCTGTTCGGGATGGAGCGCGACAAGCCCGTACCGTCGAAAACCCATTACGACGGGGTCGACTACGTGCCGATGTCCAAATGGAAGACCTTTCTGATCCAACTGCTCAACATTGCCGGACTGGGGCCGATTTTCGGCGCGCTGCTGGGGGCGACGTTCGGGCCGGTGGCGTTTTTGTGGATCACCGTCGGGGGGATTTTCATCGGAGGGGTGCACGACTATGCTTCGGGCATCATCTCGATCAAGAACAACGGGCTGAGCTATCCCGAAATCATCGGCAAGTACCTCGGTGGCAACGTCAGGCAGGTGGTTCGGGCATTCACCATTGTGCTGATGGTGCTGGTGGGAGCGGTGTTCATCACCGGGCCGGCGGGCATTTTGCAGGGCATCACGGGCATCACGCAATCGGTGTGGGTATGGATCATATTGACCTACTACATCGTGGCCACGTTGCTGCCCATCGACAAAATCATCGGAAAGATCTATCCGGTGTTCGGGGCCGCATTGCTGTTCATGGCTTTCGGGATACTGGCCGTGCTGCTGATGAGCGACTACCAGATTCCGGAGCTGACAACCCAAACGCTGCGCAACATGAAGACCGACGCAGCATCGTACCCCCTGTTCCCGATGCTGTTCATCACCATCGCCTGCGGGGCGGTGTCGGGTTTCCACGCCACGCAGTCGCCGCTGATGGCGCGGTGCGTCAGGTCGCAGAAAGAGTGCCGGGGCGTGTTTTTCGGGGCCATGATCTCCGAGAGCATCATCGCCTTGATCTGGGCCGCCATGGGCATGGCGTTTTTCGGCGGGGTGGAGGGGCTCAACAGCACCCTGGCCGAACACGGCAACAACGCCGCCTGGGCAGTGGACGCCATTTCGAAAACCACGCTGGGGGCCATTGGCGGCCTGCTAGCCCTGCTGGGAGTGGTTGCCGCCCCCATCTCCACCGGCGACACGGCGTTCCGCAGCGCGCGGCTGATTGTGGCCGATTTCATGAAAATCGACCAGAAGCCGTTCGCCAAACGCCTGTACATATCCATTCCGCTGTTTTTGGTCGGGTTCGGCATTACGTTCCTGAACTTCGACGTCATCTGGCGTTATTTCGCCTGGGCTAACCAGACGCTGGCCGTATTCACCCTGTGGGCTGTGACGGCGTATCTGTATGCCCGGAAAAAGAACTATCTGGTGGCCATGTTACCAGCCCTGTTCATGACCATGGTCACGGCCAGCTACCTGTTCATCGCCCGCGAAGGGTTCGGACTCTCGCAATCGAGCGGGCTGGTTGCCGGCGCCGCGGTGACCATAGCCGTTATGACGGGCGTAGTCATTCATTTTAAACGAGATAAAATAGGATAACCGATGGAAATACCCACCCTTGAGCCCGTGATCGGGAACTCGTACCACGTTTCATACAACGAAAGCCCCGAGGCGGCGCGCATCATCGCCCAATACCGCAACGGCGGGAAAAGCGCCGACGAGAATATCGCCGCGCTCGAAACGCTGGTCGAGAAAGAGCCTTACAATTTCGAGGCGGCCTATCTGCTGTCGCTGCTTTACACCGACAACCTGGAGATAGACAAGGCGTGCAACCTGCGCTATCAGACTTTCCAGCGGGCTTTTTCCATCATTCCCGAAGAGGAGGAGATCCGTCTGCCCTACGACGAGGAGGAAAACCGGCCCCTGCTGACGATCATTTACAGCACGGCCATCGACCACTTCATGACCGGCGACTTCGAGATGGCGGCCGCCCTGTTCGAGATGTTGCTGGATCTGGACGAAGACGACAACTTCCAGTCTTCCACTCAGTTGTCGTATTGCTACACGGCAATGGAAGACTACGAGGCGTTCGACGACGTGTCGTTCGATTTGAGTTACAAGGAGCCGGCCGACGTGGTGTCGATGGCCTGGGAGTCGTTCCGCCGCAACAAAGCCGACAAGGAGCAGTTCAAGGCCACGCTCAAGCGCGATTTCATCGACACATACAACGAGTTGATATCGGGCGATCACGATATCACGGCCGAATACATCGCCGACATCGAATCGGAACGCCCGTCGAAAAAGGCGTTGGCCCGCAAGTTGTGGCTTCAGACGGCAGTGATCTGGGAGATATTCCCGGAGTTCCTGGAATACCTGAAAAAGTAGCCGTATATGCAACCGACGTGATCTGAAACGGCCTTACGAAAAACCGGCATGGAAAATTTTCCATGCCGGTTTTTCATTCTTCGTTCAGCAACTTTTCGGCCTGCTCCATCGCCTCGAAAAACTCGTCGCCGAAGCGTTCCCTGATCGGCGTTTCGAGGAAGCGGTAAACCGGAACGCTTTTTTTCAGTCCCAGCGTTTCGGCGCACGAACAGACGCTCCAGCGGTGGTAGTTCAGGGCATAGACGCGGTCGTTGAGGTAGATGACGCGGATGGGGTAGAGAAAGCACGACAGGGGCTTGCGGAAACCGGTCTTGCCGTCGTTGTAGGCCTGCTCGATCGCGCACAGGGTCACGCCGTTATGCTCGACCGAATAGGCGCATTCGGCGTTGTTGACGAGCGGGGTGGTGTAATCGCCGTCCTGGTCCACGACAAAGAAGCCGTTTTCACCGATCGACGCCACCCCCTCGGGTTTGAGGTAAGGCTTATAATTGTCGTATTCGTCTTCAAGCACCTGCGTTTCAATCTCTTCCAACGGCGCTCCGGCATTGCCTTCCACACAGCAGATCCCTTTGCAGGCGGCGATGTCGCAGCAGAATTTGGATTCGAAAAGGTCTTCGCTGACCAGAATGTCGTCGATCGAAATCATTGTACCATTTGTTTGCGGGTGTGGTGCCGGGGCGAATAGAAGCGGCTGTAATCGAAATAGATGCCTTTGACGGAGTTGTCGTCGAGCGGAACGTATTCCAGCGAATTATCGACCGTAATCGCTTCGCGGGCCTTGTAGCCAAGGGCGGTGATCACATCATCGCGGTGCGAGGGGGCGATGCAGTGAAAAGGGCTTTTGTCGCTCAGCCCATCGCCCGACGACAGGATCGCCTGCATCACACCGTTGTATCTGGCGGCATAGCGCGCCGCAAGGTCATCGTTGCCGGTTTGCGCATAGGCGAACGACAGCAGGTTCAGGTAACGCGGCGAAAAAGGATCTTTGGCCAGCCGTTGCCGGGCCATCGTTATCAGTTTATGGCAATCGGCCTCCGTCGGCTCGGCAGCATTCTCCAGCCGCACCCCTTCGAGTGTGTATTCGGCAAGCGGATCATACTCGGGCTGAAACGCGAAACCGTAGTACAGGTAATGGTAATCGAGCCGGTCGAGTGTGGTGTCACCCTCGAAATAGCGGCCGAAAAGTTTTGGGTAATAATGCCGCGACCCGGGGGCGGCGATTTCCGTTTTGATCTGTTTGTTGTCGGGCTTCTGGGCGAACGCTGCCGCCGACAACAGCAACAACGGCAAGGCAAGTGCGATTTTCTTCATGGATCGAATGGGGGATCTTTTTTATTCAACGCAAGCACCCCCTGTTTTATTACGATATTATGACACAAAGGCCCCAAGCGCCAAACGTTAACACATCACCCTGCGGATGCAATGGCACGGGCAATGGCCTCGAATTCGTCGCGGGACAGTTTCAACTTTTCGTTGCTCAGGCAGGCGTCGCGCTCGCTGCCGATCGGAATCAGGTGAATGTGGGCGTGAGGCACCTCAAGCCCCACCACCAGCACAGCCACCCGTTTGCAGGCGATCGCCCCTTCGATGCGGCGGGCCACCCGCTTGGCAAACACCATCATGCCGGCGAGCGTGTCGTCGTCAAGATCAAAAAGATAGTCGGTCTCGCACTTGGGAACAACCAGCGTATGCCCTTTGGCCACGGGATTGATATCGAGAAACGCGAAGTAGCGGTCGTCCTCGGCCACCTTGTAGCAGGGGATCTCACCGTTGATGATTTTGGTGAAGATGGTTGCCATGGATCAATGTTCTTTGAATTTAGGATTAAGCATTTCGCTGTATATTACCGCTTTACGTAGATCGAAATCGGCCAGGATGTTCGCATCGGACTGCAATGCCCCTTCCACGCGTTCGCGTTCGGCCAGGTCTTGCTTTTCGATATCGGCAATGATCTGGTCGATGCTTTTCTGCGGATAAAGCGCAGCCTCGGTTTTGGCCGCCGCAAATGCGGGAGCCTCCGGTTTTCTGAACGGCGGCGGGGCAGGAGCGGCAACCTCTTCGTAATCCGACTGCCACGGATCCTCTTCGTCGGGTTTTACCCACGAATCGGGATCGTTGTTCGGAGGCTGGTTTTCCATCGGCCGCCGGCCGGTCGTTTTCACTTTCAGCATCCGCTCCAGCAGCCAGCTGCCGACAACAAGAGCAATAAAAATATAATACCAACTCATAACCTATCTGTTTTCCGAATGATCGCTCTCTACGCGCCGCACGCTCTCCACCCCCTTGATGTGCAGCACTTCGCTGATGACGTTGCTCAGGTCTTTGGTGTCTTTGACATACAGGCTGATCACCCCCTCGAAAATGCCGTCGTGGCTTTCGATATACACCTTGCGGATGTTGACGTTGAGCTGGGTGGTGATGACGCCCGATATCTCCTGCAATATCCCCATGCGGTCGATGCCCTGCAACCGGATGTGCGACAGGTACGACATGGCCGTGTGGCTGGCCCACTCGGGCGTGACGATGTCGTTGCCTTTTTGCGCCGACAGTTTGATGGCCACCGGGCAGTTCTTCTTGTGCACCGTCACCACGTTGTGGTCGTCGATGAAACCGGTGATCTGGTCGCCGGGAATGGGGTTGCAGCAGGTGGCGATGACGAACGACTGCGGCGCGGCGCCGTTCCCGTCCGCTGGCCTGGGGCGCCCGTTTTTCTTTCCGCCGCCGAACAGTTTCTGGATGGGAGAGGTCAGTTGCAGGCCCCAATATTTGACCAGCTTGTTGGCCGTGTTCTCCTTGAGCACCTTCTCCAGGTTGCCGATGTTGATGATCCCGGCCCCGAGTTTACTGTAAAACTCGTCTTTGGTGACGCACTTATAGGCGGGCAACACCTTGCGGAACACACGCGCGCTGGGCGTGACATTGAACTTTTTGAGTTCCGCCTCGAACTGTTCCATGCCGCGCTGGATGTTGTTGTCGTTCTCCTTCTTGAGATAGGCTTTGATGTGCTGTTTGGCGCGGGCCGTCACCACATGGTCGAGCCATTCGGCTTTGGGTTCGGCCTTGGCCGAGGTGATGATCTCCACCTGGTCGCCGTTGACGATCTTGGCGAAAATCGAGTCGATCTTGTGGTTCACTTTCGCCCCGATGGCCCGGTTGCCCACCTTCGAGTGGATGGCATAAGCGAAATCGAGCGCCGTGGCTCCCTGCGGCAAACGCTTCTGGTCGCCTTTGGGCGTAAAGGCCACGATATCGGAATAATAGAGGCTTAATTTAAAGTTATCGAGAAACTCGACGGCATTCTCCGTCGGGCTGTTCAGGGCCTCGCGCACCTCGTTGATCCAGTTGTCGAGCTCGCCCTCTTCGCCGCTCTTGACTTTCTCTTCCTTGTATTTCCAATGGGCGGCAAACCCGTGCTCGGCGATGTCATCCATGCGGTGCGAACGGATCTGGATCTCGACCCACCGCCCCTCGGGGCCCATCACCGTACAGTGGATCGCCTCGTAACCGTTGGCCTTGGGAATGTTGACCCAGTCGCGGAAACGATCGGGCTTGAGTTTGTAGATATCGGTGATGATCGAGTAGATGTTCAGGCATTGCTGCTTTTCGTTTTCGGTGCCGTGGGGCGTGAACACGATGCGGATAGCGAAAATATCGTAGATCTCCTCGAACGGAATGCCCTTGCGCTGCATCTTCTCCCAGATCGAGTAGGGCGACTTGATGCGGCCGGTGATCTCGCAGTCGAAATGGTGTTCCCTGAGCGTCTGGCTCAGCGGGGCGATGAATTTGTCGATGTACTGTCCGCGCTTTTCGGCCCCCTCGTTGAGTTTCGAGGTGATGTCGTTGTATTCTTTCGGGAACATGTAGCGCAGGCTCAGGTTCTCGAACTCGGTCTTGATCCGGTTCAGCCCCAGGCGGTGAGCCAGCGGTGCGAACAGAAACAATGTTTCGCCGGCGATCTTCATCTGCTTGTCGGCCGGCATGGCCCCCAGCGTGCGCATGTTGTGCAGCCGGTCGGCGATTTTGATCAGGATCACCCGCACGTCGTCCGAGAGGGTCAGCAGCATCTTGCGGAACGACTCGGCCTGCTCGCTCGATTCGTTGGCGAATACCCCGGCCATTTTCGTGAGCCCGTCGACCATGTAGGCGATCTTGGGGCCGAACATCCGGTCAATGTCCTCCACGGTCAGCTCGGTGTCCTCGACCACGTCGTGCAGCAGCGCCGACACAACAGACTTCACCCCCAGCCCTATTTCGGTGACGGCAATCTTGGCCACGGCGATCGGGTGGGTGATGTACGGCTCGCCCGAGCGGCGTTTGATCCCCCGGTGGGCGTCGTTGGCGATCGAAAAGGCGCGCTCGATCAGCTCACGGTCCTGCTCGCTCTTGCAGATGGGCGCGCAATGCTCCATCAGGTCGGCGAAACGCGACTGGATCAGCCTTTCGTCATTGTCCGTTACATTTATCATGACGTCTGTTGTTTTTTATGAAACAACAGGGAATCTGCCAATAACCGAACAGATTCCCGTTGTTCCCCGAATTGCCTGTGCCCGAAGTTTATGCCAGGCGAATTACTCCTTGCTCCCGGCCAGGAAGGCCCTGACTTTCTCTTCCAGTTCGGCATAGAGCGCCGCGTCGTCGAGAATCACCTGCTTGATGGTTTCGCGCCCCTGGCCCAGCTTGCGTTCGCCGTACGAGAACCACGACCCGCTCTTTTTGATGATATTCGCCTCGACACCGAAGTCGATGATCTCGCCGATCTTCGAGATGCCTTCGCCATAAAGGATATCGAATTCGGCACGGCGGAACGGCGGCGCCATTTTGTTCTTGACGATTTTCACCCTGGCGCGCGACCCCAGTTGCTCCTCGCCGTCTTTGATGCTGGCGGCCTTGCGGATGTCGATGCGGATGCTCGAATAGAACTTGAGCGCGTTACCGCCGGTGGTGGTTTCGGGATTGCCGTAGGTGACGCCGATCTTTTCGCGCAACTGGTTGATGAACACGCAAACGGTTTTGGTCTTGGCGATATTGGCCGTAAGCTTGCGCAGCGCCTGCGACATCAGCCGGGCCTGGAGCCCCACTTTCGCCTCGCCCATCTCGCCCTCGATCTCGGACTTGGGCGTGAGCGCCGCCACCGAGTCGATGACAATGATGTCGATGGCGCTCGAACGGATCAGGTGGTCGGCGATTTCCAACGCCTGCTCGCCGTTGTCGGGCTGCGAGATCAGCAGGTTGTCGACGTCCACGCCCAACTTTTTGGCATAGAAGCGGTCGAAAGCGTGCTCGGCGTCGATAAACGCTGCAATGCCGCCCGCCTTCTGCGCCTCGGCGATGGCGTGGATGGCCAGCGTGGTCTTACCCGACGATTCGGGCCCGTATATCTCGATGATGCGCCCCTTGGGGTAGCCCCCGATACCCAGGGCATGGTCGACGCCGATCGATCCCGAGCCGATCACCGGCACATTGTCGACCGGATCGCTGCTCATGCGCATGATGGCGCCCTTGCCGAAATCCTTCTCGATTTTTTCCATTACGGCGGCCAGCACTTTCTGCTTGTCGCTCATCGTCTGTGTCTTTGTTTCTTCTTTTGCCATGTTTGAGTTATCGTTTATTGTACAATTCCAGGATCTGCGAGGCGGAGTTTTTGGTGTCGACCTTGGGCACCACCATCTCGATCACGCCGTTGCCGTCGATGATGAACGTGGTGCGGACAATGCCCATGTATTCGCGCCCCATGAATTTTTTCAGTTGCCACACGCCATAGAGGTTTGCGATGGTTTTATCGGTGTCGGCCAGCAGCGTGAAGGGAAGCGAGTATTTCTCCGTGAATTTCTGGTGCGACTGCCCGCTGTCGGGACTCACGCCCACCACCTCGAACCCGGCCGCCTTCAGTTCCGCGTAACCGTTGCTCAGGCTGCACGCCTCAGCCGTACACCCGGCCGTGTTGTCTTTGGGATAGAAGTAGAGGATCAGTTTTTTGCCCCTGTAATCGGCAAGGCTCACCGGCCTGCCGTCTTTGTCCGTGCCTGTGAATTCAGGCGCCTTGTCCCCTGGTTTGAGCATCGCATCCGATTTTGGTTAAATGCCGTCCGGCACCGGAAAATATAACCTTACAAAGTTAATAAAAAAACGGATTGCATGCCCGGGGTCGCAAATAAAAAAAGGGGCTGGCGGCCCCCTTGTGTTTTCCGTAGCGGCAAACGCTATTTCGCCAGCACCTTGCGTTCGATCTCTTCCATCTGCTCGCGGAACGACTTGTCGGTTTCCAGCAGGTTGGACACCGTCTTGCAGGCATGGAGCACCGTGGCGTGGTTTTTATTGCCGACGAACAGCCCGATGGCCGAAAGCGACAGCTTGGTGTGGGTCTTGCTCAGGTGCATGGCGATCTGGCGCGCCAGGGCGATCTCGCGGGTACGCAGTTTGGAGTTGAATTTATCCTTGGTGATGTCGAAATGGTCGCACACCACCGAGCAGATCGAGTCGATCGACACCTCTTTGTGCGTATACTTGACATACATCTTCAACACCTCCCTGGTCAAGGCAATGGTGGGCTTCTTGCCCAGAAACACCGTGTTGGCGATCAGGGCCGTAAGCGCTCCCTCGATCTCGCGCACGCTCGACTCGATGTTCGCCGCCAGAAACTCCACCACCTCGTTGTCGAGCTGCACGTTCGAGCGCGACGCTTTGGCCTTGATGATCTTGACCTTGGTCTCGTAGTCGGGTTGCACCAGCTGCGTCGACAGCCCCCACTTGAAACGGGTGATGAGCCGCTGTTCGATGTCTTTGAGTTCGACCGGAGGCTTGTCCGAAGTGAGGATCAACTGCTTGTGCGACAGGTGCAGGTGGTTGAATATGTTGAAAAACGCATTCTGGGTCTTCTCCTTGCCGGCCAGCTCCTGAATATCGTCCACAATCAGCACGTCGATCATCTGATAAAAGTGGATGAAGTCGTTCAACTCGCCCTTGACGGCCGCATTCTGAAATTGGGCCTGAAATTTGTTGGTGCTCACATACAGCACCTTCAGGTCGGGATGGCGTTGCTTCGCCTCCAGCCCGATAGCCTGCGCCACGTGCGTCTTGCCCAGCCCCGAATCGCCATATATAAACAAGGGATTGAAGGGCGTGTTGCCCGGGGTGATGGCGATCGACAGCCCGGCCGAACGGGTGAGGCGGTTGCACTCGCCCTCGACAAAATTGTCGAAGCAGTAGTTGGGATTGAGCTGCGGGTCGATCACCACCTTCTTGATGCCGGGGATGATGAACGGGTTTTTATAGGTCGCCCCGTTGTTCTGGGCCACCACGGCGCTGATGTGCGACAGTTCGCTGTTGGTTTGAGCCTGCGCCTGAACCTCCGGCTCGGGGTCGGGGATGGAGTAGCGCAAGCGGGTTTTAGCCCCGAAAAGTTGCTGGATGATGGGGCGCAGGAACGGGATGTAATTCCGCTCGATCTGATACACGAAACTCTCGTTCGGAACCCGGAGTTTGAGCACCGATCCGTCAAAGTCCACAGGCACAATGGGCTTGAACCAACGGGTGTATTCCTCGTCGGAAGTCCGCTCCTTAATGAGGGAGAGGCAGTTATTCCAAATTCCTGAATATGAACTTGTTACGGATTGCATGTCAATTCTAATTTCTACTGCAAAAGTGTGGATAATTTTTATAAAAAAAAGACCCGGGCAACTTGTTTATGTGGAATGTTTTGTTATTCAAGTAAGGCGGTTTCGGGAGGCCGGAAACACGATTCTGTTTATTTACTAACGGTTACGGGGAAATCGGAAATTTTACCGTACCTTTGCTTTAGAGTAATTTATAATCATCCTAAAATAGAAACCGAAAATGAGCGAAAATCTGATTCAGGCAGTCCGGGAGAAAGCGCAGAAATGGCTTTCAGGCAACTACGACGAAGATACGAAACATCAGGTTGAAATCCTAATGAAAAACGACGAAAAAGAACTGATCGAATCGTTTTACAAAGACCTCGAATTCGGAACGGGCGGACTGCGCGGAATCATGGGCGTGGGCACCAACCGCATGAACAAATACACCGTGGGCATGGCCACCCAGGGACTGGTCAACTACCTGAAAAAACAGTTCCCCGGCGAAACCATCCGTGCGGCCATTTCGTACGACAGCCGCAACAACAGCCGCGAGTTCGCCCGCATCACGGCCGATATTTTTACGGCCAACGACTGCCAGGTGTACCTGTTCGAATCCTTGCGCCCGACACCCGAGTTGAGCTTCGCCGTCCGCGAGCTGGGCTGCCATAGCGGCGTGATGCTCACCGCATCGCACAACCCTAAAGAGTACAACGGCTACAAGGCTTACTGGAACGACGGCGCCCAGATCACCGCCCCGCACGACACCAACATCATAGAGGAGGTGGGGATGATCACCTCGGTCGATCAGGTCAAATTCACGGGCAAACCCGAAAATCTCACGCCGCTGGGGGCAAACATGGACAAGGCTTATCTGGAAGCCCTGCACACGCTCACATTGTCGCCGGGGGCCATTGCCAAACACGCCGACATGAAGATCGTTTACACGCCGCTGCACGGCACGGGGATCACCGTCGTGCCCCAGGCACTGCAAATGTTCGGCTTCACGCACGTGTCGACCGTGGAGGCGCAATCCACGCCCGACGGCAACTTCCCCACGGTGTCTTACCCCAACCCCGAAGAACCGGCGGCCATGAAGCTGGCCGTTGAACAGGCGCGCAGCCAGGGCGCCGAACTGGTGCTGGCCACCGATCCCGACGCCGACAGGGTGGGGGCCGCCGTCCCCGACGGCGAAGGCGGCTACGTGCTGCTGAACGGCAACCAGACGGCATCGATCCTTACCTATTATATATTGCGCCGCTGGAAAGAGGAGCAAAAGCTGCACGGCAATGAATTCATTATCAAAACGATAGTCACCACTGAACTGATCGAACACATTGCCCGCTCGTTCGGCGTCGAATACTACAATTGCCTCACCGGCTTCAAATACATCGCCGAGGTGATCCGCAAACTCGAAGGCGTCAAGCGCTACATTTGCGGCGGCGAGGAGAGCTACGGTTTTCTGGTGGGCGATTTCGTGCGCGACAAAGACGCCGTGATCTCGTGCGCCATGCTGGCCGAAGCTGCGGCATGGGCCAAAACGCAGGGCACCTCCCTTTACGGGTTGCTCAAGCAAATCTACGTCGAGTACGGCTTCTTCAAAGAGGGGATGCTGGCCATCACCAAACAGGGAAAAGAGGGCGCCGAAGAGATCGCGGGCATAATGGCCGGCCTGCGCGCCCATCCGCCCAAAACAATCTGCGGCGCCAAGGTGACGGTGATGTACGACTACGAACTGTTGCAGAAAACCGATCTTGCCACCGGAAGTGTCACTCCAATTGACGAGCATCAATCGAATGTGTTGCAGTTTATTACAAACGATAATACCATTGTTTCGGCGCGCCCGTCGGGGACGGAACCGAAGATCAAATTCTACTTCGGCGTACGCGAGGAACTCGACTCTCCGGCCTCGTTCAGCAAAGTGGAAGAGCAGCTGGACAGGAAGATAGAACAGATCAAAACCGACCTGAAACTGAATTAAACATTCGTTCCGTTCGGTCTGCGGCGAACCTGCACATCCAAAACCACGAAAAAACGGGTGGCGCTCGGGAAAACAACCTGAACGCCACCCATATAATCGATGCGGTTTCGGAGATGCAGATGCGACACTTACTTCACTTAAATATTACACCACAATATCGGCCAAACCATGAAATCATACCGCAAAGAGCTGTGGTTCAACACACCTAACCGCAGGCAATACATCAACATCACCCCCGAGGTCGAGGCGGCGCTCTCCGAAAGCGGCATCCGCGAGGGCCTGTGCCTGGTGAACGCCATGCACATCACCGCCAGCGTGTTCATCAACGACGACGAGAGGGGACTGCATAGCGACTTTGAGGCATGGCTCGAAAAACTGGCGCCCGAAAAGCCGCATTCGCAATACAGGCATAACGGCCATGAAGACAACGCCGACGCCCACCTCAAGCGTCAGATCATGGGGCGCGAGACGGTGGTGGCCGTCACCGAAGGACACCTCGACTTAGGCCCCTGGGAGCAAATATTCTACGGCGAATTCGATGGCAAACGCCGCAAACGGGTGTTAATCAAAATTATCGGCGAGTGATGCGGGTAACATTTCTGGGCACCGGCACCTCGCAAGGCGTGCCGATGATCGGCTGCAAATGCCGCGTGTGCACCTCGACCGACGAACGCGACAGACGATTGCGTTCGTCGGTATTGGTGCAGGTCGACGACATCAATATCGTCATCGACGCCGGGCCCGACTTCCGATCCCAGATGTTGCGTGCGGGAATCGATCGCCTCGACGCCATCGTGCTGACCCACGCCCACAAAGACCACATCGGCGGGCTGGACGACGTGCGGGCCTTCAACTATTTCCAGAAAGAAGCCGTGCATGTCTACGCCGAGGAACGCGTACAGGCAGTGCTGCGAAAAGATTTTGACTACGCTTTCGCCGAGAACAAATACAACGGCGCTCCGGAAATCGAACTTCACACGATAGGGGAGAGTCCATTTTTTATTAAAAACGTGAAAATCACACCCATACGAGGATTCCACTATAAATTACCGGTACTCGGATTCCGTATCGGCGAATTCTGCTACCTGACCGACATGAACGCCATTCCGGAAGCCGAAACCAATAAATTAAGAAATGCAGATACCCTCGTAATCAACGGGTTGCGCCACGAAAAACACCTGTCACACTTCTCACTGCCCGAAGCGCTGGAGATCATAGCAAAGGCGAAGCCGCGCCAAGCCTATCTCACTCACATCTCGCACCAACTGGGGCTGTTCGACAAGGTGACGGAGGGACTGCCGCACAACGTATCGTTGGCCTGCGACAACCTGACGATCGAAGTGCCATACCAGGAATAAATAACAGACAATGAGCAAGATACTACTGATTCAACCCCCATTCATCCAACCCAACTGCCCTTATCCGGCGACAGCCTATTTGGTCGGATTCCTAAAACGCTCGGGAGTGGAAGCCTGTCAATTCGATTTGTCGGTGGAGCTGCTGAACAGGATTTTTTCATCCAGTTTCCTGAGCGGAGTTTTCAAGGAAAAACCTGCGTCGGATGATCCCAACATCCAGCGTATGTGGATCTTGCGCCAAAAATACATCCACACCATCGACAGCGTGATGCGTTTTTTGCGAGGGAACGATCCGGCCATGTGCCACCTCATCTGCTCGGGCAGTTACCTGCCTCAGGCATCATGCTTTGCAGAGGCGGATGAAAACATCGCCGCCTTTGGCGAAATGGGAGTCTTAGATTGTGCTAAATACCTGTCAACACTGTATTTGGAAGACTTAACTAATTATTTTCGTGAGGTAATTTCTCCTGACTTCGGTTTGATAAAATACGCCGAAAAATTAGCCGCATCGCTCCCCGAATTCACACCTATCGCTACGGAACTCAACCGGCCGGCTAACCGGATTGAGGAGGCGATGATCGAATTACTGAATGAGGCATTGCATGGCGGCGAATACTCCCATGTCGGCTTTACCGTACCTTTTCCGGGCAATCTGCTGGCCGCACTGCGTTGCTGCAAGCACATCAAAAAGCACCATCCGTCGTTGCAAACACTGATCGGGGGAGGGTATCCATCAACCGAATTGCGCGAACTTTCCGATCCACAAATATTTGATTCTGTGGATTATATCATCATGGATGACGGAGAAAAAAGCCTCTTGTCGATTCTCAACGGGACGAAGGAACCAGCAGGTGCCATTTATCTGAAAAACGGAACCCCATTTTTCGATCAAAGCATCGGGACTATTTCTCATACCGAACGCGGATGCCCTGATTTCCAAGAGCTTCCACACAACAAATATTTTTCGCTGTGCGACACAACCAACCCCATGCTGCGACTGTGGAGCGATGGCCGCTGGAATAAACTATTCCTGGCGCACGGCTGCTACTGGGGCAAATGCGCCTTTTGCGACACATCGCTCGACTACATCTGCCGCTACGACCCGGCCCCGGCCACCCAACTGGTCGACTGGATGGAGGAAATCATAACCACCACAGGTTCGTCGGCCTTCCATTTCGTAGACGAAGCTGCACCACCCAAGCTGCTGAAAGAGATCGCATTAGAGATAATCAAACGAAGGCTGCAAGTGAGTTGGTGGAGCAACATCCGCTTCGAAGCCACCTACACCGCCGATCTGTGCCAGCTGCTTGTCGCCTCGGGATGCATCGCCGTGTCGGGTGGGGTAGAGGTAGCATCAAATCGCCTATTGGAGCTGATACACAAAGGGATAACGGTGGAACAGGCCGTAATGTCAATGCGCAACTTTTACTATGCCGGTATCTTGTGTCACACCTACCTCATGTATGGATTTCCAACGGAAACATTACAAGAAACCGCTGATTCACTGGAAGTTGTACGACAAATGTTCCAAGCCGAGCTCATTACTTCCGCCTATTGGCACCGGTATGCCATGACCGTACACTCGCCCTCGGGACGAGACCCTGAAAAATTTGGTGTAAAACCATCGAGCGGCAAGCATAATCCATTCGCTAACAATGAAATACCGTTCAATTATCAGTTCAATTACAACCTCGACACGGTAGCCGATGCACTAAGCGACGCCACCTATTCCTATATGCACGGGGTGGAACTCAAGAAGGGGGTGCACAAATGGTTCAATGCCCAGGTTCCGCGCACAACAGTCGAGCCGACGCTCATAATAGACCAATTGATCAAGCCCGATCAATCAAGGATATTCAACGAACATGCCCGGTTGGTATGGATCGGGCAACCGATCGAAAAAACAGACGAAGGAGTGATGCTGACCTCTAATTCTTCAGGAAAATTATTGAAACTGAAAACCGTGGATCGCGACTTTTTATTTAACATAATTAACAAAATTTCCGATTTAAATTCTACAACTACACTGGGGGAGGCGAGCGAATATTATGGCGAATTCAATGCCGAACCGTTCTCATATCTTTACCACTCAAAGCGTTGGGACATTTTGCGCGAATATGGATTGTTGCAGATATAGGTAAAATCACCCGCCGACACGAACGGAAATTTAGTCAAATACACTGAAAATATGGACTTCAGGGAAAAAGTTGTTGTTATAACCGGAGCCTCGTCGGGAATTGGCCTGGCCTTGGTTCGCGAATTTGCAAAAAGGGGCGCCCGGGTAGTGATGGGGGCCCGCAACGGGGAGCGGCTGGCCGAAATTGCGTCCGAACTGCTCGACAGTGGGGCAGAGGTGGCCTATGAAACGATCGATGTTGCCAAAGAAGACGAGTGTCGCCGACTGATTGATTGCGCCGTTGAGCGCTTCGGCAGGGTGGATATTTGCATTTGCAACGCAGGAATCTCAATGAGGGCGCTTTTCGATGATGTCGAACTGAAAGTACTTCATAATCTGATGGATGTGAATTTTTGGGGTACGGTAAATTGCGTAAAATATGCCTTGCCGCACATTCAGAAAAGCAGAGGGTCGATTGTGGGGGTGTCGTCGGTGGCCGGCATACACGGCTTGCCTGGTCGCACCGGCTACTCGGCATCCAAATTTGCCATGACCGGATTTCTGGAAACAATTCGCATAGAGAACCTCAAAAAAGGGGTTCATGTAATGGTCGCCGCCCCTGGCTTCACGACGTCAAATATCAGATTTACAGCGCTTACTGCTAACGGAACAACACAAGGGGAAACCCCGCGCGATGAGTCCAAAATGATGAGCGCCGAGGAGGTAGCCCGCCGCATTATCAAGGGAGTTGAGCGCCGCAAACGAACGCTGTTGATGGAATTCAATGGCAAGGCTACCACATTTATAAAAAAAATTTGCCCGGCATTTCTCGATAAAATGTTCTACGATCATATGGCAAAGGAACCGAACTCGCCATTTAAATAACATTTGTTAACAAAACAAGAGAAGAGGGCCTGAATTCAGATCCTCTTTTTGTGGTTTTAACATGAATCCGTATGTCCCTGAGAACTACGATCAGGAACCATTAGTTAACTTCGGAAATGCGCTTAAAAAATCACATAACATTCGGCTATATGATTTATTACTACCTAATAATCAAGTACTTATAATGACAAATGATATTAAAAGATCATGTAAATGAATGAATGAATGTCATCTTCATTACCACCCATCAGCATTTCTAATATTTTAATATCGTAGATTACTGATAAAGAGTTAGTTATGTTATTTACATCTATCATTGATGCATGTCCATGTCTGGCGCTATTGGGCTGAATTTGGCATTGCCTGATTGCAAACAATACATTTGTTATTTATTACATCTATATCGCATTACAAATGTATTTGCATTGGTGTGTTGATTTTATTACTTTTGTGAATTAACATTATCACCATGAAGGAAAGACTGGAAGCATTTCTAAAGGACAACTCGATGAGTTACGCCAAATTCGCAGAAGCAATGGATGTTGTTCCCGCACGAATAAGCCATATCATGAACGGGCGGAACAATCCCAGCTTCGATTTCATCGAGACCATGCTGACGCGCTTCCCTGAAATAAATCCCGATTGGCTGATCCTCGGACAAGGGCCCATGTACCGCGACCGGAATCCTTCTACAGGCAATCCACAACCCAAACCATTACCTCCTTTTGTTCAGAAGGAACTGTTCGAAAAAGAGCCGCCCCTGATCGCCAACACGATTCCGACCAACTCGCCGCGTACAAAAGAAATCGAATCGGATACTCGTAATAACTCCGTTCATACTCTCCCAAACCCTCAACAAAACAATGCCCCGAACGAAATTCTTGCGAAAAAAATCGCACGGGTTTTGATCTTTTATTCCGATAATACTTTCGACGAGTATCTACCGCATTCAAGAGAGTGACTCTTGCAGGGTTTGTTATGTTAAATAGAATGCGGGCAGAAAGATATTTTTGCAACGCCGCTCTCTTGACGCGTCTGTCAAAACATCCCATTCCGCCGTTATGAATTTGTCCAGGAAAAATGCCAACGGAACGACGATTACACAAAGAACGTGATCTAAAAAATCCAGGGCAAAAACAAGAATGGGGAATGCCAATAAACATTTACTTAACATAATACCGAGTGTAATTTACAGCGCAATATAATTGATTTACAGAACGTTAGTTTAAATTTTAACTAACTAACTGTAAACCAATGAGAAAACTTCCAGTAGTAACATTAGTATCTAAGCCTGAACCCGAACCCCGAAAGCGGGGTAGGGGAAACTACCCATCACCTTACGCAACTTTTGAAATTGGCCAACCCTATCGGGTTATGTCGTTTTCGCGGCTTTGTATCCCTGTTATCCGAGGCCCTCTCGGATATTATTATCGGTTAGACTTAGAGCATTTAAAATTTGTAAATCTCACCTTTGCTGTAGGGGATTACGTTTATATCTTCAATCCGAGCGGAAAGGTTGGTAAACCGCAAAGGATTTCTGCGTACGATTCCTCGCAACGCAAGTATTTAGTAAAAGATCAGTACTATTTCGCGAAACAGTTAACGCTTGCGAGCCATGTTTACAAGCGTTAACAAAATCGCGTATCTGACTGATTGTAAAAATGGTACAATAGGTCAACCCTTCCGGGTCATCTGTGAGGACGGAAAAAAATCCGTTCTTCGGATGTTCGAGCGCTTTATTATTGTTTCATTTTTCAAGGTTGTTCCCTGTGAAAAATACCGCTTCGCCATCGGCGACGATATTTTTATACAGGGGGCAACCTCTTTTTATTTGGGGACGATTTCCCACGTTGACGGGCATAACTACCATTTCACGGACGGCAAGCGGTTCCCGGTTGCCCAACTCCACGCCCGCGGCGAACTCCTTAGTATCCCGAATCCAAACCTCAAAAACATAAATCTATGAATCAAAAATTATTGATGCCCCTCGCTGGGGCGGTTGTCTGCACGTTCGCAGGGTACAGCCAAACGAGTGGTACGCTGATCGTGCCGGTATACCGTATCATTCAGCGCGGCGAAAGCAGTACATGTATTCTGATCGACGAGGCCCCGGTGTGGATCAAAAACGATTTACTGGTTGGCGTGCGTGTTCCTTACGCCACCGGTGAGCAGATCGTGCGCGGTGGCAAGGTGACCCGGGTAACGGGCATCATGGATACATCCATGTACACCACCGCCGAAGTGATCGACCTCTCCCCGGTATTACTCTCAATCATTTGACCATGAAAACACTACGATTGAACGTTTCTGCCGAACGCTTCGGCATGCTGATCAACGGCGTAGCCAATGAACTGTATTTGACTCCCTCACCGTATTGGGCCGGGCTTGTAGGCCAACAATACCACGAAGTAATGGTTATCAATGGGGTGGGGGTGAACCGCCCCGCAGCCTTTTACCTGTTCTCTTCCGCCAGCGTGTCGATCGGCGACCCGGCACAGGGTGCGCCCGATCATCACGTAATTGTTGTACGCCTGGGCGAACTATGCGGCATTCATGGCTGCGCATTTTAATTAAAAACCTTAAAACAAATTGTTATGAACAATCAGAGAAGAAAAGAAATCGCAGAGATCAGCGAAGAAATTGAGGCGATAAAAGCCCGGTTAGAATCGGTTCTCGAAGAGGAACAGGAAGCCTACGATAATCTACCTGAAGGCATTCAGGACAGCGATAGGGGAGAGCGCATGAGTGAGGCAATTTCTTCGCTCGAAAACGCCCTTTACGATTTTGATACGATTGTCGAAAATCTGTCAGAAGCACAGCAATAACGCTATGGCCGACATCCTCGCAAACCTAATCATCGCGGCCGCGCTTCTTGCCCCGGCAATGATCGTTACCCGCATCATTTCAAACCTCAAAAACAAATAGCCATGAACTACGAACTGAGGGCCCCCGAGCCGGGCCGCCCGTGTTGGATCAACCCGAGTTTTGCCGGTATCTACACCCACACCCGGATCAAGCCGTACAAACCTTATCTGTGCGCCGACATCTACGACCGCGACGGCAAACGCTACATTGACCTGCTCGCAAGCGCGGACGGCGATCTGCTTACCGTCCCGATGCACGACTTCCTGTTTTGCCCGTGCAAATTCCACCTGTGGCAAGCGGTCAAGGTGTGGAGCCCGAAGATGCGGCAGCACTCCCGCCCGATGCGGATCGTGGACTACATGAGCCACGGCTATCTGCTTGAAAACGGGATGCATTGCCAACCGAACCAGCTGACCCCGGTAGAGGGCTACGCCGACCCGGTGCCGGTGGAAACCACCACGCAAACCGCCTTGTTACTATAGGCGAAACTTATCATTTTACCCGATATCACCCCCCATGCGCGCCGAGCTCGCGCGATATCCATAAGCAAAACCTATATGACCACTCACCAACTGGCCAACGACTTCTACAATCTGCTTCACGCCGCAACCAAAATCCCGCGAGTGCATTTCGACCACTTGCGGGACATCGGCGTGATCACCGACAAGCGGATGTTTTACGCTTTGATCTACGACCGCTACGAGTGCTACCTCGAAGACGGCGAACGCCCCACGGACGCGATGACCTTTTGCGCCGAGGATTTCTGCGTCTCCGAAAGGACGGCCCAAAGGGCTATCTACGACACCCGTAGGAAAGTTGCTACCTATGGTCTTGATTATATCTTATATTCCGGATTACCCTACTAACCCGATCCGCTAATGTCCGCAATTCCATTCAGTTACGAAGATTACCATCTGCAAGTGAGACAGGATTTCATGCTCTCGGCCATCCCGAAATACATACAGGAACACATCGAGAGCATCCGCACCTCGTTTGAGATGATCAAGGAGTACGTGATCAAGCCCCGATGGTACACCCAATTCATCGAACGGCTCCAAGAGGGTAGGGAAGCGGCCAACGCGACCGGCTTCCGGCTGACTTCGCGAAGCAAACAACGTGTTCGCGCCGCTTCCTACTCCCTGTTTCTGTCATCGGAGTACATGATCCGGGAAAACCTCCGCTTTGTGACGTTCACGTTTCCCGATCTCCCGGCCACGCTCAAGAAGTTGAGCAAGCCGCAACAGGACAAAGCGTTACACAAAATATTTCTGAAATTCCTCGACAACGAGCGCAAGAACTATGGCCTGCTTAAATGGGTGTGGGTCAACGAACTGCAAACCGAAACCCAAAGAAACGTATTACACTATCATTCACTTTTCAGCTATGAAAAAACTCCTGACTATTATTTGCTTAATCTGCGGTTTATTAACCATTTGCGCCGCAATGGGTTTGATATTTTCGCTTATTTTTTCCGTGATCGCCGGTTTACTGCGCACCGCCAAGAGGTTGTTAAACTGCTTGAAAAAAGCGATTACAACACGTTTTCGGCAAACCGTGATTATACACGATATCAACTAACCACGGAGATCGACCCCCGAACGGGGCAACCCCAAAAGGTGTCGATCTTCTTTCAACCCGTGGACATCGAAAAACCCAAGGCCGATAACATCGGCAAAGTGTCCTCGTACCTCTCCAAGTACATCAGCAAGGCCGAGGACGGCGAAAGAGTATGCTGCCGCCGGTTCGGCTGCTCTCGCGGCCTTGTCCCGAAGCGGGAAGAAATTTTCAAAGATTTTTCCAAAAAAGATTTGTTGCAGATTTTCTCCATGCAGAAAAAAAGCGATGTTTTGGCAGGGAAACACCCGTTTTTTGAAGTGCCGCCAAAGGACAAGAACGGCGAGATTGTCAAGGAGTTACCCTCGACTTTCATCTACCCGCCGAAGTGGGAGATTTGGAACACTATAATCAATTTTCCTAATAAACTATGCCAAAATTTTGGCAAAAATATGGCTCAACTGGGGTATATGTTTGCATCAGAATCAAGCGCTATGATTTTACAGATTTAACCAAACCAAATTATTTATTAACCATTTAAAATTAAAACGTTATGAATCTTTACAAAAGCAATCAGAATGCCCGCCTTGCAGTCACGAACGACTGCTATGCGCTGTTGTTCGATGTGACTAAAACCACGGGTACGGACACGCTCGGCGAATTTTTCGCCTCCGACACGCTCAACTACTCGTTGCAGTCATCCAACAGTAACGGCGTGAGTTACGCCAGTAACACGCCGCTTGGCTTCATGGCCATGTACCCGACTGTAAACAGCGGTTTTGTGAAAGCATTCCGCACGGCGGGCAAGATCACGCGCGTTGTGTTCCGTATCGACGTCGGTCACGGCGGCGCGCTTCCGCTCACGGGCGACATGCAGTTGAACGTGGAAACCAACTTTAACGGGTTGGCCGCTAGCGCCGGATCGCTCAAGATCGACTGCATCAGCGCCGACCGCTCACCGATCCTCATCCAGTACGCTTACAACAAAGTCGATGCAGGCACACAGCGCACGCTTGACGTGAGCAATGCCGTTGCGATGGTTATTCCGGCCATTTCCGGTACGATCCTCGACATTACCACGGATGAGGGGCTGACCTATCGCCAGAGCATCGAAGCTCTGCAAGCCGCTTCTCAGGCGATCAATGAGGTTTCGGTTGTGTACGGTGTGGCCGCAACTAAAAAGGTGTACCTACCCGGCATCACTGCACCCGTATCGGTCGCTTCGTTCAAGGGCGAAGATGTGATTTGCGGCGGTGAGGGCTTCGTTGTTCTCGGCGTGTCGCGCTTTACCCGCATCAGTATTTCGTCGACAGACAACAGCGGCGTACTGGTAGTTACCCCCGTACAGGTAGCATAACCTAACCCCTCAAAATTTTAATTATGAGTTGGTTAGGTAATGTATTCAAGAGCATCGGCAGCGGCGTAAAAAGCGCCGTTAAGGCCGTGGGGAACGTCGCAAAAAAGGCGGCAGCCCCCGTTCTCGGGGCTGTCGGAACGCTGGTAGGCGGCCCCCTTGGGGCAACCGTCGGCGCGGCGGTCGGTAAATTGATCAGCACAGGTACGAAAAAAAAGGCTTCCAAGAATGACAAGGAGATAGAAGAGGCCACGGACAGCATGCAGTACCCGTTGCAGTATCAGTATTCCGGAGGGAATTACGGAGACAATTTTAATCCGTATTCCGGCACTCCCATCCTGTACGACACGTACAGCGCGGATATTAACGACCGGCCAGACCCGAACGCCACCGCTGTAGGAATTGCAACACAGCGCGCTTTGTCTTCTGTCAACACCACGCCGGCCAACAAGATTGATTGGCAGACTCTCGGCCTTGGCGTTCTTGGCGTGGCAAAGGACAGTATTCCTGCCGTGGGCAACGTGTTCAATAAGATCGACAGCGCGGCGGCGCATAGTTCATTTTTGCCGCAGACAGCGGATGCGATCGAAGCGCAGGCCGGAAGCAAGTTGAAAAAGGCTCTGCCGTGGGTTATCGGCGGCATTGTCGGGATCATCGGCTTGACCGTTTTGTTAACCCGTAAAAGATAGTTGTTATGAGAAGCTATTACCCAAGAATGAGGCGCAGATCGTCTTATTCGGTAACGGTTTATAACCGCTATGGCGATTATCTGTTTTCTCGTTTCGACGGTTTTTCAGGTATGAGCGATGTTCGATACTGGGTTTCGAATGAGTGTCGCCGACGGCGTGTCTCCGGTATGGTAGAAGTGAGTATTTCGAATGACTTCGGTTATTCTCGTAGCTTCCGAATGCGAACTTACTAATCCTTAAAAACATGAACGCGCGCGAAGCGGCGTAGGCCAAAAAAGCGCGTTGGATGGAGTGGCAGAACCGGAAAAACAAAAGCAATCATTTAACTATTAAACATTTAAGCGATGAAAGAAAATAAGTTTATTAAGATCATGCTCCTTATTGGGGCGATCATCGGCGCATTGGCCGCATTCTTCGAAGTGTTCAAGGACAAGATCGGCGATTACCTCGACATGCTGCCCGAGGAACCCGATCCGAGCGAATACGCCCCCGTGGCCGATGGACTGAACGCCACCGGCGGCATCCCCGCAAACGAAGCCTTTGACAACCTGCCTGGAGAAGAGGTTGTTACCGTAGGTGGGAACGAAATCGGAGAGGAGGGTGAAGAATGACCCCGATAAACATCCCCCCGGCTGTCGCGGACAGTCTTTCAAGCCTCGCCGGTGGCGGCCTCTACGTTGCCAACCAAGCCGCCACGACCGGCGGCGGTATCGAGGAACAAGCCGCGAACATGGTCGCAGTACTTGCTGTTTCGGTGGTCAGCCCGCTGATCACTCGGGGTATTACGGCGGCGTTCAAGTTCCTGTTTGGCTGGCTCAAAAAGAAGTAATAACCACAAAATCAAATTATTAATCACAAAAAAAACAATTAAAGTTATGGCAAGATGGTATAAACCCCGTAGGCGCGGTTATCGCAGCTACGGCAGGCGTTCCGGAGGAACGACCGTTGTAAAAGTATCCGCACCGCGCAGGCGCAAGAACAAAACGCTTAATACCGTGCTTACGGTGGCAGCAGTAGGCGCGGTGGCGTTCCTCGGTTGGAAGTTCTTGAAAAAGAAACAGGCGTAAGCCATGAACCGGACGCAAAAGCGATGGATCATAGGGGCGGCGATTGCCGCCCCCCTCGCAATTTTCCTATTGTTCAACAAGAAAAAAGTAAAGGAGATCACCACTATGATAACAACAGCAACCGGCATCACCAACGCCCCCGAGTTTCCGGCACACCTCGCCGCACTTGTCAAGGGCATGGCCGCCAAAACAAAGAATCTCGGTAACATCCGCCCCGGAAGCGCGTGGCAGGGCATGACCGGCACGCAGAATAACTTCTGCGTGTTCGAAAACTGGACATGGGGCACCCGCGCCATGCTCATTACCCTGCGGACGTACTATAACAAGTACGGGCTTAATTCGATCATCAAGATTCTGAACCGGTACGCCCCGGCAACGGAAAATAGCACGTCCAGTTATATAAACTTCGTAGCCAAAACGACTAATATTCCCGCTGAAATGGTCGTGGCGCAGAATGCTTTGCCGTCGATTGCCGCCGCCATGATCTGCATGGAAACCGGCATCCCGGCAAGCTACTACAGCGAAGTTTACACCTACGTACAGAGTGTAAACCAGTACTTTAAAATTTATTAGCCCATGAAACCGACAACGATCAAGGCGATAGGGGGTATTGTTATCCCGGTCGCCATTGCTGTGGGGCTTTTTCTGCTCTATAAGAAGTTTTTCGGAAAAGGGAAGAGTTTTTCTCTTAACAACTACTTTAACCCGGAAGAGTTAAAGGCGGTCGAGGGTTCGATGACCTCGAAGATGGCTTGCGGGAAGACTTACGGCCAAGCAGCAAATGAAATTTTTCAGATGATGTGGGGTAATAGTAAGTGGGCCGGTTTTGTGAAAAACACGGACGAGAAAGCACTCGGCGAATACCTGTTGAACTATGTGCGCCGGGAGGAATTTTCGATGCTGAATGCGGCGTATATCGTCACAAAGTCTGAAAAGGCTTCTTACCGCTACAGCTACACGCTCATGGACGATTTGAAGTTTACTTTTAACTCGAAAGAACAAAAACGTTATCTCGCACACCTCACGTAAACACCTAAAAAAAAGTTATTATGGAAAAGAAAATGCAGTATTTTTTGAAGTGTCAAATCTTGCGGCCACAGGCCGGGAGTGATGCAGCCGCCAAAATGACCCGTACAGCGAAGTTTGACAGGCCGTTTCTTATCATATTTTCTGATTCGGCAGAGAAGTATGCCGGTTATACGGATGTTGGCTTAAAGGCATGCCTTTTCGCGCAAGCATGTAAACACCTTCCCCCGTTGGATACGGTAGATTTTCAGGACTTTTTTTCGACCCCACAGAACTGCGAAGACTACGCAGATGCGGGTGATCCTGCTACCGTGATTCTTTATCTTGAAAAACTTTAGACTATGGGAATGGGGAAAATGTGGGAAGTAGTCAACGCCGACGAAACCCAAAAGATAGAGCAGGTATTGACCTATGCCACCGGAGAAATCGAATCCAATAGCGCCGATCTCGCCGCGATCAAGGCTACCCTTGCCGAGATCAAGACAAAACAGGCGACATTACAGAGCGAACACGCCACAATTTTGGAAGCGATCCAAAACGGCGGCGGGGGAACACCTGCAGAAGGCATGTACTGCGATCCGGCCTTTGCAGAAATTGGTGTTAACGGTGAAAACAGTTTGACAGTACAGGTGCGCAACTTTACTCCCAACGGACAGCCGATTATTTCGATAGAGGGAGACAAGACACCGTTTCTTTCGGCAACGTGTTCTGTTGGGGGAACAATCTCGCTGAGTTTAGATCCTGCCTTTTGGTACCCGCTTCAAAAGCCTTACTATGGTACCTTGTGGATACGCGACGTAATGCGCAATAAGGTAACGTATTTGGCTTACGTTGTTAAAATTGGCTAAACCAATTCTTGGTCATCGTCTTAAAAGCCCCTTTTCGGGGCTTTTTTTATTGAAAAATACTATATTTGCAGAAAATACAATGCCATGAAACGACTATCCCTAATCGCATTACTGGCACTACTGGCCACGGCATGCAATAACGGCGAGGACACTCCCGAGAAACCTCCAGTAACCGAACCCGATCCTTACCGGTCGGTCGTGTTAACTGCGAGGTGTAGTAGTAATCCCCATTCTGTGCGTGATTGTGTTTCGGTTTTTGGTATAGATTCGAGTTATGTAAAAAATGGATATATCTATTATTTTACGAAAGCATCATCTTTTTCTTATGAGATGAGCGAAGATTTATTTACTACAGTTCAGAAAGGGGCGTTGTTTTTCGGCGAAAATAAAAGCATCATACTTGGTTATAAATCAATCCAGTACTCAAAAGAATATCTAAAATAGTTATGGCTGAATCTACAGAAAAGGGGTTGTCGGATAAGAACTACACTTACCGGTATAACATGATCAAAGGGCGCATAGCTGAGACCATTGTAGAAGAACTCTTTCTGTCACTTGGGTTTAATGTGTTCCGGTATGGAATGGAAAATTCCGTTCCTGCAATAAAAGGGCTTTTGCGTGGTGTGGAAACTGCGGCTGCTTTCAATATACGGGCTATGCCCGATTTTGTGGTACAGGCGCCCGAAACAAAAGATGTGTATTTTATTGAGGTGAAGTTTAGGGCAAGTGGAACCTTTTGCAAAAAAGATTTACCCGATAATTACCCTTATGAAAACGCTTATGTGGTTTTAGTGTCAAAAAAACACATAAAGTGTATTTCTGTGGCCGAATTGAATGAGGGTAAGGAAATAACACCCACATGTTTTAATTATTTAGGCTCACGGAAAGAATTTGCGTTAGATAAAGATGTTATAAAAGACTTTTGCGGCTTTGCGCTGCAATTTTTCGAAAGTGTGTAAAAAATTTGGAAGTAATAAAAATTGATTATATTTGCGAAGAATAAACATCAGTTCTTTATGTTACCGGCTGACTTTCTGTAAGTCAAAAAAAATGGGGCGGGGTTTTCCCCGCCAAATTGCACTTTCGGTTATTTAACATAATACCGATTATGCGCAACCACGGGATTTATTTCATCTCACAAAAAAATATCACATTTCACGAAAAAATAGGTACATTTGTACACTTTAAGAGGGTCTCCTTCTTAATTGATCAGAATTACGTTCTTATCCAATGCGTTTTTCATCGAACCCATTTCAACCCAATATAACAATGGATGTATTTAAAGATGAAACACACGAACCACTCAGAGTGAATAACGACACGATCGACCGCAAAGTCATCGAATCGCTGAAAGCGGGAGATCATATGTCGTTTAACCGGATCTATGTTAGGTATCATGGGCAGATCATGCGTTTTGTCAACTCGCTGATAAAGTCGTTCAACGATGCCGAGGAGATCACCCAACAGATATTTATCGCCATTTGGGAGAAAAAAGAGCAGATCGATCCGGACAAAAATTTTAATGGATACATGTACCGCATGGCTCGCAATAGCGTCATAAACTATTGCAAAGCCAGAGTTGCCCGTAGCGCTTATCCTATTGACAAGCAAATAGATGTAAGCGAATACGTGTCTTCTGAGGACATTGTCATTGCCAAGGAGGTCGACCTGATTATCGAGTTGACCATTGCACGGATGCCCCAACAACGGCGGAAAATCTTTGAGATGAGCCGCTACGAGGGGTTGTCGAACGACGAAATCGCAGATCGGTTATGCGTAAAAAAGACAACCGTAGAGAAACAGGTCTCTTATGCCAAGAAAGAGATCCGGGAGGTTTTGGCTATTTTCATACTGCTTTTACTATCGCGGTAGAAAATCGCTTTTCCATGCCCCAAACCGGTACCTTATATATAAGGTACCGGTTTTTTATTTTTAAGAAACGCTTATCTCCATTTTTGTTATAAATTAGCACTCTCCCACCCCGCTAAATCACATCCTGATTATCAATGAATTACAAAATAATTAAAAAATAATCTAAAAACAACGGGAAGAAAACAGGATCATAACTGTATTACTTATACGCAAAGAGATTGTTTTTCGCCTCGTTTCAGAAGGAGAACCAAAAAATGTTAGAAAAAGCAAAAAAGTACGCCTATAAGATCATATCGTTGTATATGAGCGGCCCCACATCTCCCGAAATGAGAGAGAAGGTCATGGAATGGCTTTCGAACGGCGAATTCATCGAAGAAAAGAGCGAGGCCCTGCTGGAATATTGGGAAACCATCGACACGATCGAAAGCCGGCACACTTACGAAACGTTAGTGGAAATGCACACGCGGTTGGGGATATCCCTGCCGGGAGGGATTGAGAATAAGGCGACGGCCACCGAACGGTTGATAGGTGATATGGCCGACCCGAAACTCAATCCCGCAGCCGGGGCTTACGCTCCCCGGAAAAAAACGCTTAAAGTCAACCGACGATTGCTGGGCATCGCGGCAGCAGTTGTTCCGCTGATCGTCGCAGCTACGGGAGTCTACCTGTTGCTGAACCGCCGCCCCGTGCCGATGACCGAACGGATTGTTTCGCACAGCACGACGGAACATCTGACGCTTGCCGACAACTCGGACGTTTGGATCCATCCCGGTTCGAAGATAAAATACGCCGTTGATTTCGGGTCGAACCGCGAAGTGTACCTTGAGGGGGAGGCCTATTTCTCGGTGAAACACGACGACAACCGGAAACCATTCATTGTCAGAACTCCGAACCTGAAACTGACCGTCATCGGAACCGAATTCAACGTTTCGGCTTTTCCGGACAGCAACAACACCAGGGTCACGCTCTTCTCGGGCAGGGTCGAGGTGAAGGTTGCAGGACGCAAAGTAACGATGGAGCCCGGCCATGAACTGGTCTACAACCACAACACCTGCGGCATAACGATCCGCGAGGTGTCGGACGACAACACGAGAAAATGGAGGCTTGGGAGCGTGGAGTTCAACGAATCGTCCCTCGACGAGATCTTCACGGCCCTGGGCAAGATCTACCGCACGACGATGATAACGGACGCTCCGTTTACCCAGAGCGGAAGTTTCATGCTGGAGCTCAGCGGGCAGGAGAGCCTCGACGACATCATGTCGGTACTCAAAACCATCTCGAACGCATTTACTTACACCATCGAACAAGACAAGGTAACCATCACGCACACAACACAATAGATCGTTCGGCAACTCCAGGTTTTGCCGAACAATTCCACACGTATTTCATTAAAATACAGATAGATGAATAGCACAAGAAAACAAACAGGCGGAATACGGGGGCTTTTTTCCCTCCTATTGACCGCAACAATGCTTCTGTCGGCTGACGCTTTCGCACAGACGGATCGGGTGACACTCAGCAATCCCGACCTGTCGTTGAGACAGGCGTTGAAAGAAACGGGGGCGCAGGCGGGACTGAAGCTGGCCGTCAATCAAAGCGGGCTCGACCTCGGACAACCTGTCGGGACAACGTACAACGACCTGCCCGTCGATAACGTATTGCAGGAACTGCTTAACGGCACGGGACATTCGTACGTGATCCGCAACGGATACATCATGGTCTTCCCCATGAGCGAGGTCGACAGGTATGTTGCAGCGGCCCAACCGGCCCCGACCCCTGCACCGACTCCATCCAAACCGGTGGAGGCCGAGGTGATGGCGCTCGACCCTGCGACAACCTACATCGAGCCGCAGTCCGACAAAACGCTTCCTGCGATCGAGGTCAACACCCTGTCGATGCCCATTTTCCCGAGCATACGCCAGAACGGCCCCAAGTTCGCACTGAAAACCAATCTGTTGGTGGGTGCGGTAACCTACACTCCCAACCTGGCCGCCGAGATCGGGCTGGGACGCAAAACCACCCTCGACCTGTCGGTCGGCTACAATCCCTGGAACCTCGACGGAGAGAAAAACAACAATAAGAAGATGGTGCACCTGATCGTCGAACCCGAGTTCCGCTACTGGTTCTGCGAGCGGTTCAACGGCCACTTCCTGGGTGTACACGCCCTGGGAGCACACTACAACGTCAGCGGATACGACTTCTACAACGTGTTCGATAAGGAATACCGCTACGAGGGCTACGCCCTTGGCGGCGGCATCTCGTACGGCTACCACTGGATGTGGAGCAAGCACTGGAGCCTGGAACTGACCGCCGGCATCGGCGCGGCCTGGCTCACTTACGACAAGTACGACTGCCCCAAGTGCGGCGACAAGATAGGCAGCGACACCGACATCTATTTCGGCCCCACCAAGGCGGGCATCAACCTGGTATACATCATTAAATAAGGTACGGCAATGAGAAAGACACTATATATCCTGATGGCCGCGCTCGCGGCATTCGTCCCGGCCGGCGCCCAAACCGCACCCGAACCGGTTGTGATCCGCAATTTCACGATCACCCCTGCCGACAACAACACAAAGGTAAACGTCAGCTTCACGGCCGATATCAGCAAAAAGGCCGTCAAGAGCGACTATACGCTCACACTCACGCCCATCATCACCAAGGGCGGCAATATGACGGCATTCCACCCCATCGTGGTGCAGGGCCGCCGCGCCCGCATCTCGGAGAAGCGGCACATCATGTCCGACGGATACGTGCGCAACAGCAGCGCCATCTACGCCGGCAACGGGCAGTCGGTGGAATACACGGCCACCGTCCCCTACTCCACCTGGATGGAAAAATCGACGCTGACCCTCCACAAACTGATGGAAGGGTGCTGCACCGAGAAGGAAATTACCGGCGAAAACCTGGCCAGCAACATCACCATGGTGCCTCCGGTGGTGATCCCCGATCCCGAACCGGAACCCCAACCGGTGGTCGAGCCCAAAAAACCCACCACGGGCGACCGTCTGGCCGAACGATATCCTTTCATCATGAACTTCGACCAATACGGCGGCCGCGAAGTCCAGGGCGACGCACTGATCGTCTACTACCGCGTGGCCAAGAGCGACCGGCTCGACCGCACCTACCGCGACAACGACTCGATCGTCAACCTGTTGCTGGCTTCGATCAGCGAGATCCAGACTTCGGACGACAGCTACATCGTGAAGATGCACATCACCGGCTGCGCATCGCCCGAGGGCACGATCTCCCACAACCGCAAGCTGGGACACGACAGGGCCATGACGGCACGGAACTTCATTCTGGAGAACAACCCCGGCATCACCCCCGAAATGATCGAGATCGTCAACGGCGAAGAAGACTGGGAAGGCCTGCGCCGACTGGTAGCCGCATCGGACATGAAATACCGCGACCAGGTGCTCGAAATCATCGACACCAAGCCTGTCTGGGACGATGCGACCAAGAGCCGCCCGCGCCTGAGCGAGTTGATGTACCTCAAAGGAGGGGAACCCTACCGCTATATGCTGAAAAATTTCTTCCCCGACCTGCGCAACGCGGCCTATATCAAGATTTACTACGAGAATAAATAATCTCTGGAAACGACAAAATCAATCTCAACCCAATGAATATGAAGTTATCAACCAGGGCCGCTATTGTTGCGGCGATAGCGGCCCTTTTTTCCGGATGCGTCAAGGAGGACTATTCGGCCTGCAAGGACAACGTGACCCTGCGGTTCGTCTACACCCTCAACCTGGCCGATGCGGACAAGTTTGCAGAACAGGTTACCCATACCGATCTTTTCATCTATGACCAGACCGGCAACCTGTACCGCACGCAACGGCTTGAAACACCGGCCATGAGCGATGCTTCGCCCCAGGGCAGGCAAGCGATCCTGTCGCTGCCCACAGGGACGTACGACATCGTTGCATGGAGTAACCTGAACACCACCGACTACGCCACGCTCTCGCAACAGACTTTCCAGCAGATCCAGGTGCAGCTCAAATGCAACGGAGGGACGGTCGTATCGCAGCAGGCCGAGCTTTTCCACGGGATCACCCGGCTCGAAGTGAAGGGAAAGAGAACGAGCCGGCTGGTGGAGATGATCAAAAACACGAACGACATCCACGTGATCCTCTACTCCGAAGATCCCGATCTGGATGATTACTCGGACTACACGGTGGAGATCACCGGTTGCAACGGCATCTACAACTACAACAACGCGAAACCCGCCACCTCGGCCCTGCTGACCTACACGCCCTTGTCGGGTTACGAGCCGTGGGCCGAGAACGAAAACACGGGAGTGGAAGCCCATATGAGGGTCATGAGGCTGTTCAACGGCGACGACATGACCATCACCATCCGCAACGACGGCCAGGTCAAACACACCGGATCGCTTACGGCAGCCATCTGCCAGCGCTACCCGAGCTGCTCGTCGAACACGGAGCTCGACCGCCGCGACATCTATTATCTGCCTTTCCTGATCGAGGGCGATGAAATAGCCATCGGCGACCCCGGCGAACTCCAGGGCGAGGACGGAAACGGCGAAAATGGCGGTGGCGACATCAACGGTGAAGGCAGCAACGGAGGCAACGGCGGTGGCGACATCAACGGTGAAGGCGGAAACGGTGGAAATGGCGGTGGCGACATCAACGGCCAGGGCGGCTCGGGATCGGGCGGAAACGGCGGCAGCATCAACCAGGGCGGAACGCTCAACGGCAAATAATAACCAAAAAAGATAAAATCAATCTCAACCCTTTTTACAATGAAAAAAATCTTAATATCAATGGCAATGCTGGCATCCGTGATGTCGGCCTGCACGAAAGAAAACCTGGACGATATCTCGGTTTACGACGAAGTGACCCTTTCGGGTTCCTACGGCGCCAATATGGAAACCAAAACCACATTGGGCGACACCGAACTCGACCTCATTCCCGTGCTCTGGAGCCAGGGCGACGCCATTGGCATCTTCACCACCTCGGCCGGCACGGTGGCCAACAACGCCAAAGGGTCGCTCACCAACGGCGTGGGCCAGCGCAATGGCACGTTCACCTCGCTGAGCGTGAAGATGGCCGATGCGGATAACGTATTCTACCTCTATTACCCTTACGACAAGGATGCCGGCAAGCAAACGGACATTACGAACGACAACCCGGTTCGTTACACGGACAACGGCGGCAATCCGTTCATCGAGGGAGTCCTCTCGCCGTCCCAGACGCAGAAAGAGGCCAACGATTTCTCCCACTTCGGCAAGTACGGCTACTCGGTCGCCAAATCAGAGCCCGTGGCTAAGGGCGAAACCATCAACTTTACGATGGAGCACCTGCTGTCGTACCTCGAACTGTCGTTTTACAGCAGCGACGTCGAACTGAGCGGTTACAGCGTCGAGGAGATCACCGTATCGACCCCCGTAGGCAGCAAGGTGGCCGGCCCATTCAAAGGCTATTTCGAAGGACAGCCCGACAACCGCTACGCCCCGTCGAGCGTCGTTGAACCGACGGCTTACAGCAACGCCATCTCGCTGTCGGTAGAAGAGCCTAAAGCACTGACCACAACGCCTGATGCGGCACAAAAGTTCATTCTTTCGATGCTCCCGGTCGACCTCACCTCGGAGAACATGAAGGTGGTGGTTAAAGTGAGTAAACAACTCGGCGAATTCACACAGATCCGCTTCTACGCCCTCACGTTCGAAGGCACCGAGTTCAAGGAAGACCACCTGCTGCGCATAGGCAGCGACTTGGGCTCATGGGAACGGATCTACCCGCTGCGTGCAGCCGTGATCTGGGAAGAAGGCATGACCGTAAGCAACGTCGACCTGGTGACCAGCGCTTCGGGCACCGACCTGACGTCGCAGCTGAGCAACGCGTTCCTGGTCGAGGACGGCGGCTCGTATTTCTTCCCGGCCAAGGAGGCCGACGGATCATGGATCCAGGGCATCGAACCGGGTGAATTCGACCACGTGACCTTCACGCTTCCGGCCGGCGCCAGGGGCAATGCGCTGATCGGCGTCTACCGCTGGGATCCGGACGACCAGACCAACAATTCGAACACCATCCTCTACAGCTGGCACATCTGGGCCACCGAAACCAACGACGTGACGGTGGACGGCACGACCTTCATGGACCGCAACCTGGGTACGACCAGCATCACCCCGGGCGATGTCAGCTCGCTCAACTACTACTACCAGTGGGGCCGCAAAGACCCGTTCCCCAAGGCGGCAGCCAAATCGCTTCCGACCGTCGTACGAACCGTCGACCTCAATGACCCCACACGGACGGTGATCCCGACGATCAACATCTCGACTTTTGCCAACATCACCTGGACCATCGCACGTTACAAAATGAGCTACGAGGACACTTACAACAACCCCACTTCGTTCATCGAAGGCGTGATCCTGGGCACCGACTACTACAACGACAAAACGCAGGGATACCTCAATATGCCGTCGTTCGACCCGAGCAGGACAACCACCTGGGCTTCGTTCGCCGACCCGTGCCCCAAAGGCTACCGCGTGGCTACGCTCGACGAACTGGCCAAACTGACTGCAAGTGCCGTTCACGACAATGTCAACCTGGGTTTCACGATGGGAGGCATGTGGTTCCCGCAGACCGGCTACAGGGACAATCAGTACTGCAACCTGAGCACCGTCGGCACGCAGTCGCTCGTTTGGGCCAACGCGTCCAAACCGGCCCTGGATGCCACCAATCCCACGGGCAAGTACGCGCATTCAATGTTAAACAACGTTGCAGCCGCCTGGGTTAACGGCAACATCGCCGGCGGACGCTCGGTACGTTGCGTGAAGAACTAACGCCCGTAAAGGGAATCTAATTCTCAGGAACCTTATTTCACTCACCGGAAACCGCGAAGTGAGATAGGGTTCCTGATAATAAAAAGCCGTGCCTCCGGCACAAAAACAACCCACGAAAGATGAGAAAATATTTGATATCACTATCGGCCGCGGCGCTTTTGCTGGGCGGCTGCCAGAAAGAGAGCGACCCGACGCCCGACCGTGGCGACGACAAGGTCACTTTCTCGGGTTCGCTGAGCGCGACGACCAAAACCTCGCTCGGCGACACCGACCTCGACCCCATTGCGGTATTGTGGTCGGCCGGCGACGCCCTGGGGGCCTATACCCTTACCGAGGGAGCCGCGGCGAACAACGCACGGGCCACCATCAGCGACGGGGCAGGCACGGGCAATGCGCATTTCACCTCGCTGGGAATCACAATGGCTGACGCGGGCAATGTGTTTTACCTGTATTATCCGCACAATAACACAGGGGCCACAAGCTATTACCCCAACAGCGGCAACCCTTACGTAACAAGCCGGTTGTCCCGGGAACAGGAACAGCAGGCGCCGGGCGATTTCTCGAACTTCGGGAAATACGGGTTCTCGGTCGCCGTATCGGAACCGGCAGACAAGGGGGAAGAGGTCTCTTTCGCCATGAACCATGTCCTGTCCAACCTGCGATTTTCGCTTTGGGGCAGCGACGCTTCCCTTGCCGGTTACTCTATCGATGAGATCGCCATTGCGGCCCCGGAAGGGCTCCACCTGGCCGGAGAGTTCAAGGCCGACTTCCTCGGCAACTACGAAGCCGTCCCGGGCAGCACGCCCGATTACAGCAATGGCATCACGCTGAAAATCAACAAACCGGCCACGATCGAAACTTCGGAAGCCGCGGCGCAGAAATTCCTGATGACCCTGCTGCCCATCGACCTGACGGGCGAAGACCTGCTTGTCACGGTAAAAGTGAGCAAAAACGGCGACCAGAGCATGGCTCGCTCGTACTCAAGGACGTTCGCCGGAGCCGATTTCGCATCGTCTTCGATGAACAAGATCAACGACGACTTCTCGCTGTGGCAAATGACAACCGCCGTCACCACCGGAACCTCGGCATTCGTCAGCAACCTTTTGGCATTGCAGGCATTGGCAGACGCCTATGTCCCGACAATTCCGTCAGGCAGCCGGATTCCGGCCTCGAACTTTTACAAAGCGACCTATTCCGACTGGTTGACGGCAACTTACATCCGCCAACTGGTGCCGGGCTATACCGTAGGTTCATGGCCGAGCGCCGCCGGAAATGTCGATGCGGCGTTCACCGCCTATGTGGCCGCCAATGCCCCGAGCGTTCAGGCTTATTTCAGCGGCACGACCGAAATCATCGCGAGCGACGCCGGGAGTAACCTCGAAGTACGGCACATGGGAGCCACCTTGTCCGCGCTGACCTGGATTCCCTCCGGTTTTTTAGCCCTGGGCAACGGGGTCTCGGACGATCTTGCCGGATGGGCCGGCGACCTCCAGACATTCCTGGAGTATAATATCTACGACCAAAATGCCGAAACCGCGGGAACGGCAACAATAGCCTGGTACCGGCAAAAAACCCTGGACAGGATGGGCCAGGCGGACACGCACTATTCAACCGGGGACCTGTTGGCCGACATCGATGCCTACAATATCTGGAAATTGATGGACTCCAAAAAATGGAACCTGTCGAAAACGGCAGAGTATTATTACACCCACGCCGCCTCGGGTTACCTTAAACGCTTCACTTCGTTCGTGGGCGGAGCAGACTACAACACTTTCCTGACAAGGGTCAACAATTACACGAAGAAGGGCTTTGTCTCAACTTACAGCTCGTCGTTCGTTGTCAGTTCCGCACTGGAAAAAGGCGGAGCCGCAGGATATAGCGACTACATTTTCAATCTGGTCGCACAGGAGTAGGGTCAATCCCCTACCCCAACACAAAAAGCCGCCTTGCTTGCAAGGCGGCTTTTTGTTGCCGGCGGAAAGCCGTTATCTCGGTCTACTCCACAGTGTAGGGGAGATAAGGAAACTCGTACCGGATTTCGTATCCGAAAAACACCCCGCCGACGTTATATGGTCTGGAGATGTAGAAACGGACGTATTCACTCTCACCGGTGTAAAAGTTAGTATAACACATAATGTATCCGTATCCCATGGCCAGGGGAGCCGATCGGCCCCATTGGTCGTCGTCCGGCAAGCCCTTGATGTCGCTCACCCCTTTTACAGGGCCCAGACAGTATATTTTCCCGCTGGCAGCAATTTCTTTGTCCGCAGTCACATAAATGGAGGGATTGGAGCCAGACGGCCCCATCGGCATGGGATTGGCATAGGCCGACTCGTATAGCGTGGAAACTTTTGTATGAGAAGTATCATACGATGTGTAACCCTCCTCTTTCCGGCATGAAGCGAACAGCAACACCAGCAGGAAAAAGATGCACGATAGTCCTGTTGTTTTCATCACACAAATATTTAAACAGATCTGTATTTTCACAAATATAACGTTTATATATCTTTAAACAATAAAAAACAAACGTGCGGAAGCGTTTTATTTGCAGGTACAGAAAAAGTTTCCTACATTTGCACTCAAATTTTCACCAAACAAACCAAAATCATTATGACCAATTACGAAACCGTTTTCATTGCCACGCCGGTGCTTTCGGACGCACAACTCAAAGAGGTGGTGGGCAAATTCCAGGGTGTTATCACCGAGAACGGGGGCCGGATCGTCAACGACGAAGATTGGGGGCTGAAGAAACTGGCCTACCCTATCGAAAAGAAAACGACGGGCTTCTACCACCTGATCCAGTTCGAAGCCGAGGGCGACGTGATCGAAAAGCTCGAAACGCAGTACCGCCGCGACGAGCGCGTGATCCGCTTCCTCACCTTCAAGATGGACAAACACGCCGTTGAATACGCGGAAAAAAGAAAGAACCTGTACGCTAAAAAAGAAAAGGAGTAAGCCATGGCCGCACAAAACGAAATCCGTTACCTGAACCCTCCCACTGTAGAGGTTAAGAAGAAAAAATACTGCCGTTTCAAACGCAGCGGCATCAAGTACATCGATTACAAAGACGCCGAGTTCCTGAAGAAATTCCTGAACGAGCAGGGCAAGATCCTTCCCCGCCGCCTCACCGGTACTTCGCAGAAATACCAGAAGAAGGTCGCCACGGCCGTTAAACGCGCGCGCCACCTGGCCCTTCTGCCGTTCGTAACCGATTTGATGAAATAATTAACGGAGGAGAGAAAATGGAAATCATACTGATAAAAGACGTTGAAAACCTCGGTTACGCCAACGAAATCGTGAACGTACGCCCCGGTTACGCCAATAACTACCTCATTCCCAATGGATACGCCAAAACAGCCACGGCTTCGGCCAAGAAGGTTCTGGCTGAAAACCTGCGCCAGCGCGCCCACAAAGACGCCAAGATCATTGCCGACGCGCAGGCTTTGGCAGCCAGGTTGAACGAGGTTACCATCACCATCGCCGCCAAAACCGCCGAAGACGGCCAGAAGATCTACGGCTCGGTGACCAACGCGCAGATCGCCGAAGAGCTTTCGAAGTTGGGCTACGACATCGACCGCAAGACCATCTCGGTCGAAACCATCAAGGCCCTGGGCGAATACGAGGTATCGGTGAAGCTCCACAAAGAAGTGAAGGCTACGGTCAAACTGACCGTCACTGCCGAAGAATAGTCCGGCGCGACAATAACCATGAACGGCGTCCCTGTACAGGGACGCCGTTTTTTTTTGTTCGGAAACGATAACCTGTCATCCCCGCAGCAGCAGATTTTCAAACTAAAAATGAAGGCCCCGTTATCATTAGGATCCTTTGCTGCCGCGCAGAACGAGAATAAGTTTGTTTTTCCGCATTGCCCAAAAATTTGGATGCTACGAAAATTATCATTTATTTTACTTGATTTTTCGTACTGCAACCGATTGGCATGAACGATCAAAACCCCAAAACTTAAACTATAACACATGAAAAGACTTACACTGCTACTCATGTCCGCCTGTGTGGCCGCCACGGCCTACGGACAGGGCTTCAAGCCCGACGCCTCGTACTACGGGGTGGGATTCTGGACACCCGACACACTGGGCAACCACCGCGCCATTGTCCATGTGGCCACTAACGACGAAGTCGTCGAAGCAATGATCCCCTGGCGCCGGCACGATACGGACATTGCCTCCAAAGAGATCGTCATCCTCGATGCCGCGACCGGCAAACGGATCGACAACATGGTGCTGGCATCGCCCGACAAATCGGAGGGACGCATCCTGTTCCAGCCCGCCACCGTCCCCGGCGACTACTACATTTATTATATGGCATATAAAACCTCGGGCGGCCCCTACCCCCGCATCACCTATGCCAAGACGCCCTCGAAAGCCGGCCAGGCATGGGTGAACAAAGCCATGACCCAGGCCAAGAGACCGACTCAGGCCACGTTCATGGGCTTCGAGTCGCTCAGCACGTTCGACAGCTTCTACCCGATGGAGATCGCGGCTACCGACGCCGAAAAACAGACGCTGCTGAACGCCAATGCGGGCAAGAATTTCATCCTCTTCCCCGAAAGCAGGGAGTTCCCCATCCGCATGTTCCATGATCTTCCCTACCGCTGGACAACCAAAGGGGCGACTGGACAGTTTGCCGCCGAAGCCGACCAGAACGAGTATTTCGTCTACCAGATCGGCGTGTGGGCCGCACGCAAAGAGGTCAATAACATCAAGATAACGTTCACTGACCTCAGGAGCGACAACGGCAGCATCCCCGCTTCGGCCATGACCTGCTTCAACACCGGGGGCAACGACTGGCTCCAGCGTCCGATGACCGTCAGCTGCAACGCCAAGAAAGGCGACGTGCAGCCGTTGTGGATCGGCATTCAGATGCCCACGGGCCTGCGCGCCGGCGTGTATAAAGGCACCGCCACCGTACAGGCCGACGGCGAGCAGGCGCAAACCATCGACGTGGTGATCAACCTGTCGGATTACGTGCTCGAAGACAAGGGCGACAGCGATATCTACCGCCTCTCGCGACTGCGCTGGCTCAACTCGGGGCTGGAACTCAACGATGACATCGTGAAGCCGTTCACGCCCCTGGCGGTCAATAACACCTCGAACGGCACCGAAATCGCATGCCTGGGCCGCAAGGTAACCATCAACGAGTACGGCCTGCCCGCGTTCATCGACAGCTACTTCACCGAAGAGGTGGCCACCATCGGCGACAAGGTGACCAACGTCATCAACGGCCCGGTGAAATTCGTCATCGAACAGGACGGCAAAGAGGTTAAACTGAATAAAACTAACAGCAACTCCGGCAGCACAGGCGGTGCCGCCGTATGGACAAACCAGTTCAAAGCCGGCAACTTGGACGTTAATTTGCAGGGCCGCATGGAATTCGACGGCGTGATCGAATACACGGTCAAGGTGAAAGCCGCCGCTGCCACCGAAGTCAGCGACATCCGCCTTGAGATGCCCGTCAACGGCGACATCGCCAAATACTGGCTGGGCATGGGCCAGAAAGGGAGCACGGTACCCGACTCGTACGAGTGGAAATGGGACGTGACCAAAGCCCAGGAAGGCTACTGGATCGGCGACGTGAATGCCGGGGTGAACCTCGTGTTCCGCGACGAGAACTATGTACGCCCTCTCAACACCAACTTCTATCAGTCGAAACCGCTGGTCATTCCCGAAAGCTGGAACAACGGCGGCAAGGGCGGCATTTCGTTCAGCCGCGGCACCGCCGACGCCATGGTTAAAGAAAACACCTCCGGCGGCATCCGCACGGCCAACAAGAAGAACATGCCCGTGATGAACGTCAAAACTTACAGCGGCAGCCGCAACCTCAAGGCCGGCGAAGAGTTAACGTTCGTGTTCCGCATTTGCGTCACGCCCTTCAAGCCCATCGACACCGAGAAACAGTGGGCCGACCGCTACTACCACCGCTACGAACCGATCGACAGCATCGTGGCTCAGGGGGCCAACACCATCAACATCCACCACGGCACGGCCATCAACCCGTACATCAACTACCCGTTCATCCGTCCCGACTTCATGAAAGCCTACATCGACCAGGCGCATGAAAAAGGATGCAAGGTGAAAATCTATTACACCGTGCGCGAACTGGCCAACCGTTGTCCCGAACTGTGGACGTTGCGTTCGCTCGGCCATGAAGTGTTCTCGGCCGGCAAGGGCGGAGGCTACTCGTGGTTGCAGGAACATCTGCAGGACGACTACATCGGCGCCTGGTTCGTAGACCAGTACAAGGATGCGGCCATCATCACCTCGGGCGTGTCGCGCTGGCACAACTACTACGTCGAGGGACTGCAATGGCTGACCCAAAACGTGGGCATCGACGGCCTCTACATCGACGATCTGGCGATCGACCGCACCACCATGAAGCGCGTGCGCCGCGTGCTGGAGAAAAACTGCACCGAACCGCGCATCGACCTCCACTCGGCCAACCAGTTCAACAAGGGCGACGGCTTCATCAACAGCGCCTGCCTCTATATGGAACACATGCCTTACCTCGACCGGCTGTGGCTGGGCGAATACTTTGACTACTCGGCCAAACCCGACTACTGGATGACCGAAGTGTCGGGCATTCCGTTCGGTATGATGGGCGAGATGTTGCAGGACGACGGCAACCCCTACCGCGGCATGCTCTACGGTATGACGGCCCGCCAGCACTACCACGGCAAAGACGCCACGCTGATGCCCGCACGCCTGTGGAAGGTATGGGACGATTTCGGCATCAAAGGCAGCCGCATGATCGGCTACTGGGTGTCGTACAACCCGGTGAAAACCAACAACAAAGACGTTTTGGCCACCTGCTTCGTCAAAGACGGCAAAACCATGATCGCCCTGGCCAGCTGGGCCGACGCCGAAGTGAGCGTGAAACTCGACATCGACTGGAAGCAACTGGGACTCAAATCGTCGTCGGCCACGCTGACGGCCCCGGCCATCGAGGAGTTCCAGAGTGCCATGACGCTCAAGCCGGGCGATAAGTTCACGGTTGCCCCGGGCAAAGGATATATCTTTATTTTGCAGTAAATTTTCAATTATTTCTGTTGTCATTCCGAGCAAAGCGAAGAATCTCCGCCACAGCAAAGCGCACGCAAACACTCTGACAGGTAGATTCTTCGCATTGTTCCGAATGACGATACAGAAGCAACGAAAACCCATAAGCCATGAAAAAACTATACCTGACCGTTCTGGCGGCCGCCGTGATGTGCGGTTGCAGCAACAAGGCCTCGGTACGCGAAACGACGGTTGAGATGCCGACCTACGCCTACTCCGACCCCGATCCCATCGCCAATCCCGACAACCTGTTCTACCCCTACTACGGCTTCGACGGCTACACCGACACGGCCGAAAACAAAGAGTGGAAAGTGGTGGAACTCGAAAACGCCTACATCAAGCTCTCGATCTTCCCGGAAATCGGGGGTAAGATCTGGGGCGCGGTCGAAAAGTCGACCGGCAACGAGTTCATTTATCACAACCACGCCGTGAAGTTCCGCCATGTGGCCATGCGCGGGCCGTGGACTTCGGGAGGCATCGAGCCCAACTTCGGCATCATCGGCCACGCTCCCACCACTTCGGCGCCCATCGACTACGCCTTCAGGCACAACGAGGACGGCAGCGTGAGCTGCTTTATCGGCGCCACCGATCTGATCACCGGCACCGACTGGTGCGTGGAGGTGAACCTCGAAAAGGACAAAGCCTACTTCACCACCAAAACCCACTGGGACAACGCCAACCCCCTGCCCCAGGCCTATTACCACTGGATGAACGCCGGTTACAAAGCGGCTGACGACCTGAGTTTCTATTTCCCGGGCAACAGCTATATCGGTCATGCGGGCGACGCGCACAGCTGGCCGGTCGACGACCAGAACCGCCGCATCGACGAGTATGCGAAGAATAATTTCGGCGAATACAAGTCGTACCACGTGATGGGAGGCCTGAGCGATTTCTACGGGGCCTATTGGAATAACAGCGATTTCGGGTCGGTGCACCACAGCGGCTACGACGACAAACTGGGAATGAAGATCTGGATCTGGGGCCTGTCGCGCCAGGGGATGATCTGGGAAAACCTGCTCACCGACCGCGACGGACAGTACGTCGAGCTGCAATCGGGCCGCATGTTCAACCAGCCGGCCACCGGCAGCACCTACTCGCCTTTCAAGCAGTTCGGATTCGATGCCTACGCCACCGACACCTGGACCGAATACTGGTATCCGGTGAAACAGACCAAAGGCATCGCCAAGGCCAACCAATACGGGGCGCTCAACATCGCCAGGGAGAACGACGAACTGACGCTCTATTTCTCGCCCGTGAGCCCCATCGACGAACCGGTGACCGTCACCACGGCCGACGGCACGATCGTTTATGAAGGCCGCATCAGCAGCCAGCCGATGAAAACGTGGGATAAAACCATCCCGCTCGACGATCCGTCGGCCCCGGTGACCGTCACCATCGGCGACAGAATGCTGGTCTATTCCGAAATCAAAGACGAAGAGTTCATCTCGCGCCCGATGGCCACGCCCGAGGCGTTCGACTGGAATTCGACCTACGGCCTGTGGCTGCACGGCCGCCAGTGGATGAACCAGCGCTATTTCGCCAATGCCGAGAAATACCTTGCCTTGTGCCTCGAAAAAGACTCGCTGTACGCTCCGGCGCTCAACGACATGGCCGAGTTGGAATACCGCAAGGGGAACTACGAAAAGGCCATCTCACTGACGCGCACATCGCTTTCGATCAACACATACGATCCGGCGGCCAACATGATCTACGGCCTTTCGCACGCCGCGCTGGGGCACCGCACCGACGCCAAGGACGGGTTCTATGTGGCCTCCTACTCGCCCGCCTTCCGCTCGGCGGCCTACACCGAGCTGGCCAAGGAATACATCCGCGAGAACAACTGGGCCCAGACGGCCAAATACGCACAGAAAGCCATCGACGCAGGCAGCGACAACATCACCGCGCAGCACGCGCTGGCCATTGCCTACCGCAAAACGGGCCAGACCGACAAGGCTGTCGGCATCATCCGCCCGCTGCTCGAAAAGCTGCCGCTGACGCACGTCATGCGGTTGGAAGAGTTTTTCCTGAGCGGCCGCCGCTCGGACGAACGGATGTTTTTATCGAACATCCAAAACGAACTGCCCTACGAGACCATCCTGTCCATGGCCGACCGCTACGAGGGGCTGGAGCTTTACGACGAAGCGCTGCAAGTGCTGCGGATGGACATCCCGCTGACCAGCCCCATGATCGACTACCGCATCGCCCACATCCTGCACAAGATGGGCAACGATCTGGAGGCGCTCAAGGTGGTGGACAAAGCCGAAGTCCTGTCTCCCGAACTGATGATGCCGCACGGGCAGCTGACCGTCGACGCGCTGCGGTGGGCCTTCAGCCACAACGCCGGCTGGCCCTCGGGCTACTATCTGGCGCTGGGTGAATGGAGCCTGGGAAACAAAGACCGGGCAAAGGAATTGCTGGATGCCTGCGGCAACGATGTGCCGTTCGCACCATTCTATATGTGCCGCGCGCAGCTTGAAACCGGGCCGGAACAGCTGGCCGACCTGCGCCGCAGCGAAGCCGTCGAAAAATCGTGGCGCGTGGGCATGCGGCTCATCAACTACATGAACGACCACGGGCAGACGGACGAGGCGTACGCTCTGGCCAAAGAGTACACGGCGCTTTTCCCCGGCAACTACTACATCGGGCTCAAATACGCGCAGGCGCTGGTGAACGAGAAACAGTACTCCGATTGCGTCGATTACCTGGCCTCGTTGAACGTGCTGCCCAATGAAGGGGCCATCTTCGGCCGTTACATCTACCGCGACGCGTGCCTGTTGCAGGCCATCGAGATGGTGAAAGCCGCCGACTATGAAACAGCCCTGAAGTGGGTCGACAAGTCGGAAGAGTGGCCCGAAAACCTGGGAGTGGGCAAGCCCTACGACCAGGACATCGACCCGCGGGCCGAAAACTACATCAAAGGCTACTGCTACGAGCAGATGGGCGATCAATCGAAGGCCAGGGAACGTTATACGGCGGTAACTTCCGACCGAATTTCGCCCAACATCTTGTTGTCGGCGCTGGCGCTCAAGAAGATGGGACAAGCCGACAAGGGGCTCCAGCAGGTGCAGGAATACCGGAGCCAGTTCCCCTCGCCCATGGCCGACTATGCCTACCACACCTACACCGGCGACCGGGCGAAAGCTGCTGCCGCAGCAGCCGGCATGCGCTCGATGACCGAAAAGGCGGCCTGGGAAGACCAGCGCAACAACCCCTACGACCTGAAGGTGGTGACGGCCATCATCGACAACCTCTCCGCCCCGGCAACAGCGCGGCCGCAATAACCGTAAACAGTACAAATCGATAAAATAAACGACACATGAAACACATCCTATTAACCATCGCGGCCTTCCTGACCGTCAGCGCACACGCCCAGGACTGGAAGCCGCTCGAAGCGCAGGCCGCCAAACAAACCGATCTGGCCAACTGCGACGCCGTGACGCTGCTCGACAGCATCAGCGTTACGGTGGCCGAAGCGGGATCGGGATCGTTCACCATCCGCAAGGTAGTGAAAATCAATACCGACAAGGGCGCTTTGGCTAACCGCGTCATCAAATACGACTACGACCCGCTGACGGCCTTCGCCGAATTCGCCGGCGTGAAAATCTACAAAGCCGACGGCAGCGTGAAAGAGCTCGACGTGAAAACCGCCTGCGACTATGCCGCTCCGGCCCGCGCCATCTACTGGGGCGCCCGCCAGATCATGATCGAACCCGGGCGGCTCGAACCGGGCGACATCATCGACTACCAGATCAACAAAAAAGGGTTCACCTATGCCCTGCTGACGGCCGACGATGAAGACCGCTTCGTCCCCCCCATGCGCGGACAGTTCTACGACATCATACCGTTCTGGGTGGCCGAGCCGACCATGAAAAAGGTCTACCGCGTGTCGTTTCCCGAGCAGATGCGCATGCAGTACGAGTTCTATCAGGGCGACTGCACCTCGTCGATCCGCTTCGACGGCGACCGCAACGTCTACATGTTCTCCACGGAAAACGCACGCCCGTTCGCCAAGGAACCCAACATGGTAGACCTGTTCGACGTGGCGCCCAAGCTGATGATGTCGTCGACGCCCACGTGGTACGAAAAATCGAAGTGGTTCTACAAGGTCAACGAGGACTATGGCAGCTTCGAGGCCGAACCCGACGCCCAGAAAAAAGTCGACCAGCTGATCAAGGGCAAGAAAACGCAGATGGAAAAAATCGCCGTACTCACCCACTGGGTGGCCGACAACATGCGTTACTCGGGCATTTCGATGGGCGAAGGCGAGGGCTACACGCTCCACAACACCAAGATGAACTTCACCGACCGTTGCGGCGTGTGCAAGGACAAGGCTGCGCTGCTGATCTCGATGCTGCGCATGGCCGGCATGGAGGCCTATCCGGCGATGACCATGGCCGGGTCGCGCGTGGAATCGATCCCCGCCGACCACTTCAACCATAGCGTGGCTGTGGTAAAGCTCGAAAACGGGACGTATATGCCGCTCGACCCGACCTGGGTGCCGTTCAACCGCGAACTGTGGTCGAGCGCCGAGCAGCAGCAGAACTACCTGCCGGGCGTTCCCGAGGGGTCGGATCTGCTGACGACGCCCGTGTCGCCGCCCGAGAACCACTACCTGAAACTCACCGCCCACTCGGCCATCGATGCCAACGGAATGCTGAAAGGCAGCTTCACGGTGGAAGCCGAAGGCCAGACCGACGGAGCTGTACGCCGTCCGTTTACCACCGGTTTTGCCGACGAGTGGCAGGGGGCCATGGAGCGCGAACTGATGAACATCTCGCCACAGGCCCGCCTCGTGTCGGTGGACTACGGTAAGGATCCGGCCGATTACCAGGCCGCCCCGATCAGGATCACGATGAAGTTCGAAGTTCCGGACTACGCCCTGGTGGGCAACGGGGTGATGATGTTCCGGCCCGTGGTATTCACCAATCTGTATTACGGCGTACGCACGTTCAACAACATCGACCTGAAGCCCGAAACGCGCGAATACGCCTTCCGCGACGCCTGTTCGCGACTGATGGTGCTCAACGAGACCATCACCCTGCCCCAAGGCTACAAAATGGCGTGGGAGGGCGACTCGAAAGAGGTAAAATCGGATGCCGCCGACTTCTCGGGCTCGATGAAACAGGAGGGCAACAAGATCGTGGTAAAACAGGAACTGTCGCTCAAAAAGCGCGTCTACGAAGCCTCGGACTGGGAAGGGTTCCGCAGCGCCGTGAACGCATACAAGTCGTTCGCCGACAGAAAAATAACCATTGAAAAATAACACCTGCCCGGTATTTCGGGCACAATCACCCACACACTCGTCAGCCATTGCGGAGTGAAAGTGTGCGCTCGGAAAACAAGCATAGTGAACTAAAACAGAAACGATATGAAACTGACAAAATACATTCTGGCGCTTGCGGCCCTCTCCATCGCATGCACCACGCAGGCCAAGCCGAAGATCCAACCCGAGGCGGATTTCCACAAAATCGTCCGGGAATACACCATGGCTCCCGACGGCAGCGTCACCGAACGCTACTATAAGGAACTGACGATCAACACATACAACGCCATGAACAGCCTTTATGGAGAAACGTTCATCGTCTACAATCCCGAGTATCAGAAAATTACCTTCAACACGGTGAGAACCCGCCAGGCCGACGGCACGATCGTCGAGGCCCCGGCCAACGCCTTCAACGAGGTGCTGCCGGCCGCCGCAGCCAACGCCCCGGACTACAACCACCTGAAAGAGATGGTGGTGACGCACACCGGGCTGGAACTCGGAGCCACAATCTACCTCGACTACACCGTCACCTCGAAGCCGGGCTATATCAAGGAGCTCGACATCGCGCTGCCGTTGCAGGAATTGTCGCCGATCAGGGAGTACACCATCTCGGTTTCCGTGCCGGAAAACAAAACCGTCACCCCGCAGGTGTTCGGCATCAAAGGCTCGGTCAAGCAGGAAACGGGAGAGCGGAACGGCTATACCTGGATGTTCAAAAACATCCCGGCAGCCACCCGCGAAGCCATGCAACCCACGGCGGCGGGTTATGCCCCCTACTTCACCGCCACCACCTACCCCACGCAGGAAGCCGCATTCGCATGGCTCGACCGCAACACGGACATCCCCGCCTCGTGGAACAGCCTGATTGACAAGATAACCGCCAATAAAAACGCGGAAAACGACAAGATCGACGCCATTGCGGCATTCGTCGCCCAGTCGATCGACGGCAACCGCCTCTCGCTCATCGAAACCGGCGGGGCCATCCGCACACCCGACCAGACGCTGGGCACCTCCTACGGCACCACAGCCGAGAAAGCCCTCCTTCTGACCGGCATGTTGCGGCACGCAGGCATCGAGGCGTATATCGCCGTGGGTTATCCCAAAAACATGACCGAAAAGGTTACGGGACTCGCTCCGGCCACCCTCATCGGGGTGATGGCCAAACAAGACGGGAAAGAAGTGCTGTTGCAAGTGAACGGCACCCGATCGGCTCCGGAAGAGTTCCTTCACAATTACGACCTGTACGTCACGGGCAGCGGAACAGAATACAAAGGCCCCGGAGAAACGCTTTACGTCCAGTACAAAGAGAACACGACCATCGGGACGGAGAAAATGCACGTCACTTCAACAAGAAGCGCCGGATGGACAACGGGGGGCAACAGCAACACGCCCGCCCCGCCGGTGATCGAAACGCCCGTGGAATGGGACAGCAACGGTTATCTGACCTATGTCCTGAGCCAGAAAACGTTCGGCGACCCCTACGTCAGGATTCCGGCGCAGCTGCCCTCCGTCCGCAAGAGCAGCCTGCAAATCGGGGCCCCGGTCAAAGAGGTGCAAACCTACACCATCGAACTGGGCGAAGGGGTGGAACTGAAATCCCTGCCGCGCAACGTCAACATCAGCAACAAGGCCGGCCAGCTGACCATCTCCATCAGCCAGGAAGGCAGTACGGTAAAGGTGGCCAAGGCCATATCGCTCCCGGAAGCGGTCATCTCGGCGGCCAACTACGCCGATTTCCGCAAGATCGTCATGGAGTGGAACAATCCGAACAACAGCTCGCTGATATTCAAGAAAAAATAACTTCCCGACCACGAAAAAAGCAGGGCCTCTCAAGGGGCCCTGCTTTTTTATTCCATGCCTCGGGATAAGACTCCCGTTCCTTTCGGAATTCAGGTCGTTTCAGAAATTCCGTATCGGGATAATACCTTTTTAGAACCGGCCATCCCGGATATGAAAAAGCATCTCCCGATCCGTTGGAAGTTCCGGATCAGCGGCATGACACGCAAAAAAATCCGAACGGATCAGTTCCCATCGACACCGAAAATAACCTCCCCGAAAAACTCCGGACAATGGAAATTGGGCGTCGGCGTGCCGATCGGCAGCCACGACACGAAGTGGGGCTTCGACAGGTTGTCGCCGCACTTGTACACATTAGCGCGGGCGTGCAGGCCGTCGACCGACGCGAAATCGTGCATGAAAAACGCCGTCACCGGAATGCGCACGGTCAGCTCCCACTTGCATCCGCCGGTGATTTCGGCGAAAGGTTCGGCGCCCAGCGACGGCAACCGCCCGATGGAACGCATCACTTCGGGCGAGGCATGCGCCGCCTCGTCCTTAATTTTGCGGAATCCCAGCAGCGCCTTGCCGATGCAGCTGAACTCGAAGTTGTAATAGCCCGTGTCGTCAAACGAGACGAAAAACTCGCAGCACGAGTCGGTCCACACCTGGCCGTTGTCCTCGCTCACGCGGGCCATGGCGCAATCCTCCTCCACGTAGAATTTCAGCAACAGTTGATGCCCGTTGTGCGCAACGGCAAATTGGACGTCGGGCCGGTAGGGGTATTCCGGCCAGTTGATACAGGCGACGGCCTGTTTGGTTCGGGTGTCGAGGTACGCCGACACCTGCTCCATGGGCTCCTGGGCCCCGAGCGTGCATTTTTCGATGGTGAACATATGCATAGGGATTGGTGATTTTACGAGGTGCCGGAGCGTTTCGCTCCCGCCTGCGGATATCACAGGGCGCGCAATGCCCTCTTGCGGTTTTACAGCATATCTTTGTTGACGCCGAATTTTTCTTTTTCGTGATGGGTGCCGCTCGGCTCGGCATGAACCACGATGTCGTAGACATTCTCGACCTCGCGGCGGATCGTCTTTTCGACCTCCTGCGCAATGGCGTGGGCATCTTTGAGCGTCAGGTGGCCGTCCATCTCCACATCGAGCGATATCTCGTACTGGTTGCCGATCGGGCGCGATCGGATGCGGTGCGGGTTGCTGGCCCCGGGAACGCTCTCCACCGCGGCGATGATCTTTCCGTAGAGCGTCGGGTCGCTGATGCCGTCCATCAGCACCACGTTGGTCTCCATGAAGATATCGATGGCCGACTTGATGATGTACAGGCTGATGAGCAGGCTGGTAATGGCGTCGAGCACCGGAAGATCGAGCATGAAGGTAAACACCAGGCCCGCCAGCACCCCGGCCGATATCAGCACGTCGTTGCGCAGGTTTTTGGCGTTGGCGATGAGCATGGGGCTGTCGGCGCGGCGTCCCTGACGGAACTGGTACCACGACAGCAGCAGTTTGCCCGCCATCGAGAGCACGGTGACGTAAATGGCAATGACGGCGGGAATCTCGCGCGGTTCGTTCGAGAAAACGGCGCGGATCGACGAGACGAACATCTGCACCCCGGCAAAGAAGATGATGAACGACAGCACCTTGGTGGCCACATCTTCGGCCTTCCGGTAGCCATAGGCATACTTCCGGTCGGGCGGCCGGTTGACGATGCGGGCGGTGAACAGCGTCACCAGCGAGATCACCACGTCGGTGGCCGAGTCGATGCCGTCGCTGAGCACGGCCAGACTGCCCGACAGCAGCCCCACCGCAATTTTCCCCACCGACAGCACGGCGTTGCCCACCACACTGATCCACGAGGCTTTCACCAACACCCGCTCGCGCTCTTCTCCCTTCATCGTTCCGTTTTTCCCATTTTTGCCAAAGGTACGAAATTTATGCCGATTCATGAACCTTTTCGGCCGCAACTGCCTGCGGCGCCCTGCCCGGCAAGATTTAATATCCGGTTAGAAGATTCTCTTTGTGCGGATTCCGGGATACGATAATCCTAAATATTTCTTTACCTTTGCAACGTATCGGGCGACAGCCTGCTTACAGACATACCGACCGATTCCTTGTGAAAATCTGGCAGATTTAGAAGTGCGGCAATCGGCAGACTTCGTGATAACGCTCTATACCTAAATGTATAGCGTGGTGTCGTCTGTCCGCACATGGTTCCGCCAGAGCCACACAAGGTCAGATCGATCGCCACGCTTCTTTCTTTTTATGCACACGAAAAAAGGATAAGCGGGAATACCTAAAAGGCAATCTGTTGTGGTAAAAAATTAACTTTACCGCCTCCTGCAAGTTTTATTTATACCGGCCCGGGGCGGTAATTACGAACGGAAACATTCCTCAAGCCCCGGATACAATAAAATGAACATTACAATAAGGTAACGTTAAAGAACGTTCTATTGGCAACCCTATGTTATGACAAAAATCGACACGCGAGAGGAAATCCCCTCGATAATCAAAAAACATTTGCCTGTCGCCAAGCATAAATACCGTCAGGCGAAAGAACTCCCCGCCGATCTGGTGGAGGGACTGATACGCAATGAAGATGCGGCATTCGACAGGTTGTACGTGCATTTTTCCAGGCCCCTCTTCGATTTCCTCAATGCCCTGGTGCATGATGAAACGGAGGCCGAAAACATCATGCACGACACGTTTATGTACATTCTGGAAAAACGCGACACGATCGACTTTTCCAGAAGCATCAAGGGATTGCTGTACACCTGTTCCAAAAACAACGCGATCGATTTCTTCCGCAAACGCCGGCGTGAAGAGAAATACCAATCCGAACCACTCTACGACTCTTACGTGGTGGATGCCCACGATCAGGCGCTCGTGGCAGAGGAAACGGCCCTGCTCATCGAAATGACCATTTGCAGCATGCCCCCGAAACGGAGGCAGATTTTCGAGATGCAGCGCAAAGACGGAAAGTCGAACAAAGAGATAGCCATCGAACTCGGCATCGCCGAATCGACGGTTTCGGAGCACCTGAGCGCAGCGAAAAATGATATCAGGCAGATGCTCCAATTCGTAATCTTTTTCCTGATGGGTTAGCCGTCCCTCTCATCCATATGACTGAACCTCCGGACAATCCGGTACTGGCCGCCCAAAAACAGTCGTCCGGAACTTGCAATTGCATATCAACACGTTAAATAAATTAAGAAAGTGGAACCCGAAGAATCGTACATCCCCGACGCTGTATTAATAGAAGGCGACCGACAACGACCTTGTGTAACTCTGGCGAGCTATTAAGGATGAACGAACAAAACAACGACAGACAGAAATTTCTGGAAGCATATGAGCAGTTGAGCGAGCATTTATTCGGCAATCCTTCGGCCGAAGAGATCCGTGGGATTCACAACTGGATTTTGGAGCATGAACATTGTCCCTTTGCCGATATGGCTATGAGAACGCTGTTCGATACCATCGTCCAATCAAATCTCGAACCCAACGCGGCGACATACCGCTCACTCGAACAAGTAAAACGGAAGATCAGGCAACAGGAAGCGGAAAAGCGGAAAATTGCCGCAGACCTCCGGAATTATCTGCTTGCAGCAAATAAAAACGACCGCACGCAGTAAAATTCGACATCCAAAAGACACTGAATTTCATATAGTTGAAAATATTCAGAAGAAAAAGATAAAAGCCGACCCGAAGAATCGCCCCCTCTCAACGCTGTATTTACAGAGAGTCGGATGAACGTGCACGGTTCAATTTGAGGAGAGACAATGGTAAAAAAAGAACGGAACAAATTCGAAGAGATCCTGCGCAGGTATTTCACATTGGAATATCCCGAGCGAATCCGCCGTATGGTTCAGGAGTGGCTCGTTTCCGAGAAGAACGAAGAAGAAAAAGACGCCGCCCTGAGGGATATATTCGACAGATCGGTCGATTATGACGTAAAACCCGCGGCATGGTCTTACAAAATGCTCGAAAAGTTCCACAGGAAGGCAGGGATCGCGCGCCCCATCATCCGCCGCACTCCGTTCAACCGCGCCAGACCTTTGCTGCGCATCGCGGCGGTTTTGCTGCCTGCCGCAGTGGTAGCCGGCACGTTGTTCTGGATGCTCGACAAACAAGCAGCCATCCCGGTGGCGACCCATATAACCCCAAGCGTTTCCGACAGCCTGGTGACGCAGACGGGAACGATTCAACCCGAGCGCCGCATCGAGGTGATCGAGGGGGTGCAGAAAGAGGTAACGCTTGCCGACGGAACGCATGTGTGGATCAACTCGGGCAGCACGCTCACCTATCCCGAAGTGTTCGCGGATGGCGAGAGGCGCGTAACGCTCAAAGGCGAGGCGTTCTTCGAGGTGGAGCACGATGCAAGTAAGCCCTTCACCGTTCACACCGGCCATCTGGACATAAGGGTGCTGGGTACGAAGTTCGACGTGAAAGCCTATCCGGGCGCCGACTTTACCGAGATCGCGCTGTTCGAAGGCTCGGTGGAAGTGACCGCGGCAAACCACAGCGAGAAACTCACTCCGGGCGACAGGATGACCTACCGCCACGAAAGCGGAGCGATGGAGGTCGAACGCTTCACCGCGCAAACCGCCCAAGACTGGCGTTCGGCGACCATCTTCGCCGATGAGAAGTCTGTGCCCCAGATCCTGAAAATGGTAGCCAATTACTATGACGTGGATATCGACTTCGACGCGGCCTCGCTGCCGGCAGGACAGCGATACGCCGTCGGATTCGGCAAAAACGAACCCGTTGAGAAAGTGCTGGATCTGCTCGTGGAGATCAGCGGCGGAAGTTTCAGCTACGAACGGCGAAACGACACAATCAAAATATACGGCAGGAAGTGAGGCCCTGCATCCATAAAACTCATAAATAACCCAATGCCTGCGAGGTAAA
>JAVBRA010000018.1:0-48455 GCA_031548435.1 Rikenellaceae bacterium
TCATTGCCCAAAAAGGAACCAAAAAGGCTGCGGGGAGCCACAGGCTCACTTGTTATCGGGAGCCACACCACACTCAGAAATGTTTGTGAGCGAAAAAAGGTTGTTGCTCAAAAACACCCGATGGGTGCGCTGAAGGTTCCCGGTCAGTTGCTAAAACGCAGGACTCCTCCTTTTTAGCCGCTTCACTTCGTTGCGCGTCTAACGGTCGTCAAACAACGCGGCGTTTCTTCACGCACCTGACCGGGAACCTTCCCCTGCGGGCCGCGGAATTTCATATGGCCCGGAACCTGAGCGCCCGGCCGCGCTCATCGGGCACATGCTCCCGAACGCGATTAGAAAAAACCATGGATATCCATTGTCGCCACACTCCCCCGGGACGAGACCGGAAAGAGAGGCGGGGGTCAGAATAACAACGATAAGAACGAAAAAGCGATTACAGAGTCTCACGAAACGCCTGTTTTATCGCGCGGCCTCCACCGCAGCTACTTGCTGAATCCCCAGGCTTTCGAGGCGCTGCCTTTTCCTCCCGCCAGTTCCATCTCGACGATGCCCGTAAGCACGTCGGCGGCATCGTGCGTGCGGTTGGAACGGAACTCTTTCTTGTAGGTGGCCAGGTTGTGATGAAACGCCTCCCAACGCACCTCCCAGCCGCGCGGCATGCGGATGTGCCGCAGCACGGTGGCCGAGTTGGTGAGGATGCGCGCCTCTTTGTTCGCATTCTGGTTGAACCACCTGACGGCGGTCATGCCCACCAGTTTCTGCACCGCCCGGGCGAACCCACGGCCGCCGTTGTTGCTCTCGACGTGAGCGATGCGGGTGGCGTTGCGGTCGAGCATCTCGGCCACCAACACCTCGGTCACCTCCATCGGCTGCTGGGTGAAAACCACATCCACCACATAGATGTCGCCGCGCTTGTCCACCTGGTAACACACCGAGCAAAGGTAGTCGTCGCCCATGTCGGCGGTGTCGGTGTAGTTCGCCTTTCTGACAGTATCCTCAGGGACAGCATCGTACACTTTGAAATGATCGCCATAGAGGTACCCGCTGCGCCCCACCGGCCGCCCCTGGTACATCCCCTCGAATTGCGGCGGATTGAGCTGCCGCTTGTCTTTAAGCAGCCGCACACTGTGACGCCCGGGCCACAGGGCCTCGCCCCGCCGGCGCGGATCGATGGCCGTCGAGGGACCCTCTTTCAGCGCTTCAAAGTTGATTATCACCCATGTGTCAGGAGAAATGCCATCCAGTTCCTCAAAGGTCTTCGGCACGATGAAAGGTTCCTTTTTCATCAGCAGCCCGATCACGTCCTCCTCGTGCCAACGGGTAAAAACCACCAGTTCGCGAGAGTCGTTGTGCAGCCGCGTGCGTACCACCGAAGTGTACCACTCCCAGCAGTTTTCGCGTACCAAAGGGCTATTGGCCTCCATGGCGTCTTTATAAAGATCATCCAACACCATGATATCCACGTTGTTCCCCGTGAGCGACCCCTCGCGCCCGACAAACAGCATCCCGCCGCCGTGTCCCACGATCTCAAACTCGTCCGAGGTGCGGATATAGCCCTTGCCAGTCCCCCCGGCCTTAAGCGTGGTGGCGGGGAACAAGGCGCGGTAGGGCGCACTCTCGATGATGCGCTGTATCTGCCGGTTGAATTTTCCCGCCAACGTCAGCGCATACGATCCAATGCAGATGCGCAGATCGGGGTCAATCCCCAGCATGTATGCCGGCAGCAACACCGACGCCCCCAGCGACTTGCCGTGCTGTGGCGGCACGGTGACGATCAACCGCCGGATGTCGCCCCGGGCGAAACGGTCGAGGATGCGGTAGTAGCTCTCGTGAAAAGGGGTCATCTCCACCTGCACCACCCGCCGCGCAAACTCCGGGAACGATGGAAGCTCCCTGCTCACGACCGGGCCTGCACCCTCCGTGGGCAAGAGAAATTCACTCTCCACAAGCCACCTCCTTTCCGAGAGGCAGTTTCCGCAACCTCCGCCGGTCGATTTCCGCCTCATCCACAAGCATGTACTCATCGACGAAAACAACGCAGGCCTTCTCTCTGGCCATCACATAACGTCGCTGTATCTCGCCGGAGGTGAGGATCGAAAAGCGTTCATGCAGCCCGAAATTGAACAGCCCGCTACGCAGCGCCCACCCCACCACCTCGGCGGCAAACGCCTCGTCGACCCCGATTTTGTCGGCCAGATCGAACATCAGATCGTCGTTGCAGATGATGTAGTAGCCCCTGTTGCGGTAAATCTCGCACAGCAGCGAGCAGTAAACGCACCACCCCTGCGGCCCGAAACGCGCTATCAGACGGCGCACAGTGCGGTCGTTGAAAATGTCGGTGTCGAGGGGGAAATAATCGACTCCTTCTTTGATTGGCCTTGGCATATTTTACACTTATTTTACTTTTTGTCAAAAATATTTTTTACATTTGCGCCGATGGTATCATACTGAAAATTTCGTCAAGGAGAAATCCTTCGTCAAAAAATGAATAAATACACGTTTCGCAGACTATTCTCCCGTGATATATTATAAGGTCATCAGCCGCAGGACATGCCCCGCACAATCCGCAATGAAAAACAACAATTCTCTGATAATGAACAGGACACATACTCAAACGGATCGAACAATCGCAACAATCGCCTCCGGGACAAGATGGGAACGCCTCGGAAATCCGCCGATAATCGCCCGAAACAAACAGATCGTTCCGTAATTTTACCATCGCACTGTTTTTATTCAGAAAAAACCGTTAAATTTGTTTATGCGCCCTCCTTTTCGGAGACAAATATAATGCATATTTTTACATTTTGTAAAGTTAAAATGTAAAATAATGTAAATAGCATCTATAAAATACGACCAAATGACTGGAAATCAACTGAAATCAGCATTCAAAAAAATTGGCCTGACGCAAGATAACGCTTCAAAATTGATCGGAATCAGCCGTCAGACGCTTAATAACTGGTTTAAGATAGGCAATCTCAGCGATGAAGCCGTACAAAAAGTAAAGGTCGGTTTACTAAAAAAATACCCCACAACCGAAGTTTTAGACATATTGGGAGTCGAAACCGAACAACAAGGCAACCAAAGCTACGGCGCCTATCTGCTGCCCATCGAGGCCATCGGCGGATCGCTGAGCGACTATGTGGCCAGCGTATCGTTCGAAGAATGCGAGCGTTACAACATTCCCATCCGCAACGTCGACTGGCTGATCAAGATCTCGGGAGACAGCATGGACCCGGATTACCGCAGCGGCGACATCGTAGCCATCCGCAAAATCGACCCCAACCTGTTCATCCAGTGGGGGCGCGTTTACGTCCTTGACACAGCCAACGGATCGGTAATCAAGGAGTTACAACCCGACAACGAAGATGGCTACGTGCAATGCATCTCGCGCAACAACTGCGGCCGCTACAAACCGTTCCGCGTACACCTGGCCGAAGTGTTCGGCATCTATCTGGTATTAGGTATCGTACGGTTGGAGTAACGGCGCAACGGCAATACGATCAAAATGGCCGGACACGACACCGCGATGTAACAAGACAACTCCCTCGATCGGACATTCGCGAGACACTCCATTCTGATTGTCAGCCGCCAAACGACGCCACATAAACGACATGCAAACCCCGGATCGACCTGCGGACGACAATCACAATAAGAAAAAAAGGCGGCGCCTCTGAAATTTTAGACAATTTCTTAAAAAAGTGATACCTTTGCATAAATTCAACTGCCGTATCATGAAGATCGCGATAGCCCAACTGAACTATATTATCGGTGATTTCGAAGGTAACGCCCGGAAAATCAAGGAAAATATACGCAAGGCCAAGGAACAGGGCGCCGACGTGGTCGCTTTTTCGGAATATGCCGTATGCGGCTCTCCGGCTTACGATCTTCTCAATAACGCGATCTTTCTGTCGGCGTGCGAACGGTCGGTGAAAGAGATCGCCGCCGAGTGCAAAGGGATCACGGCTCTGGTAGGAACCCCCCTGCGCGATGAAAACAACCGCACCATCAGCGGCGTGGCCGTGATCCAGGACGGAGCGGTGACGCAGACGATCGGAAAAAAAATCATCACCCAGCGCGACGAGCTGGCCTACATCACCCCCTCGAAAGGGTGCGAATACATCAAGGTGAACGGCAAGTGGGTGGCCATCGTGCTCGGCGATGACGTGTTCGACGAGCAGGAGTTCGGCGCTGAAACCGACACCATCATCAACCTGTCGTCAGCGCGGTTTTTCCGCGGCATCGTCGAGCGCAAGTTCGACTATTTCAGCGGGTTGGCCGTGCGCAACAACAAAAACGTGGTGTACCTGAACCAGGTGGGCGGACAGTCGGACGTCATCTATTATGGCAACTCGCTCGTACTCAATAAAAAAGGAAAAGCGGCAGCCATCCTGAAAAAATTCGACGAAGACTTCATAACCGTCGATCTGCGGCAAGACCTGCCCGGCGAAGAACTGCCCGAGCAGAACCGCACGGCCAACGTCCACGACGCCATGATCTTCGGATTGAAAGACTATTTTCGCAAAAACGGATTCGGGAAAGCCTGTCTCGGGCTTTCGGGCGGCATCGATTCAGCGGTGGTGTGCGCCATGACCGTCGAAGCGTTAGGGGCCGAAAACGTGCACGTGTTCATGCTGCCGTCGATGTTTTCGACCGACCACTCGGTGACCGACGCCGTGACATTGGCCCAAACGCTGGGCGTCCGCTACGACGTCATCAACATCGAGACAGCCTACCACGCATTGACACAGACGCTTAAACCGGTGTTCGGCAACGCGCCGTTCGACACCGCCGAAGAGAATATCCAGTCGCGTATCCGCGGGCTGATCCTGATGGCCATGAGCAACAAATACGGCTACATCCTGCTCAACGCCTCGAACAAAAGCGAGATTGCCGTGGGTTACGAGACGCTTTACGGCGACTCGGTGGGAGCGCTTTCGCCCATCGGCGACCTTTACAAGCGCGAGGTCTACCAGTTGGCGCGCTACATCAATCGCCAGAGCGAGATCATTCCCCAGTCGATCATCGAGAAAGAACCGTCGGCAGAACTGCGCCCCGGACAGAAAGATGCCGACTCGCTCCCGCCGTACGACATCCTCGACGCCATTCTGCACCGCATCATCGAATACAATCAGTCGCCCGACGAGATCACCGAAGCCGGCTTCGAGCCCGAGGTGGTGGCCCGCATCTTCGACCTGCTTTACCGGTCGGAGTTCAAGCGTCGCCAGCTGTCACCTGCGTTCCGTTTCTCGCAATGCCCTCTGGGCCAGCGCCGGGTGATGCCGCTCACAGCCCGCAACTGCCTCAAGTAAGCCCTTACCGGATCTTTTCATGCGCAGTGGCCCGACACGTTTTTACATGTCCTGGCAATCGTTCAATTATAATACCTGCTCGCGTTTGGTCTGACTTCTCGCAACAGGGCCGCCCCAGATCCCTTTTTCGCGACCAGGAACGCTGCCGCGCTTTTCATTACCACAGCCGTATCGCCAGGGAAATGACCCCACCGTTCCCAACGAAGGGTTCGACAGGTGCACCTCGCCCAACAGCCCGTTCTACGGGGTGGTTCAGTCCAAGACCCAATCTCAGGCCGAGCAATTACAGCCAACCGCGCCTGCATTTTCCGATGCGTTGCCTCCAAGGATTTCCGGATGTCCCCCGGCCTCACGGGAAATACTCTCCCGCACAAAACAAAATCCGTCAAAATACGGCCGCACAGCGGGCATTCCCGTAAATTCCCCCCCCGCCCCAGGCTCCAAATAAGGTAATGTGTCCAAAATAGCTGATTTTTGACTGTCTGATACTCACAAAAAATAATCTGAGCCCTCCCACGGAACTCGGATTATTTTTTTGTACTTTTTCGATCTTGGTTAAGAAAATAGCGATAAACAACATCTAAAAAAACCGCAATATGGGCAGCGATCGCGAGGGTGATTTTGACATGAAAAAAGTAGTTTGACGAAATCAGTTTCATCAAACTACTCATAAAGTCAATCACAACAAATATTTACAGCTGTTTCTGACCATTATACCCCAAATAAAAAAAGGCGAACCAATACGGTTCGCCTTTTTTCAAGTGAAAAAGCATTACATCATGCCGCCCATTCCACCGCCCATGGGGGGCATCGGGGCCGGATTTTCCTCTTTCTTGTCGGCGATCAGACACTCGGTGGTCAGGAACATCGAGGCCACCGAAGCCGCATTCTCAAGCGCCACGCGGGTCACCTTCGTCGGGTCGATGATGCCGGCCTTGAGCATGTCTTCGTACACATCCTTACGGGCGTTATAGCCGAAAGCGCCCTTGCCTTCCTTGACCTTCTGCACCACCACCGAGCCTTCGCCGCCGGCGTTGGCGACAATCTGGCGCAACGGTTCCTCAATGGCGCGACGGATGATGTTGATGCCCGTGACCTCGTCATCGTTATCGGTCTTCACCTTTTCGAGCGACTTGATGGCGCGGATATAAGCCACGCCACCACCAGCCACAATGCCTTCCTCGACAGCGGCGCGGGTAGCGGCCAGAGCATCGTCGACACGGTCTTTCTTCTCTTTCATCTCCACCTCGGTGGCGGCGCCCACGTACAGCACGGCCACGCCCCCGGCCAGTTTGGCCAGACGTTCCTGAAGTTTTTCGCGGTCGTAGTCCGACTCGGTGGCCTCGATCTGTTGCTTGATCTGACTGATGCGGGCGTCGATGGCCTTCGTCTTGCCTCCCCCGTTGACGATGGTGGTCTTGTCTTTATTGAGGGTGATCTTCGAGGCCGTGCCCAGCAGGTCAAGCGTGGCTTTTTCGAAAGTAAGCCCTTTCTCTTCCGAGATCACCGTGCCTCCGGTCAGGATAGCCAGGTCTTCAAGCATCTCTTTACGGCGGTCACCGAAACCGGGAGCTTTGGCGGCCGACACCTTCAGCGCACCACGCAACTTATTTAAAACCAAGGTAGTCAGTGCCTCTCCGTCGATGTCTTCGGCGATAATCACCAACGCGCGGCCACTCTGGGCCACCGGCTCCAGAAGGGGCATCAGCTCCTTCATCGTCGATATCTTTTTGTCGGTAAGCAGGATGTACGGCTTGTCCAGCACCGCTTCCATCTTCTCCGAATCGGTGATGAAATAGGGCGATATGTACCCGCGGTCGAACTGCATCCCTTCCACCACATCGACGTGGGTTTCAGTGCCTTTGGCTTCTTCCACGGTGATCACGCCTTCCTTTTTCACCTTCCCCATCGCCTCGGCGATCAGCGAGCCGATGGTGCTGTCGTTATTGGCGGAAACGGTGGCCACCTGTTCGATTTTTTTGATGTCGTCGCCCACCGACTGGCTCTGCTTGCGCAGGTCGGCGATGATGGCGGCCACAGCCTTGTCGATACCGCGCTTAAGATCCATGGGATTGGCGCCGGCGGTGACGTTCTTGATCCCCACCCCGATGATCGACTGCGCGAGGATGGTGGCGGTGGTGGTGCCGTCGCCGGCGTCGTCGGCCGTTTTCGAGGCCACTTCCTTCACCATCTGGGCGCCCATGTTCTCGAACGGATCTTCGAGTTCAATCTCTTTGGCCACAGTCACCCCGTCCTTGGTGATCTGCGGCGCGCCGAATTTCTTGTCAATCACCACATTGCGTCCTTTCGGGCCGAGGGTCACCTTGACAGCGTCAGCCAGTTCATCCACGCCCTGCTTGAGCAGCTCGCGGGCTTCCATATCATATTTAATCAATTTTGCCATTGTTTCGTTTTTTTTAGTTTCGTTCTTAAAATAATGCCATTGCATCCGGACGCGGAAAGCCCTTCGAATTTCACTCCCGATCGTGCCGGAACTAAATCATCAAATTCAGATAATCGCCAGAATATCTCCCTGGCGCATAATGAGATACTCCTTGTCTTTGACCGTAATTTCGGTTCCCGAGTACTTGCCGTACAGCACGCGGTCGCCCGCTTTCACTTCCATCTTTACCTCACTGGTTCCGGGGCCCACTGCCACAACAACGCCTTCGAGCGGCTTTTCTTTGGCCGAGTCGGGAATAAACAACCCGCCCGCGGTTTTCTCTTCAGCGGCTTTTGGTTCGACCAATACCCTGTCTGATAACGGTTTAACTTTCATAATACAGATTTTAAATTTTTATGATAATAGAAATTTATTTAAATCCAGCCTCCCCTTCAGCATAAAGTGTGCCACAGGGCAATGGCGGTTTTTTCATGACAAATTGACAGCCCAACGCCATCCCGATCCTGTCATTTTCTCTTCCGGCCTGTCATTCCGAGCCTATTTAAAACCGCGCGAGAAGCATCGATGCCATTGGCTTGACACACCTACCGGAACTTTGCTAAAAAGTTAGTGATAAACGTGTTGAACAGCGACGGATCGATCAGCAGCGGGAACACGAACCCGAAAATCGCCCCGTAAAGGTGCGCCTTATGGTTGATGTTGTCGCCCCGCTCAGCCCGGCGGCTCATGTACTGCGAATAAGCCAGGTACAGCACCCCGAACACGATACCCGGAATGGGAATCACTGCCATCAGATAGAGGTCGCTCCACGGATTGAAGAAGATCGAGGCGAAAATCACCGCCGACACCGCCCCCGAAGCCCCCACCGACACATAGTGCGGGTTGTTGCGAAACTTGGCCATGTCGAACGCCGACGAGGCCGCCAGCGCACCAAAGTAAAGCAGGATATAGTCGAGCGCCGAACTGCGCGTGAGCCCCACCATCTGCAGCGCTTTCATATCGGACTCCACCGCCAGCCCGAACGACCATAGCACCAGCATATTGACCGCCAGATGGGCGTATCCGCCATGCAGGAAGCCGTGGGTGAAGATGCGGTACCACTCGTTGTTGTGCGACACCCGGTAAGGGCTCATCGACAGGCGGTTGAACAGGTTGTGGTCGCGGAATCCGGCCACCGACACAACGATCGTCAGCGCCAACAGGATATAGGTAATCATGGCAATGGTTTTATCGGCGCAAATATACGGTTTTAACGGACATTTCTCGCGCCAATCCGCACATAAACATTCGGGAAAAAGAGCCTGCCACTCCCCGGGGAGGCGCTGAATTTACGAGAATACGCTCAGCGGGGCCGTAACCCTGCGGACTCTGATCCGATAACCGCCGCATTTAAATGACGGCGGCCGCAAACGCTCGGAGACAACGCACCGGAAAGCCGGTCGCGTGATAGTCGCCATTGCCCGGATTGGCGCCCGTGCTGTAAAAGCGCAGAATATATCCCTGGAGCGCAGAAACGGGCGATGCCTGCCAACTGTACCCCCAGCCGGAAACGTTGCCCATGCCCCCGAAAGTGCAACTGCGCAAGCCCGAAGCCGGGAAGAAAACAAGCGGCCGCTCGTTCATCGCCAAACAGATGCCATTGCAGCTGCCATGCGAATTTCATACCAAGGAAGCGCAGGCTCTGTATCGTATTTGTATGTGAAAGCAATCATGAATATCGCGAGGCGGGTGCATCACGCAAAAACACGCGGAAGCGAAACACGCTGCATGCGTCACAGCATCACGATTTTCATGAGCAGTTCCTTGAGCAGCTCGCCGTCGTCGGCCGAACCGCCGTCGATGCCCTTCGATTTCATGTCGTATGTACGCAACAACCCCAGAATGGCGAACACCTTGTTGTTGGGGTAATTATTGGACGCCAGCTGGTACTCCTTAAGAAAAAATGCGTTGGTAAGTTTCAGCTCGCGCATCAGATCGGCCTCCGAAGGCATGGGCCTGGCTCCGCGTTTGGCCGCCCAACGGTGGTAGTTGAGCATGAAAATGCGGCGGAAATGGGTGAACAGCGACGCGATGGTAACAGTGAACGGATTGTCCTTGGGATCTTTGGCGAAATGGTCGGCGATGCGCAGGGCCTTGGCCAGGTTGCGTTCGGAGAGGGCGGCCGTGAGTTCGAAATTGTTGAATTCGCGGCTGATTCCGATGTTCTCCTCGACCTGCGCGGCGGTGATGTTTTTCGTCCCCTCGGGCAGACGCACCAGCAACTTGGCCACCTCGTTCGAGATGCGCGGCAGGTCGGTGCCAATATGGTCGACGATCATCGTGGCCGCCCGGTCTTCAATCGACAACCCCCTGGCTTTGATCATCTGCGAAAGCCACGGGCCGATCTCGTAGTCGCGCGGGGGGGCCGACTCGAACACTTCGCCCGCCCCGGCAATCGCCTTGTAAAGCGCCGACCGCTTGTCCATCGGCTTGGTTTTGTGGCAAATAACCAGCACGGTCGATGGCTGCGGCGCTTTCATGTACGACGCCAGCCCGTCGGGCTTCTTCATTCCCTGGGCCTCACGCACAACCACCACCTGCCGCTGCGCCATCATCGGAAAGCGCTTGCAGGCGTTGGCCACAGCGGCCCCCTCGGTCTCTTTTCCGTAAACGATGGTGCGATCGAAAGCAGCCTCGTGCTCGGGCACAATGTTGTTGACGAACAGGTCGGTCAGCGCGTCGATAAAATAATCTTCCTCGCCCATAAGCAGATAGACGGGCGCGATGTTGCCTGCGGCGATGGCGCTGCGGATCTGCCCGAAATGGGCCATGCTTTCGCGGAAATTGGCTTTGGCGGTTTTAGCCATGGGACTTTATACAATTTATTATTGGAAATACGACTCCTTTCATTGTCGGAACCTGCTCCCTATTTCAGGCAATAAAACCCGCCATATCCCTGGGGGCCGCTGAATTTACAAGGGCACTCTTGCGGCAGGCAAACGACCCGCCAGAACTCCGGCCCATACCACCGTCCGAAACACGGACAGAGGCGCAAATGCTTGGAGACAACGCACCGGGAAACCGCGTGCACGCTCGGTGCTGGCGCTCGGGGAGACACTCACGCTGGTGAACATCAGAAAGTAAGCCGAGGCTGTACCGTTGGGCAATGCCGACCAGTAGTACCCGTAGCTGCCTACGAGGTTCGTGCCCCCGGAAGAAGCGACGCGGTAGCCCGAAGCCGGGAAGAAAAAGCGGCCGCTCACTGGTTGCGGAAGAGGCGCTCACGACGGCCCGACCGCAATCGTTTTCATACCAGAAGTGGCGGATTTTATGTTGCCAAAGAACGTTATTCTATTTTTTTTCAACGTCCGCATTGCCGCCCCGAAGCAACGGCCCTGAGCCCGGCGCCCGGACAAATCAACAACAGAACCCACACCTAATACTGCTCGCCCTCGTTGGGAAATTCGCCGCTCTTCACATCGTCGATGTAGCGGACAAAGGCGTCGGTGATCACATCGTGCAGGTTAGCGTAGCGGCGCAGGAAACGGGGCGAGAACTCGTTGTTGATGCCCAGCATGTCGTACGAAACCAGCACCTGCCCGTCGGTGTGCCTGCCCGCGCCGATTCCGATGACCGGGATCTTCAGTTCTTCGGCCACCCGCTTGCCCAACTGGGCCGGTATCTTTTCCAGGACAATGCCGAAACAGCCGGCCTCCTCCAACAGATGGGCGTCGCGCACAAGTTTGTCGGCCTCTTCGGCCTCCTGTGCCCGCACGGTGTAGGTGCCGTATTTGTGGATGGCCTGCGGCGTAAGGCCCAGGTGCCCCATCACGGGGATGCCCGCGCTCAGGATGCGCTGCACCGACTCGATCACCTCGCGCCCGCCTTCGAGCTTGACGGCGTCGGCCTCGGTCTCTTTCATGATGCGCACGGCCGAGCAGAGCGCCTCCTTCGAATTGCCCTGATAGGTGCCGAACGGCAGGTCGACCACCACCAGCGCCCGATCAACGCCGCGCGCCACGCTGCGCCCGTGATAGATCATGCTGTCGAGGGTCATGGGCACGGTGGTTTCGTAGCCGGCGATGACGTTGGCGGCCGAGTCGCCCACCAGTACAATGTCGATGCCGGCGGTGTCGAGGATGCGGGCCATGGTGTAATCATAGGCGGTGAGCATCGATATTTTTTCCTTTCGGGCCTTCATCTCCAGCAGGCGTAACGTGGTGACGGCCCGGGTTTTGGATTCGGTTGACATAAGTTTTCGGCGTAAATGTGAATAACAAAGATAGGGAGATATTTCGGATGTCAAATCCCGCCCGTCTCTTTTTGAAAAAACTTGGTATTGCATTTATTTTCGCCATCAGGTTGTTTTATTGGAAAACTTTATTTATTTTTGACAAAAGCGACGCATGTCGCCCGCATTGTTCAACCAAACTAAATTATTGTCTTATGAAAAAGATTTATGCAATTATGGGGGCATCCTGTTAGCTGCCGCCCTGTTAGCTGCCGCCCTGTTCGCTTCAGCCTGATTCACCGAAAGCAATGAACCGAAAGCGCTTCTCGACCGCAACATTGAAGCGCTAACCGTCCCGGAAACAAACCCTATTGCAACATGGTTCCGGGTTGATAGTGATTGTGTTTACACCTGGAAAAGGAAAGCCAATTCTTCGATAACCATCACCGTTGGCGGAGTGTCTGTGGGAGGAAAATTCGACAGCAACGGAGAATACAGTTACACGGTAAAAGATGGAAAAACAAACTGTACAGCAGGCGGACACGAACAATGCACTGCAAGATACTGCCCCGTGATCACAACAGGAAATCCCCCAGTTGAATAATTGACCGCATTATCACAATGAAACACTTGATTGTTTATTCAATGCTCTTACTGTCCGGCTGCAGACCGGACAGTAAGATCGCCGCACCGGAAATCATCCGCGCCGATCTGGACGCCCAAGCAGTGGACGCGAACGAACTGAACCTGTTCGACGATTGCGAAATCATCCAACTCGAAACCCTACCCGACGCCCTGATCGGGGAGATTACAAAAATCGAAGTGTGCGGCAATCTGATCTACGCAATGGATCACAGCACATCCGGCATCGTGTTCGTGTTCGACAGGCAAGGGCGGTTTATCGGTAAGATCGACCGGGCCGGCAGGGGGCCCAACGAATACATCCAGCTGACATCGTTCTTCATCGATCGCGACAGTACATTGAACCTGGTCTCGCGGATAGACAAAAAACTCCTGTTATGCGATCCCGCCCAAAGCCGCGTGCTGGGCGAGAGGCAACTGCCTAAATCGCTAATGGAAGTAATGCCTCTGGACAGCGGCTACATCGGATACTCGGGCAACTACGGCGAAGACCCCGCTGAACGCATGAACATCTGGTTTATGGACAAAAACCTGAAAATCATCTCGTCCGCCCTTGAAATACCCGAAAGCTTCGAAAGCAAATACAAATCCCGGCTCAGAAATTTCACCTCCTATAACAGAAAAGCTTACTTCACACAGCCGCTGGACTACAATGTCTACACATTCTCCGACGGAACGTACGAGATCCTCTATTCTCTTGACTTTGGAAAATACCAATGGCCGGAAGATAAAAAGACGCTTGACGACATGGTCAATCTGGGATCAAGCCACATCAGTTCACTCGATTACGTACAGGAAACCGATAGCTTTTTGCTGGCAGGGATCCTTTTTCAGGGCCAAAACAGAGTGATCGTGTACGATAAAAACACGAAAACGGCAACCGTATGCGAATTGACAGGAAATCGCAAAAAATATTTCACCTCGTTCGGGCAGCTTGTAGGAATCGATTCCGATTGCATGGTGACCGTCCTCCCTGCCGAGCGCATGAAAGCCTATCGCGACGGGAAAGACGAGTACAACGACTTCGAAACAGAATACCCACAACAAATCGCAAACCTCAGAAATAATATCCCAAACGACATCTCCCCCAACGACAATCCGTTCGTATTGATATACCATTTTGCAGATTAACTGCAACCTCAAATTCCCCAAATCTTATCGGATCATGAAAAAATTGATGTCGTTGGTTTTATGCATTTCGGCATTGGTTTCCTGCATTCATAGCGAACAAAAACAGAGCGTTCTGAAGATCGACATACAACGGCCCAATCCCGTCCCCGACATCCTCGACAAATACCATTACATCACCCTTGAAACATCGGATGAAAGCCTCATCGGAGAGATCAAAAAGATCGTCATTCAGAATGATAAATTGTACGTTCTCAACAGTCAATCCACAATCAAGGTGTTTGACGACAAAGGAAAGTTCCTCTCCGGGATAGACAAAAAAGGCCGTGGCCCCGGAGAGTACATCGAGATCAGCGATTTTCAGGTTTTGGGGAACAATATTTACGTCCTGCAAGGGTCAACAAGACCATCTGCGTTTACTCCGAAGACGGAACGTTCATCCGGAATTTCGACTTGGACGACTGGTATCAGTATTTCTGGATAACGGATGAATCGCTCGTATTCCTGAATGCATGCTATTCCAACGAAAAACTCTACAACATTGTCGAATTTGACCTGAAGAACAACAAAGAAATGAACGCGTTCGACCCGTTCACCAACAACAAGAACCTCCTTACCGGAAACACTCCCTTCACCTGTAGCGAGAACAACCGGTTGTTCTACACCCAACCATTCGACATGAATGTGTACGAACTCACAAAAGACTCTTTAACCGCGCTATATCGGCTTGAATTCAACACCGAATTCCAATTGCCCGAAAACTACAAGGGAATGGATTTCTTTGAGTTGAAGCAGGATCTCAGATATAAAAACGTCGTAATCGACCTGAATGGCGCCACGATGGTAAAAAATACGCTTTACGTCTTGTACTCTCCATTTTGCACGGAATTGGGGATCCGACACCACATCACGGCGCTGAACACAAAATCGGGAGCAATGACCACCGTTCGGTTTGGAGATGAGCTCTACGAACAATTTCCGTTTGCACACATCGGCCCGCTCATGTTTCATAAAGACTGCTTTGTTTCATACGCTTCCGCCTCGGACGCGCTTGCCCTCGACAAAGCATTCCCCTCGGACAAGAATGCCGACGGCAAACTCCACGAGATGGACAATCCGGTGATATTCTTCCATAAATTGAAACATTTCTGATCCGCAACTTTTTTACATTCTCTCAGAAATACGAAACCGCCTTCCCGTTGGTATTCCCGGGAAGGCGGTTTGTTTTCGGACAAAACCACCGGAATGTATCAAGCAGGAAGCAGGCTTCAATCATAAAAGCCACAGAACGAAACAACACTCTTGATAACAAATCACCCTGCGGGTGTTTGATGGAATCAAAAAAAATGAGTACCTTAGCGTCTTGATTTTTGAGTGCCGTTTAAACGGTCGCTCAGTAACGAAAGATTAGAGAATGAACGAAGGAGAGAAGATTATAAAGATCAACATCGAGGAGGAGATGAAAACCGCCTACATCGACTATTCGATGTCGGTGATCGTGTCGCGCGCCCTGCCCGATGTGAGGGACGGACTGAAACCGGTGCACCGCCGCGTGCTGTACGGCATGAGCAATGAGCTGAACCTGTATTCCGACAAACCGTACAAAAAATCGGCCCGTATCGTGGGGGATGTGCTGGGTAAGTTCCACCCGCACGGCGACTCGTCGGTATACATGGCCATGGTGCGCATGGCCCAGGAGTGGTCGATGCGTTATCCGCTGGTCGACGGGCAGGGTAACTTCGGCTCGGTCGACGGCGACAGCCCCGCGGCCATGCGTTATACCGAGGCCCGCATGAAAAAGATCGCCGAGGAGGTGATGGCCGACATCGAGAAGGACACGGTCGATTTCACGCTCAACTTCGACGACAGCCTCAAGGAACCGACGGTGCTGCCCACCCGCATTCCGCTGTTGCTGGTCAACGGCGCCGCAGGGATCGCCGTGGGGATGGCCACCAACATGCCGCCCCACAACCTGAGCGAAGTGGCGGACGCCACGTGCGCCTACATAGATAATAAGGAGGTCGAGATCGAGGAGTTGATCAAGTACGTCAAGGCGCCCGACTTCCCCACCGGAGGCATCATCTACGGCTACGAAGGGGTGCGCGAGGCCCTGATGACGGGCAACGGCCGCGTGGTGATGCGAGCCAAGACCGAGATCGAATACACCGACTCGGGGCGCGAATGCATCATCATCACCGAGATCCCGTACATGGTCAACAAGGCCGAGATGATCAAAAAGATCGCCGACCTGATCAACGAGAAGAAGATCGAGGGCATCTCGTACATCAACGACGAGTCGGACCGCAACGGGATGCGCATTGTCATCATCCTCAAGCACGACGCCGTGGCCAGCGTGGTTCTGAACAACCTCTACAAAATGACGCCGCTGCAAAGCTCGTTCCCGGTGAACAACATCGCCCTGGTGGACGGACGGCCGCAGACGCTCAACCTCAAGGGGCTGATCAAATACTTTGTCGAGCACCGCCACAATGTGATCCTGCGCCGCACGCGTTATGATCTGGCCCAGGCCGAAAAGCGGGCCCATATATTGGAAGGGCTGCTGATCGCCATCGACCACATCGACGAGATCATCGCCATCATCCGCGGATCGCAGACGCCCGACGCGGCCCGCACGGCCATCATGGAGCGCTTCGGGCTGAGCGAGATGCAGGCCACGGCCATCATCGACATGCGCTTGCGTGCGCTGACCGGACTGGAACGCGACAAGATCAAAGCCGAGTACGACGAGCTGTGCAAAATGATCGAATATTTCAAGCAGGTACTGTCCGACGAGGCGCTGCAGATGAAGATCATCAAAGACGAAATGATCGAGGTGAAGACCAAATACGGCGACGCCCGCCGCAGCGAAATCGTCTTCGCGGCGGAGGAGTTCAACCCCGAAGATTTCTACGCCGACGAGGACATGGTCATCACCATCTCGCACATGGGCTACATCAAGCGCACGCCGCTGGCCGAATACCGCACGCAGAACCGCGGCGGCGTAGGGTCGAAAGGGTCGTCCACGCGCGACGAGGACTTCATCGAGCACATCTACGTCACCTCGATGCACAACACCATGCTGTTCTTCACGGAAAAGGGGCGTTGCTTCTGGCAGAAGGTGTACGAGTTGCCCGAAGGCACCCGCACGTCGAAGGGCCGCGCGATCCAGAACGTGATCCAGATCGAGCCGGACGACAACGTGCGCGCCTACCTCAACGTGCGGCGGCTGGACGACAAGGAATATATTTCGACCAACTACATAATAATGTGTACCCGTAACGGCGTTGTTAAGAAAACGAGGCTTGAGGAATACTCGCGCCCGCGCAGCAACGGGGTCAACGCCATCACCGTGCGCGACGGCGACCTGCTGATCGACGCCAAGCTGACCAGCGGCAGTTCGGAAGTGATCATCGCCGCACGCCAAGGGAAGGCTATCCGCTTCAACGAGTCCACCGTCCGGGCCATCGGACGCACGGGCGCCGGCGTGAGGGGCATCTCGATCGAGGGCGACGATGCGGTAGTGGGCATGGTTTGCGCCGAACCGGAAGCCAAGACCGAGATTCTGGTTGTGTCGGAGAACGGTTTCGGCAAACGCACCGACCTGGACGAATACCGCATCACCAACCGCGGCGGCAAGGGCGTCAAGACGCTCAACGTCACCGAGAAGACGGGCAAGGTGATCTCGATCCAGTCGGTAACCGACGAGAACGACCTGATGATCATCAACAAGTCGGGGGTCACGATCCGCATCCCGGTGGGCGACATCCGCGTCACGGGCCGCGCCACGCAAGGGGTGAAGGTGATCAACCTGCGCGCGGGCGACGCCATCGCATCGATCATGGCTGTGCCCAAAAGCGAGGAGGAGGAAGAAACCGCAACCGAGGCGGTACTTTCCGAAGGAACACCTGTTGAAACAAATACCGTTGAATAATTTACCAATACGAAATATTATGAAGAAAATAATCATGCTCTCAGCCGTAATGGCCGTCCTGTCGCTGTCGGCCTCGGCACAATCCGTCACGCTGTACAATAACAAAACGGTCACCAAGACCGAAACCATGGCCGAGCTTCAGAAACGCCTGGCCAAGAACGACAAGGCGGTGGAGAAAAAAGCGGACAAGGCCGCGACATGGATCGAACGCGGCGGCATCTACTACCGCATGGGTGTGAACAACGTTTACGCCCTTTACGACAAGATGCCGGAAGAAGAGGCCGTCAAGGCGGTGGGACAGCCCGAAGAAGCCGAACTGGTCGACATCAACCGGGTGGAGTACAAGAAGTACAATTACCCCGACAAAGACCTCTACTTCAGCTCGGACGGCAAGCTGGCCATGTACATCGTCAAGAAATACCCGGTCGATGGCGCGATAGACACGGCGTTCGATTGCTATGTGAAAGCGAACTCGCTCTCCCCCACCCCGGAAGAGAAGAACGAGATCAACCAGTACATCAACTACATTGTGCAGGCGATCCGCATCGATGCGGCCAACAACCTGAAGCTGGGCAACGCCGAACGGGCGTCGAAAGGGTTCTACAAGGCCTACACGTACGCCGCCCAGCCACCGATGAACTATGTCGACACCACCATCCTGTTCTATGCCGGCGTCACGGCGCTTGAGACGGAGAACTACGCCGATGCCGAGAATTACCTCAACCAGTGCCTGGAGATGGGATACGAAGACGGCGGGAATATTTACAACTATCTGGCTATCTGCATGTCGAAACTGGGCCAGACCGACCAGATGGACGAACTGCTGTCCAAGGGCGTTGAACGTTACCCGAGCAACAAAGAACTGCTTGAGGCGCTGATCGCCGTGTACAACCAGCAGATGAAGAGCCCCGAAGAGGTGCTGCCGCTGATCCGCAAGGCGCAGGCAGGCGACCCGAACAACTACGAACTCTACGTTCAGGAAGGGATCGTATACAGCAAAATGGAGAAATACCCCGAAGCCGAAGCATCCTACAACAAGGCGCTGAGCCTCGACCCGAAGAACTTCGTGGCGCTTTACAATCTGGGCTTCATGTACTACGAAAAGGGGAATAGCCTGGCCCGCCAGGTGATGGGCCTCGACCTGAACGACGCCAAAGGACGCCAGGCCCTCAAGGACGAGAGCGACGAGGCGCGCAAAACATCGTTCGATTACATGGAGCGGGCTTACCAGGTCGATCCGACGAGCTTCGACGTGGTGCAGGTGCTCAAAGAGATCAGCTTCATGTTCTATGGCAGCGAGGATGCGGCCGTCAGCTCGAAATACGAGCCGCTCTACAAGAAATACCAGGCCGAATACGACGCAATGAGCGAGTAACCGATCCAACCCGCTACACGGAACCTGCCCCCATCCGGGGCAGGTTCTTTTTTGTGGAGCCTGAAAGCGGGAAAGGAGGGTCAAAAGTTGTTTTGCGATGGTTCTTCCGGACTGGTCGCATCTGATTTTGTCTTTTGCCTCATTGAACCGGCCCTTGCGCCAAGGGCCGCCGCAGTATCTGCTCACGACCGGAAAGCAAGGCCCCCGACCGCAATGACAACCGGACAAGACCCATCATTTTATTTGCCGAAAAAATCGCAGCTAGAAATCAAAGCCCCCTCCGGCAAGAGGTATAAATGCGTAATCTCCCGGATATATTTTGCAGTGTCGGCCGTTCGTCCTATTTTTGTAACGGACGTGGCGCGGGTTTTGCGGCGACGCACAAACAGAGCGTTAAACAACATTCCAATGGCACAACACAACGACGACATATTGGCGAGCATCGGCGACGAGTACGAGTACGGTTTCACCACCGACATCGACACCGAAACCGTGGCCCGCGGGCTGAACGAGGAGGTGATCCGCTTCATCTCGGCCAGAAAACAGGAGCCGCAATGGCTGCTCGACTTTCGCCTGCGCGCCTACGAATACTGGAAGACGCTCGCCATGCCCACGTGGGCCCATCTCGATATTCCCGAGATCGATTACCAGGACATCATTTATTACGCCGCGCCCCGGCAGAAGGCGCAGTACGAGAGCCTCGACCAGGTCGATCCCGCCATCCTCGAAACGTTCGACAGGCTGGGGGTGCCCCTTGAGGAGCAGAAAGTGCTGGCCGGCGTGGCGGTCGACGCAGTTATCGACTCGGTGTCGGTGAAGACGACCTTCAGGGAAACGCTGGCCGAAAAAGGGATCATCTTCTGCTCGTTCTCCGAGGCGGTGCAGGATTATCCCGACCTGGTGAAAAAGTACCTGGGCACGGTGGTGCCTTACGGCGACAACTATTTCGCGGCGCTGAACTCGGCGGTCTTCTCCGACGGATCGTTCTGCTACATCCCCAAGGGGGTGCGCTGCCCGATGGAACTGTCGACCTATTTCCGCATCAACGCCGCCAACACGGGGCAGTTCGAACGCACGCTGATCGTGGCCGAGGAGGGCTCGTACGTCAGTTACCTCGAAGGGTGCACCGCTCCCCGCCGCGACGAGAACCAGCTCCATGCCGCCATCGTCGAGATCGTGGTGGAGAAAGACGCTGAGGTGAAATACTCCACGGTGCAGAACTGGTATCCGGGCGACAAACAGGGCCGCGGCGGGATCTACAATTTCGTGACCAAGCGCGGCCTGTGCCGGGGCGAGCGGGCCCGCCTGTCGTGGACGCAGGTCGAGACGGGATCGGCCATCACGTGGAAATACCCCAGTTGCGTCCTTTTGGGCGATAACAGCGTGGGCGAGTTCTACTCCGTGGCGCTGACCAACAACTACCAGCAGGCCGACACGGGAACCAAGATGATCCACATCGGCCGGGGCACCCGCAGCAGCATTGTTTCCAAAGGGATCTCCGCCGGACACAGTCAGAACAGCTACCGCGGCCTGGTGAAAGTGGGCAAAAAGGCCGAAGGGGCCCGCAACCACTCGCAGTGCGACTCGCTGCTGATCGGCGACCGTTGCGGTGCGCACACGTTCCCCTACATCGACGTGCAGAACCCCACGGCCACCGTCGAGCACGAAGCCACCACCTCGAAGATCGGCGAAGACCAGCTGTTCTACTGCAACCAGCGAGGCATCTCTACCGAGGATGCCGTGGGGCTGATTGTCAACGGGTATGCCCGCGAGGTGCTGAACAAGCTGCCGATGGAGTTTGCCGTGGAGGCGCAAAAACTGTTGGCGATCAGCCTGGAAGGGTCTGTCGGCTGATTGGGGGTTACATCTGTTTTATATCCACATATAACAACACTCCGGCATAAAACGACAAGCGGAATCCGGCGCACTCCCGCACAACGGGCCCGGAAAAAGAACCGCCGCAGAACAAGAGTCTCGAAAAATCCGTCTATAATCGAAATAGAAAAAAATAAAAATATGCTGCTAAAAGTAACCAACCTGCACGCCAGCGTCGAGGGCCGCGAGATACTCAAAGGCATCGACCTGGAAGTGCGCGCGGGCGAAATCCACGCCATCATGGGGCCCAACGGCTCGGGAAAGAGCACGTTCGCCGGAGTGCTGGCCGGCAACGCCAAGTACGAGGTAACCGGCGGCCAGGTGCTGTTCAACGGCCGCGACCTGCTTGCCATGCCCATCGAGGAGCGTGCACACGCAGGACTGTTCCTCGGGTTCCAGTATCCGGTCGAGATCCCGGGCGTGAGCATGGCGAACTTCATGAAGCTGGCCGTCAACGAAAAACGAAAATACCAGGGGCTCGAACCGCTCAACTCGGCCGAATTCCTGAGGCTGATGCGCGAAAAAAGCGAGATCGTCGAGATCGACAGCAAGCTCACTTCGCGCTCGGTGAACGAGGGGTTCTCGGGGGGCGAGAAAAAACGCAACGAGGTATTCCAAATGGCCCTGTTGAACCCCGCGCTTGCCGTGCTGGACGAAACCGACAGCGGGCTCGACATCGACGCACTGCGCGTGGTGGGCACCGGGGTGATGAAGCAGCGGCGCGAAGACAACGCGACGGTAGTTATCACACACTACCAGAGGTTGTTGGACTTCATTGTACCCGATGTGGTGCATGTGCTCTACAACGGGCGCATCATCCACTCGGCAGGCAAGGAGCTGGCGCTGGAACTTGAGGAACGCGGCTACGACTGGCTGATTAAAGAACGCGGATAATGACACCCGAGAAAAAATATACCGACCTCTACCTCGCTTCGTTGGATCTGCTCAACGAGGGGATGCCTTCGTTTGTGGCGGCGGCGAGGCGCGAGGCGGTCGAGATGCTCAACGTGTGCGGATTCCCGGGAGCGGACTCGGAATACTACCGACAAACACCTATGGACGAGGTATTTGCACGCGATTACGAACACTATTTCACCCCCGGCATGCAGGAGACGTCCATCGACCGCCTGCCGGTGGAAGGATACGAAATAACGATCGTCAACGGGTTTTATCACGACAACGAGCCGTTGCGCGAACTGCCCGGCGGCATCATTATCGGCAGCATGGCCGCCGCCCTGACACAACTGCCGGAATTGACCAGGCCCTGCTTCAACCGGCTGGCCGGGGCTGAGCAGGACGGCGCAGTGGCGCTCAACACGGCGCTGGCACAGGACGGAGCGTTTGTTTACGTGCCCGCCGGGGTCGCGTGCGCACGGCCCATTATCGTCAACAACGCCTTGTCGGTGAGTGGCGAGCCATTGTCAATATTCTGCCGCAACCTGTTCGTGGCAGGCGAGGGGTCCCGGGTGTCGATCATTCTCAATAACAACAACATATCGTCCGACAGCAACCTGATCAGCATCGCCACCGAGACCTTCGCGGCCGAGCGGGCGGCCGTCTCGATCGCCGAGGTGCAGATGGAAGGCGAGTCCGACACGCTGCTCTCGTACCACTTCGTGGAACAGGGCTCCGACAGCATTTGCGACACGGTGTCCATCAACCTGTCGGGAGGCCGGTCGCGGTCGAATTTCTATGCCGACCTGCACGGGGCGGGTGCGTCGAACAATACGCACGGCCTGTGCATCGCCTCGGGCAGCCGCCGGGTCGACAACTACACCCACATCCGCCACCTGACGTCCGGCTGCTCCAGCAACGAGCATTTCAAAGGCGTGGTAGGCGGCCGGGCGACGTCCGTATTCAACGGGCGCATCCTGGTGGCGCGCGACGCCCAACAAACCGCGGCCATGCAGCGCAACGACCACCTGCTTTCGGGGCCCGAAGCGCGTGCATTCTCGAAGCCGCACCTCGAAATTTACGCCGACGATGTAAAGTGCAGCCACGGATCGACCGTCGGCCAACTCGACCCCGCCGCCGTGTTCTATATGCGCCAGCGGGGATTGAGCGAGGATCAGGCCCGCGGATTGCAACTCAAGGGGTTTGTGTGCGAGGTGATCGACAAAATCGCCGTGGCGCAGTTGCAGGAATACCTCAACGATCTGGCCGCGGAAAAAATTAACCGGCTGTAACGTCCGTCATTCTGCCCACGCTCATATCCACAAACATTTCCTAAAAGCGAGGCTTCGTCGGCCGGAAACCGAATTTGATCCATAACCACTTGATTACCCACTAATTAAAGGCACTTGCAACAAGGTACTTTTGGCGAAGATAACCCGCAGGGGAATGAATCGAGACATTGCACTGAGTTGGTATGCCGAAACGATGGATAAATTGCCTGCCCGTATTCTCGGCCTTTCTCCGTTTAATATTCAGATCATAAAAATTGCAGTCATGTTCGACATCGAAAAAATAAGGGAGCAGTTCCCCATCCTCAAAACCGAGGTATACGGCAAGCCGCTGGTGTATCTCGACAATGCGGCCACGGCCCAGAAGCCGAGCCGCGTGATCGGGGCCATCGACCGGATGCACACCTCGCTCAACGGCAACATCCACCGCGCGGTGCACTACATGGCCCGCGAGTGTACGCTCGAATACGAACGTGCGCGCGAGACGGTACGCGCGTTTCTCGGAGCCGGAAAACCGTCCGAGATCGTCTTCACTTCAGGAGCCACACAGTCGATCAACACGGTGGCGTGGTCGTTCGGCGAGGCGTTCGTGGGGCCAGGCGACCACATCGTCGTCTCGGAAATGGAACACCACTCGAACATCGTGCCGTGGCAGATGCTGTGCCAGCGCAAGGGGGCGGTATTGGACGTAATCCCGTTCAGCGACGAAGGCCTGCTCGACATGGCGGCCTTCGAGCGCTTGCTGTCGCCGCGTACGAAACTGGTGTCGGTGACCTCCGCCTCGAACGTGCTGGGAACACAGCCCGACATCCGGAAAATCATCGAAACGGCCCATGCCGCCGGGGTGCCCGTAATGATCGACGCCTGTCAGGGCGTAGTGCACGGGCCCGTCGACGTGGCCGCCATCGACTGCGACTTTCTGGCTTTTTCCGGACACAAACTATTCGGCCCCACCGGAACGGGCGTGCTCTACGGAAAGGAGAAATGGCTCGAACAAATGCCGCCGTTCCTGGGTGGAGGCGACATGATCGCCACGGTCTCTTTTGCCAAAACCACGTATGCCGAACTACCCCTGAAATTCGAAGCGGGCACGGCCAATTTCATCGGCGCCGTGGGTCTGGCCGAGGCCATCCGGTTCGTGCAGGAATTGGACGCGGAGGCCGCATCCGCTCACGAAAAACGCCTGCTGGATGCCGCAACCGAAGCGGTGATGCGCATCCCGGGGGCTACCGTCTACGGGCGCGATCCGCACAAATGTCCCATTTTGGCGTTCAACATCGAAGGCATCCATCCTTCCGACATCGGCCTGGTGGTCGACAAAATGGGAGTCGCAGTGCGCACCGGCACCCACTGCGCCGAACCGCTGATGTCGCACTATGGCGTCACAGGCATGGTACGCGCGTCGTTCGCCGTGTACAACACATTGCAGGAGGTTGAACTGTTCGCCGCGGCGCTCGATCGGGCAGTCGCAATGATGCGGTAATCGTTCCCACCTATAACCACGGGACTACGACATGACTCCATGCGCCGGATCGGTCTTTCATGAAAAAATCATGGATTCTCTTAACCGGGAGCGTGCGGCACCGTCTTGATTTATTGTCCGCTTTTTTATCAAGGAAAAAGTGGAATGAAGATTCCTTGGTAATAAATAACACTCCCTTCGTTACGGTTGTCATCTTTCGCAATGTTCATGATGACAGATTAATCCATCGTTTATCCCAACAAAAAAACGGAGGCGCAAACCTCCGTTTTCTTTTACATACAAGTTAACCCACGCTATTTCGACAACTCTTCGATGCGCTTCTTGGCGGCAGCCGCATTGGTACCGGCAACCACTTTGCGATAGGCCTCAATGGCTTTTTCGACGTTGTTTTTGTTGTCATAAGCACTCCCCAGCAGCATATAAATATTCGAACGGGCGGCAGCATCGCTCTGGGCGGCGGCGGCCTTGGCCGAGTAGCCGATCACCGTGTCGTAGTTGCGGGCGTTATTGGCCGCCTGCACCAGCAGGGTGTAGATTTCGGGGGTATCGAGGCTGTCGCGTTCCGAGATGCCGGCGTACTTTTCCAGCGCTTCAAGGTCTTTGTTTTTGGCGCTTTCAGAGGCGGCAAAGGTGATGTAGGTCCCCAGATCCTTACGGGCATCGGCTTTCGGCTTCACGAAACGTCCGTGCGGATCGTCGATGTTGAGGATCGACTCATAGGCTTCAATGGCTTTGTCCATATTGCCCATCTCGCCGTAGCACTTGGCCATGTTCACCGACAGGTCGGTATTGCGCGGGTCGTACTCTTTCCCTTTCTCGAAAGCGGCAATCGCTTCGGTGAAATTCTTGTCGTTGAAATAGCCGATGCCTTCGTACAGATACACCTTCGACATCCAGTCCTTGGCCTTGTTGGCCGCACGTCCGTCCCCATAGGTCATGTCGGTTTCAATAGCTTTGCCCAAATAATCTTTAGCCATGGTGTAATCTTTGGCTCCGGCGGCGGCAACCCCCGCATTGATGGCCACAACCGGCATCAGGCTTCGGGCCTGCGCCAGGGCTCCTGCATCGTCCGTTTCAGTGGCAAGCGTTTCGATCTCGACCAAAGCGGCGTAAGCGTCGCCGTATTTCTTTTCAGCATTGAACTTTTCGAATTTAGCACCAGCGGCCTGAATCGTATTTCCTTCCTGGGCGCATACGCCTCCCGCCATCAGCATCCCGCACAAAGCCAGTGCGGCAATCTTAACTCTTTTCATAACGTAAGTCTGGTTTTTAAAATTTAATGGTTACAAAAATAGGCATTTTTCTTTGTCGGCCAAACAATTTCTCATGGTTTCGTTCTCAGGGAGACAAAAAACCCCGCCAGCAACTCTTCGTTCCGGCGGGCCACCTCACCCTCCATTTCTTTAATAACGGTGCGCGGGTGCATAATCGTATGAGAAACGCAGCGATAACCCCTTTTCGGATCGGCGGCGGCGAACACCACCCGCCCCAGTTGGGCCCACGCGCACGCCCCTGCACACATCACACACGGCTCCAAGGTAACATACAACGTACAATCGGTCAGATACTTTCCCCCTGATGCAGCGGTGGCCGCCGTAATGGCCTGCATCTCGGCATGGGCCGTGGGATCGCCCAACGCCTCGGTCAGATTATGCGCCCGGGCCACGATGCGCCCTCCCGACACCACCACCGCCCCTACCGGCACCTCGCCCCGCTCCAGTGCCCTGAGGGCCTCGGCATGGGCAGCGGCCATAAAAAAATTGTCGTCGCGTTGTTCCTGCATACGTTTAAGTCATTGACTGTTATAATACGATAATTCCTGCAACAGCAACCCCTCGCTTTCGTTCCGGGATGTGCGGGAAAGGGCTTTACCGTACGAAAATCATCATTATAAAATACACAACCGATTTTAATCAGTTTCTTACTATCTTTGAAGCTTCAAAGTTCAAAATTAATAAAATTATGTACAGGAAACATACCTGCGGCCAATTAAGGCAGTCAGACACAGACAAACAGACGACCCTCGCCGGATGGGTGCAGAAAGTGCGCAACCTCGGTGCGATGACCTTCATAGACCTCCGCGACCGTTACGGCATCACCCAACTGGTGGTGGACGAAACGGCCTCCGACGCCGTCAAAAAGATAGCCGGCGAGCTGGGGCGAGAATTCGTGATCCAGGCCACCGGCAAGGTGGTCGAACGCTCGTCGAAAAACCCGAAAATGGAAACCGGAGATATCGAAGTGATTGTCAGCGAAATGATAATCCTCAATGCCGCCGATACGCCTCCGTTCACCATCGAAGACCACTCGGACGGCGGCGACGACCTGCGCATGAAATACCGTTACCTCGACCTGCGCCGCAATCCGCTCAAAAAAGCGATGATGCTGCGCCACCGCATGGCCCAGGAAACGCGCAAATTCTTAGATTCCAACGGGTTTATGGAAATAGAAACCCCCTACCTCATCAAGTCCACACCCGAGGGTGCGCGCGACTTCGTGGTGCCCTCGCGCATGAACCCGGGGCAATTTTACGCCTTGCCGCAGTCTCCCCAAACGTTCAAGCAATTGCTGATGGTGTCGGGCTACGACCGCTATTTCCAGATCGTGCGCTGCTTCCGCGACGAAGACCTGCGCGCCGACCGCCAGCCCGAATTCACCCAGATCGACTGCGAGATGGCCTTCGTCGACCAGGACGACGTGCTGTCAACCTTCGAGCAGATGGCAAAAACCATGTTCGGCAACGTATTGGGCGTGGAGTTTGCCGGGGCGTTCCCCCGCATGAGCTACGCCGAGGCGATGGAAAAATACGGCTCGGACAAACCCGACATCCGCTTCGGCATGACTTTTAGCCCCTTGGAAAATCTCGTTAAAGGGCGTGGTTTTCCGGTGTTCGACTCGGCCGAATACGTGGGCGGTATCTGCGCCGAAGGGTGCGCCGCGTACACCCGCAAGCAGATCGATGAACTGACCGATTTCGTGAAACGCCCGCAGATCGGGGCCTCGGGGCTGGTCTACATCCGCCACGAAGCCGACGGGTCGTTCAAATCGAGCGTCGACAAGTTCTACACTCCCGACGACCTGCGAGCCATCGGCACTGCGACGGGCTCCAAGCCCGGCGACCTGATCCTGATCCTGGCCGGTGCCAAACGCAAAACCCTCTCGGCCCTGGGCGAGCTGCGCCTGGAGATGGGCAAACGGCTGGGACTGCGCAACAAAGACACCTTCGCCCCGATGTGGGTGGTCGACTTTCCGCTGCTGGAATGGGACGAGGAGTCGGGCCGTTTCTTCGCCATGCACCACCCGTTCACCTCCCCGAAAAAAGAGGACGTCGCCCTGCTCGACACCGACCCCGGAAAAGTACGCGCCAACGCCTATGACTTTGTGGTCAACGGCGTGGAGATCGGCGGCGGCTCGATCCGTATTCACGATTCGGGCCTGCAACACAAAATGTTCGGGCTGCTGGGCTTCACCCCCGAAGAGGCGCAGGCGCAGTTCGGCTTCCTGCTCGACGCATTCAGATACGGAGCGCCCCCCCACGGCGGCATTGCCTTCGGTTTCGACCGCTTCTGCTCGCTGTTCGGCGGCTCGGACTCCATCCGCGACTACATCGCGTTCCCGAAAAACAACGCCGGACGCGACGTCATGATCGACTCCCCCTCCCCCATCGCACCCGCCCAACTCGACGAGTTGCAGATCGCGCTGGATCTGAAAGAGTAAATGCTCCCGAGACTTGATCTGATTTTTTTTTGAAAAAAAGTTCAACCAAAAACTCTTGGGAAAAACTTCGTTTTTCGTAATCTGATCTGTACTTCGATTTAACATATCTTCAACGGCAAGTCCCCGCCCCAAACGACAACATCACTGATGTTAAGTCGCTTTGGGGCGGGGACTTGCCGTTGAAGATATGCTGGGCCGAGAACAAGTCGGTCGGAGATACGCAGTATCTCCGAAAAGTTTTTGGTTAAGCTTTTTCCCAAAAGCTTAGAACGAGTACCGGCGGCGCCTACTCTTTCACATAGGGCGCAACGGTATCCCGCCAGAGTATGTAGCCGGGGCCGAGCAGATGGAGGCCGTCGTTGGTGTATTCCGGTTTGAGTTTTCCGTCGGCGTCGCTGAACGGGGTGTGGAGATCGATGTAGAGTGTCCCGGTTTCGGCCGCCAGCTTCACCAGCAGATTGTTTACCCGGACGATCTCAGCTCCGCGCAAGGTATGGTCGCGGAACATCCCGAATGCGTCGTTGACCGGCAGCACGCTTTGGAGATAGATCTTCGTGCGGGGCGATTTCGATTTGATTTTCAGAACAATGCGACGAATATTCGCCGCAATGGTGTCGGGCGATAAGCCTCGGGCGATGTCGTTCACCCCGATCATCAGAAATATTTTGGCCGGACGTCCGGCAACAATCGGATCGAGCCGGTCGTAAACCCCTTGCGAGATGTCGCCGCTGATGCCGCGGTTCTTGACGCGTGCGTCGCCGAACAGTTCACACCATTCGCCGCCATTGGTGATGCTGTTGCCCAGGAAGACGATATCGCTCGCACTGGCAGGCAGCGCTTCGAACAGGCTGGCGCGCTGGTAATAGAACGTGGAATAGTTGCGCTGCTGCGCGTGGGAGGCCCCCGACACAATGAGGGCGAGGGACAGGATCAGTATCTTTTTCATGGTTCGATTATTTCGTTTAGGGGATACACCGGAACGTCATGTGTGGCACAGAAAAGCGGAGTAAAAAAAGATGGATTAGTTTCGTTTGCCGGCGTGGCCATCTTTTTGTCATTGCCCAAAAAGTTGCCGAAAAGGCTACGGGCCCGATGAAATTTCCGATGAAGGTTTCCGGAACCCGCACAAGTGCCCCTGAAACCGGCTATCCCGATGTAGCAGGGCGGGCGTTGCGTTTCTTGATCTTGCTCCCTTTCTCCTGATGAAAGAGGAACAGAACCCAAAGCACCTAATCCATCTTGAGCACAGCCAGGAACGCCTGCTGCGGCACCTCGACGTTGCCCACCTGGCGCATGCGCTTCTTGCCCTTCTTTTGCTTTTCGAGCAGTTTGCGCTTGCGGCTGATGTCGCCGCCATAACACTTGGCCGTTACGTCTTTACGCAGGGCTTTGATGGTCTCGCGGGCGATGATTTTGGCCCCGATGGCCGCCTGGATGGCAATGTCGAACTGCTGGCGCGGGATCAATTCCTTGAGCTTTTCACACATCTTGCGCCCGAAATTGTAGGCGTGATCCTGGTAAATGAGCGACGACAGGGCGTCGACCTGCTCGCCATTGAGCAGGATGTCGAGTTTGGCCAACTTCGACTCTTTATAGCCTGTGGTGTGATAGTCGAACGAGGCATACCCGCGCGAGATGCTTTTGAGCTTGTCGTAGAAGTCGAACACAATCTCCGACAGCGGCATTTCGAAGTTCACCTCCACGCGGTCGGTTGTAAGGAACACCTGGTTTTTGAGTTCGCCGCGCTTGTCGATGCACAGCTTCATGACAGCGCCCAGGTAGTCGGTTTTGGTGATTACCTGCGCGTTGATGTAGGGTTCTTCGATGTAGTCGATGAGGGTGGGTTCGGGCAGGCCCGAGGGGTTGTGCACATCGAGGGTTTCGCCCTGGGTGGTGTGCACTTTGTACGACACGTTGGGCACGGTGGTGATGACATCCATGTCGAACTCGCGGTAGAGGCGCTCCTGAATGATCTCCATGTGCAGCAGCCCCAGGAATCCGCAACGGAACCCGAATCCCAACGCCAGCGACGACTCGGGCTCGAACGTCAGCGAGGCGTCGTTGAGCTGGAGTTTTTCGATGGAAGCCCTCAGATCTTCGTATTCGTCGGTGTCGACCGGATAGAGGCCCGCGAACACCATCGGCTTCACATCCTCGAAACCGGCGATGGCCGACGAACAGGGACAGGCGACGTGGGTGATGGTGTCGCCCACCTTCACCTCCGACGAGGTCTTGATCCCCGAAATGATATACCCCACGTCGCCGGCACGGATCTCGTCGCGCGGCGACATTTTGAGTTTGAGTACCCCGATTTCATCGGCGGCGTATTCATGGCCGCTGTTGACGAATTTCACCTTGTCGCCCTTGCGGATGGTGCCGTTGAAGACGCGGAAATAGGCGATGATGCCGCGGAACGAGTTGAAGATCGAGTCGAAGATCAACGCCTGCAACGGCCCGCCTTCGTCGCCTTTGGGAGCGGGAATGCGCTCGACGATCGCTTCCAGGATTTCGTCCACGCCGACGCCCGTCTTGCCCGAGGCGGCAAGGATCTCCTCGCGTTTGCATCCCAGCAGGTCGACGATCTGGTCTTTCACCTCGTCGACCATTGCCGCGTCCATGTCCACCTTGTTGACAACGGGAATGATCTCCAGATCATGGTCGAGCGCCAGATAGAGGTTCGAGATGGTCTGCGCCTGGATGCCCTGCGTGGCGTCGACGATCAGCAGGGCCCCCTCGCACGAGGCGATGGCCCGCGACACCTCGTACGAGAAGTCGACGTGGCCCGGGGTATCGATCAGGTTCAGAATGTATTTTTCGTTGCCGCGCATATACTCCATTTGGATGGCGTGGCTCTTGATGGTGATGCCCTTTTCGCGTTCGAGGTCCATGCTGTCGAGCACCTGGGCCTGGAGTTCGCGCTCGGACACGGTTTTGGTGCTTTCCAGCAGACGGTCGGCCAGCGTGCTCTTGCCGTGGTCTATGTGGGCTATGATACAGAAGTTGCGGATGTTGTTCATCGGTGGTTCTTGCTTTTGAGCGACAAAGATAGCAAAAAGTGCCGGACAGAGCTCGGAAGCACCGATTTTTACCCTGACTATCGGAAAAGGAACCTGCAACCGGCCTGGGGGCCGCTGAATTTACAAAGATGCTCTCCACGGACGTAATCCCGGGGAGTTCGATACTTTTTATGCGGGAAACCGAATGCATGGCCGTGGAAGCAGCCCGGACAACACCTGTGTTGCTGAAATCATTCAAGATCGCACACAGCGCGACCTGTCAACAGGGGATAGTTCCTCCCGGGAACAAACGCGTTCGCGGCGCTAAAAATACTTTTTAATCGAGGGGGTGATCACGAAATCCTTGAGGTAGAACGGCTCGAAATAAGCCACGTCTTCAAACCGTCCGGCGGCGAACGCCTCTTGCGCCGGGGCGGCCAGCCCGCGGGCCGACGAGGCCACCTCGACATAACGCACATGAGACGACATCAATGTTTCGACACATTTGCGCGCCCCCGATCCGAAGATCACGAACTCGCCTTTTTGCCGGTATTCAAGAAAGCTCTCGGGCGTAACGATATGCGCTCCCGGCGAGTCGATGGCTTTTCCGCGGCCGTCGAACAGTTGGGCGTACACCTCCATGCGGCGGGCGTCGATCATGGGACAAAGCGTGGCCGTGTCGATCTGTTCGATGTCGAGGATGCCTGCGCGATAATCAGCCAGGGCCACCTGCACCATCGACTCAAGCGACCCCACGGCAATCAACGGAATACCCAGCGCATAGCACAGCCCCTTGGCCATCGACACCCCGATGCGCAATCCCGTGTACGACCCCGGGCCCTTGCCCACGGCCACCGCGTCGAGGTCACCGGGAGCAAACTGCCCCTGGGCGAATACCTCTTCGATAAACAGCGCCAGCTTCGAGGCATGCTCGCGTCCGGCGCCGCTCTCGCGCAGGGATACCGGTTTGCCGCCCGAGGCGACAGCCACCGAACAGACGTCGCTGCCGGTTTCGATACACAGAATCGTTGCCATGTCGGTTAACGAGAAAAAGATTGTGCAAAATTAAAGGTTGGGGGCGCCTCCGCCATTACCGAAGGTCTTACCCCACGCGGGGATGTCCGGATGCGAAACACCCTGCCGATGCGAATTACGTTGCGCGCGTCAGAATACGAACCGGATGGTAAGGGCGGCGTCGCTCCAGCCAAAACCGTCGTGCCCCGCCAATTCGAGGTACGGTTTGTAGTCGACCGAAAAAGCCAGCGGCACACCCTGCACCCGGTATTCGATCCCCGCAATGCCGTCGATGCCGAAGCTGTTTTTAAACCCGTCGTCATCCTGCTTCCAGTTGCCGAAGTTAAGCCCGGCCCCATAGTAGAAATTCAGTCCGCTGACATTGAACGGAATGGTGCGTTCGTAAAGCCCCGTCACCCTGAACCCGCCTTTGGCGATGCCCACGATGGCCTCGACTCCGTTCGACGGATTGAAATTATACTTGACTGACGGGCCCATCCATGCGCCCAGACGGGCTCCCACGCCCCAGTTATACTCTTGCGCCGCCGCGGGCCTGGCCGCCAGGGCCGAGAGCAGCAGGGCCGCTCCGAAAACAATTTTCTTCATCATCACGGATAGTCGTTTGAATGCAGGGCAAAGATAAGCACTCGTCCGCAATTTTCCCAACGAGACGGTCTATTCCGGCAATTTCACCGGGGCCGCCCCCATAACCGGGACACAAAAGCAGTGGTATAAGCACCGCCAAAGTTGCACGAATTTCATGACCGGAATAATCAATAACAGCAATCCGGTTACCGACAAGTGCATTCGCATTCCAACGCAGAAGGCATTTAAGTGCCTGGAATCTTTAGTGATCGTACGGATGGAACAACCCCGGACAACATTTCCATCCGATTTTTTGGATTTCCGGCCAAAACCCGTACATTTGTCCCCGCAATCGGCGCATTGTGGGGAGCATCCCCGCCGCACCGCAACAGTTGCAGGGCCCATAGCTCAGTTGGTTAGTAGCACCTGACTCATAATCAGGGGGTCACAGGTTCAAGCCCTGTTGGGCCCACCATTAAACCAAGCACCTACGAAGTTCGCCGTAGGTGCTTTTTCTTTGCCGCAATCACAACCTGAAAATCAGATATCCCGGGAGCCGGAAACCCCTACCCAGAAAAAAACAACGGAGCATCGATCTCCCGATCGAATTGCCGTTAAGCGGAAAATACTCTGATTAAATCACTTGAAAATCTTCTCCGGATCGCATGCGGCCTCCCGGAACGATAAGCCGTTTCAGTCCGGAGCTTATTTTTGTTTTCACTAAAACATTTTTGGAATGATTATTGCTTGAGAATAAAATACCCCCCTGCAAGCCTCGTAAGTCCCGGACGCAATCGAAGTGATTTACCGGCCAGATACTCCGGGCCTCCACGGTCAACCGTATGAGACACCCAACAAAGACGAAGAGAAATAATTCAAGTAAACAAGATGCGGCGGTTCGTCTGTTGTATTTACCAGATCATATTCCATTTACTAAAATCCAACGCTATGAAGAAAAACTTCATTAAATCGCATCAAAACAGAGCATTGCTGGCCACAACGGCATTATGTTCCGTCGGGTTATGCGGACAGCAGGCCATGGCCCAGGAAGCCGGCAAGAAATTCCAGGGCACGATCGAACTTGACATCAGGAACTCGGAGCCGGACTGGAATGCATTCCTTTACCCCAAAGCGCCGAAAGATGCGCCCAACGTGCTGATCATCCTGTATGACGATACCGGACAGGCAACATGGTCGACGTATGGCGGGGCGGTCAACATGCCCACGCTGGACAGGCTTGCCGCAAACGGGCTTACGTACACCCAATGGCATACCACTTCGGTTTCGTCGCCAACCCGCTCGTGCATGCTCACGGGACGCAACCACCATCAAAACGGCTACGGGAGTATTTCCGAGTCGGCCACGGGATTTCCCGGTTACAGCGGGCACATTCCCGAATCGAATGCATCGATCGCCACTATTCTGCGCAACGCCGGATGGTCGACTTTCTGGATCGGGAAAAACCACAATGTCCCCGTAGACGCTTTCGGGATGGGCTCTTCCAAGCAGGATTGGCCGCTCGCCCTCGGGTTTGACCGTTTTTACGGATTCATAGGCGCCGAAAGCAACCAGTGGTATCCCGCACTGACCGAAGACAACCACACCATCGAGCAACCCTATCTGCCGGAACAGGGTTACCACCTGTCGAAAGACCTTGCGGACAAAGCCATCCAATATATCCGCGACTCCAAGCAGGCCAGCCCGGATAAACCCTGGTACATGTGGTACAACCCCGGCGCCAACCACGCCCCGCACCAGGCCCCGCAGGAATACATCGACAAGTACAAAGGGAAATTCGACGCCGGTTACGACGCTTACCGCGAATGGGTGCTGGCACGCATGATCGAAAAGGGCGTCCTTCCGAAAGGCACCAAACTGACCCCGGAAAATCCGCTGCCCAAAGGAGTGGCGTCCGAATTGGATATGGTGCGCCCGTGGAACACCCTCTCGGCCGATGAGAAGAAGTTGTTCTCGCGCATGGCCGAAGTGTTTGCCGGTTTCTCGGAATACACCGACGCGCAGGTGGGCCGCGTGATCGACTACCTGGAAGAATCGGGCCAACTGGACAACACGCTGGTCATCTACTGTGCCGACAATGGCGCCTCGGGCGAAGGCAGCCCGAACGGAACGGTCAATGAAACCTATTATTTCAACTCGTATCCCGATGACATCAAGAACAACATTGCCATGATGGATAAATTGGGCAGTCCCGACACCTATAACCATTACCCGACCGGTTGGGCCATGGCTTTCTCGACGCCCTACAAGATGTTCAAACGCTATTCAGGATACAGCGGCGGCACCTGTGACCCGTTGGTAATTTCTTGGCCCAAAGGCATCAAGGCCCGCGGCGAAATGCGAAGCCAGTACTACCATGTGACCGACATCGTACCTACCATTCTCGAAGCCTGCGGCGTGCAGATGCCCGATGAGGTACACGGCATCAAACAGACTCCGCTGGCAGGCGTGTCGATGGTGTCGAGCTTCAGCGACGCCAACGCGCCGACCCAGAAAAAAGTGCAATACTACGAAATGCTGGGTACGCGCGGCATCTGGAAAGACGGATGGATGGCCACCGCCGTGCACGGCCCCATGCCGTCGAACATGGGCCATTTCGACCAGGATAAATGGGAGTTGTACCACACCGATGTAGACCGTTCGCAATCCAACAATCTGGCGGCGCGGTATCCCGAAAAAGTGGAAGAGATGAAGAAACTGTGGATGGAAGAGGCCCAAAAATACAACGTGCTTCCGTTGAACGATCTGAGCATCCTCGAATACATTGAATACGAATACGATCCCGAGGTGCCTGCCGACGGCCGTTACACCTATTATCCGAATACGACCGAGGTGCCCGAAGCCAACGCTGTCCGTACGGCCGCGCGTTCATTCAAGATCCTGGCGGAAGTCGACCTGAAAGCCGGCGCCCAGGGCGTCATCGTTTCCCAGGGGTCGCGTTTCGGCGGCTACACGATGTATCTGAAAGACGATAAGGTGAACTTCGAATACAACTTCCTCGGCCTCGATCCGGTGCAGCGGTTGAACTACGCCATGCCTGTCGGCAAACACATCATCGGAGTGGAATTCACCAAGGAGAAGATGACTGAGAAAGCGGAATGCCTCGGTACGATGAAACTCTATATCGACGATAAGATGGTGGCCCAGGCTCCGTTCCGCACGCAGTCCGGCCGCTTCTCGCTCAACAGCGGCGAAGGCCTCTGCGTGGGATACGACACCGGCGACCCTGTAAGCAGGGATTACGGTTACAAATACCCGCTCGCCGGAGGTGAGATCATGAAGGTTACCTACGATGTCGCCAACGACGCCTATATAGACGTGGAAAGGGAATTCGAAGCGAAAATGAGGGCGCAATAAGCGTCATTGCCCTCCATCACAAAAAACCCTTCCTTTTTGCGACAACAAAAAGGGAGGGTTTTCTTTTAATGAAGCCCCGCCGCTTGCGACGGGGAATGCATCCGATCCGATCACCCCCCTCGCGCCTGATCAGCGCGGCTACGTGCTATGCAAATAATTCATATCTTTGGTCAAACAATTCACCATGAATAAACCAATTTACGCCGCTCCGTTCGCACGCCCGCTGTACGTCATGCTCAAACCGGTGGGTGCCGCATGCAACCTGCGGTGCGACTACTGCTATTATCTCGAAAAAAAGGCGTTGTACGCCGACCAAAACAGGTTTGCGATGACCGAAGCGCTGCTGGAACGGTTCACCATGCAGTACCTCGAATCCCAGACCATGGCCGAGGTGCTGTTCACCTGGCACGGCGGCGAACCGCTGATGCGCAACATCGGGTTCTACAAGAAAGCGCTGGAATTCCAACAAAAATACGGACGCGGACGCCCCATCGGGAATAACCTGCAAACCAACGGAACGTTGCTTACGGACGAGTGGTGCGAATTTTTCAGGAAAAACAATTTTCTGATCGGGATCTCGATCGACGGGCCCCGGCATTGCCACGACACCTACCGCAAAACGGCCGATAAAAGGCCCAGTTTCGACCAGGTGATGCGCGGGATCGATCTGCTGAAAAAGCACCGGGTCGAATTTAACGTAATGGGGGTAGTGAACGATTACAATGTCGACTATCCGCTCGAATTTTACCGTTTCTTCAAAGAGATCGACACCCGTTTCATCCAATTCGCACCCATCGTGGAGCGGTTGCCCGACGGCGCCCCCGCCCCGTGGAACGTGCCGTCGGAGAAATGGGGCGACTTCCTGATCGCCATCTTCGACGAATGGGTGAGGAACGACGTCGGCGAATTCTATGTGCAATATTTCGATTCCACGCTGGCGAACTGGGTCGGGGAAAAGCCCGGGACCTGCATCCTGGGCGCGACCTGCGGACATGCCGGCGTGATGGAGTTCAACGGCGATGTCTATTCGTGCGACCATTTTGTTTTCCCGGAATACAAACTCGGGAATATCCATGCGAAAACCCTGGTCGGAATGATGTACTCGCCCGAACAACTGAAATTCGGCGCAGACAAATCCGACGCTCTGCCCCGGGTCTGCAAACAATGCGAATTCCTGTTCGCCTGCCATGGCGAATGCCCTAAAAACCGCATAATCAGAACCGAGGACGGAGAGCATGGCCTGAATTATCTATGCAAAGGCTACTACAAATTTTTCAAGCATGCGGCCCCGTACATGGACTTCATGAAGACGGAACTGCTCAACAACCGGGCGCCGTCCAACGTGATGCGGGAGGCAAGAAGGAGATTGCAGCATCTATAACGGAATCAACGACATTCAACTGATACAGGCAGGGATAAATCTGCATTGCCCCTGGTCGGGGGCCACCTGTTTGGGAACAAAAGGTTTACGGTTGCCGCCGTGAGCCTTTTTTCATTTTGCCTGTCCCCGAAGCAGGGAAAATGTAGTACCTTTGCCGTATGAAACCAAAGGAGGAGGAATTGCTCGAAATCTCGGGGCGCATCCGGGCGCTGGCCCAGAACGGGCTGACCTACTCGCAAAACGGGTACGACACCGAGCGGTACGGGGAACTATACGACCTGGCCGACCGCATGGCCTCGATCGTCACCGGACACCCGGAAGCGCAGATCGGGCAATGTTTCGTCAAACTCACCGGCGAATACGTCACCCCCAAGGTCGACGTGCGGGCGGTGGTGTTCGACGGGCAGGGGCGGTTGCTGCTTGTGCGCGAGAGCGACGATGGGCTGTGGTCGCTGCCCGGCGGTTGGGCCGACGTGGGATTCTCGCCCAAGGAGGTCGCCGTCAAGGAGGTGCACGAGGAGACGGGACTCCTGGTCGAAGCCGTGCGGCTGCTGGCCCTAATCGACAAACGGTGCCACGCCAGCCATCCTCCCGCGCTGCACTATGTATACAAACTATTCATTTTGTGCGAAATAACCGGCGGCGGGTTCACCGACACGTTCGACATTCTGGACAAGGGGTTCTTCGGTCGCGACAATCTGCCGCCGCTGTCGACAAACCGCGTGACCCCGGAACAGATCGAACTGATGTTCGACTACCGCGACAATCCGGCGAAAGAAACCTATTCCGATTGAAAACAATTCAAACCGATAAACGATGAAACAACTGAACACCCAACTGATGCACCCGGCCGAGCAGATCGAGCTGATCATCCGGCGCATCTACCGCGGCGGGCTCACCACCACCTCGGGCGGCAACCTCTCGATCATGGACGACCAGGGCGACATGTGGATCACCCCCAGCGCCATCGACAAAGGGTCGCTCACGGCCAAGGACATCATCTGCGTAAAGAAGGACGGCACGATCGTCGGGCCGCACAAACCCTCGTCGGAATACCCGTTCCACAAGGCCATCTACCGGATGCGCCCCGGCATGCGGAGCGTGGTGCACGCCCATCCGCCGGCGCTGGTGGCCTTCAGCATCGCCCACGTGGTGCCTGACACGAACATCATTCCGCAGGCCAGCCGCGTATGCGGAAAAGTTCGCTTCGCAGGCTACGCGATCCCGGGCAGCACGTTGCTGGGCGACAAGATCGCCGGGGCGTTCGCCGAAGACCCCGAATGCATGTCGGTGCTGATGCAGAACCACGGCGTGGTGGTGTGCGGACAGGACATCGCCGACGCCTACCAACGGTTCGAAACGCTGGAACTGTGCGCCCGCACCATCCTCAACGCCAAGATACTGGGCGAGCCGAACTACCTGACGGCGGAACAGATCGCCATGGATGACGCCTCGTATAACACACGGTTTCCGCACTCCGACAACATCACTTACCCCTCCGACGAACGGGCCATCCGCGCCGAGATCTGCAAGATCACCCGCCGCGCCTGCGACCAGGGGCTGATGACCAGCTCGTACGGCACGGTGTCGGTGCGCTGGCAGGGCGACGACTTTCTGATCACCCCCACCGGAGTCACCCGCTGGGACATCATCCCCGACGACATCGTGCAGATCAAGGGCGGCAAGGCCGAGGCAGGCAAAAAACCCAGCCGGTCGGTTGAGCTGCACATGGAAATTTACAGGAGCAACCCGAAGATCAAGTCGATCATCCTCACGCAAACGCCTCACCTGATGGGCTTCTGCACCAGCGGCGAGAAATTCGACGTGCGCACCATCCCCGAAAGCTGGATCTTCCTCAAGGACGTGCCCACGCTCGAATATGGCCTGCACTACACCGGCCCGAAAAAGATCTCCGAAGCGTTGAAAACCGTGCCGTGCGCGTTGCTGGCCAACGACTGTGTGATCGTCACCGGGGGCGAGTTGCTGCAAACATTCGACCGGCTGGAGGTGGCCGAGTTCAGCGCCAAATCGCTGATCATGGCCAGGCCCATCGGCACACTCAAACCCATCGGCGCCGACGAAGTAGAGGAGCTGCGCGTGGTTTACAAAGTAGAGTAGCCGCCCTCAGGCGATCGTTCCAATAACACGAAAAACCACATTCCATGCGGCTGATGGTAAGCCCCTCCGACTCGGCACAGGAGAACCTGCGGCTGGAGGAACAACTGCTGACCGGGTGTTGCATCGACACTCTGTTGCTGTACGTCAACTCCCCGTCGGTGATTGTGGGTCGCCATCAGGAACCCGCTGCCGAGGCCGACCTTGATTTCTGCACACGGCACAATATCAGTGTATTGAGAAGGGTTTCTGGCGGCGGAACGGTATACCACGACCATGGCAACATCAACTATTCATTCATTGTGAACCGCACGGCAACGGCGCCGCTCGACCGCGATTTTCTGGCTCCGGTTCTTGCCATGCTCCGCTCGCTGGGGCTCAACGCAGTGCAAGGCCGCCGGAACGACATCACCGTAGAGGGGCTGAAAATATCGGGAACCGCCTCGCACCTGACGCGCCAGCGGCACCTGTTCCACGGCACGCTGCTCTACGACACCGACCTGACGGCGCTCGAATCCGCCTTGAAGGGCGACTCCTCGCTGCACGGCAACCGCATCGCCTCGGTGCCTTCGCCCGTGGCCAACATCAGGCAACTGGCCGGGCTCGATGGCGACACCGAATGGTTCTTGGGATACGTCACAGATTTCATGCAGAACAATCTCCCGGCAGCCATCAGGTAAGCGACGGCAAAACGAGGCGGCGCGGACTTTTCAAGAAAAGTCCGCGCCGCCCTTATTTCCAAACAGGAGATTCCGGTCAGTAATTGAAACAAAAGCAGCCCGGGCCCACACCCACATTGAAGTTGAACAGTTCCACCCCGCTCGACGAATAGCGGTACACCACCCCGCGCTGCGCCCAGTCGATGGCATCGCCCGCATAAATGTCGTCGTTGTTCGGATCCACCCCCAGCGAGTAAAGGTTGCGCGTACCCCCATCGATATAGGGCACCGCCGGCAGCACGTTGTTGTATACGCTCATGGCCCACACCGACCTGTTGTTGATATAGAACATGGTGTTGCCCGCTTTGTTGGGCGTCAGGCGCTTCACATCGTCGGTAATGTTGAAAGTGAACTTTTTGGCCACGGTAAAGGTCGAAACGTTCACCTTCACCAGCGAGGGCTCTTCGAGCTTGGCCGTCCAGTCTTCGGTCCAGCCGCCGTCGCACAGGGCCCAGAGGTTGCCGTCGGCATCGGAGGCGATGGAGACGGGTTGGGCGCCCACCTCAAGCGAGTCGGCCACGGCATCGGTGACAGGGTCGATTTTCAGGATCTTGTTGCCCATATTCCAGCAGTTCACATACACATACTGCCCGATGCCCACCATCTGTTCGCCGCAGTTACCCGCGTCGCCCAGGTCGATAGAGCCCGTCACGGCGTCGGTGGCGGGGTTGAACACGGTGATCCGGTTCGAGTTCAGGCTGGTGATGTACCCCTTGGTGCTGCTGACGATGTAGACATACCGCGGCGAGTCGAGCCCGGTGATCTTCCCTTTAAGCACAGCCGTCTCCGGATCAATGACATACACCTTGCCCGAGTTCGAGAGCGTCACGTACCCCTTACCGTTGTAGATGGTCATCGACTGGGCCGCGTCGCCCAGCGGAGCGCCGCCGTTGTTGCTTTTGAACACGTCGTTGGCCACCTGGTCCGCTTCGGGATCGTAGAGCGACAGCGACGCGTTCCCGGCCATGAACGACCCCTCGTTAAGCACAAACACCCCTTTCGAGGGAATCGGCTGACGACCGCCGTCGTCACCGTCGTTGCTGCATGCAGCGGCAAAAAGCACAACCGCCGCCAAAATGGCATATTTTTTTATCTTATTCATTGTCAATACTTTAAATTAATAATCCATATTTTAAACAACAGGACTTTATTCAACAAAATCCTTGGGTGTGTCGCTCCGGGCTTGACCCGGGATCTCCTTTTGCGAGAGATTCCTGGCCTGATCCGGAATGACAGATTGATCCATCCTTAAAGCAAAAAGAAACACCGCCCGCCGTCCGGCAGTCGAGTCATGACGGCGTGGCGGCATCTCTTTCCGGGACACCGCTTAGGTTCCCGTCATAGCACAGTTTTTCTCCATTTTGATAGGTTTTAGTTAAACAAATCAAAATCGAAACGTTAGGCGATAGGATCGATCAAGAATAAAGAATAGATTTATTCTCAAAGCTCTAACTCCCGAAGGCTTCAATTTCTGGGTGGGGCCTGCTCTGCACAGGCTCCCGGTCGACGGCAGGTTTTCTGACTTGTTCCATCGGGGCTGTCCCTTCCCATCGCCCGGGGGCGACAGTGGGTATCGATTACAGCCTCGTTATACGGAACTTACAGCAGCGGGTACTGTTCCGGACTCACACCGGATTCCCTGTTGCCACGCCGCGGCATGAAAAACACCACAGCGTACCGACAGTGCAAATATAGTGAAAAACCGGAAATCGCCTCCCGGCACGACATTTTTTTTCGGGCCAACCTCAAAAAAAAGAGGCCATGCCTCTGCGGCACAGCCTCAACCCGTTAATAAAGCAGCCCCCTTACCTGGCCGACGGATAATACTTTATAAATTGCGTGCGTTCAAATACCTCGTAGTTGTCGGAATCGGCGGTGCTCATCAACCCGCGCACACGATCGAGGGTGTGGTACCCTTTGCGTTTGAGCCACTCCCGGGCCTCGTCGAGCATTTTGCCGATGGCAGGGGTGCCGCTCTGGTAAATCTCCGAACAGACCTCCACCACACTCGCCCCCACCAGAATGGCCTTGATCAGGTCGGCCCCGCTATGCACGCCGTTCGATATGCCGTAGTCCAGGGTCTTGACCTGGGGCGAAGCCAACGCCGTCCAGCGCAGGGACAGGGCCAGGTCGTCAGGGGTGGAGAAAACGCCCGACGAGGTAAATTCCATCGCCTCGATATCGATGTCGGGGCGGTAGAGCCGGTTGAACAACACCACGCCCTTAACGCCGCGGAAACTCAACTGACCGATCACCTCCAGCGGATTGGTAAAATACGGGGTGAGTTTCACCGCCACCGGGATTTTCACCTGGCGGCAGATTTTGTCCGCGATTTTCAGATAGCGTTCTTCATAGACGCGCCCGTCCCTGGTTGCATCGGTGGGCAGAAAATAAATATTCGCCTCCAGCGCATCGGCCCCGGCCTCTTCAATCCTCCGGGCAAAGGCCGTCCACTCGCCGTCGGTGGTGCAGTTGATGCTGGCGATGACGGGAATCGAACATTCGCGCTTGGTGTCGCGGATCAGCGCCGCATAATGCTCGATGGCGTGCGACCGCGTGTATTCGAACATGTAGTTGCCCGATTCGGGATGGATGTAGTAGTCGTCCAGGCGCGAGTCGGAAGCGATCTGCTCCTCGAACAGCGACTTGAGCACCACGGCTCCGGCTCCGGCCTCTTCCAGTTTTTTGATCCGTTCGACAGACGAGGTCAGCGACGAGCTGCTGGCCACAAGCGGATTTTCAAGGGTCAGCCCCAGGTATGATGTCTTGAGCATAACAATCGTGATTAAATGGTTATCAACCGGTTATCCGAACCGGAAACTTTACTTGAACAAAGATAGTGAAATTTCGACATCCGCGAAACCGCCCGCGCCGAATAAAAATGCGGAGAAGCGACCGCTTCTCCGCATCCGTTCGGCTGAAGGAGGTTATTGCCTTTCATAGGTATAGGTAACAACCACCAGGGCCACGGTGGAACCTTCGGGCATATCGAGTTCGGCCATCGTGTCGGGATCGCTGAAATATGCCGTCTGGTCTTCATACACATACCATTTGTTTCCGTTTACGGCCACCGACTGGGTAATGGTTTCCCCGCCCCTGGTCGTGGTCAGCGTGCCTGCCGTAACCGAGTAGATGTAGGTGAACGGTTCCGTATCGCCCAGATTGTCGGTGTAAACACCCGTTCCGTCGCTGTTGAACGTGTACGACTCGGTCCATCCCTCGCTGTTGCCGGCAATGGCGGCCTCGATGATTGTCACCGTTTCATCAGGCGTGGCCGTTACCGTTTTCGGCGTTTCGCTCACATACGTCCACGTACCGACAATTGAAGTCGACCCGCCGTCGTCGTCCGAACAGGCGGGGAAAGAAAACAACACTGCAACCGCAGCCGCAAGCATCCAGAAAAGATTCTTTTTCATAATAAATAACTTTAAATAGGTTAAACAGACTCTGGTTTGCTATAAACACAATCCGTGCCAAAGCCCGCCCGAACAGCGCCTTTCGTTCAAACACAAGGGGCACCGTGGCAAAATCAATCAACAATCAACTTCTTAAAATCAAACATCCCGTTGGATTTATGAATATTGCATAGAAAAAGGGCGCCCCCCGTATGGGAAGGACACCCTTTATCAATATCCGACCGGCAGACCGGCTACAGACTGTCGCCGAAATCTTTGCGGAACTTGTCGGCCAGCTTCGACGGCCAGTCCGACAGCGGTTCGAGCCCGCCCATAAAGAAACGCAGCACAGGCGGTTCGTACACCCATTTCAGTCCGCCGATCAGGTCGCGGTTGTCGTAGAGCCATTCCAGGCGGTCGATCACATAGTTGATCTGCGACAGGGTGAACACACGGCGCGGAACAGCCAGGCGCACCAGCTCGGCGTCGGCCAGTATTTCGATCCCGTTCTCGTCGCGCACGCTCGACACCGTACCGCGTTCCATGCCCCGGATGCCCGAACAGATAAACAGGGCGGCAGCCAGCGCGGCAGCAGGATACTGATCCTGCGGCAGGTGCGAGCAGAACGCCATGGCGTCGACGTGGGCGCCCAGCACACCCGGAGGCGTCACCACCGGAATGCCTTTGCTTTCGAGCGCCTCGACCAGATATTTGATGAAGGTCGGGCTTTGGCTGATCATCGTTTCGTCCAGCGTTTCATACAGCCCCACGGCCATTGCCTCGATCTCGCGCACCGAGATGCCGCCGTAGGTCAGGAACCCTTCGTACAGCGGGATCAGGGCTTCCATCTTCGAGTACAACTCCTTGCGGTTGGTGCAGATGCCGCCCCCGCGCGACGAGCTGAGCTTGCGGGCCGAGAAATAAACCAGATCGGCCAGGCCGGTCATCATTTTCAAGATGTCGGCCATCGAGTTTTCGGCCCACTCTTTTTCGCGCTGCTTCACCAGGTAGGCGTTTTCGCCCAGCAGGCTGGCGTCGAGCACCAGCATGATGCCGTACTTGTCAGCCACGCGGCGCACGTCCAACATGTTGCTGATCGAGAAAGGCTGCCCGCCGATGAGGTTGGTCGAGGCCTCCATGCGGATGAACGGGATGTTCTCCACGCCGTTCTCCTCGATGCATTTGACCAGCTTGTCGATGTCGATGTTGCCCTTGAACGGGTTGGCAGACTTGATCTCCAAAGCGTCGTCGCACAGCAGTTCGGCGATCTTGCCCCCGTTTTCGGTGATGTGGGCCAGGGCGGTGGTGAAGTGGTAGTTCATCGGGATGACGTTGCCCGGCTTGATGAACGTGCGCGAGATGACGTTCTCGGCCGCACGGCCCTGATGCACCGGCAGCAGGTATTTCTTACCCAGCACATCCTCGACCGCTTTTTGCAATCTGAAAAAGCTCTGCGAACCGGCATAGGCGTCGTCGGCCTGGAACATGGCGGCCACCTGCTTGTCGCTCATGGCGTTGGTTCCGCTGTCGGTGAGCATGTCCAGAAACACGTCGTTGGTATTGAGTTTGAAGGTGTTGAACATGGCCTCCTTCATGGCGTCCAGACGGCGTTCCACCGGCACCAGGTTCAGCTTCTGAACCACACGCACCTTGTGCAGTTCCAGCGGCATATCGCCGCCTTTGTAGAATTTCACATTGCTCATATTCTTTGTTTTAAGGATTATCGGTTGCGACCCCCTGTCCTGCTGACCGCCGCTTTGCCCGGGATCGCAGCAAAAGCGTCCGTGATGCCACACGGCAAAACACCCTGTGAGTGCAAAAGTAAAATTTATATTTTCATAAAAAAACTTCCGGTTTCAAACATAAACCCCATGTTAAAACCAAATCAAAACAAAAAACAGGGTAAAAAGTTGCGAAATGAAACTTTTCACCCTGTTTTGCCCGGTCTTATCAACCGAAAAGCACGATTTAACTATCGGATTTTTTTCTGTAACGGGGAGTTAATAAATTAAAAACCATGCCGATATGGTACCACAACGTGTGAAAAAAACCGAAATAGCGCACCATGATACCGAACCGTTCGCGCAATCCCCTGCCCCGGTGCAGGGTCGACGCCCCACCCTCTTTGAACTTCGACAGGACCAGGCCGGTATTGGCGATCGACTGCGAGTTGCGCAGCGCCACCAGCACCCATTCCACGTCGGCGGCCAGGCGGTAGCGGACGTTATAGTCCGGGGCCGCACGACGGCTGACGATCACCGACTGATGGCACACCACCATGCCATGGCGGAAATCTTCCCAGGTGAGGTTCTCCGGCACCTTTTTCTTACGCAGTCCCAGCTCGTGGCCGCTCTCAGAGAGCACCAGCGTGTCGCCGTAGTAGAAGTCGGCAAACGGTCCCGGGCCATCGAACACCTTGCGCAACACATCCGGCGAGGCCACATAGTCGCCGGCGTTGACAAACCAGAAATAATCGCCCGTGGCCAGGGCCATCCCTTTGTTCATGGCGTCGTAGATGCCGGCGTCTTTCTCGCTGACCCAGTGCGACACTACGGCGGTGTGGCTGCCGATCACCTGGAGCGTGTTGTCGCCCGAACCGCCATCGACCACCACCACCTCGCGGGCGGGGTAGTCCAGGATTGCCAGGTTCGCAAGCGTGGAGTCGAGTTCGCGGGCGGCGTTGTAGCACACAACAATGATCGAGACTTTCGGGTACGGCATTTGCATTGACGCTATTAATTCCTACTTTTGTAGCTTATCTGAAGCGAACATATGAAAAAGAGAGAGGTCGTTCTCCCGCTCATCATAGCGGTATCGGTGGCGGCGGGGCTGTTGCTGGGTGTCAAAATCGGCGACGCACGCCGTTCAACCGGAAGCAAATTTAGCATTAATTTATTTCAAAACAACAAGCTGAACACGGTGTTGTCGCTCATTGCGCGCGATTACGTCGACGACATATCGACCGATTCGCTGATCGAGGTGGCGCTGCCGCTGGTGCTGGAAGAACTCGACCCGCACACGGTCTACATTCCCCGCAGCGAGATGAGCGCGGCCAACGAACAGCTCGAAGGCCAGTTCGACGGCATCGGGGTGCAGTTCAACATGCTCACCGACACGGTGGTGATCCTGAGCGTGATCCCCGGCGGGCCCAGCGACAAGATGGGCATTCTGGCCGGCGACCGCATCATGACGGTGAACGACTCGCTGATCGCAGGCAAAAAAGTGCCGCAGGAGAGCGTGGTGAAAATGCTGCGCGGCGAACGGGGCTCGAAAGTGGTGCTGGGCATCGAACGGCCCGGGGCCAACGACCTGATCCATTTTACGGTCACGCGCGGCATCATTCCACTGAACAGCATCGACGCCGCCTTTATGATGAACGACCATACGGCGTTCATCCGCCTGTCGAAATTCGCCCGCAACACCTACGCCGAGTTCATGGAGGCAATGCAGGCGCTCTCGGCACAGGGGATGACCAAACTCATCTTCGACCTGCGTGAGAACACCGGCGGCTACCTCGACCAGGCCATCTACCTGACCAACGAGTTTCTGGGATCGGGGCAGATGATCGTCTACACCGAGGGAGCCCACCGCAAGCGCACCGAACAGTACGCCGACGGCAAGGGACGCTATCAGGAGATCGAGTTGGTGGTGCTGATCGACGAGAACTCCGCCTCGGCCAGCGAGATTTTTGCCGGGGCCATCCAGGACAACGACCGCGGCACCATCGTGGGGCGCCGATCGTTCGGCAAGGGGCTGGTGCAGGAGCAAATCCCGCTTCCGGACGGGTCGGCCATCCGGCTCACCGTCTCGCGCTACTACACCCCCACCGGGCGGTCGATCCAGAAGCCGTACGACCACGGCAAGAAAGAGTACTACGCCGACATTCAAAACCGACTGATGCACAACGAATTCTTCAGCGCTGACAGCATCAAGATGAACGACTCGCTGCGCTACGAAACCCCGGGCGGAAGGATCGTCTATGGCGGCGGCGGGATCATGCCCGACGTGTTCGTGCCGGCCGACTCGACCCGCCTGCCCGGCTTCTTCCGCGAAACGGCCACACACAACCTGATCGTGCTCTACGCGCTCGATTACACCGACAAGCACCGCGCCGACATCAACGCCATCGCCTCGGTCGACGCGCTGAGGGCCTACTTCCGCAATCATCCGCGCATCGACGACGACTTCGTAGCCTACGCCGCCCGCAAGGGATACACGCCCAAAAACGCCGCCGATCTGACCGCCTCGATGAAGATCATCGGGCCGCAGCTCAGGGCTTACATCGGCCGCAACACGCCGCTCGACTACAACGGCTTCTATCCTTTTATCTTCAACCTGGACGACAGTTTCAGGAAAGGAATGGAGATCCTGAACCCGCAAACGGAATAACCGATTTCCCAAAACCGTCATCCCGGGCATCGGAGAAAGACGCCCTCCACCGCGAAGCAAATGCCGTGCAGGGATAAACAACAGAGTGGCGGGGGGGGGGGGGGGGGGGGGGGGGGGGGGGGGGGGGGGGGGGGGGGGGGGGGGGGGGGGGGGGGGGCGGGGGGGGGAGGGGGGGGGCGGGGGGGGGGGGGGGGGGGGGGGGGGGGGGGGGGGGTGGGGGGGGGGGGGG
>JAVBRA010000009.1:0-64300 GCA_031548435.1 Rikenellaceae bacterium
TGGAGCCCATTGGCCGTCAAATCGAAGTTGATGTCGAGCGTTTCGCCGCTGATCGCCGTTTGAAGATTCTCGATCTTTATCCCGTTGGCCTGAGCGTTGGCGGTCACGCACAGGCAGAGTAATAACAATGTGTATCGTATCCTTTTCATAATTTCAAATGCTCTTTCTTGGTTGTGCCGCCCGATTACTTTATCATATAGATCAGGGAAACGCCCGCTTTCGTCGGGCCGAAATAGTGCTTATTGTAGTTGCCCGCATACCTGTCGCAGGTTCCGCAGCTGTATTTGTCGTAGTCGAAGTAGATGTAGCCCGCGCCAATGGTAAATTCCCACGCCCAGCGCTTGGCCATCGGCAGGTGGTAGCCGTAAGAAATACCGGCTCCCGCACCCCAACCGTCGTAGCGTTCATCCGTGAGGTCTTTGAAGGGGAGTTTAACGTCCATAATTTGATACTGGCCGTAGATTCCGTGGAGGCCGATAAAGTGCTTCTCGAAGCGTTGGCAGAACCAATAACGGAACTCAGGCTGAACGAGCCAGTGGCGGATACCGCCGTTGCGGTCGTTCAGATCCCAGGGGTTGAGTCCGAAAACCACGTCCATCGTCCACTTACGCGCCAATCCAAACTCGACGGCGATGTTTGGCGTGGTGGTCGCCAGATAAAGCAGGTTGGTCTTGATGCCGAACTTCGGCAGGTATTGTGCTTGTGACACCTGCGATCCCGACACGAAAAACATATTAGTTTTAGGTTCGTCCGAAAAGGCGCGGATGGTGTTGTCCTGTGTGTTGGGAACGTAGTAGGCCGTCGTCTTGGTCGGGGATACTGCTTGCGCAGCCTGTGGGTCGGTCTGGGTTGCCGTTTGCATCAGCGCATCTCCCAATTCGAGTTTTACGTCGGCATCTTTGCTGGATGGTACGGTGATCTCGCGGAAACGGATGCTTTGTCCGTCGGCCGAGATGAGTTTAACCACTTGGCGGCCCGGCGTAATGCCTTCGACGAGGAACCGCCCCTGCACGTTGGTCACGGCCTCTTTGCCTGCAAAATCCACCATCTGCACCTTCACGCCTTCGAGTATATTCTCGCCGTCGGTAACGGTGCCTGCGACATTGCGGACGGTGTTGACAGCCACCACGGAACTGCCCGCCTGTGCGGCGCCCTGCGTGATAATGATATAATTGCGGTCTACGCGGTAGCTCAGGCCGCTACCCGAAAGCAGGGCATCCAGCGCCGACTTGACCGTAATGGGCGACCTGGAGATATTTACCGTCAGTTTGTTGGTCAACTCGCTGTTGGCAGCGATCTGATAATTGGTCTGCCTGACGATATTATCGAACACCTCTTTAGCGTTTAACTTGCTGACAGGAAGTACAATTGACTCTGTCTGTGCGGCTACCGAAAAGGCCGTAAGGGTGGCTGTCACCGCAAGTGTCAGCATCTTGAGCTTCGACCTGCGGATCAGATTTTTCTGTTCTCGCATATGTGGTTTGGTTTATTTCACTTTACCGGACCGGCATAGGTGTAAAGGGTTCTTCATTTTTATTTTTTATATATTTTGATCGTATCGTTTTTCAATTCGTATCCGAATCCGTTCCCGCTTACATCGGCCAGCGCCCGGAGCACATATTCGACAGGCTCTGTCCGGTTGAAACTGATCGAATAACGCAGGCCGGAAAGTGACGCGTCATCCAATTCCACCTCGTAATTGTACGCATTCCCGATCATCCGCAGGATCTCACCAACGGACTTTTCGTCGGCAAATATGATATCGCTCCGCCACTCTTCGGTTTGTTGCGCCGCGACTTCCGCGTCCATCTGCGCTACCGTCATCTGGTTCGTAGCATGGCGGTAGGTCAGCCTCTGATCGGGAACGAGCCGCTGTATATTATTGCCGCTTATTACCTCGACCGACCCTTCGTACAGTGCGACCTCAGTAAAGTCGGCGCCCGGATAAGCTTTCACGTCGAACTTCGTACCCAACACCCTCACATCGAGGTGGGCCGTGTGCACGATAAAGGGTGTGTTCTCTTTTTCATGCCTCACGTCGAAATAGGCCTCACCCTCCAGTTCCGCAATGCGTTCTCCTTTTTCGTTGCGGCTAAACACCACCCGGCTGCCGGAGTTCACCCACACCCGGGTGCTGTCGGGCAGCCATTCATCCTTATGAACGCCATCGACCGTTTCGACCGTAACCTGCGGCATTGCCTGCGCCACCGGGCCTTTCGTGCCGGGAGCTTCCTCGCCGCCGCCGAACCACCCGACGAAATATCCGGTTCCCATTATTGCAATGAACGGGATCGCGACCGCCGCCACACGCCACACGATCCTGCGGTTAAGCGGTTTTTTCTTTGCCGGCCCCGCGACGGGCTCCTCTTTCAACGGAAGACCGAGTTTCGCCGCAAGTTTGTTATACCGGCGCAAGGATTCACCCGAGAGCCTTTCGTCCATTCCGACCGCTTTCCCGGCATAATCGTCGAACGCATCGGCGATGCGCTCTTCCGGAGCCTCCGTCTGAAAATAACGTCTGATCTGTTCTATCTCCAGATCCGATTCGTTGCTGATGAGCATATCGACAAGGGCAGAAATCCTTTCAGCCGATGACATCCCGGATATGCCTGAGCCTTTCGGGCGCGTGTTCTTCCTTTTGTTTTTCATCTTCTTCCAATCCGAGTCGCTTTCCATACATCTTTGCGGCGATAGCGCGGCGGCGGGGAGCTTCGAGTTCTTCTTCGAATACCATTCTCAAGGCGAGCTCGCGTTCGTTCTTTCCGGGCCCCTCCCATAACAGGTACTCCGCGATTCTCCTGCGGAGCGCTTCCCGGCCGTCATTGTTCTCCCTGCCGCGATTTTTCCGGGGCATACTGAAGAAAATCCGGATGATCCCGTAGGCACGGCAGAGTGCGGCCAGATCCAGTTCGCCTATCGTAACCCGATCCAGCGCATACGGATCGAGGCCCGGCCCAAAGTCTCCGGTTTCGTTCTTGCCCTCGCCCTCCATCGTCGTTTCCCCATTGTTAAAATTACCGCCAGTGTGAAGAAGTGAAATAATATCCTTTCACTAATAAATACACCAACCCGTGGGGAAAATCAATTTTCAGCGTGTACTTTTTTGAATTATTTTTATTTATATCTGATCTTCAATTATTTACAACCTAATAAAACGAATAAGAAAAAGCAGCGACAGCACGGGCAACACCTCCCGGAGCCTCTCGCGCGCCACATAAATCTGGCTGGCTACATTGTTCGCTGTGATACCGAGCCTGCGGGCGATTTCGTCGTTCGACAGCCCTTCCTTATAATGCAGCTCGTAGACCTTGCGCACTTTTGGCGGCAATCGTTCGATGCTGAGATTGATGATCAATTCGATCTCGCGGGCCGCAAAGTCGTGTTCCACGGTGTGTTCATCCGCGCTGTCGGGGTATGTGCCGGCGGAGACGACCTGCCCCCTGCGCCGCATATTGCGCAGGTAGTTGATGGCAAGCTGTTTCGCCATGCGGAATATGCAGAAGTTGACGCTCTGGGAGAGGTCTATGGAATCGCGGCCAAGCCACAGCTTTGCGAAAGTCTCCTGGCTGATGTCCTCAGCATCCTGCGGGGAGCCGGTGAATTTCAGCAGGAAGAAATAGAGCGGTCTTTCCCAACGGGCGAACACCTCCCCGAAAGCGTCGGCATCGCCATGTTTCAGCTTTTCGAACAACCCGGCATTCTTCCCCGGAGCGTTATTGCCGGGAGAGGCTGCCGTTGCGGCACCCGAGAGACCGGAGCCGGGAAGTGGCCGAGATTTATTCATAGATCGAATGCTCTTATGTGATTATTTTTTATTCTTCTGGCAATAAACGCATATACGGAAGGATATATTACGCTGATATTGTATTTTTTCGTCCCGCAAAAACAAAAAAAGCGTGGCAACATATCGAAACCACTTCTTCTCCACTTGGCGGTAGGATTGCAGGGAAACGACATGCACCACGCTATACCCGGAAGTATAGAGCCTGCATATTTGCGTTCCGTTCCCTGCAATTTTTATAACCGCCAAGTTATGAAGAAATGGGCCGGATGTATGTCTTGTCGCCGGGGAAAGACGACACTGCAAAAATAATAAAAACATTTCGAATGCAAACGGAACAACGATACAGGTCGTTCCATCCTGTTTCCCACTGTCGCAACCGACCCCTGGCCGCGTTTGCCCCGGCGGAGAAAATAATTATTTGGGTGTAGTATGTCGTTCGGCGGAGACGGATCCCGGCAAGAAAGGCGCCGGTACCCGGCGTCTTTTTTCATATCCCGAACATCCGCGCGGCGTTTTGGGTGGTGATACGCGCCACCTCGGTCGCGGGCACTCCCATGATGTCGGCCACCCGCGCCCCTATCAGCGGAATGTAGCCGCTTTCGTTGCGCCGGCCTCTGTGCGGTTCCGGCGGCAGGTAGGGAGCGTCGGTTTCGAGAACGATGCGTTCCAACGGAATCTTTTTCAGGATCTCCGGCAGCGCCGATTTTTTATAGGTGACCGGCCCCCCGACGCCGATCAGAAAGTCGCCTGAACGTTCGATCTCCAGATAGTCGTCATAGCTGCCGCTGAAACTGTGGAATACTCCCTTCAGTTGCGCCGGATCGTAACTTTTCAACACCCCGAGCAGTTGGGGATACGATTCGCGGGTATGGAATACGACCGGCAGGCGGTATTCGATCGACAGGTCGATCTGGCGACGCAGCGCCTCTTCCTGTTCCTTCAGAAAACCGGTGCTCCAGTACAGGTCTAGCCCGATTTCGCCGATGGCGTGGAATGTCACCGGCGGATTTTTCAGCAGATTTTCCACCATGTCCAGTTCCGCCCGGTAGGCCGGATTGTCGTTGACCGAGGTCGGGTGCAGCCCGATCATGGCCAGGCAACGGCCGGGGTGCGCCTGCGCCAGGCGGATCATGGCTCCGTGCGCCGACGAGTCGATGGCGGGCATCAGAATCCTTGAGACGCCGTTGGCCGCCGCAGTGTCAAGCACCTGCGGCAGGTCATCGGCGAACCGTTCATCGAACAGGTGGGCGTGGGTGTCGATCCATTCCATCACGTGCTATTTTATGCGCATGTACATATTGCCCTGGATGGCTTTGACGATGCCTTTGAGTTCGAGGTTCACCAGCGTGATGGGCATCAGGCGCGGGTCGATGCCCGCAGCCCGTTCCAGGTCGGGGAGCATCCGTTTTTCCATGACGCCCATGGCGGCTATTACCCGTTGTTCTTCCGGCGTTAACGAGAACAGATCGAGCTGGGCGTCTGTATGTTGAGATTTTCCTGCGCTTTCCCATCCCATGCACTCGGCAATGTCCTGGGCCGACTCCACCAGCGCGGCCACGTTCCTTTTGATGAGTTTGTTGCAGCCGGCTGAACAGGGGTCGGTAGCCCGGCCCGGAACAGCCATCACGTTGCCGCGTCCCAGGGCGGCGTGCGCCGTCGACAGGGCGCCTCCCCGCTCGGCCGATTCCACCACCAGCGTGCCGGAGCACAGTCCGGCAATGATGCGGTTGCGCATCAGGAAGTGGTATTTTTCGATCACGGTGCCCGAATAAGCCTCCGACACCAGCGCTCCGCCGCAGGCCACGACGTCGCGTGCGGCGTTGGTGTGGGCGGCCGGATAGACGGTCGACAGGTTCTGGGCCAGCACACCCACGGTGCGGAGCCCGCTGCGCATGGCGCTCTTGTGCGCCGTGATGTCGATGCCGAAGGCCATGCCGCTGACAATCACCAGTTCGGGAAACGCCTGCGCCAGGTCGGCCACCACCCTCTCGCACATTGTGATGCCGTATTGCGAAGGTTTGCGGGTGCCCACGACGGCCAGCCATTTGTCGCGGTTGAAGTCGATATCGCCCTTGGTGTAGAGCACCACCGGAGCGTTGTCGCAACCCCGAAGCGCCTGCGGATATTGGTCATCGTCGAAGGCAATGGCCCGAATGCCGTTGGCATCCATGAATTCGATCTCTTTCTGCGCCTGCGGCAGCATTTGGGGCAGCAATAAAATTTTCTCCGCCCCCGCCCGGTTCAGTTGGGCGATGGTTTGCAGGTCGTCGGCCGAGGCGTTGAACAGCGCCCGCGACGAGCCGAATTTTTCCAGCAGGTGCCACGTCACTTCGGGCTTGACGCCGCGCAGCAGCGAAAGGGCAATGTCGTAAATGGTCATGAAAAATCGGGTTATAAGCAACAAAGATACGAAAAAGCAAAGATTCCGCTGCGCTATTTTCACTGCCTCCGATGATGCCGCCGGATTCGATCTTTCGGGCGCCTGCGGTTGATCTCTTCGATGGGATTTCAGGAGAAAGAGCGCCGGGGAGCATCCTTTTAGCCTCGAAGTTTTGCGGAATGAAAAAAACATGCTATATTTGCGCTCGCAAAGTACACGGTGGATGTAGCTCAGCTGGTTAGAGCGTTGGATTGTGGTTCCAAAGGTCGCGGGTTCGAGCCCCGTTTTCCACCCCCTGAAAACCGGGGCCGGGAATTTCCCCGGTTCCGGTTTATTTTATGGCGCCTTCCGGCATTTTTTGATATCTTTGTTGGGGTAAAGTCCATATTTTCGAGTGCCGGGAGGCTCTTTTCACTATCTTTGTCATGAAGAGAGGGTGTTCCCGGTTTGTCGGGAAGCACTAAACACACCAAGAGCATGATTTTTTTCTTTTCCAAGCGCAAACCGCGCCAGTTCAACTATACACCGCGCCATTTCGATCCCGAAAAAGAGGCGCGCGACGCCCGACGCCGCGAAATTCTGGGGGCCGAGGCCGCTGCCGGATACGAAGATAAAAAATCCGACTACAAGCCCGGCCAGTACGTGCGCGGAGTGCGCATGGACCGCTACCGCAACAACCACGGCGACAAAAAACGGGTGCCCATGGTGCGGGTGATCATCATGCTGGCGTTGCTGGGGCTGCTTGCTTATTTCCTGCTGAGCAGCGACTTCGCGTTTCTCGATCGACTGTTCCCCGCCCAATAAAGCCCGATGAGCGACGCGATCATTAAAATCCTTCCCGACTCGGTGTCGAACCAGATCGCTGCCGGAGAGGTCGTGCAGCGGCCGGCGTCGGTGGTCAAGGAGCTGATGGAAAATGCCGTCGATGCGGGGGCTACGTCCATCACGCTCAACGTCCGCGAGGGGGGGAAGGAACTGATCCATATCATCGACAACGGCAAGGGCATGAACGAACGCGATGCGGTGATCGCTTTCCAGCGCCATGCCACCTCGAAAATATCCGAGGCCCGCGACCTGTTCGCCCTCAAGACGTTCGGGTTCCGGGGCGAAGCGCTGGCGGCCATCTCGTCGGTGTCCGAGCTCGAACTCAAGACCAAAACGGCCGACAGCGGCACGGGCACCCGGGTGGTGATCCATGGCGGCGACCTGGTCGAGCAGGGCGAGGTGGTGTGCCCCAACGGCACGCAGTTCGCCGTCAAGAGCCTGTTTTACAACGTTCCCGGCCGGCGCAAGTTTTTATCGAAAGAGTCGTCCGAGCTCAAACACATCTTGTCCGAATTCCAGCGGGTGGTGCTGTGCAATCCGAATATCAACTTCACTTTCTACAACAACGGCTCGCTGGTGCACGACCTGCGCGTCTCTTCCCTGCGCCAACGCATCGTCAACCTCAAGGGCAAAGCCATCAACGCCAACCTACTGGAGATCAACGTCGACACGTCGATCGTCAAAATACACGGCTTCATCGGCAACCCCCAGGGAGCAAAAAAGACGCCGGGCGAACAGTTCATGTTCGTCAACAACCGGTTCTTCAAGCACCCCTATTTTCATAAGGCGGTAATGGCCGCCTACGAGAAGTTGATCCCGGCGGCTTACACGCCCTCGTATTTTCTCTATTTCACCATCGATCCGGCCGACATCGACATCAACGTCCACCCGGCCAAGACCGAGGTCAAGTTCGAGCAGGAGCAGGCCGTGTGGCAGATATTGAACGCCGCCGTGAAGGAAACGCTGGGGAAATTCGGCGCCGTGCCGATGATGGATTTTGAACTCGACCGGGAGATCGAAATCCCGGCTTTCAATGCCAGGGCTTCGTTCAACACGCCGTCCGAGTTCCTCAATCCGTGCTACAACCCGTTCGACGACGAACCGGCTGCCGGGAACCCGGCCGGAGAGGTTTCGCACCGGAACTGGGAGCGGCTCTACGACAAGTTCGAGGAGTACGACACACCCGTCAAAAGCAACGAGCGCGAACTCCACATCAAAGAACCGGTCGCCTCGTACAGCGCGGGCCGGCCGACGGTGCGGGAAATTGAGTCGGACTGGAGCGCAGACGGTGAAGACCAACCCCTTTTCAACGACGAGCTCCTGCCGCAGGCGCAATTCATGGTGGCCGGACGCTACATCGCCGCCACGCGCGGGGCTGAAATGGTGCTCGTCGACCTGTTCGGGGCGCACCAGCGGGTGCTGTACGAAGATTTTCTGGCGAAACTTTCGGACGGTTCGACCGTCAAGCAGCAGGAACTGTTTCCCGTCAGGGTGGAGTTGGCGGCCCAGGAGTACGACCGGCTGCGGGAGTGGGCAGGCGAACTGGCCGATGCAGGCTTCGACCTCGGATTTTCCGACGGCGGGGTGGTGGAGGTCAAAGGCATTCCGGCCGAGGCCATCGCGGCCAATCCCGAAGAGCTGATCCACTCCCTGTTGCACGACATGGACACGGCCGAGGGGGTGAAGCACAACAATCGGCAATCGGTTGCGGCGGCCATGGCCCGCAGTTGCGCCATCTGCCGCGCCACCAACCTGTCGCCCGAGCAGATGGACGACCTGTTGCGCCGCCTGTTCGCGTGCAGCCATCCCGGCTATACCCCGTCGGGCAAACGGATCATTGTCACGCTCGCGGCGCGCGACATCGCCCGCCTGTTTGCATAAACACACGCTCCGCGGATTTGTCAGTTTATAATGATAAAACGTTGCAAAACGAGTCATATACTTCCGGTAACGAAAAAACGCTTTGATAAGAACCTTAAGCATCTAAATCACCATGAGATTCCAGACACCCCCGGTTATAAAAAACCTGCTCATCATCAACGCCCTGTTCTTTCTGGCGCAGACGCTGCTTCCGGCCAATGTCGGGCAGTTTTTCGACCAATATCTGGCGCTGCATTATGTGGGGTCGCCCTCGTTCCGGGTGTACCAGTTCGTCACCTACATGTTTTTGCATGCCAATGTGGGGCATATCTTTTTCAACATGTTTTCGCTGTGGATGTTCGGCCGCATTGCCGAGTGGGATCTGGGAAGCAAACGCTTTCTGACCTTCTATATGGTCACGGGCATCGGGGCGGCGCTGATCCACACGCTGGTGCAGTGGGCGCAGATAGCCCATGCCGAGTCGCTGATCGATCCGGAAACCCTTTCGCAGATGAAGTCGATGCTGGCGGACGGGATGCGTTTCGAAACCCTGACGGGGCCCGTGAGAATCTGGTACGAGGTGATGCTTACCTCCACAGTCGGCGCTTCGGGGGCCATCTACGGCGTGTTGCTTGCCTTCGGCATGATGCACCCCAACGACCGTATCATGCTGCTGATCCCGCCCATCCCGATGAAAGCCAAATACTTCGTGCTGATATTCATCGGGCTCGAATTGTATCTGGGCCTCAACCGCCCCGGCACGAACATCGCCCATTTCGCGCACCTGGGAGGGATGCTGTGGGGCTATATCCTGCTGCGCTACTGGAAACGCAAAGGCGAGATTTCGTATTAACGCATCAATATGTCATCCCGAACGGGACAACAACGAAGACGACAACTCACAAAATTTATGGGACGAGGGGGCAGCCGGAAAATCTGGAGCAGGGTGCTTTTCGCCGCGGCGCTGCTGGTGACGGTCGCGGCGGCGGCAGCCCTGTTGCTGGCCTGCCTTTCGATGTACGTCAATCCCAACCGGATGTGGTCGCTGTCGTTCTTCGGACTGATGGCGCCGTTCATCTACCTGGCCAACGCCGTCCTCCTGCTCTGCTGGACGATCCGCTGGAGCCCCGTGGCTTTCGTTCCGCTGGCCGCCCTGCTGATCGGGTTCGGGAACGTCAAGACGTTTTTCAAACCCTCGCTGCGAAAAGAACACCGTGCCGAAAGCAGCCCGAAAGCCATCAGGGTGCTTGATTACAATGTCTTCGGATTTATGACCCGCGAGAACAAAACCCGCGTGCGCTACAACTTCAAAGAGATGGCCGGATTCATCGCCGACACCGATCCCGACATCATCTGCATGCAGGAGTTCCAGACCAAGCTCGATTTCCCTGAAGATTCGATCGCCGCCTGCCTCGACAAATATCCCTACCGGTCGATCTACTACAAAATCCCCAACTCGCTGGGACAGGGGTTCGGCATTGCCGTTTTCAGCAAATATCCCATCGTGCGCCGCGCCAACATCGATTTCGGCGAGGAGACCTCCAACTCGTCGCAGTGGGTCGATCTGCGCATCGGACGAGATACGGTGCGGGTGATCAACAACCACCTCCAGTCGACCCACCTCAACGAATCCGACCGGTCGCTGCTCGACCCCGAACACATCGCGCTGCAATCCGCTACCGAAGGACAGATCCGCCAGATCGGCTCCAAGCTCAAGCGCAACTACGCCCGCCGCGCCTTCCAGGCCGACACCATCGCTTCCATTGTCGAGTCCGCGCCCTATCCCGTGATTCTGTGCGGCGACTTCAACGATACCCCCGTATCGTACACCTACCGCAAGATCCGCGGACGCCTCGAAGACTCTTTCGCCGAAAAAGGCCGCGGATTCCACTACACATACAAAGAATTCTTCCGGATGCTCCGCATCGATTACATCTTCCATTCCGGCCAGTTCGAAACCGTCAGCTTCAGTTCCCCCAACGAACCCTGGTCCGACCACCTGCCCATCATCGTCGAGTTGCAGATGAAGAAGTGAGGGATGCCCCTGTACCCGATCTTTCAGATCGAGTTTAAAGTGGCGCTCGATTCGCTGTCCAATGAATTGTTTATTAGCAACATACCCCGCATTAGCAGAAAATATTTTCTGCTAATGCGGGGTATGCTATCACGAATCTTGCGTGACGGCCCCACTAAACATTTGAATATAAGGTAGATTACTTGTCGCTACTTTCCCCTGGAACGACACGGTCAAGCGCCGCTTTTGGCATCATTACCGAAAAAATCACCTGTACGAAACCACTGCCACGCGCGACGACTGCCAGAAGGCGGCCGGGTCGAGGATCACGATCTCCTGCACGATGCCGTCGCCGTCGCGGACGATCTGGTACGACGACTCGGGATGAACGCTCACCAGCGAGGCTTTCTTGCCGTTAACCATGATTTTCGGGAAGTTGCGGATGTCGATGCGGGTGAACGACTCGGGCGAGGCGTTGCTGCGCACCTTCAGCGTGCGGCCGATGAACCCTTTTTTCTCGACGATGCCCGAGGCGATCAGTTCGCTCTCCTCTCCCACGATGTAATAGGCCGCGTTGGCGCTGTCGACCGCTTTGCCCAACTCGGATTCGAGCGTCAGGGCCGACTCGATGAGTTCCGCCCGTTCAGCCTTCATGTTATCAACAGTGACGGCGAACATTTCGATGCCGACGTTGGCGTCTTCAAGCTTCTTTTTCAGAATGGCGATCTCATCGTCGCGCTCGGCGATCTGGGCTTGCAGGGTTTTGATCAGCCGGTCGAGGCTTTCGATCTTGACGTTGGCCTGCCCCAGTTGTTTAGAGGCGGCCTGCAGGTTGGCCAGCGTGAGGCGGTTCTCCTCCATCAGGCGGGCGATGGACGAAATGTCTTCGTTGATCTTCACTTCGAGGTCTTTGCGGATCTCGTTCTGGAAACTCTGTTCGGTGATCATCTTTTCATGCACCTTGATGCTGTCCAGATTAGCCGAAATGGCGATCATGGCGTGGATCGCCTGCTCGTACAACGAGTCTTTCAGATGCACCTCGGTGGCCAGCGAATCTTTTTCGGAGGTAATGCGGTCGGCCTGGTTCTTGCTCACGCACGAGACGAACGGGAGAGCGAGGATCAATGCTGCTAAAACGATGTTTTTCATGGCAGTATGGGATTATTGTGTGATTTTCGTTCCGCCATAGCCGCTTTCGGCAATGGCCTCGGCGCTGCAAATGACCACTGACGACACCCCGCCGGCAATGGCCTTGAAAGCATTGTCGAGCTTAGGGATCATGCCGTCGGCGATCACCCCGTCCGACTTCAGCGCGGGATAGTTGCCGCCGTTGATTTCAGCAATCACCGAATCGTCGTTATCGACGTCCGAAAGTACGCCTTTTTTCTCAAAACAATATACCAACTCGGTCTTTTTTATTTTCGACATGGCCACGGCCACCGTCTGCGCCACCGTGTCGGCGTTGGTGTTGAGCAGCTCGCCGTCGGCGGACAGGGTGATCGGCGCCACCACCGCCGTGTAGCCGTTGTCCGACAACAACCGGGCCGTTGCCACAGAGAATTTTTCCACGACAGGATCGCCCACATAGCCGTAGTCGACGGGCTCGGGCGAACGTTTTTTGGAAGGCATCAGCCCGCCGTCCGCGCCGCACAGTCCGATGGCGTTGCACCCGAGCGACTGCAATTTCGCCACGATGGTTTTGTTCACCAGCCCGGCATAGACCATCGTCACCACCTTCACCGTCTCGGCATCGGTGACGCGGCGCCCTTCGATCATCACCGTTTCGATGCCCAGGGCCCGGGAGATGGTCGTGGCGATTTTGCCCCCACCGTGCACCAGGATCTTCTCGCCGTCGAGCGATGCGAAATCGCGCAGAAAGCGGTCGAGCTTTTCAGGGTTATCCACAACATTTCCCCCGATTTTAACAACCTTCAACATCGTATCAACAGGGTTTTAAACAGCGGTTAACAACTTTTTGAATGAGGCGAGGAACCGGTCGGCATGCTCTTTCGTAATATTCAGTGCCGGGAGCAAACGCACAGTGGCCTTTCCAGCCGCACCCACGAAAATCTTCTCCTCGAACAGCAGTTTGCGGCGCAACTCGGTCGAGTCGTCGTTCAGCTCGATGCCGATCATCAGCCCGCGGCCGCGCACTTCTTTGATGTTGGGCAGCTTTTTCAGCTCGGAGATCAGGTAGTCGCCTATTTTGGCCGCATTGTCGATCAGATTGCGGGCGGACATTTCGTCGGCCACGGCGATGGCGGCGGCACACGCCAGCGGATTGCCCCCGAACGTGGTGCCGAGCATGCTGTATTTGGGCCTGATATGCGGCGCGATGGAAATGGCCCCGATCGGGAACCCGTTGCCGATGCCCTTGGCCATGGTGTAGATGTCGGCATCGACCCCGGCCCAGTCGTGCGAGTAATATTTCCCTGTGCGCCCGCATCCGCACTGCACGGCGTCGGCGATATACACGGCGTTGTACCGGTCGCACAACGAACGGATCTTTTTCAGGAACGGAATTTCAGCCGGTTTGATCCCGGAGACCCCCTGAATCCCTTCGATAATCACGGCGCAGATGTCGTCGGCATGGTCGGCGAACGCCTGTTCCAGCGCCCGTTCATCGTTCAGCGGCACGAAAATCACGTGGTCGGTCTCGTTGACCGGCGCCACGATCGACGGATTGTCGGTAGCGGCCACCGCCAGCGATGTCCGCCCGTGGAACGCCCCCCGGAACGCGATCACCTTCTTCTTCCCCGTGTGGAACGACGCCAGCTTCATGGCGTTCTCATTGGCCTCGGCCCCCGAGTTGCACAGAAACAACTGGTAATCGGCCTTGCCCGAAAGCTTTCCCAGTTTGTCGGCCAGCTCCTGCTGCTGCGGAATAATCACCGAGTTGGAGTAAAACCCGATCTTATTCAGCTGGCCGGTCACCATCTCCACATAATGCGGATTGGTGTGCCCGATCGAAATCACGGCATGCCCGCCGTACATGTCGAGGTATTGCGTCCCCTTATCGTCCCACACCCACGAGCCCTCAGCCCGCACAATCGCTATGTCGTTCAACGGATATACATCAAAAAGCTTCATGTCGTTCGGTTTTTAGTTGGTACTCAATCTGAACTTTTTGTAAAAAGTTCAATCAAAAACTTTCGGGAGATACTTTCGTATCTCCTGACTGCCTCTACGTCGCCCTATTGGCATTCATGGAGAGGCCCCCTCCATGAAACATATATGTTTTGTGAGAGGGGGCCTCTCCATGAATGCCAGTTGAATGAAGTACAAACAATCACGAAAAACGGAGTTTTTCCCAAAGGTTTTTGGTTAAGCTTTTTACAAAAAGCTTAGAGCGAGCAACTAAAACGCAGCGGCCTTAAGTTTGATTCCCATCGTTTCGTCGAGGCCGAACATCAGGTTCATGTTGTGGACTGCCTGTCCGGCGGCTCCTTTGAGCAGGTTGTCGATGACGCTTACGATCAGCAGCTTATCGCCATGTTTTTCGAGCGACAGCAGGCATTTGTTGGTGTTGACCACCTGCTTCAGGTCGACCCCCGCGTCGCTGACGAATGTGAAGGCGGCCGACTTGTAATAGTCTTTGTAGATGCGGCGTACCTCTTCGATGCTCTCGGGGCAGTCGGTGTAGATCGAGGCGATGATGCCGCGGGTGAAATCGCCGCGGTAGGGAATGAAGTTGACCGCTTCCGCGAAGCCGGGCTTGAGCGAACGCAACGACTCGCCGATCTCGCCCAGGTGCTGGTGTTCGAACGCCTTGTAGACCGACATGTTGCTGTTGCGCCAGCTGAAGTGCGAGGTGGCCGAGAGCGACTGCCCTGCGCCTGTGGAGCCGGTGACGGCCGACACGTGCACCTCCGATTTGAGCAACTGCGAAGCCGCCAACGGCAACAGTCCCAACTGGATGCAGGTTGCGAAGCAGCCCGGGTTGGCGATGTTCGACGCCAGGCGGATCTTCTCGCGGTTCATCTCGGGCAGGCCGTACACAAACTGGCGCGAGGCGGCCAGCGATTTTTCACGCAGGCGGAAATCGTTGCTCAGGTCGATCACCTTTACATGCGGAGGAATGTCGTTCGCCTCCACGAACTTGCGGGCGTTTCCGTGCGCCACGCACAGGAACAGCACATCGACGCCGTCCATCGGCTTGTCGGCCGTGAACTTGATGTTGGTCTCGCCCAACAGGTCGGTATGGACTTCATACAGGGGGTTGCCGGCGTTGCTCTCGCTGTTGACAAAGGCGATCTCCACCGCCGGATGGTTCAGCAGCAACCGGATGGTCTCGCCGCCCGTGTAGCCCGCACCGCCTATGATTCCCGCCTTGATCTTTTTCATTCGTCGAGGCCTCCGTTGATTTTGTAGTAGATCATGTTCTGGTTGCCGAAGATCTTGCTGAAGCCTTCGACGTCCTTGCCCGTCCAGGCGTTGTTCACCTCGCCGTAGGCGCCGAAGGCGTTCGACATCAAATCGTGCGGCGAGTCGATGCCAACGATCACATAGCGGTAAGGCAGCAGTTCGATGAACACCTTGCCCGACACCGTGCGCTGGCTGCTCTCCATCATCGCCTCGATGTCGCGCATCACCGGATCGTAGAACTGCCCTTCGTGCAGCCAGTTGCCGTAGAAGGCGGCCATCTGGTCTTTCCAGAACAGCTGCCACTTGGTGAGGGTGTGCTTTTCGAGCGTGTGGTGCGCCTTGATGATCAGGATGGGGGCGGCAGCCTCGAAGCCCACGCGGCCCTTGATGCCGATGATGGTGTCGCCCACATGCATGTCGCGGCCGATGGCGTAGGGGGCGGCGATCCGCTGCAGGGCCTGGATGGCCTCCACCGGGTGCTTGTAGGTCTTATCGTCGATGGCCTTGAGTTCGCCTTTGTCGAACGTGAGGGTAACCTTGCGCGGGGCGGTCTCGGTCAGTTGCGACGGATAGGCCGACTCGGGCAGCGTGGCGCTCGATGTCAGCGTCTCCTTACCTCCTACCGACGTCCCCCAGATGCCCTGGTTGATCGAGTATTCGGCCTTTTTGAAATCCATGTCGACGCCGTTGGCCTTGAGGTAGTTGATCTCCTCCTCGCGGCTGAGCCTCTTCTCGCGCACCAGCGCAATCACCTCGATCTCGGGGGCGATGGTATTGAACACCATGTCGAAACGCACCTGGTCGTTGCCCGCGCCCGTGCTCCCGTGGCAGATATAGTCGGCTTTCGTCTTCCTGGCATAACGGGCGATGGCCGTGGCCTGCGAGATGCGCTCGGCGCTCACCGACAGCGGATAGGTGCTGTTTTTAAGCACATTGCCGAACACCATGTATTTGATGGTCGTTTCGTAATACTCTTCCGTCACGTCGATGCACTTGTGCGACGCCACGCCGAGGGCATAAGCCCGTTTTTCGATCTCGTCGAGTTCCTTTTCGGAGAATCCGCCCGTGTTGACGATCACCGAATGGACTTCGAGCCCCATCTCTTTCGACAGGTAAATGGCGCAGTACGAGGTATCCAACCCTCCGCTGAACGCCAGAACGACTTTCTTTTTCATATTTTTTCCAAATTATTTCAAATGCATGTTTCTCTATGTCGTCCCCCCTGTGTCATCCCGAGCAACCCGACCACGCAGTGGAGTCTCAAAGTGAGCCTGCGGCCCCCTTACACCTCCTCCATCAACGGTTTGTCTTTGGCCGGATCGAACAGCATGGCCGTGCAGAGGCAGTTTTTCCGCTCCTTGGCCTCCAGGATGGGATAATTGATGCAACTTTCGCATCCCTTCCAGAACATGTCGTCGTCGGTCAGCTCCGAGAACGGCACCGGACGATAGCCCAGCTCCGAGTTGATCTTCATCACCGCAAAGCCGGTCGTCAGCCCGAACAGCTTGGCCCCGGGATATTTTTTGAGCGACAGGAAAAAAGTCTTGGTCTTGATGGCTTTGGCCAGCCCCAGTTGCCGGAACTCGGGCACGATGATCAATCCCGAATTGGCCACGTACTTACCATGCCCCCACGTCTCGATGTAGCTGAACCCGGCCCAGCGGCCGTCTTTATGGAAAGCGATCACCGCCTTGCCCTCGCGCATCTTGCCCGCCACGTACTCGGGCTTGCGTTTGGCGATGCCCGTGCCGCGGGCTTTGGCGCTGCGGTGCATCTCTTCGCAAATTTCCTCGGCAAAGCCCACATGGCTTTCGTTGGCTACCAGAATATCGAAATCGTCTATTGTCATGGAGTAATATACCAGTTAAATATTGATGGAAAACCGGCACAAGGGCACGGTTGCACAGAAGATACATTTCGGCGCGGAGCCGAAAAACTATCGTCGTCGTCGTGAACTGATATACGAAATGGAGGAATGCCTCGTGCAAAGGAGCGCCGAGGGAGTGAATGCCAATAAGTTATGGACGGATAGATTCACTTTGAATGATTTCCACTGTTAAACAGGCTGCAAAGGTATGAAAAAATCGCGTTTACACAATCGAACTCCCCTGATTTTAACAAATTCGCATGACCTGTGGAGTGTTTCTGCTCCCCGGACGAAGGGTCTCTGTTTTTTATCGGAAGAAAAATAAATGTATCCGGGCAGCCCGGAGGCACTTTATTATTATCTTTGTTGGAAGTAATGCAAATTTAGCCGGCTCCCCGGGAGGGCGCTTCCGGTTTACACACGCCTTGCATCAAATGAACAAATTCGTTTCCCGATTCCTATACCGGCCGTTAAAGTCGATCCCCGAAAAAAGGCTCCTGGTGCTGCTGGCCGTGGTTACGGGGCTGGCCAGCGGACTGGCGGCCAGCATTTTCGAGCGGCTGATCCACCTGATCAAACACGGGCTCACCAGTTGGGTCGAGGCGCAGGCGGTCAACTACCTCTACCTGCTGCTGCCGGCGGTCGGGATTTTGCTTGTGGTGCTTTTTTTGCGTTTTGCCATCAAGGACGACATCAGCGAGGGAGTGACCAAAGTGCTGGTGGCCATCTCGAAAAAAGGGTCGAAGATCAAGCCGCACAACTGCTACTCGTCGGTCGTGTCGGCGGCCACCACCATCGGCTTCGGCGGGTCGGTGGGGCCCGAGGCGCCGGCCATGATGACCGGATCGGCCATCGGATCGAACATCGCCCGGTTCATGAAGCTCAACTACAAAGAGACCACCCTGCTGTTGGGTTGCGGGGCGGCGGCGGCCATCTCGGCCATGTTCAAGGCGCCGCTCACCGGGGTGGTGTTTGTGCTGGAGGTGGTGATGCTCGACATTTCGGTGAGCCTGATTGTGCCCCTGCTGTTGTCCGCGGTTTCAGCCACATCGCTGGTCTACTTCCTTACCGGCTTCACGCCGCTTTTCTCGGTCGACGTCGAAGGGTTGTTCGAATTGCGCCACTTGCCGTTCTACGGTCTGCTGGCCATCATCTGCGGCCTGACGGGATTTTATTTCACCTCCGTGGCCTCGAAAATCGGAGGGCGGTTCGAAAAGATCAAAAGCGTGTATAGACGGTGGATCGTCGGCTCGGTGATGCTGGGCGTGATGATCTTCCTCTTCCCGCCGCTTTATGGCGACGGCTACGGCTCGTTGCAGGCGCTGATGGCGGGCGACCATGCGCACATTTTCGACAACTCGCTGTTGTACGGGCTCCGAGACAATCTGCTGGTCATTGTCCTGTTTTTCATAGCCATTCCGCTGTTCAAGGTAGTGGCCATGGCCACTACCAACGGCGCGGGAGGGGTCGGAGGCTCATTCGCCCCGTCGCTGTTCGTGGGAGCGTTCCTGGGTTTTACGTTCGCCCTGGTGGCCAACCGCTATTTCGGCCTGACGCTTCCGGCGGCGGTTTTCGTGTTGGTGGGCATGTCGGGGGTAATGTCGGGGGTGATGAACGCGCCGCTGACCTCCATCTTCCTCATTGCCGAACTCACGGGGGGGTATTCGCTTTTCGTGCCGCTGATGCTGGTGGCCACGGTGTCGTACCTGATCTGCTACTACCTCGAACCCTACTCGATCTACACCAAAAAACTCGCCGCCAAAGGCGAACTGATGACCCACAACAAAGACAATACGGTGCTGCTGTTCCTCAACCTGCGCAAACTCATCGAAACCGACCTTGCGAAAGTGCACCGCGACATGACCCTGGGCCAACTGGTGAATGTGGTGTCGGTGTCGCGGCGCAACATCTTTCCGGTGGTCGATTTCGACGGGAAGCTGGAAGGAATCGTAACGCTCGACGACATCCGCAAAGATATGTTCTCGGCGGCGCTCTATAAGGAAAACCACGTGTCGGACTACATGAACCCCGTGCCCGACGCCATTGTGGTCAACGAGTCGATGAACTCGGTTCTGGACAAGTTCGAGGCCACCCGAACATGGAACCTGCCGGTGGTGGATGAAAAAGGGAAATACCTGGGATTTGTTTCCAAGTCAAAGATTTTCTCGGCCTACCGCGACCAGCTGATGGAGATCAGCGCCGACTACTGACAGGCACATTCCCATCGGAACCGGCATCCCGAACAGCGGCGCAGGATCTTCCGATTAGAAGGATCAATCTTTATTTCGCAACAAAGACCGCCATTGGGGATAACAGCCTCCTCCAATTCCCTGAATCGAAGTTGAGGCTTTTAGTCGCCGGGCCAGGCCACCCGCAATCACTCTTTCTTATAAAGATCCAATTCTCCCGTCTCGATCTTATGGAAGATGCCGCTTAATTCGGAAATCACCGGCGAGACGAGCGCCAGCACGCCTTCGGTCGCGGGGTTCTCCTGCCCTTTGAGGCGATAGAGCACCACCGAATAGAGGGCGCGGAAACAGATCTCGATGTCGCTGATGCCGGGCTTGTCCATTCGGGCTTTCAGCTCCGGCAACTCCGGCGCAAGGGCGTAATACAAGGTGCGGTACTTTTCACCCACAGGCAGCGACAGCAGTTGGGTATGCAGATCGTTCAGGTCATCGACCAGGTGCATCGAATGGTCGAGGTGCCCGTGTTTTGTCTTGTGCTCGGCCACCAGCAGGTTCACCATCTCCATGTACCACAGGAACAGGTCGTACTGCTGCTGTGGCGTCAGGTCGGCGCGGGGACGCACCAGCGAGTCGTATATTTTGTCCTGGTCAAGTTCCAACGCACGCAAAATATCCTCCAGTTGCCACAGGTAGAGGATGTATTCGGCGATGTTCTCTTTGCGCTTTTTGCGGGCGATATCCATGATTATATGTCCATTAACGTGATTCTGCCAACTATTCCGTATAAAACCGATGAGTTAATTCCGCCTGCCGGCGCGGCCATCCTTTTAAAGGAAGCAAAAAAATCAATGCGCTTCGAGCCAGTTTTCCCCCGAGTTGCATTCGACCGTCAGCGGCACACGGAGCCGGGCCACCCCCTCCATGCTGGCGGTCAGTATCTTCTTCACCTCTTCCAGTTCGCTCTTGTAGGTATTGACCACCAATTCGTCGTGTACCTGGAGGATGATCCGGGACTTCAGGCCACTGCTTTCCAGTGTTTTGTGGGCGGCGATCATGGCCAGCTTCATCACGTCGGCGGCGCTGCCCTGAATGGGGGCGTTGATGGCGTTGCGGTCGGCCAATCCGCGCACCACGGCGTTCGACGAATTGATGTCGGGCAGGTTTTTTCGGCGTCCGAACAAGGTGGCGACGTACCCCTTCTCCCTGGCTTGGGCGATCGACCGGTCGATGTAGTGTCGCACGCCGGGGTAAGACGCAAAGTAGCCCTGGATCAGCGCCGACGCCTCGCCGCGCGGGATGTCGAGCCGTTGCGCCAATCCGAACGCCGAGATGCCGTAGATAATGCCGAAGTTGGCCGTTTTGGCTTTGCGGCGCTGGTCGGAGGTCACCTCCTTCACGTCGACCCCGAAGATCTTCGCCGCCGTGGCCGAATGGATGTCTTCCCCGCCGAGGAACGCCTGCACAAGGCTGGGGTCTTCGCTCAGATGGGCCATGATCCGAAGCTCTATCTGCGAGTAGTCGGCCGAAACAAGGCAGCAACCGGCCCCCGAAGGGACGAACGCCTTGCGGATCTCGCGCCCGTGCCGGTCGCGGATGGGAATGTTTTGCAGGTTGGGGTTGTTCGAACTCAACCGCCCGGTCGAAGTTACCGCCTGGTTGAACGAGGTGTGGATGCGCCCCGTTTTCCTGTTGACCAGCAACGGCAGCGCCTCGATATAGGTAGAGAGCAGTTTTTTGTACCCGCGGTACTCAAGGATCATCTCCACAACAGGATGGTTGTGCGCCAGGCTTTGCAGGTACTCCTCGTCGGTGCGGTATTGCCTGGTCTTGGTCTTCTTGGGAGAGGGGTCGATGCGCAGTTTTTCGAACAACACCTCGCCCAACTGCCTGGCCGAGTTGACGTTGAGCAGCGGGTCGCCCGCCGCTTCCCGGATTTGGGCTTCGAGGGCGATCAGTTCGGTAGTCAGGTTCCGGCCCTGAGCGGCAAGTACCTCGGTGTCGATCTTCACGCCTTCGAGTTCCATGTCGGCCAGCACGCCGATGAGCGGCTCCTCGACCGTGCGGTAGAGTTCCTCCAGCCCCTCTTTTTGCAGCTGCGGCCACAATGCTTCTTTGAGTTGCAGGGTGACGTCGGCGTCTTCGGCGGCATACTCGACCACCCGATCCACCGGCACCCTGTCCATGGTAATCTGCCGCGCTCCCTTGCCGATCAGATCCTCGATGGGAACGGGCGAGTAGCCGAGGTATCTGCGCGCCAGATAGTCCATGTTGTGGCGGCTGTCGGCGTCCAACAGGTAGTGGATCACCATCGTGTCGTAGAAAAACCCGCGCACCTTGATCCCGTACTGAGCCAGCACCATCGCATCGAACTTGATGTTCTGGCCGACCTTGGCAATCTTTTCGTCCTCAAACAACGGTTTGAACGCATCGAGCAGTTGCATGGTCGCGCTTCGACTTTCAGGGCAGACGACATAATAAGCCTCGTGCGGCTTCACCGCGAACGACACCCCCACGATGCGGTCGTTGAACACGTCGAATCCGGCCGTCTCGGTGTCGAAACAAAACAGGTCGTGCTTCTTAAGCTCCCCGGCCAGCCGCTCCGCCTCTTCGGCCGTGGTTATCTTTTCATAGGTATGGGCAACCGTTGCGGCGGTCTCGTAGTTCGACTCCTCGCTGAAGGCCGCACTGCTTCCGTCGTCAAACAGCGATCCTTGCAGGGAGGCCGCGCCGGAAGGCTTTTGAGGCGGATTGAAGAGCGAAGCCAGTTTCGGCTTGTCCTCGGAGCGGGCGACACCCTTCAGGAACATATTGAAATTGAGCTCTTTATAAATTTCCGAGAGCTTCTCTGTATCGGCAGGGTCGAGCGCCAACCGTTCGGGCACGAAGTCGATGGGCACATTCACGTCGATGGTAGCCAGCTTTTTCGACAGCACGATCCGGTCGCGGCTCGCCTCCACCGATTCTTTCAGCTTGCCCTTGAGCTTGTCGGTGTTGGCCAGCAGGTTCTCGACCGTGCCGAACTCGCCCACGAGTTTGGTGGCGCTCTTCTCGCCCACGCCCGGCACGCCGGGAATGTTGTCCGAGGCATCGCCCCACAAGGCCAGGATATCAGCTACCTGGCGCGGATCGCTGATGCCATAGTAATCGTTGATCTTGTCGCATCCGACCACCTCGACCCCGTCGCCGTTCTTGCCCGGCTTGTACATGAATACCGTGGGACGGATCAGCTGGCCGTAGTCTTTGTCGGGGGTGACCATGTACACCTCGAACCCGGCCTCCGAGGCCTCGCGCGACAGGGTGCCGATGATGTCGTCGGCCTCGTAGCCGCACAACTCCAGCACGGGAATGTTCATCGCCCCCAGAATCCGTTTGATATACGGCACCGAGAGCGTGATGTCCTCGGGCGTCTGCTGGCGGTTGGCCTTGTAGTTGGGATCCAGCTCGTGCCGGAAAGTTTTCCCCTTCGAGTCGAACGCCACGCCGAGGTAGTGCGGCTGTTCGCGCTTCACCAGGTCGTTGATGAACTTGGTGAAGCCGAAAACGGCCGAGGTGTTCAGCCCCTCGTTGTTGCGCATGGGCCGCGCGATGAACGCGTAGTAGAACTTGTATATCAGCGCGTAGGCGTCGATCAGGAACAGTTTTTGTTTTTCCATGGCTCGTTATTGATTGTCGGCCGCATGCCATTCGGCATAGGAGGTGGCCGTTTCATGAAGCCGGATATGACAAAGCGCCACCCCCTGCGGCAGCTGCGCCGCGATGGCGGCGGCGAACCGGCCGATCATATTCTCGCACGTGGGCTGATAATCAACCAACTCCACCTTTTTAAAATACTCCCTGATGGCCGTAAACAACTCGCGGTTGTGGTCGGTCAGCCGCAGCACCAGGCAGTGGTCGAACCGCTCCACGACACTCTTGTTGACGATGCGCTTCAGATCGCCGAAGTCCATCACCATGCCGTATTTGGGGTCGTCCGGGTCGGCGCACGGCGCTCCTTCGACCGTGACGAACATCCGGTACGAATGGCCGTGGATGTGCCGGCAGGCCCCATCGTACCCTTCGAGCGCGTGCGACATCTCGAACGAAAACTCTTTGGTCAGTCTGATCTTGCTCATTTTTTTCCTTCTATATCCACACTGCGGTCGATGGGCTGCTCCAGCGACATGAATGTCTCGGTCTGGGCGATACCGGGAATTTTATTCACCGTTTCGACCAGCGTTTTCATCAGGTGGCCGTTGTCCGTGCAGTACATTTTGATGATGAGGTTGAACCGTCCGGTGATGAAATGGCACTCGACCACCTCGGGGATCCGCTCCAGCGACTCGATCACCTGCTCGTACATTCCCGACCGGGTCAGCTGGATGCCGACGATCACGCACACGTCGTATCCCAACGCCTTGGGGCTGACGATCACCCGGGTGCCGACCACCACCCCGCCTTCTTCCAGCTTGCGCACCCGTTGGTGGATCGCCGCTCCCGAGACGCCGCACTCGCGGGCGATCTCCTGGAACGGGACGCGTGCATTTTTCAAAAGGAACGACAGGATTTTCCGGTCGGTGGCGTCAATGTTCATGCGTCAGTTATTTGTGGTAAAGATACAAAAACCGGGAGATACCGCGTACCTCCCGGAAATTTTCAGCCCGCTTTCCGGAAACAACCGGTTGCCCGACATCTTCCGGCATCTTATGGTTTGGCGACGGGTTCAACCCGAATGCGGAAATGATCGTCGTTCGGGTCGCCGGTCTCTTTATTTGCGCCGCGCGGCCAGGTCAACCGTCTGAGCGTCTTTGCCGCAGCTCGACTTCAGTTCTTTGACCGGATCCTTTGCGGCATCGCCGCCACAGGAGGCCGACACGGCGGCGACAAAACCAAAAGCCAACGCTTTCGATTTCATCATCCCCGTTTATTTCAACACGCCCAGCTCCTTGCCCACTTTAGTGAAGGCGGCGATGCACTTGTCCAGGTGCGCGGCGCTGTGCCCGGCCGAAACCTGCACGCGGATACGGGCCTCGCCCTTAGGCACAACAGGATAGTAGAACCCGGTGACATAGATGCCCTCGCCGAGCAGTTTGGCGGCGAACTCCTGCGACAGCTTGGCGTCGTAAAGCATGACGGCGCAGATGGCCGACTGGGTGGGTTTGATGTCGAACCCGGCAGCGACCATCCTGGTGCGGAAGTATTCCACGTTCGAAGCCAGTCTGGTGTGCAGGTCGTTCGACTCTTCGAGCATTTTGAACATCTCGATCGACGCTTCGACAATGGCCGGCGGGATCGAGTTCGAGAACAGGTACGGGCGCGAACGCTGGCGCAGCATCGAGATGATCTCCCTGCGGCCGGTGGTGAACCCGCCGATGGCGCCGCCGAACGCTTTGCCCAGCGTGCCGGTGATGATGTCGACCTTGCCGCGCACGTTGAATTTTTCGGTCACGCCGCGGCCGGTGTCGCCCACAACGCCTGCCGAGTGACACTCGTCGACCATGACCATGGCGTCGTATTTTTCAGCCAGGGCGCAGATCTTGTCCATTGGAGCCACATTGCCGTCCATCGAGAACACGCCGTCGGTGACGATGATGCGGAAACGCTGGGCCTGGGCCAGTTTCAGGCACTCTTCCAGCTCGTCCATGTTGGCGTTGGCGTAGCGGTAGCGCTTGGCCTTGCACAGGCGCACGCCGTCGATGATCGAGGCGTGGTTGAGCGAGTCGGAGATGATGGCGTCCTCTTCCGAGAGCAGCGGCTCGAACACCCCGCCGTTGGCGTCGAAGCAGGCGGCGTAAAGGATGGTGTCTTCGGTACCGAAGTAGCTGGCGATGGCCGCCTCCAGCGTTTTATGGATGTCCTGCGTGCCGCAGATGAAGCGCACCGACGACATGCCGTAGCCGCGCTCGTCCATGCCGCGCTTGGCCGCTTCGATCAGGCGGGGGTTGTCCGACAAGCCCAGGTAGTTGTTGGCGCAGAAGTTGAGCACTTCGGCCCCCGTGTTGAGGGTGATGTCGGCCTTCTGGGGCGAGGTGATGATGCGTTCTTCCTTGTACAGCCCGGCGTCTTTGATCGCCTGCAGCTCGTCGGTGAGGTACTGTTTGATTTTTCCGTACATGATTATATGATTTAAGAATTATTTGCCATTCGGAATTTTTTAACGTGAGCCTGTAAGATTTCACCCAGAATAATCACAGCCCGATTTTAATGGGCTCAAAATTACGCTTTTTATTTCAAACTTTCTCGCCGTTGGACAATTAATTAATATCTTTGTGGCCTGTTCCGACAAAATTAACTTTAAACATAAATGCCATGCAATCGATTGACAGCTACAACTTTAAAGGCAAACGCGCGATCATCCGCGTGGATTTCAACGTGCCCCTGAACGAAAAGATGGAGGTGACCGACGATACCCGCATCCGTGCGGCGATCCCCACGATCAAAAAAGTGCTTGAGGAAGGCGGCTCAGTGATCCTGATGTCGCACCTGGGGCGCCCCAAAGACGGCCCCACCGACAAATATTCGCTCAAGCACATCATCCCCACGGTCGAGAAGAACCTGGGCATGACCATCGATTTCGCAGGCGACTGCATGGGCAAGGAAGCCGCTGAAAAAAGCGCCGCGCTGAAATCCGGCCAGGTGCTGCTGCTGGAAAACCTCCGCTTCTACGCCGAAGAGGAGGGCAAGCCCCGCGGACTGGCCGAAAACGTTACCGATGAGGAAAAAGCGGCTGCCAAAAAGGCGGTGAAAGAGAGCCAGAAAGAGTTCACCAAAAAGCTGGCCTCGTACGCCGACTGCTACGTCAACGACGCATTCGGTACGGCCCACCGCGCCCACGCCTCCACGGCACTGATCGCCAAATATTTCCCCAAGGATAAGATGTTCGGTTACATCATGGAAGGCGAGCTCAAGGCCATCGACAAGGTGCTGGAAGCCCCGGCCCGCCCGTTCACAGCCATCCTCGGCGGATCGAAAGTGTCGACCAAGATCACCATCATCGAGAACCTGATGAAACGCGTGGACAACCTGATCCTGGGCGGCGGCATGACCTACACCTTCATGGCGGCCCAGGGCGGCAAGATCGGCATCAGCATCTGCGAGCCCGACCAATACGAAACGGCTCTTTCGGTGCTCAAGAAAGCCAAGGAGATGAACGTGAACATCTACCTGGCCGAAGACGCCGTGTGCGGCGACTCGTTCAGCAACGACGCCAAGACGCAGATCTGCTCGTCGAGCAACATTCCCGACGGATGGGAAGGCCTTGACATCGGCCCGAAAGCGACCGGGTTGTTCTCCGGCGTGATCAAAGAGTCGAAAACTATTTTGTGGAACGGCCCGGTGGGTGTGTTCGAAATGGATAACTTCGCCAAAGGTTCGCGCGCGGTGGCCGAAGCCATTGTGGACGCTACCTCGAAAGGGGCGTACTCTTTGATCGGCGGCGGCGACTCGGTAGCGTGCATCAACAAGTTCGGCATGGCCGACAAGGTGAGCTACGTGTCGACCGGCGGCGGGGCCCTGCTCGAATACATGGAGGGGTTGGAACTGCCGGGCATTGCTGCGATTAAGAGCGCGGAGTAAATTTCCATAGCTCCTTAAATAAAAAAGGCGTCCGGAATTCCGGACGCCTTTTTTGTTCGGTTACAACGAAAAAAAGACCGGATTGTTCCGCCGCAACGAGAGGGATTCAGAAAATTTTTGTGCGCATGAGGTACATATTCCCGAGCACCGATCGGCACTTTTTCGTACCTTTGCAGGCGACGAACAATTAAAACGAGAACGGAATGGAGAGAGTGATCAAGGAGTATGTCGAAAGTTTCATGGCCGGGGTCGAAGCGCGCAATCCGGGCGAGAACGAGTTCCACCAAGCTGTCAGGGAGGTGGTGGAAAGCCTGGCCCCTTACATTGTCAGCAACCCGCAGTTGCAGAAGATGAAAGTGCTGGAGCGGCTGGTCGAGCCCGAGCGGGTGGTGATGTTCCGCGTGCCGTGGATCGACGACCGGGGCGAGATCCGCATCAACCGCGGTTATCGCGTGCAGATGAACAGCTCCATCGGGCCGTACAAAGGGGGGCTGCGTTTCCATGCGTCGGTCAACCTCAGCATATTGAAGTTTCTGGCCTTCGAGCAGGTGTTCAAGAACAGCCTCACCACGCTGCCCCTGGGCGGCGGCAAGGGCGGATCGGATTTTGACCCGAAAGGCAAGTCGGACAATGAGGTGATGAAGTTCTGCCAGTCGTTCGCCACCGAACTCTCGCGCCACATCGGCGAAAACACCGACGTGCCGGCCGGCGACATCGGCGTGGGCGGGCGCGAGATCGGATTCATATACGGGCAATACAAGCGCCTGCGCAACGAATTCACCGGCGCCTTCACCGGCAAGGGGATGGAATGGGGCGGCAGCCGCCTGCGACCCGAAGCCACCGGCTACGGCCTGTGCTACTTCGTGGAGCAGATGCTCTCGACCCGGGGCGAAACGGTCGAAGGAAAAACGGCCGTCGTGTCGGGCTCGGGCAACGTGGCCCAATATACGGTGCAAAAACTGACGGAGATGGGGGCCAGGGTGCTCACCCTCTCCGACTCGGGCGGATACATCTACGATCCCGACGGCATCGACGAGAGCAAGCTCGAATATGTGTTCGAACTCAAAAACATTTACCGCGGCCGCATCAGCGAATACGCCGAACGTTATCCGTCGGCCAAATACTTTCCCGGCGAGCGGCCGTGGGGCATCAAGTGCGACCTGGCCCTGCCCTGCGCCACACAGAACGAACTGGGCAAAAGCGACGCCGAGAAACTGATCGCAAACGGGTGTACCTGTGTGGCCGAAGGGGCCAACATGCCCTCGACGCCCGAAGCGGTGGAACTGTTCCACAAGAACAAGGTGCTCTTTGCCCCGGGCAAGGCGTCGAACGCCGGCGGGGTGGCCACCTCGGGACTGGAGATGTGCCAGAACTCGATCCGCCTGTCGTGGACGCGCCAGGAGGTCGACACGCGCCTGCGCGAGATCATGGCGCAGATCCACAGCGAGTGCATCCAGTATGGCCGCCAGTCCGACGGCTATGTCAACTACGTCAAGGGGGCCAACGTGGCCGGGTTCATCAAGGTGGCCAACGCCATGCTGGCGCAGGGAGTGGTGTAACACCGCCCGCAGGGTGTTTCCAAACAGGTTTCCATTGATGAGAACACTGATCCAGCGGGTAAAACGGGCCTCGGTCGAGGTGGAGGGAACGGTTGTTTCCTCCATCGGGCCGGGGCTGTTGATTTTTGCGGGGATCGAGGAAGCAGACAACGCCGGGGACGTGGAGTGGCTCAGCCGCAAGATCGTCCGGCTGCGCATCTTCCCCGACAACGAGGGGGTGATGAACCGCAGCGTGACGGAGGCCGGCGGCGACATCATCGTCGTGAGCCAGTTCACGCTGCACGCCTCAACCCAAAAAGGGAACCGCCCCTCGTACATCCGCGCCGCCCGCCCCGAGACGGCCGTCCCTCTGTACGAACAACTGATCGCCGCGCTGGAGGCGGAAACCGGCAAACCGGCGGGCCGGGGTCGCTTCGGCGCCGATATGCAGGTGTCGCTGGTCAACGACGGCCCGGTCACCATCTGGATCGATTCGAAAAACAGGGAATAATGACGATACAACAGGCACAGGACGCGGTCGACAAGTGGATCAGGGAGCACGGCGTGCGCTACTTCGATCCGCTGACCAACATGGCGATCCTGACGGAAGAGGTGGGCGAAGTGGCCCGCATCATTGCACGCACACACGGAGAGCAGTCGTTCAAGGAGTCGGACAAGGGACACGACCTGGCCGACGAACTGGCCGATGTGCTGTGGGTGGTGTTGTGCCTGGCCAACCAGACGGGCATCGACCTTTCCGATGCGTTTGCCCGCAACATGGAGAAGAAAACGACAAGGGACAGCGCACGGCACAAGCAGAACGAGAAATTAAAGTAACCCCCGGTTATCCGGCGTTATTCCCATTTTATCAGAAACTTGCGCCTCATTATTGCCAGAACGGGGAGATAACCCTCACGGGCCAGGGATTATTGGCCATTTGTGCGGGATAATCCGGAAGCACTTCGCGTTTGACATAAAGATATTGTTCCGGGTTTAACGGTTGTTTATCTCCCGGGGTAGAGGGTCCCGAATAATCACCAACAAAAAAGAGGCTTTTCAGCCTCTTTTTTGTTGGTGATTGCTCCCCGTCATTTCTTTTTCTTGCGGGAGGTGTTTTCGCCCCGGAAAGACTCTTTTTTGCCTGCCGGTTTCTTATCGCGCGGACTTTTTCCCTGCGCGCCGCCGAAGGGACGGTCGTTATAGTCGCTTTTGCGTTGTTTCTTGCGCGCCTTGCCGGGGAACGCCTCGTCGAGAAAATCCTTGCCCCGGCCACCCGCAGCGCCTTTGTTCTCCTTGGCGATTTCGGCCATGGGACGCCCCGTGGGAGCCTTGCGGTTAAGGGTCTTGACAATGGCCCCGGCGTCGGAGAACGGCACGGTCACGAACGAGAACGTATCGCCAATCGACACGTCGTTGATCTTCGAATCCGAGACGCCGCACTCCTGCTTGAGCTTTTTCACCAGGATGCGCGGGGTGAGCCCGTCGCGGCTGCCCATGGCGATGAACAGGCGGGCGGTGCCGCGGCGGTCGACGTTAATGGAGCGGATCTCGGGGTAGTTGCTCTCTTCCAGCTCGCTCTTGAAAGCCAGCTTCATCAGAGCGCTCAGGGCCAGTTCCGCATCGTGTTCCCTGAGAATCTGCTGTGCCATGGGCAGGTACTCGGAGAAGAGGTCGTTGTCGACGATCTCGGCCAGATCGTCCATGATCTTGGTCTTTTTGATGGCGATGATGTCCTGCGGCGAAGGGAGCATCTCTTTGCGGATCTCGGCCTTCACCTCGCGTTCCATGGCGCGGAACTGACGGTACTCGGAGCTGGATATAAACGTGATGGCCGTTCCCTGATTGCCGGCGCGGCCCGTGCGTCCGATGCGGTGCACGTACGACTCGGAGTCCTGCGGCAGAGAATAGTTGATCACGTGCGTGAGGTTGTTGACGTCGATGCCACGCGCCGCCACGTCGGTGGCAATGAGGATGTTGACCTGCTTCTGCTTGAATTTGCGCAGGATCTTCTCACGGCTGGCCTGCGACACGTCGCCGTGCAGCGACTCGGCCGCATAACCGCGCTCCAGCAGTTTCATGGTCAGCTCGTCCACGCCGACTTTGGTGCGGCAGAAAACGATGCCGTAGAACTCCTGTTCCACGTCGATGATGCGGGTGAGGGCGTCGAGTTTGTCGCTTTCGCGCACCTCGAAGTAGATCTGGTCGGTGAGGTCGGCCGTCATCTGCTTGGCCTCGACTCTCAGTATCTCGACATCGCGCATGTATTTTTTCGACAGGGCCACGATCCGCTGGGGCATGGTGGCCGAAAAGAGCAGCACGCGGCGGTCGTCGCCCGCCTGGCTCATGATCTCCTCCACGTCTTCGATGAAGCCCATGTTGAGCATTTCGTCGGCTTCGTCCAGCACCAGCCAGCGGAGCCGGCCCAGCTTCAGGGTGCCGCGGCGCAGGTGGTCGAGGATGCGCCCGGGCGTACCCACCACAATGTCGATCCCTTTTTTGAGGCGGCGCAGCTGCTCGCTGATCGACGCCCCGCCGTAGATGGTGGCGATGGAGAGCTTTGGGTTGTTAAACGACTGGATCTCCTCGGTAACCTGGATGGCCAGCTCGCGCGTGGGCACCAGGATCAGCGCCTGGGTATCGTGTTCGGGAGTGGGAACGATCAGATCGAGGATAGGCAAGCCGAACGCCGCCGTTTTACCGGTGCCGGTCTGGGCTTGGGCTATGATGTCGTTTTGGTTGCAAAGCAGTACCGGAATGGCCAGCTTCTGGATGGGAGACGGGGTTTCGAACCCCTTTTTACGGATGGACCCGAGCAGCTGCTCCGATAGTCCCAATGATTCAAATTCTTCGGTCATTAATTTTCTTGTCGGTATAATTTGGGCGCCTACAGGGCCGACTTGCTGTCGACACTCCGCTCCCGGGCAGGGAAAGGATCGCGATAACAAATGATTCTGTGGCTTTTAAGGGGACAAAGGTAGGGATATAAAACCCGATTGGTGCCGGCCCGCTAAAGAATATCCCCAAAAAGATCGCGCATGGCTTCCGAAAATCCGGCGCTGTGGACGTCGGCCACCACCGGGAAGCGGCCGGTGAGCGACTGCGGCGCTCCTGCCACGACAAAAGGCCGGGCGGCGAATTCGAGCATGGCAATGTCGTTGTAATCGTTGCCCACGGCGGCGGTGTGCTCGCGGGCGATTCCCTCGCGCTCCATGATCCATTTCATGCCCAGCGACTTGTCGACCCCGCTGGAAAAGATTTCGACCCAGATGCTCTCTCCGTCGATGGGCGAGGTGGAACGGTTGACCTGCAACGGCGCCCGCTCTTCGATGAACCGCTTGATGGCGGAATAATGCCCCTCCGACTCGACGATGATCAACGCCTGGGCGGCATTTTCAGGAACCTCGGCGTGGTGCGAGAACGGCGTGGCCTCGAAAAAATGGTTCCGGATGCGCGCGTCGAAATCCGAGAGTTCGCGCCCCCGCCGGTTGTAGTAGAATTGCTGGCTCTGCCCCGGCCCCAGGTGGATCATGCATCCCACGCCGAACTGCTCGGTGCAGGCGGCAATCACCGATACGTCGCTTTTTGTAAGCAGGTGCGAGTAGCCTCCGGCACGGCCTGTGCGGCTGAGCACGCCGTTGCCCATCGAGTAGATGATGTAGTCGACCGGAAAGCCGGGCGGGATCACCCGCTCCACGGCATGGTGCAGCCTCCCGGTGGCGATGGCCGTCACATGGCCCATGCGGCGCAGGCGGGCCAGCGTGTCGACGTCGCGCGGGTCGATCTGTCCGCCCGTGGGGAGGATGGTGCCGTCCAGGTCGGTGGCTATCAGAAACTTTTCCATGGGTTTCGCTGCCGAAATTGATACGTTGTCTGGCCGAGCAACCGCCTCGTGTCGTCCATAAACTGAGTGTAGCGGGCACGCGAGCCGACGTCCATCGACACCGTGTCGCCCGCCTGCGGGGGAAGCACCTCGTAGATCGCCCTGCCGCCGTCGCTGTGCCGGTAAACCCAACAGGGAACGGCCTCGACGGAAAATTCGACGCGGCCTCCCCGGTAGCGCTCCAGGTCGATCCGCACGTTGATACCCCCGTCGGTATAGCGTTTGCTTTGGTTCGAGATGAAATTGCCCAGCGAATAGACCACCACGCCCCCGGCCGTCGGATCGGCGCCGCACAGCAGTTCGACGGGCTGCACCACGTGGGGATGCGACCCGATGATGATATCCACGCCGCGGTCGTAGGCCCATCGCGCCAGGAATCGTTGTTCCGCATCGGGCTGGCGCATATACTCCTGCCCCCAGTGCAGGAACAGGATCTTCACATCGGCCTCCGCGGCGGCGATGTCGGCAGCCATGCGCACGGTGTCGATCGGGTTGACGATGCGCCCGGCAGGCACCGGCATCCCGTTGGTGCCGTAGGTATACGAGAGCAGGGCTACACGGATGCCCTCTTTTTCAAGGTAGAGCGTGTTGTTGACGGCGTAGTCGGCCGAATCGCGGAACGTACCCGTGCGGCGCAAACCCAGCGAGTCGAGGATGGCGATGGTGTGGTCGATGCCCCTGGCCCCCTTGTCGCAGCAATGGTTATTCACGGTCGTAACGATATCCACCCCGGCGCGTTTCATTTCGGAGGCGAAAGCGGCGGGCGAGGCGAACATCGGGTAACCCGAATAATCGGCGTATGCAAGGGTGGTTTCGAGGTTGCCGATCACAAAATCGGCATCGTGCCACCAGGGGGCAATGTGCCGGAAGTTGGGCGAATAGTCAAAACTGCCGTCGCCACGCCGGGCCGAGGCCACCTGCGGCATGTGCTGCATGAAATCGCCCGCGAAAACAAGGCTCAGCCGGCGGGTGCCGTCCGGCCGGGACGCATCCTGCGGCAGAGGCGGTGCATCGGCAATGGCGGCGCAGAGAGCGCAAAGCAACAAAAACAGGACGGTGGTTACAGCGGCCTTCATGGGTTGAAGCTATTTTAATGACTATCTTTGCACGCAAAGGTAGGCAAAAAGTAACTGCCGGAACAAACCGGTTCTGATCAAAATAATCATGGAACAACCTCCTTATATCGACATCCACACCCACGACACGACGCGCCGGCCGGGCGTGATGGCTGTGGTCGATGCCGGGTTGCGCGACATTCCGGAGGCGGCGATCATTTCGGCCGGGGTGCATCCGTGGGTTGCGGTCGGGTACGATGAAGACGCGCTTGCGGCCCGCATCGGGTCGGACAAGCGGATCGTGGCCGTGGGCGAAACGGGCCTCGATTTTTACGACGAAGCTGCCGACCGGCAACTGCAAGAGCGGGTGTTTGTCGCCCAGTTGCGCCTTGCCCGCCGCCACGGACTGCCGGTGATGGTGCATTGCGTAAAAGCCTACAACCGGCTGATTGAGATCGTAAGGCAGGAAAAACCGGAGCGGATGGTCATCCATAACTTCATCTCCTCGGAGCAGATGGCGGCGCAACTGATCGCCCTGGGGGCCTGCCTGTCGATGGGCATGCGGGGGATGGCGTCGGAGAAGGGCCGAGAAGTACTGAAAACCATCCCGTTGACTTCGCTGTTCCTTGAAACGGACGAAAGCGGAACCTCCATCGAAGAGGTCTATGCCCGCGCCGCCGAGATAAAAGGGCTGCCGCTGCAACAACTCAAGGACGCCCTATACGAAAACTTTAAAAAACTGGTGCTGTATGGAATGGCTTGAACGGACACAACTGCTGTTGGGCGAGGAAAAACTGGCATGCATCACCCGAGCCAATGTGCTGGTGGTGGGCCTGGGAGGCGTGGGCGCTTATGCCGCCGAGATGCTGGTGCGCGCCGGCGTGGGCCGCATGACCATCGCCGACGCCGACAACGTGGCCCCCACCAACCTCAACCGCCAGTTGGTGGCCCTGCACAGCACGCTGGGCCGCCCGAAAGCCGAAGTGCTGGCCTCCCGGCTGAAAGACATCAACCCGTCGCTGGAGCTGACCGTCATCGCTGAATACATTCGCGACGAAGCCACGGATGCCCTGCTCGACCGCGGTTTCGACCACGTGGTCGACGCCATCGACACCCTCTCTCCCAAAGTCAACCTGATCAAGGGGGCCCTCGACCGCAACATCCCCATCGTCAGCTCCATGGGCGCCGGAGCAAAAACCGACCCCGCAAAAGTGGAAATAACCGACATCGCCCGCTCGCACCACTGCCCCCTGGCCCACATGCTGCGCAAACGGCTCCACAAAACCGGCATCCGCAAAGGGTTTCAGGTCGTGTTCTCCCCCGAACCCGTCCGCGAAGGGTCGATGGTGCTGGTCGAAGAAACAAACAAAAAATCGAACGTCGGAACCATCTCCTACATGCCCGCCGTATTCGGATGTTTCTGCGCCAGTGTCGTCGTGCGCACCCTGATCGGGGAGATGTGACTATTTTCACTCTGCCCGGGAAGCACTCCTTAAAACAAGTGCCGGAAAAAATAAATTCGCACGAAATTTTGTGGATTATGAATAAGTTTATACTTTTGTCGTTCTAAACAGTAAAACAGCAGTAATGAAAAAGGGAATTCATCCGAGCAATTATCGTGTCGTGGCATTTAAGGATATGTCGAACGACCACGTGTTTTTGTGCAGGTCCGCCGTCAATACTAAGGAAACAATTGAGGTGAATGGCGAAACCTATCCCGTGTTTAAGATGGAAATTTCCAACACTTCGCACCCGTTCTACACCGGTAAGATGAAGTTGGTCGATACAGCAGGACGCGTCGATAAGTTTATGAGCCGCTATCAGAAACATTACGATAACAAGAAGAAATAATCCGTCAGGGATTGTTTGCCTGCGGCTGCTCCGATAAAGGGCGGCCGCTTTTTTTGACCGACTATGAAGATATTGGTGACACACGCCATTGAACGCGAGCGGGTGGAGATTCGCAGCGACGGGCATCAGGTGGTTTACGTCAGGACGGGGATCGGCAAGGTGCCGGCGGCGCTGAAGAGCTTTCACGCTTTGGCCGGGCACCGGCCCGACATCGTGGTTAACATCGGCACAGCCGGTTCGTTGGTGCACGAGGTGGGCGAGATTGTGGTTTGCGGGCGGTTCGTGGATCGGGACATGGAGAAGATCAAGTACTTCAACTCGCCGTGGGAGGACGATTTCACGGCCGATCTGGCCGCCTGTCCGCTGACGGCCGGGTGGGACGCCGGCGGGGTGTGCAACGCGGGCGACACGTTTCTGACCGACCCCGACGGCACGGGCGACGTGTTCGACATGGAGTCGTTCGGGGTGGCTTCGGCCTGCCGCCATTTTGGGGTGCCGATGGTGGCGGTGAAATATGTCACGGACAAGATCGGCGAGAATTCGATCAAGGCGTGGGAAGAGAAACTCGACGATGCCCGGCGGGCGTTGCAGCGGTTTGTCGACGCCCGGTTCTGACGGACTAAAATAAAAAGGAGCGGTGCTTTTCAGCACCGCTCCTTTTTATCAGTCTTATCCGCTTCTCCTTTCGCCGGACAGCAACCGTTATCAGGCGCACAAAGGGCGTTCTGCAACGCTACCGTCCCCTGCGGGCCGGTGGGGTTTGTGCCGGAGGCGGAGATGGAACGAGCGCTTTGAGTTCCGCCAGATTGGCGCGTTCGTTGGCAAAGCCGCCCTGAAAGTTGGGAATCTGCTTCAGGGCCTCGTACACGGACTTCAGGTCGCTTGCCGGGCTGTCCGAGAAGATAACCGGACGGTCGATCGTCCAGCCGGACTGCACATCCAGCTTGGCGGGATCGGGCACCCTGGGGCAGACGATGTCGGTGTTCCATTGCAGCCCCGCCTCGGAGAAAATCACCGGGCGCGCCGTGGTGTCGGCGGCCGAGAGCCAGTTGTAGGTTTCATAGAAGTTGTACCCGTCGGCCGCGTTGTTGCCCAGCGACCACATCACCACGCAGGTGAAATTTTTGTCGCGCCCGAACATATCCTGCGTGCGTTCCATGAACGGGGCCCGCCAGGCGGGATCGTTGCCGACGGAACCGCCGCGCGCGGGGTTCATGCCCGAGAAATAAGGATCGACATTGGCCTGGTCGCACACATAAAATCCCAACTCGTCGCACAGGCGGTAGAACGGGGTGCCCTGCGGATGGTTGCCGCAGCGGATGGCATTGATGTTGTTGCGTTTGAACTCGGCGAGCGTTTTCCGCAACGACGCCTCGTCGCGATCGTACTGGTTGAAGTTGATGCCGTTGATCCACACCTTGTTGTTATTGACAAGCAACTGCCCGTCCCGGATCTCGACATTGCGGAACCCGATCTTGAACGGGATATACTCGATGTACCTCCCCTCTTTCTTCAAACGCAGCACCAGTGTGTAAAGCTCGGGCGACTCGGCGCTCCACGGCTTGATATTCGACAGGCGGGCGGCGAAATGCACCGTGTCTTTGCTCTGGGCGGCCAGCGGCAGCGGGTCGGTGTAGTAGTATTTCACGATGTCGCCCTTGGCGTTGAGCAATTCGTAGTGGACGATCACCTCGTCGTCGCGGGTGAAAGTGTTCACCACATCGACCGCCAGGGCCAGTTCGGCCTTGTTGTCGGGGGCAAGGCGAGCCATGATGCGGAAGTCGGCGATGTGCGTCTTGGGCTGGGTGAGAATATACACGTCGCCCATGATGCCGCCCTCGCTCTCGTAATCGTAAGCCTCCAGCATGCTGCCGGTGCTTTTGGCGTAAACGTTGAGCACGAGGGTGTTCTGTCCGTCGGTCAGGAAACGGGTGATGTTGAATTCCACGCCCGTTTTCATATCCTCGGCATAGCCCGCCTTTTGTCCGTTCACGATCACCTCCACGGCCGATTTCCCGTCGGTGATGCGCAGGTAGACGTCGCTGTCGAGCCACTTCAACGGCACGTCGATGGTGCGCGAGTAACGCTTGACGGTGATGCTTTCCAGTGTGCCAATGATGCCGTTGCGGCCTTGTTTCAGGATATCGGGGTTGTAGGTGTATGGGCCTGCAGCCGGTTTCGAAGGCAGAGTGGCGGTCGTCCATTCGGACGCAGGTTCGGCCGCACCCGCGCTCCACACATAAGAGCTGTATTTCCACTGGCCGTTGAGGCTGGTATAATACTCGCTTCGGGCCGGATTTCCCGCCAGCGCCTCGTCGCGGTTGTGGTACGAGATGAACGGCGTACGCGCCGCTTCTTTCCCGATCGAGGTGGTGGCAATCGTCTGCCAGGCGGGCTTTTGCTGCGCCTGGGCCTCGAATGCAAAGGCCGTGGCGAGGAGGATGGAAAGAAATTTTTTCATAAGCGTCTTTTATGGAATGAATATTAACGTAAACGATCTATTTTTGAATCATATTGAAAAGCGTGTGCCAAATGAGCGCGGCCGAGCGCTCAATCCCGGGCCATATGAAATTCCGCGTCCCGCAGGGGAAAGTTTCCGGGCAGTTGCGTGAAGAAACGCCGCATTGTTTGACGACCGTTAGGCACGGAGCGCAGCAGAGTGACTAAAAGGGAGAAGTCCGGTGTTTTAGCAACTGCCCGGAAACTTCAGCGGAAATTTCATTGGGCCCGTAGCCTTTTTGCATCCTTTTTGGGCAATGACAAAAAGGATGGCCTCGCTGGCAGGCGAAATGAATCCATCGTTTTTGTACGACAACGAACTCTTAGTGTCATCCCGAACACCCACCGGGTTCTTCAGAACAATATACACATTTATGAAATTGACAGAACCCGAGTGCTTTTACGCTCATGGGGAGCGCTCCGGCAAATGATAAAGAAACCCTGTCGTCCGTAAATTACTCCCCGTCATAGGGTTCGTGTTCGAACCGCTGGTCAAGCGAGTCGATCTCGCGCCTCTCTTTTTTGGTGGGTCGTCCCGTGCCGCGGTCGCGCCGGACGAAAATGGTGCCCGAGGCCACGGTGAGTTTGTCCAGTTCCTGTTGTGGGGTGATATCCTCGGCATACAACGGCACATTCCTGGCCGGCTGCCGGTTGGATACCTCCTGCAATACCCGGAAAGTGTAGACTACGGGCATCTTCCGGATCGACACCTCGTCGCCCGTCCGGACCTCGCGCGAGGGCTTCACCGGCGCGCCGCCGATCAGCACGCGGTTGTTCTTACAGGCATCGGTGGCGTCGGTGCGGGTTTTGTACACCCGCACGGCCCACAGCCATTTGTCGATCCGCACTGCCATCCGAGTCGTTTTTGTCGTAGCCGAAAAAAGCCGCGCCCCGAGAAACAGAGGCGTCTATTTCTTATTATAAAAATTCATCGTCCGTTCCAGCCCCTGATGCCCGAACGCCTTGATGGCCTCGATGCTGTGATCGATCAGGGCGGGAAGCTCTTTCTCTTCCTGCACCGTCCATTCGCCCAGCACATAGTCGACCTGGAAGCCTTTGGGGAAATCGCCGCCGATGCCGAACCGCAACCGGGCATAGTCGTTGTTGCCCAGCACCTGGGTGATGTGCTTCAGCCCGTTGTGCCCGCCATCGCTCCCCTTGGCCCGGATGCGGATCTGTCCCAGGTCGATGGCGATATCGTCGACCACCACCAGCATCTGCTGCTGGTCGATCTTCTCGGCTTGCAGCCAGTAACGCACGGCGTTGCCGCTCAGGTTCATGTAGGTCGAGGGCTTCAGCAGCACAAACGTGTTGCCCTTGTCCCTGACCGTGACCACCGACCCGTAACGCGACGACACAAAAACAGCATTGGACGCCTTTGCAAAAGCGTCCAACACCTTGAATCCTATGTTATGGCGGGTATTGGCGTATTCCGGGCCAATATTCCCCAACCCAACAACCAGGTATTTCACCTCATGGATTATTTTTTGCCCTCAGCGGCAGCAGCGGCGGCAGCGGCACCACGCGCGGCGCGGGTCACCTTCACAGCGCATACGGCCGTAGTTGCGGGAGTCAGTATGGTAAGCCCTTTGAAATCGAGATCGCCCACGAAAATCGACTTTCCGATCTCCAACTTGCTGATGTCGACATCCAGCGTGTCGGGAAGGTTTTCGACCAGGCCCGAAACACGCAGCTTGCGTTTGCTTTGCATCAGCTTACCGCCGGCCTTCACCCCTTCGGAGTTGCCCTTGAGCGTCACCGGAATATCGATAGCAACCGGCTTGCCTTTGATTACACGGAAAAAGTCGATGTGCAGGATCTCCTCGCGCACGGGATGGAACTGCACCTCGCGCATCACGCCCGTTTCCTGCTTGCCATCGATGTCGAAGCTGATAATGAACGAATTGGGAGTGTAGATCAATTCCTTCAGCGATTTAACGGGCACGGAGAAATGCACCGTGTCGCCGCCGCCATAAATGGTGCAGGGCACGCCTTCTTCCCTGCGGATCTGCTTGCTTGTCTTCTTCCCGAATTCGCTGCGGGCCGAGCCCTTGATCTCAATAGTTTTCATCTTAAAAAAATACGGTTAATGTTACATACAGGTGCTACTCAACGGCTTATCGCAATGAAGCCCTCCCATCACACCCAAACAGGCAGCAAATATAACTCATAAATACATAACCGCCAAACGCTTCCGAATTTTTCGCCGGGAGTTGTTCTACGTTTTTTTCAAAAAGGCGTCACAGACGCTTTTGTTATCAGAATCGATGGATTAATCTGTCATCTTTCGCGATACCATAACGAAAAACAGGTTCTTTATTATCAAAGAATCATCATCCCACTTTTTCCTTGATAAAAAAGGATGCAAAAAATCAAGACGGAGCCACAGGCTCATTTATTGACAAGAATCTCGTTTCACTCGCTAAGTATAAACAAGAGAAAGAACGTCTTTGCCCCAAAGGAGGCTGTTGCAGGTATAATTAAACGGGAATACCGATCAAATCACGAAAAACGAAGTTTTTCCCAAAAGTTTTTTGTTAAACTTTTTTGCAAAAAAGTTCAGATCGAGTCCAAGTGAAAACCTCGTTACCGCTTGCAGATGGCTTGCCGGAAGATGCAGTATTCGCAGTTGGCGGTATTTTCGCAGCGGCGGAAGGGGGTTGCGGGGTCGAACAGTTCCGCGAGCATTTTTTGCAGGCGGAGGGTGAATTCTTCTTTGTAAGGGAGGAACGAGACGACCATCTCTTCGGTCGCCGCAGATTTTTTCGTCTCGCCGGGGGTTGCGTCGAAGATGTGGGGCGTACGGGGATTGGAGTTCATTCCGCGTACGAAGTAGAGCAGCGGCTCCACGTCTTTGCCGTGGGTGGCGTTGAGGATCAGGGAGTAGATGAATGTCTGGAAAATATAGGCCGTGTCCGATGCGGTCTCTTCCTCGAACAGGCTGTCGATGCCGGAGAACACCTGCCGTTTGTCGGGTTTTCCGGTTTTGTAGTCGATTACGCGCAGCCGGTCTCCACACCGGTCGATGCGGTCGGCAATGCCGAACAGGCGCACCTGGCGGCCGAGGGCATCGATCCTGAACTCCGCGGCGACGGGTTCTTCGGAGCGGAACAGGCGGAAGTCGCGCTGCGAGGCGTCGTAGGGAAGGATGCCGTTGTTTATGTACTGCATCAGGGCGTTGCGCAACAGCAGCAGTTTCCCGCCCAGCGGCTCGGCCGTGTTGCCCCCGTCTCCGAAGAACGCCTCCCGGATTCCCGCGTCCACCGCCTGAGCCACGGCTTCGGTGCCGGTGAGTTCGTTGATCTGGGCAGCACCCGCATCGCCCAGGGGGGAGTAAAGGCGGCGCATGGCGATGTGCAGGGCGTTGCCTGCAACGAGGGCGTCGACGTCTTCGGTCACCTCCTCTTTCTCGCGGATACCTTCAACCGTGGCGAGGTAAAACTTCATGGGGCAGGCGATGTACTGCGACAGCGACGAGGGCGAGAGCGACCGCCGGCCCGAGAGGAACGCTTCCAGTTTTTCCGACACCCGCCCCTGTTTGGGCACTTCCATGCTGCCGGGCTGCATCCCTTCGACTTTCAGGACGATGGTCTTGTCGTGCACCGGGTGCCCGCTTTCGTATTTGAGTTGGGTGATGTAGCGGCTCGCCTCGCCCGAGTCCGTCTTGTCCGAGCGCGAGCAATAGACCAGCTCGACACGCCGGGCCCGCTGCAGCAGCCGGTAAAAATAATAGGCATACACCGCCTCATGGTCGTAGACCGTGGGCAATCCGTAGCAGAACCGCAGGTTGTAGGGGATGAACGACGAGGCCGACGAGATGCGCCCCGGAAAATTGTCGTCGTTCATCGACAGCATGATGACGTTGTCGAAGTCGAGGGTGCGCGTTTCCAGGATGCCCATGATTTGCAGCCCCTTCAACGGCTCGCCCAGGAACGGGATGCGCACCGGTTGCAGCACGGTCGATATCAGCGACGACACGATGCGGTCGCTCATTTCCACCCCGCACTCGCCGACCGTGTTTCCCAGTTTGGTTATCTCGGCCAGGGCACGGAAAAGGTATTCGCGGGCGGCTTTGTCGGCGGGGACAGTCAGGGCGGCGGCTTCTTCCAGCACGCGGGCGATGTAGCCGAACAGTTCCCTGCCCCGGGGGCGCGGAGCGAAAACAGCCTGCAACAGCGGCGTGGCAGGAAGCTCGTCGTTGCGCAGATAGATGCGTTGCCGGCGGGCCAATCCGTCCAGGAGCTTCGTCACGTCGCCGCCAGCGCTCTCGCGCACGTAGGGGTGGTTGAGCAGCGACGACACGTCGGCATGGTACGGCGCCCCGTCTTCCTTGCGGCGGTTGCGTTGCAGCGACAGCAGGTACTGCACCAGCGAGAAGGCGGGCGTTTTCTGCAACGGATAGCCCATTGTGATGTTCAGTTCGCCGATCGCCTCGGGCACCGATCCCAGCACCGGAAGCAGCAGCGACTCGTCGGTGAGCACCACCGCCGTGTTCTTGCCTTCGATTCTCTTATCGCGGATCAGCTCTTCGAGGAACGTGTGCACGTATTTGGCCTGGAGCGAGTCGGAGGGCGACGACACCGCGGCGACCTCTTTCTTCTCGGCGAAATGCGACGCGGGGGCAAAATCGTCCGGGGGCGGGAACTGCCTGAGGTTTTCGCGCATGAACCGTCCGGCCTCCTGGTGGCGGTTGTCGAGGTAGTAGGCGTCATAGTCCCAGAAAAACAGCGCCCCGGCGTGTTTCTGCAAGTGCGAAAAGACTATTTTTTCGCTCTCGCTCAGGGCGTTGAATCCCACGACGGCAAAAATATCATCTTTGGGAATTTCATACGTGCCGCTGCGAAGGTTTTCGGCCGCCCGGCGATAGATCATGCCCGTGTAGCCCAGTCCCAACTCATCGAGCCGCTCGCGGTACCGGGTGTAGATGGGCAGCAGTGAGTTCCAGATGCGCATGAAAAACTGCTTGTGCCGGCTGTCGGCGCTGCCGTTGATGTTGCCCCAGAACCGTTCCAGGAGGGCGATCTGTTCGGGCGTCAGGTAGTGGAAATGGTCGTCGATGGCCTTGATGTCGCTGATGTTGGCCAGCAGCAGCGAAGCGTCGGCCATGTAGTTGTCGATGTCGCTGAAGTCCGAGATGAGCATCTGGCCCCAGAAGTAGAATGAGTCGAAACTCTCCTGATGGTAAAGCGAGTAGATGGCGTAGAGCTCGGCAATGAGCCGGATGTTGTCGCCTTTGCGCAGCCCGGAGGCCTCTTCCATGATGCGGTCGATGGTGGTGTAGCGCGGTTCCCACAGCGGCTTGCCCGAGCGCATGGCCAGCGCCTCGTTGAAAAACAGCTTTGTGCGCACGCCCGGAAACAGCACCCGCAACGACGACACGCCGTCGCCGTAGCGGTTGTACAGGCAGGCAGCCACTTCTTCTATAAAGGTCGGCATAAGGAATCTTTCAGTTCATCGATGGTTTTCCCCAGTGCGGGGTGGACATAACTCCCCATGATCTCGGCCAGCGGGGCAAGCACGAAGCCGCGCAGGTGCAGCAGCGGATGGGGAATCTTGAGGTCGGGCGTATCAATGGTTTCGCTGCCGAAAAACAGGATGTCGATGTCCATCGTGCGCGAGGCGTAGCCATTGCCTGTGCGCGTGCGTCCGTAGCGGGCCTCGATGGCGTGGATCTTCTCCAGCACCTGCCGCGGCGACAACTCCGTCTGGCAGACGAGCGCTTGGTTGAGGAATTTTTCGGAAGCCTCGAATCCCCAGGCTTCGCTGGTGTAGACGCTCGACTTTTTTACTACCCGCCCGATCCCGCGCCCGATGTCGCCGACCACCGAGGCCATATTCGCCCCGATGTCGCCCAGGTTCCCGCCGGTGAGCAAAACGACTTTTTTCATGGTTATTTGAACAGCGTGCTGATCAGTTTGCTGATGGTGAGCACATAATGCGTCAGCACGATGCGCGGGTTGCCGTTCTGCCCGATGTGCCGGATCGTTTTCTCGGTTTCGGCGATCAGCTTCTCGATGTTTCCGTTGTTGATGTAGGGGGCCAGTTTGCGGCAGGTCTCCAACTCGCGCCCGAACAGGTGCGAGAGCTCTTCCATGCCCATCGACAGCATGTAGTTGCTGCGGAACATTTTCAGCAGGTACTCCAGCATCGCTTTTTGTTCCTCGCGCCCCAGGGCGGCCGCCTCTTCGCTCCAATTGAGCAGGTCGAGGTGCTTGTCCTGGTAGCACAGGCGCATCAGCTGCATGAAGCGGTCGAACTCTTCCTCGCCCTCGTCTTCCATGATCTTTTCCGCCCCGATGCGGTCGCCCAGGCTCAGCAGCGCCACCGCCTCGGCTTTGGCGGGGTCGGCGTTGTATTTCCGCCTCAGGTGTGCGGCCAGGCTCTGCGTGTCGATGGGCGGAACAGCGATGGACTGCGTGCGCGAAAGGATGGTTTTGATGATGCGGTCGCTCTGCTCGCTCACGAACACGAACAGCGTGTTCTCCCACGGCTCCTCGATGAGCTTGAGCAGGGTGTTGGCTGCGCTCTCGTTCATTCGCTCGGGCAGCCAGACGACCACGATCTTGTAGTCCGACTCGAACGGCTTGAAGCCCATCTTGCGGATCAGTTCGTTGGCTTCGCTTTTGCTGATGTTGCCCTGCTTGTTGTCGATGCCGATGGCGCGGTACCACATCTGTTCCGAGAGGTAGCCTCCGGTTCGGGCTATCTGCTCGCGCCACGGGGCGATGAAATGGTCGCTGACCGGTTTCTTGATGTCGAGGTTGCCGGCCGCCTCGGCCATGTCCGACGTGTTGACCGGAAAAATGAAGTGGGTGTCGGGGTGGGCGGCGGCGTTCATCTTCACGCACGCCGGACACACGCCGCACGCGTCGCCCCCCTGCCGGTCGCGGCAATGGATATACTGCGCCAGGGCAATGGCCAACGGCAACGCCCCCGTCCCCTGTTTCGAATCGAGCAGCAGGGCATGCCCCAGGCGTTTGTTGTCGACCAGCTCGGCGAGCCGGCGCTTGGCTTCGTGCTGCCCTGTGATTTGCGAAAAAAGCATGGCGGTGTCTCCCGACACACGGGAGATATTCATTTTACTTAGACAAAGGTGTCTTTTAACACCGGGGATAATTTTTCTCTGACAAAGATACAAAATATGAGGAAATAGATCATGCGCCCCGTACGGGATTGGCACATTCTTTCTTATGCATTGACTGTCATGATATTGACGGGGAATATCAAAAAAACATTCCCGAAAATTTGGAGTGTAAAATCAAAAAACCTTACCTTTGTCCAATTTGAATTTTTGCGAACCAAACCCTTAAAGATGATGAGTATGAAGAAGATGAAAAAGGTGTTGATGCTCGGGTCCGGAGCACTGAAAATCGGACAGGCGGGAGAATTCGACTATTCCGGCTCCCAGGCGTTGAAAGCGTTGAAAGAAGAGGGAATAGAGACCGTACTCATTAACCCCAACATTGCCACAATCCAGACCTCTGAAGGCATCGCCGACAAGGTCTTTTTTTTGCCCATCACCCCTTACTTCGTCGAAAAGGTCATTGAAAAGGAGCAGCCCGACGGCATCCTGCTGGCCTTCGGAGGACAGACGGCCCTGAACTGCGGCACGGAACTCTATACCAGCGGCACCCTGAAAAAATACGGGGTGGAAGTGCTCGGCACCTCGGTCGAGGCGATCATGTACACCGAAGACCGCGACCTGTTCGTCAAGAAGCTCAACGAGAAAGAGATCAAAACCCCGCGCAGCTACGCCGTCGAAACGATGGACGGCGCATTCGACGCCGCGAAAAAACTGGGCTACCCCATCATCATCCGCTCGGCCTACGCCCTGGGCGGGATGGGCAGCGGCTTCTGCAACAACGACGCCGAGTTGAAAGAGCTGGCCGAGAACGCCTTCAGCTACTCGCCCCAGATCCTGGTGGAAGAGTCGCTCAAGGGATGGAAAGAGATCGAGTTCGAGGTGATCCGCGACAAGAACGACCACTGCTTCACCGTGGCCAGCATGGAGAACGTCGACCCGCTCGGCATCCACACCGGCGAGAGCATCGTGGTGGCCCCGACCTGCTCGCTCGACGACGGGGAGCTGAAATTTTTGCAGGAGCTTTCGGTTAAAACGATCCGCCATCTGGGCATCGTGGGCGAGTGCAATATTCAGTACGCCTTCAACTCCGAAACGGACGACTACCGCGTCATCGAGGTGAACGCCCGCCTGAGCCGCTCGTCGGCCCTGGCATCGAAGGCGACCGGCTACCCGCTGGCCTTCGTGGCCGCCAAGCTGGCCCTGGGTTACGGCCTCGACGAGATCGGCGAGATGGACACGCCCAACTCGGCTTACAAAGCGCCTTCGCTCGACTACATGATCTGCAAGATCCCGCGCTGGGACCTCGGAAAATTCGCCGGGGTGTCGAAGCAGATCGGATCGAGCATGAAGTCGGTAGGCGAGATCATGTCCATCGGGCGCTCGTTCGAGGAGATCATCCAGAAGGGCTTGCGCATGATCGGGCAGGGAATGCACGGTTTCGTGGGCAACTCCGACCTCGATTTCCCCAATCTGGACGACGAACTGGCCAACCCGACCGACATGCGCATGTTCGCCATCGCGGTGGCATTCGACAAAGGGTACAGCATAGACAAGATCTACGACCTGACCAAGATCGACAAATGGTTCCTGGGCAAACTCAAGAACATCCACGACTACTCGAAGGTGCTCGAAGGCTACAACAGCATCGAGCAACTGCCGGCCGATGTGATCAAGGAGGCCAAGAGGCTCGGCTTCTCGGACTTCCAGATCGCCCGCTTTGTCGAGGACGGCGAAGGCAACCTGGAAAAAGACGTGCTGCGCGTGCGCAAGCAGCGCAAAGGCTTCGGCATCGCTCCGGCCATCAAGCGCATCAACACGGTGGCCTCGCTCAACCCCGATGCGACCAATTACCTTTACGTCACTTACGGCGACACGAAGACCGACATATCCTACTCGGCCAACAACAACGCGGTGATCGTGCTCGGATCGGGCGCCTACCGCATCGGCAGCTCGGTGGAGTTCGACTGGTGCTCGGTGAACGCGGTGCAGACGGCCCGCAAGTTGGGCTACACCTCGGTGATGATCAACTACAACCCCGAAACGGTATCGACCGACTACGACATGTGCGACCGCCTCTACTTCGACGAACTGTCGCTCGAACGGGTGCTCGACGTGCTCGACCTCGAACAGCCCAAGGGGGTGATGGTGTCGGTCGGCGGGCAGATCCCCAACAACCTGGCCCTCAAGCTGCACAACCAGGGGGTAAAAATCCTCGGCACCTCGCCGCTGTCGATCGACCGGGCCGAAAACCGCCACAAGTTCTCAAGCATGCTCGACTCGCTGGAGATCGACCAGCCGCTGTGGAAAGAGCTCACCACGTTCGAAGACATCTACGAATTCGTCGACAAGGTGGGATTCCCGGTGCTGATCCGCCCCTCGTACGTGCTCTCGGGCGCGGCGATGAGCGTCTGCTACACCAAGGACGAAATGGAAGGCTTCCTGAAGCTGGCCGCCAAAGTTTCGAGAGAATACCCGGTGGTGGTGTCGGCCTTTATGGAGAATACCAAGGAGATCGAGTTCGACGCCGTGGCCGACAAGGGCAAGGTGGTCGAATACGCCATCTCGGAACACGTCGAGTTCGCCGGGGTGCACTCGGGCGACGCCACGCTGGTGTTCCCCGCCCAGAAGATCTACATGGAGACCGCGCGCCGCATCAAGAAGATCAGCCGCCGCATCGCCGAAGAGCTGAACATCAGCGGGCCGTTCAACATCCAGTTCCTGGCCAAGAACAACGAGATCAAGGTGATCGAGTGTAACCTGCGCGCCTCGCGCAGCTTCCCCTTCGTGTCGAAGATCCTCAAGCGCAACTTCATCGACACGGCTACCCGCATCATGCTCGGCGAGGGGTACCAGGTGCCCGACAAGACCGACTTCGACATCGACTGCATCGGCGTGAAAGCGTCGCAGTTCTCGTTCGCCCGCCTGCAGAAGGCCGACCCGGTGCTGCGCGTGGACATGACCTCGACCGGCGAAGTGGGCTGCCTGGGCGACGACTTCAACGAAGCGCTGCTCACCTCGCTGCTGTCGGTGGGGTACAACATCCCCCAAAAGACGGTACTGATCTCTTCCGGCAGCGCCAAGTCGAAGGTGGACATGCTCGACGCCTGCCACGAACTCGACGAGAAAGGCTACACGATCTACGCCACGCACGGCACGGCCAAATTCCTCAACGACAACGGCATCAAGGCGCACGATGTCAACTCGCCCGACGAACCGGGAACGAACAACGTCATCGACATGATCGCCTCCAAGCAGATCGAGTTGATCGTCAACATTCCCAAAGACCACACCAAGCGCGAACTGACCAACGGATACAAGATCCGCCGTGCGGGCGTCGACCACAACATCCCGCTGATCACCAACGCCCGCCTGGCATCGGCCTTCATCCACGCCTTCTGCACCATCGGCATGGAGGACATTGCCATCAAGTCGTGGGAAGAGTATCGCTAACGGATCGGATTTGATTGGAAAAAAGGTGGCCCCATCGGCCGCCTTTTTTTATTGCCGTGAAAAGCAACCTGGATTTCACACGACAAAATCCATTGGGGTGTCATCCCCGGGTTAAATCAGGAATGGCAGATCGATCCACCCATTCCCATGCGCAATAAAAAGGCGGCAATTTATTCGATCTGTTGCACAACCCGTTTTTATTCGCTACTTTCGACATTCAAAGACGTTAAAACGAAGGCTTATGTTTAAAAAAGAGATTTATCAGCAAAGGCGCAAGAGTCTCCGCGCGACGATGAACGGAGGGCTGGCGGTGATCGTCGGCAACAGCGAGGTGGGCATGAACTACTCGGGCAACACCTACCATTTCCGCCAGAACAGCAGCTTTGTCTATTTCTTCGGGTGGCAGAAGCCCGGCTATGTCGGCGTCATCGACCTGGACGAGGGGACGGATACCCTGTACGGCGACGATTTCACGATCGACGATATCATCTGGATGGGTCCCCAGCCGTCGGTCAAAGAGCAGGCCGGTGCGGTGGGAGCCCACAGCGCGGGCCTGGACGAACTGCCCAAGGCCATCGGGCAGGCCATTGCCAAAGGCCGGAAGGTGCACTATCTGCCGCAGTACCGCGCCGACAACCTGCTGTTGCTGGAACGCCTTACCGGCATCCCCGGCGGTGAAATCAACGCCGGCGCCTCGGTGGAGTTGATCAAGGCGGTGGTGGCCCTGCGCGAAATCAAGACGGAAGAAGAGATCGCCGAAATCGACAAAGCCTGCAACACCGGCTACAAGATGCACACCACGGCCATGAAGATGTGCCGACCCGGCATTTTGGAGCGCGAAATCGCCGGGGCCATCGAGGGGATCGCCCTGATGGAGGGCAACGGCATCTCGTTTCCGTCGATCGTGTCGATGAACGTCGAAGTGCTGCACAACCACTACCACGGCAACGTGCTCAAAGAAGGCCGGATGATGATCGTGGACGCCGGTGCCGAAACAGCCGAATGCTACGCCAGCGACTTCACGCGTACCATGCCGGTGAACGGGAAATTCTCGCAGCGGCAGAAAGAGATCTACAACATCGTGCTGGCGGCCAACGAAAAGGCGACCGCCATGGCCCGGCCGGGATTGGCTTACAGAGAGGCTCATCTGGCGGCCTCGACGGTGATTGCCGACGGGCTCAAATCGCTCGGTATCCTCAAAGGTGACACGGCCGAGATCGTCGCCGCCGGAGCCCACGCCCTGTTCATGCCCCACGGCCTGGGACACCAGATGGGCCTCGATGTGCACGACATGGAAGATCTGGGCGAAACGTTCGTCGGGTACGACGATGCGGTTCAGCGCAGCACCCAGTTCGGGTTCAAGTCGCTGCGCATGGGCAAGACGCTGCGGCAGGGCCATGTGCTGACCGTGGAGCCGGGCATCTATTTCATCCCCGACCTGGTCGCCAAGTGGAAACACGAGAAGATCAACACGGCGTTCCTCGACTTCGGCAAAATTGAACAGTACCTCGATTTCGGCGGGGTGCGTATCGAAGACGACATCCTGATCACCGCCGACGGTTGCCGCCGCCTGGGTTCGGCGCGGGTTCCCGTCACGGCGGAACAGGTCGAGGCGGAGATGTTGAAGTAAGTATATATACTTTATATAATAAGAGGGGGCGCTCGGTCGAGCGCCCCCTCTTTTCATCTGTTACCGGTCATTCCAGGCAGGCGCAGCGACGAGGAGCTATCCATAACGAGGCGTATGTTCTCGTTCCGATTTGGAGGTCTCCCGGCGTTGCGCCCACCCGGAATAACGGAGAGAGGGAGATCCTGCATCAAATCCGGAATAACTCCCCGACGGGTTTTGTCGTATAAAAACCATCGTTTTTAACCCGATCCGGAAACTTTGTCATTCTTAATTTTTTCGTAACAGAGGGGTAAAACGCCCGTAACATGGCAGCGGTAGCTTTGCGGTACCAAACAAAACCAACAAGCGAAGTATGAAGAAACGTTTGACATCGACCAAGGCTGCCGCAGCATTGCTGTGCGGTCTGTGCCTGGCCACTGCCGGGCATGCGCAGGAATCCGACCTGACCCAGGCCGAAAAACTCGAACAGCGTACCCAGGCGCTCGAAGAGGCTGTCGGAAAACTGCAAAAACTGAAAGTGTCCGGATACATTCAGGCCCAATACCAATGGGGAGAGCAAGACGCCTCGCTGAAGGTGGGGGGCATCAATGAAAACCTCAAAACCCCCTATAGCCGCATCGGCATCCGCCGCGGGCGGATCAAGTTCGCCTACGAAGAGGGGATCTACTCGGGCGTGCTGCAATTCGACATCACTGAAAAGGGGGTGGGCGTGAAAGACGTATACATCAACATCAAAGACCCGTGGGTCGGAACCAGCGCATTCAAGGCGGGGTTGTTCGACCGTCCGTTCGGCTACGAGATCAGCTACTCGTCTTCGCGCCGCGAATCGCCCGAGCGTTCGACCATCTTCCAGACCCTGTTCCCGGAAGAGCGCGACCTGGGGGGAATGTTCACCCTGCAGGCGGCCAAGACTTCGCCCTGGAACGTCCTCAAACTCGAAGGCGGCCTGTTCTCGGGCAACGGCATCAAGCAGGACCTCAACAACTATAAGGACTTCATCGGCCACCTGAGCGCCAACAAGAACATCGGCAGCAACGCCAAACTCGGCCTCGGCCTCTCGTACTACAACGGCGGCGTGTTCCAGGGTACGGCCAACGTCTATAAGATGGATGGCGACGCGTTTGTTGTCAACAGCAACCCCGCCAACCAGGGGTCATACGCCAAACGCGAATATTTCGGCTTCGACGGTGAGTTCAATATCGTCAGCGCGGCAGGGATGACCAAGTTGCACGCCGAATACCTCTTCGGAACCCAGCCCGGCACCGTGGCCAGCAGCAAGAGCCCGAACCTGACGGCCATCGTGCTCACGGGCGCTAACGCAGACACCTACGTCCGTCCGTTCAGCGGGGGTTACGTGATGTTGGTGCAGGATTTCGGCAAGCTGCCCTTCTCGGCCGTGGCCAAATACGACTGGTACGATCCCAACACCAAGGTATCGGGCAACGAGGTGGGCCGGAACGGCACCAACTTCGTGGACCTGTCGCAGAACACACTCGGCTTCGGCCTGCTGTGGAGGGCCAGCAACTCCATCCGCCTGACGGCCTACTACGAGATCAACAGCAACGAAACCACCGACAACCTGCCCAATTTCACCGGGGATGCGCCCAACAACGTGTTCACGGCCCGCCTCCAATACAAATTTTAACCGCATCGTAACAATACCTTTCGCGTATCGTAATAACGCCGCGATAGCTTTGCGCTATCAAGAACCACAACAGGTTCGCTTGCCGGCAGAGTCCTTTTCCTCCCGCAAATGCCGCAAAAAAATTAAACAGTTTCTAAAAAACAAATTATGAAAAAGACGATTTTGACAGCACTGTTTCTGGCCGCCACCGTGTTCGGCGCCCAGGCCCAGAAAATAAAAGGCTCGGACACCACCCTGCCCCTGTCGCAGAAAGAGGCCGAAAGTTACATGAAAGCCAACCCCTCAAAAACGGTGACGGTCACCGGCGGCGGCAGCGGCGTGGGCATCTCGGCCCTGATCGAAGGCACCACCGACATCGCCCAGGCTTCGCGCAAGATCAAGTTCGACGAGAAGCAGAAGCTCCAGGAAGGCGGCAAAACCGTCAAGGAAGTGATCGTGGCCTACGACGCCCTGGCCATCGTGGTGCACCCGCAGAACAAGGTCACCGACCTGACCCGCGAACAACTTGAAGGGATCTTCACCGGGAAGATCACCAACTGGAAGGAAGTGGGCGGCGAAGACCTGAAGATCATCCCTTACTCGCGCGAAACCTCGTCCGGAACTTACGAGTTCTTCAAAGAGAGCGTACTCAAAAACAAAAACTACATGAACGGCATCATGAGCATGCCCGCCACCGGGGCCATCATCCAGTCGGTGAGCCAGACCAGGGGCGCCATCGGGTACGTGGGCCTGGCCTACCTCAACAAAGACGTGAAAGCCGTCCACGTGTCGTACGACAGCGGCCGCACGTTCGTCGAGCCGTCGGTAGCCAACGCCAAGAACAAGACCTACCCGATCGTCCGCCCGTTGTACTACTACTATGTCACCTCGTCCGAGGCCAGGGTGAAACCGTTCATCGACTACATCCTCTCGGCCGAAGGACAGAAGATCGTCTCCGAAACAGGGTTCATCGCCGTCAGATAATGAAGCGACTTAAGAAGCTGATTGAACGCATGATCGAAGGCTTGCTCACCCTCAGCGGGGGTGTGGCGAGCCTTGCCATTCTGCTGATCGTACTGTTCCTGTTCCGCGAGGGGTTCGGCCTGTTCCGCAGTCCCGAAGTCGAAAAGGGATACGCGCTCTGTGTCAACGGCGACAACCCGGTAGCAGGGCTCGACCCGCAGCAGATCAGGCATATCTTCGACTACGAAACCACCAATTGGAACCAGGTCGGCGGTCGCGATCTGGAGATCACTCCGTTCCGCTTCGACGAGATCTTCTCGCTCTATTCCGATGAAGAGCTGGGCGAGGATTATGCCCTGCTACCCGAGAAACTGGGCGAGGTGATCGCCCGCACGCCCGGCATCATCGCCTACCTGCCCCAGAAATACGCCCCGCAAGGCGATTCCGTCCGCACGCTGACCGCACAGAACATCAGCGTTTCCGACTTTTTCGGCGGCAGGGAATGGATGCCCACCGCCACCCCGGCGCCTCAGTTCGGGGTGTTGCCGCTGATCATGGGGACACTGTGGGTAAGCCTGTTCGCCATCCTCATCGCCCTGCCGCTGGGATTGGGCGTGGCCATCTACATGTCGGAACTGGCCGGGCCCCGGACGCGCAAGTTCCTCAAACCCACCATCGAACTGCTGGCAGGGATCCCCTCCGTAGTCTATGGATTCTTCGGGTTGGTGGTGCTGGTGCCGCTGATCCAGAAAACACTGAACCTGCCTGTGGGCGAAACCGCATTGGCAGGCAGCCTGATCCTGGCCGTCATGGCCTTGCCGACAATCATCACCATTGCCGAAGACGCCATGCGGGGCACTCCGCGCGCCATGCGCGAGGCGAGCCTGGCTCTGGGGGCGACCCATTGGCAAACGATCTGCCGGGTGGTGGTTCCGTACGCTTCGTCGGGGATCTCGGCGGCCGTGGTGCTGGGCATCGGACGCGCCATCGGCGAAACCATGGCCGTGCTGATGGTCACCGGCAACGCGGCGGTTATGCCCCACTCGCTGCTGCAACCCGTGCGCACCATTCCGGCCACCATCGCCGCCGAACTGGGCGAGGCCCCGGCGGGCGGAGCGCACTATCAGGCGTTGTTCATGCTGGGATGCATCCTGTTCGTTATCACCATGGCCATCAGCATCTCGGCCGAGGCGATCTCGAAACAGCGCAGAAACAAGGGGGTGTGAGCGTCAGCGTCACAGACGCTTTTCGACAAGGGCCCTTGTATACTCAATGATGTTTGACGAGAAATATACAGACCAATATTCAACCTTATTCATGAACCGCAAGACAACACAAAAAATAGCATTTGCGACCTTCCGCACGCTGGGCCTGCTGGTGGTCGGCATCCTCTTCTGGATACTGGGCTTCATCGTCTGGAACGGCGCCGGGGTCATCAACTGGGAGTTCCTCTCCTCCGCACCCACCGATGGCATGACTGCCGGGGGTATCTTCCCCGCCATCGTCGGTACGCTGTGCCTGGTGGCGGGCAGCGTCATCTTCGCCTTCCCGCTGGGGGTGATGGCCGGCATCTGCATCAACGAATATGCCGGCAACGGCTGGATCGTGAAATTCATCCGGGTGATGACCAACAACCTGGGCAGCATCCCCTCGATCGTCTTCGGGCTGTTCGGCATGGCGCTGTTCGTCAACACGCTGGGTTTCGGCGACTCGATCATCGCAGGGTCGTTCACGCTCGGGCTGCTGGTGCTGCCGCTGATCATCCGCACCACCGAGGAGGCGCTCAAGGCCATTCCCGATTCGTTCCGCACCGGGAGCCTGGCCCTGGGAGCCACCAAACTGCAAACCATCCGCCGGGTGGTGCTGCCGATGGCCTTCCCGAACATCATCACCGGCCTGATCCTTTCCATCGGCCGCGTGTCGGGCGAAACGGCCCCGATCCTGTTCACCGTGGCCGCCTACTTCCTGCCGAAACTGCCAAGCGGTATTTTCGACCAAGTGATGGCCCTGCCCTACCACCTCTACGTAATCGCCACCAGCGGAACGGACATCGAGGCTTCGCGCCCGATTGCCTACGGCACGGCGCTGGTGCTCATAGCCATTGTGCTGATGATGAACCTGCTGGCCACGGCCCTGCGGCGCTACTTCGGAAATAAAGTGAAAACGAATTGATTAAGCAAAATATGATCGAAGCAAAAAACGTCGATTTTTATTACGGCGACTTCCACGCCCTCAAGAACATCGACATGAAAATGGAAGCCAACACCGTCACGGCGTTCATCGGCCCGTCGGGGTGCGGCAAGTCGACCTTCCTGCGCCTGTTCAACCGCATGAACGACCTGATCGAAGGCACCCGCCTCACGGGCGAATGCCTGATCGGCGGGCGCGACATCTACGGCAAAGGCGCCCAGGTAGATGAGTTGCGCAAGAACGTCGGCATGGTGTTCCAAAAACCCAATCCGTTCCCCAAGAGCATTTTCGAGAACGTGGCCTACGGGCTGCGCGTGAACGGCATCGGAGACCGGTCGTTCATCGCCGCGCGCGTGGAAGAGTCGCTTAAAGCCGCCGCCCTGTGGGACGAGGTGAGGGACAAACTCAAAAAATCGGCCTTCGAGCTCTCGGGCGGACAGCAGCAGCGCCTGTGCATCGCCCGCGCCCTGGCCGTGTCGCCCTCGATCCTGCTGATGGACGAGCCCGCCTCGGCCCTCGACCCCATCTCCACCTCGAAGATCGAAGAGCTGATCCACGCCCTCAAAAAGGACTACACCATCGTCATCGTCACCCACAACATGCAGCAGGCCGCCCGCGTGAGCGACAAAACCGGCTTCTTCATGCTGGGCGAACTGGTCGAATTCAACGATACGAAAAAAATGTTCCTCAATCCCGACAAGAAACAGACACAGGATTATATCACCGGCCGCTTCGGATAAGTGTCGTTGCACACGGGGCACAACTCTTACATTAAGCAACCTTTCAAAACATGAAACATACCGAAAAAGAACTCCAAAACCTCAAGGAAGAGGTGAGCCAGATGTGGAAGCTGGTGCTTTCACAGCTCGAAAAGGCCAAACAGGCCTTCCGGGACAACGACATCGAAATGGCGCGCGAGATCGCCAGCCGCGAGAAACGGGTGGACGCCTTCGAACTCAAGATCGAGAGCGACTGCGAAAACTACATCGCCCTGTACAGTCCCGTGGCGGTCGACCTGCGGCTGGTGCTGTCGCTGATCAAGATCAGCAGCACGCTCGAACGCATCGGTGATTTCGCCGAAGGAGTGGCCCGCCACGTGATCGAGGCCGACTGCGACAAGATCGACCCGAAAGCGGTTGAAGACCTGCGGATAGACCACATGTTCGACCTGCTCATTTCGATGCTCTCGGACAGCTACGTAGCGCTCGAATCCGAAAATACCCGACTCTCCGGGAAAATACTGGCCAAGGACGAGGAGGTAGACACCCTTTACCGCAATTCGATCGACATCCTGGCCGCACATATGCAAGCCGTCCCGTCGCAGATCCGTTGCGGGCTGAAAATGTCGCTGCTCATCCGCAAACTCGAACGCATCGGCGACCATTGCGGCAACATCGTCGAAGACATCGTCTTTTATGTCGACGCCAAGGTGCTCAAGCACGGCGGAAAATAGCGACCCGCTCGGATTCATGTTTTTTTTCGTATTGCAGCAGAACAGATTCCTCTCTTCGTTCCGAGACAACCGGTTTCTCAAGGCGTGTCGTCCAGAAACCGCGGGAAGGAATCTGTACCGCAAATGAGAAATTCCCATAAATTCGTTACCTTTACACACATAACACACCGCCATGCCCGAACAAATCCTGATTGTCGACGACGAACGCGACATCTGCGAGATCCTCGAATTCAACCTGGCCAACGAAGGGTTCGCCATCACCTGCGCCCACTCGGCCGAGGAGGCGATGCAAAAACTGACGCCCGGCCATGCGCTGATCCTGCTCGATGTGATGATGGGCGGCATATCGGGATACAAAATGGCCGAAATGCTCCGGCGCCAGGGGAACTGCACCCCCATCATTTTCCTCACGGCCAGGGATACCGAGAACGATATGCTGACCGGGTTTTCGGTCGGCGGCGACGATTACATCTCCAAGCCGTTCTCGATCAAAGAGGTGGTGGCGCGGGTGAAGGCCGTGTTGCGGCGTGGCAAATCGCCGGAGACGAAAGGAGAAACGAATCTGGTGTTCGACGGCCTGACGATCGACACGGCCCTGAAAGAGGTGCTGGCGGGCGGCGAAAAAATCGTGCTCACTAAAACCGAATTCGAGATCCTGGCCCTGCTGGCATCCAACCCATCCAAGATCTTCTCGCGGGAAACCATCATCGACATCCTGTGGAAAAACGCGCCCTACATCACCGAGCGTACGGTCGACGTGCACATCACACGCCTGCGGAAAAAGCTGGGGGCTTTGGCCCCGGTGGTGTCGAACCGCTCGGGCTACGGCTACCGATTCGACCTGTCGGCGTTATAATATCCGGGAGTTGGTATGAATTTTCACCCACAACGCAGTTGAGCAAAAGAAATGTCCCGTATAATGAAAGAGGCCGGATCTCTGAAACTGACCTATAAACAGCGGATTTTCCTGTGGTTCGTGGTGATGTTCGCCGCCTTCACCACGGGCATCGTTATTTTCGAGCAGTCGCGCGAGCGGCAGGATAAAACCGAGGCCCTGACAAGCCGTCTGGACGTCTATGCCGATATGGTCGATGCCGCGTTGCGGCAACATTCCGGCGACCGATCAACCCTCGACAGCCTGGAAACCCTGTTCCCGGCCGGCATCCGCCTGACGCTCATAGACAGACAGGGAGCCGTGTTGTACGACAATGCCACCCCGACGATCGAAAACCATGCGGCCCGGCCCGAAATCGTCCGGGCGCTCGAACAGGGAACGGGCACCAACATCCGCACTTCGGCCTCGAACAGCGTCGAATACCTCTATTACGCCAAACGGTTCGACGACTATTTTGTCCGCGTCTCGCTGCCTTACGATATCCGGGTGCGCCACCTGCTCAAACCCGGCGGCCTGTTCCTGTGGTATGTGATGGCGTTGTTTGCCGTGGTGCTGCTGCTGATCAACTACGTGGCCGGACGGTTCGGCAAGTCGATCGGGCAACTGAAAGACTTCACCCTGGCCGCGCAGCGCGACGGGGCCGACCTCCCCCCGTTCGACTTCCCCGACGACGAATTGGGTGAAATCGGGGCGAAAATATCGGAAAGCTATTCCCAGCTCAAGGGAAGCAGAAAGAAAATCGCCCTGGAGCGAGAAAAACTGTTGCAACACGTCCACAGTTCGGAAGAGGGAATCTGCTTTTTCTCGGCCGATCGCAGCGTTGAGTTCCACAACGGACTTTTCATGCAATACCTGAATATGCTCTCGGACCGGGCGGAGGGCGACCCCGGGGCCTTGTTCTCGGATCCGGTATTCGGGAAAGCGGTCTCTTTCCTTGACGATGTGCAGCGCAGCGACAGCTACTTTGAAACGCAGGCGGCCGGGCACGGACGTTGCTTCGCCCTGCGCGTGAACGTTTTCGAGGACGGCAGTTTCGAGGTGGTGGTCAACGACGTCACCGCGCAGGAGAAGACCCGCCGCCTGAAGCAGGAGATGACCGGAAACATCGCACATGAACTCCGTACGCCCGTTACCTCGATCCGCGGATACCTCGAAACCGTATTGGAGCAGGAGATGGCCCGCGACCGGGAACGGCTGTTCCTGCAAAAAGCCTACGACCAAACCCTGACCCTGTCGGAGTTGATCCGCGACATGGGGCTGATAACCAAAATAGAAGAGGCTCCGCACTCCTTCTCACTGGAGGCGGTGCCCATCCGTCCTCTGGTGGAGTCGCTTGTGGGCGAGTTCGAACCGCAGTTGCGGGAAAGAGGGATCGTGGTCGAGAACAACGTTCCCGACGATGTCGTGGTCAACGGCAACCGCAACCTGCTCTGCTCCGTGTTCCGCAACCTGACCGACAACGTCGTCCGTTATGCCGGCGAAAACGTGACGATACGCATCGGGCAATACAACGAAGACGGGGGATTCCATTACTTTTCGTTCTCGGACAATGGCATCGGGATTCCCGATCAGCATCACCTGACCCGCCTGTTCGAGCGGTTCTACCGCGTGAACCAGGGGCGTACGCGCGACAGCGGCGGATCGGGCCTGGGGCTGTCGATCGTACGCAATGCCGTTGCGTTCCACCGAGGGACGATTGCGGCAAAAAACGCGGCCGGCGGCGGGCTGGAATTTCTGTTCAAATTGCCGAAGTGGCAGGAGTCGCAAGCTGTTGAAGGCGAATAGAAACGATCGTTTCTTACAACGGAAAAAGATAGAAGAGGCCGCAGGAAACTGCGGCCTCTTCTATCTTTTTCCGTTCCGGCTTATTGCGGGTAGACCCGTTGGTACCAGTCGAGGGTGCGGTAGTAGGCGTCCGGAACGTCGAGACGGCCCTGGCACAGGTAGGTGCTCAATCCGCAGTGGTGGTTGACCTTGAATCCCCCGGAACCCAAAAGCATCCAATCGGTGGCGGCCGCATATGGAACGGCCAGTTTCAACTGCCACGGGAACAACACGTTCTTTTCGTAGTACGACGCGTCCATTTTGCCGATGATCTCACCCAGATCGAAAAAATAGTGGTCGGAATAGGTGTAAAAATAGTGGCCCCCGGGCGACATCGGAGTGCGGTCGAAGTATTGCAGCGCGGAGGTGTTCATCTGCGCGAGGGCTGGCGCGTTGTGCGCGAAGATCTGCGCCACGGCATCGGCCAGGCCCTCCAGTTCGGAGGTATTTATCAATGAGATGGTGGCCGAATGTTCCCAGCCGATCTTGCCGTTGTAGTAATTGAAAAAACTCTCGCAGGTCTTGCGCAGGGTTTCCGGAAGACGGTAGGGGCGGTTCTGTTCGGTCAGGGGCGTGGAAAAAAGGTCTTTCATGGTGGAGGCGTAAGGAAAGCCGTTGCCCATGATCTCGGCCGACGAGGCGATGATGTAGTCTGCTTTGTTGCGCAACTGGTAGGCCACTTCCACCCCGGCCATGTAACAAGCGTCGAACAGAATGTAGTCGAACATATCGTCGGGCAGCGCCGTTTCGAGGTCGGGGATTGAGATGGTTTCGGCATAGTCGTCGCCGAAGCCGTGCGTGATGGGCACTTCCGACGACAGCAACTCCTCGACCGACAGCGGTTCGGCGGCAAGCGCCTGAAGCTTCTGGAGCCTTGCCGTGCCCGGCAAAATGTTCGTTTTGGCGGGCGGCAGCCATCCCCCTCCGTGCGACCACAGCACGAGGCCGTAGACGTCCGAAGGATAGTCGGCTTTCACTTTGGCGAAAACCTCCTGCATGGTCTCGATCGACACCGAGTTGCTTTCAGGGAAGGTGCCCACGACCGTTTGGGTGACTTTCCCTTTTTTGTCTTTTTTGATCTCGATCAGCTCCGGGGCCGCGCCGTAGCAGTCGCGGTAGACGATGACCGTCGCCGACGGATCGGCCGCGGCCATTCCCTGATAGATGGCGCTGGTGTTGATGTAGCTGAACGACGAGAGGTTGTTGTCGGCGACCATGTAAGCCAGCAACGTGTGTTTCAGTGCGTTGACCTCGGGCTCGGGAGGCCCCGCCTCGCGGCTGCACGAAACCAGAACGGCCGTCAGAAAAGGAACGACGAAAACTATCTTGGCAAATCGTTTTGTCATATTCAAATTTTTGTCGCAAAGATAACGTAAAATCGGAGGCTTTTGGTATGCCGTCAAATAATCGGATGTTTACCAGGCGGCCTGCATGGCGTTGGGAATGTAGCGGACGCTGCCGCCGCCGTTGTGTTCGAGGTCGATGCAAATCAGGTCGATCTGAGTTTCGAGGTCGAGTCCGTGCGCGTCGATGTAGGCATTGGCAGCCCGGAGCAGGCGGGCGTGTTTTTCGGGGGTCATGGCCGCTTCGGGCGGCGTGAGGCTTCCCCGCCGGCGGCTTTTCACCTCGACGATGTGCAGCGTGCCGTGACGGGTGGCCACGATGTCGATCTCGTAGCGTCCCGCACGCCAGTTGCGGTGCAGGATGTTGAACCCGTTGGCGGCGAGGTACTCGGAGGCCAGCTGCTCGCCCCGGTCGCCGGTGGCTTTGGCGGATGACATACTATTATATGGAGTTATCCTAATTTCAGCACCTCCGATTCGATGACGCGGGGGAAGTGCTCGTATTCGAGCCGGTGGATCCTGGCCGCCAGCGACTCCGGAGTGTCGTCCGCCTCCACGGGCACGCGGGCCTGAAAAACGATGTCGCCGTCGTCGTAAACCTCGGTCACCTTGTGGATGGTGATGCCCGACTCGCGCTCGCCGGCCTTGATCACCGCCCGGTGCACGTTGTCTCCGTACATTCCCTTGCCCCCGTAGGAGGGCAACAGCGCCGGATGGATGTTGAGGATGCGCCCGGGGTAAGCGTCGGTGACGGCTTTGGGCATCAGCCACAGGAATCCCGCCAGCACGATGTAATCGATGCGGTGGTATTTCAGCGAATCGACGATCAGGGTGCTGTCATACAAATCGTTGCGGTCGAAGCACAGCGACGGGATACCCTGCCTGGCCGCCCGCCCGATCCCCGGCGCCTCTTTTTTGTTGGAAAAGACCAGGGGGATCCGTGCCGTTCCATGCTCTTTAAAATACCGGATGATGTTTTCGGCGTTGGTACCCGAACCGGAGATGAAGATCGCTATATTTTTCATTGTGAGTGATTTGCTTGCTTTATGAGGGAGGCGCGCCTAAAAAATATCTCCGCCAAAGTTAAAAATTAATTAAAAAAGTATTATGTTTGTCCAGATTTTGGCTTGTTGTTCTGTGTAACTGCTTAAGAGTTAAGATATACTTGAAAAAGCCATCCCTGTGGGGGATCATCGTTTGATTTGAATAAAGCATAATAAAACAGATTGTTGAACTAAAAATTGAAAATTATGTCAGAAGTTTCTTCAAAAGTGGTTGACATCGTCGTTGAAAAGTTGGGCGTTGGCGCCGCAGAGGTTGTTCCCGCTGCAAGCTTTACGAATGATTTGGGCGCCGACTCGCTCGACACCGTGGAGCTGATCATGGAATTCGAAAACAAATTCGGAATCCAGATCCCGGACGAAGATGCGGAAAAGATCGCCACCGTGGGTGACGCTATTTCCTACATCGAAGGCAAACTGTAGCAAAAAACGAAACTTTTCCGCAAGAGTACTGACCTAATAATTGAGTGGCATGGAATTAAGAAGAGTTGTTGTAACCGGAATAGGAACCATCAACCCGCTTGGGAACACGATCGAAGAGTATTTCTCGAACCTTGAAAAAGGGGTGAGCGGCGCGGCTCCCATCACTTACTTCGATACAACCAATTTTAAGACCAAGTTTGCTTGCGAGATAAAGGGATATGACGCACTGAACCACTTCGACCGCAAGGAAGTCCGCAAGTTCGACCGGTTTGCCCAGTACGCCCTGGTGGCTGCCGAGCAGGCCGTCAGGGATGCGGGCCTCGACATGGAGTCGATCGACCGCGAGATGGCCGGAGTGATTTGGGCGGCGGGTATAGGCGGCCTTGAGTCGATGTACCAGGAGATCAGGGGTTATGTAGAGGGGGGATTTCAACCCCGCTACAGCCCCTTCTTTATCATTAAGATGATTCCGGACATCGTGGCCGGACACATCTCGATGAAGTACGGGCTGATGGGGCCCAACTATTGCACGGTTTCGGCCTGCGCCTCCACCAACCACGGCCTGATCGACTGCCTGAACCTGATTCGTCTGGGTAAGGCCGACATCATGATCGCCGGCGGATCCGAGGCGGCGGTCAACGAACCGGGCATCGGCGGGTTCAACTCGATGCAGGCGCTCTCCACCCGCAACGATTCGCCCCAGACGGCATCGCGCCCGTTCGACGTGGACCGCGACGGGTTTGTGATGGGCGAAGGCGCCGGGGCGCTGATCCTCGAAGAATACGAGCACGCCAAAGCACGCGGGGCCAGGATCTATGCCGAACTGGCCGGCGGCGGCATGAGCGCCGACGCCTACCATATTACTGCGCCGCATCCCGACGGACTGGGGGCGCGCAAATCGATGACCGATGCGGTGAAAGACGCCGGTTTGGCGCTGACCGACATCGATTATGTCAACACACACGGCACGTCGACCCCGGTGGGCGACGTGGCCGAAATCAACGGCATTCTCGCCACCTTCGGCGAACACGCCTACAAAATGAACATCAGCGCCACCAAGTCGATGACGGGCCACCTGCTGGGTGCCGCCGGCGCCATCGAGGCCCTGGCCGCCATCATGTCGATCGTCAAAGGGGTGGTTCCCCCGACAATCAACGTCGAAAACCTCGACCCGCAGATCGACAGCAGGCTCAACCTGACTCTGGGAACAGCCCAGAAACGCGATGTGAAGTGCGTGCTGAGCAACACGTTCGGCTTCGGCGGGCACAACTCGTCGGTAGTGTTCAAGAAAATCTGATAGGCCGGCCGTGTTCTTCCCCTTGCGCAGCCTCGTACGATCCTATACGGGGAAAGACAGGCATTTCCATCGGACAATCAGGCGGTTGCTCGGTGTGTCGCCCAATAATGCCGACCTGTATAAACTGGCCCTGATCCACAAATCGTCGTCGGTGTACACCAGCGACGGAGTGCAGATGAACAACGAACGGCTCGAATTCCTGGGAGACGCCATCATCGAATCGGCCGTCTCGGACTATCTCTATATCGAATATCCGGATAAAAGCGAAGGGTTTCTCACACAATTGCGCTCCAAGATCGTGAACCGGGGGACGCTCAACAGCGTCGGCCTGAAAATGGGACTGAACCGCTATGTGGTGATCCATACGTCGAACTACTCGGCCCAGAAGCACGTCTATGGCGACGCGTTCGAGGCGCTGATGGGGGCGATGTATCTGGACAAAGGGTATAACTACACCAACCGATTCATTATCAACAAAGTGGTGAGGGGATACCTCGACATCGAAGAGATCGCCTCGATGGAAACTGATTTCAAGAGCCGGCTGATCGAGTGGTGCCAGAAATCGAAATTCGAGTTGAAATTCGACTGCCGGGCAAGCGGGGCGTTCGTCGATCACAATCCGCAGTTTGCATGTACGGTCACCATCAACGGCGATGTTTATGGGCAGGGAACCGGCACGTCGAAGAAAGAAGCGGAGCAGGATGCGGCTCGCATTGCATTGGCAGATATACATGAATAACAGCACTTTATGGGTCTTCGAAAAGACAATCCCAGGTTGTTTGATAAATTTTGGCAAAATTAGGCCGGGTTATTTTGGTAAATAAATTTTATTGCCTAACTTTGCGACCTAAAATGCTTTACGCCGATGTAGCTCAGTTGGCCAGAGCAGCTGATTTGTAATCAGCTGGTCGGGGGTTCGAATCCCTCCATCGGCTCGAAGAAAAAGGCGAAATCCCTGAAAGGGGCGGTGAGGAGGAAGGCGATTTATGAAAACACCTGCTTTTGTTTTCATAAATCGGTTTCATCCTCAAAAAATTGCCAACGGCAGTTTCGCATTTTTCTTTGAAAGCCCCCGCCTGCGGATCAACGGAACGCAAGTAAAATTGCTCCCAGGGTCAATGATTGACAAGCCAAGCAAGTTGATCGTGCGTGAAGGGGCTACGATCTTTACACAAAAAACAAAGGGAGAATACCAGAGTGGCCAAATGGGGCAGACTGTAAATCTGCTGACGTACGTCTTCGGTGGTTCGAATCCATCTTCTCCCACATGGATCGGTGAGTGAAACGAGCCAATCCTCCAAAGGAGAAACGGATCGGTGAGTGAAACGAGCCAATCCTCCAAAGGAGAAACGGATCGGTGAGTGAAACGAGCCAATCCTCCAAAGGAGAAACGGATCGGTGAGTG
>JAVBRA010000023.1:0-69512 GCA_031548435.1 Rikenellaceae bacterium
GTCAGATAACTTTCCAATTTCCCACCCCTTGGGAATCAACCCCATCTCCGACTCCACAAACTCGCCGCCCTGGAACGGTTCGAAATTCACAAACCACGACTTGAAAATGGCCTGTGCCTGCTGCTCTAAATTATCATTTATATGCCTAATTCTATCGAAATGACCACATCTGAGTATAAAACATTATATTTGTGTGCTATAGTTCAAAAAGCACAACTTATAAACAGATCAAAATATATGGCACAACGTGATGTCCAAAATGCAGCTTTACACGATCGAGTTATCGCCGAAGCAGTAAAAGTTCTTAATCAGAAGGATTTCGATATCTACACAAATCCTGGTAGTGAGAAAAATGCATGGATAGGAGATAATTACCCCGATATAATTATGACACAAAAGGGGACGTCAGATATCAAGTTTATTATTGAAGTTGAAACATCGGACAGTGTTAATATGCACGAAGCAGAAACACAATGGAAGAAATATGCCAATGAAATAAAAACGACATTCTACCTATTGGTGCCGGAATCGTTTGCATTTAAAGCAAAACAATTAGCCGGTCAGGTAGGTATTAATGTTAGGTTCGCCACATTTGATGCGCTTCCGTCAGGGCAAATTAATATCAAATTTGATTAGGCATGTGGTGGGAGTACGCTAAATATGTGGTAATATTCGCTACGGGTAGCGGATTTACTTATGCGGCTGGGCTATATAGAGGTCGTGTACAAAGGATGAAATGTTTTCACATAGAAGAGGAAATATTGTCTAAGATTCCTATCAAAAATGAGGACGGCAGTACAGACCCAAATATCTATGTAAAGACTTTTAGACTAAAAAATACTACAAACAAAGATATTGAGTCATTTAAGGTGTTTTTCCAGTTTGATGCCCTATCCATTATTAAGGAATCGACGAATAGATCCAAGACAGGGTTTGGGAAATACAAAATGAAACAAGGGAATAATGGCAACGAATGTCACTTTTTTATAAATAAATTCAACAGAGGAGATGAAGTAGTGTTTACATTTAGAATAGCAAATATCACAGATAATAAGTTTTATATTCGAGAAGATAATTGCATAGGATTTAAAATCGTTTGCAAAAACGGATTGAATGCACAAAAGAGATCTGAATCCCGTCAATCAAATGTTCTTCTCACAAAGCAAGGATAGTTATGAGCTTTAAAGAGGCTGACTTTGAAAACGCCATAATCGAACTATTGTGGGACGGTTTGGGCTATGAGCATATCTATGGCCCTGATGTGGCACGTGACTATCGGTCGCCGTTGATGGAAGATCGGCTGGTGGCTGCGCTTGCAAAAGTCAATCCTGCGTTGCCCGCAGATGCGATAGCCGAGGCTCTGCACAAGCTCACGAATTTCGAGGGTGGCACTCCCATACAGAAGAATGCGTGTTTCACGGACTGGCTTCAGAATGGCATAGAGGTCAATTATCACCATAAGGGAGAGCAACGCGCGGCATTGGTTGCGCTGGTCGACTATGCGCATCCCGAAAGGAATGATTTCTGCATAGCCAACCAATGGACGATCGTCGAGAACTCCGAGAAACGCCCGGATGTGGTTGTTTTTGTCAATGGCTTGCCGCTGGCAGTAGTGGAGCTGAAATCACCATCAAGAGAGCAGACCAACGCCTCGGAAGCATATTGCCAGCTGCGCAACTATATGCACGAGATACCCTCGTTGTTCTACTATAACGCCTTGTGCGTGATTAGCGACCATAGCATCACAAAAGTAGGGACTATTACCGCAGATGAAGGCCGTTATTCGGAATGGAAAACCATTGACGGCAGCAGTGAGAACAAACAGCAGGCGGCATTTCACGTGCCCTTCGAGGGGATATTCGAAAAAATCAGGTTTCTGGATATTTTGCGTAACTTCATCTGTTTTTCGAAAGACGGTGATGGCGACCGCAAGATACTTGCTGCCTATCATCAATTTTACGCTGTGCGTAAGGCGGTCAACTCAACCTTTGACGCTTCCAAGACTGACGGCAAAGGCGGCGTGTTCTGGCACACGCAGGGTAGTGGCAAATCGCTATCGATGGTTTTCTATGCCCGGCTACTGCAATCGGCAATGGACAGCCCGACGATCGTTGTGCTGACCGACCGCAACGACCTCGACGACCAGCTCTACACCCAATTCAGTAGTTGCAAGGATTTTTTGCGACAAACACCCGTTCAGGCCGAAAGCCGCGAGCATCTGCGTCAACTTTTGTCGGGACGGCAGGCCAACGGCATCTTCTTCACCACGATGCAAAAGTTCGAGGAGGTCGACCAGGCATTGTCCGAGCGTCGAAACATCGTCGTGATGGCTGACGAGGCCCACCGCGGGCAATATGGTTTTACAGAGAAAGTCGATCCCAAAACAGGCAAGGTGTCCATAGGCGCCGCACGCATCATACGCGACAACCTGCCCAACGCGACATACATAGGCTTTACCGGCACACCTATCTCCCAAAAGGATCGTAGCACCCGTGAGGTTTTCGGCGACTATATCGACGTTTACGATATGACGCAAGCCGTAGCGGATGGCGCTACCCGCCCGGTCTATTACGAGAGCAGAGTAATCAACCTTAAACTCGACAAAGATGTGCTCGCGCAGATCGACCAGAAATACGACGAACTGGCTCAAATTGCCGATGCGCACCTGGTCGAAAAAAGCAAGCAGGAGCTTGGTCGCCTCGATTCGATACTCGGCTCACCGGAGACGATCGACTCGCTGTGTCGCGATATTATCACCCACTACGAGGATAGGCAGCATATACTGACCGGCAAGGCGATGGTTGTAGCCTACTCGCGGCCCATCGCTATGAAGATTTACGAAAAACTGCTTGAATTGCGCCCCGCATGGCAGGAGAAGGTTAAGGTGGTAATGACTTCCGACAACCGCGACCCTGAAGAGTGGCACGACGTGGTGGGCAATAAAACATATCGCGAGGAACTGGCCCGCAAGTTCAAGAACAACGACGATCCGATGAAAATCGCCATCGTGGTGGATATGTGGCTCACGGGCTTCGATGTGCCCTCGCTGGCGACGATGTATGTCTACAAGCCGATGTCCGGCCACAATCTGATGCAGGCCATCGCTCGTGTGAACCGGGTTTTCCGCGACAAAGAAGGCGGCCTTGTGGTCGATTACGTAGGTATCGCGTCGGCGCTCAAGCAGGCCATGTCTGATTACACCAATCGCGACCAGGCCAACTACGGCGAGATGGACATCATCAAGACCGCACTCCCCAAGTTCATCGAGAAACTTGATGTGTGCCGCGATTTGATGCACGGATATGATTATTCGGCGTTCATGAGCTCGACCAGCGATCTGACCCGAGCCAAAACGATAAGCGGTGGAGTGGATTTCCTGTCTGCACCCTCTCTCGAGGCCACCCGTGAAAATTTCATTAAAGAGGCTCTGTTTCTACGACAAGCTATGACTCTGTGTCATAGCAGTCTAAACGAACAGCAGCGATATGAAGCCGCCTATTTCGAGGCTGTGCGCACCCTTCTTACCCGCGTGGAAGGACAAGGCAAACTCTCGTTCCGGGAACTCAATGATGCGATCAATGAATTGCTCAAACAAAGTATCCGCAGCGAGGGCGTAATCAACCTATTCTCGGATGTTCACGAAGAGTTTTCGATTTTCGACCCGAAATTCCTTGCCGAGATTTCGCAAATGAAAGAGCGCAACCTGGCTGTCGAAATGCTCAAGAAACTTATTGCTGAGCAGATTTCAGTCTACAAGCGTACTAATGTGGTCAAATCAGAGAAATTTTCCGAGATGATGATGCAGTCGATGAATAACTATCTCAAGGGATTGCTTACCAATGAGCAAGTCATCGAAGAGCTGATGAAAATGGCTCAGGACATTGCACTGGCCCACAAAGAGGGCGAACAGATGGGTTTCAATCCTGAAGAAATGGCATTCTATGATGCCCTAACTAAGCCTGCTGTCGTCAAGGACTTTTACGAGAACGATGAATTGGTCGCCATAACCAAAGAATTGACTGATACTCTACGAAAAAATAAAACGATAGACTGGCAGAAGAAGGAAGGCGCCCGCGCCGGTATGCGCATGATCGTAAAACGGCTACTTAAGAAATACAAATATCCGCCTGAAGGTGTTGAAGATGCTATCAATACAGTTATAGCCCAGTGTGAAATGTGGAATGATAATAACTAATACGCTAAATAGATGGCTAGCACAAAAAAAATAAAAATTTCCCTTACGGAGTTTATTAAGTTTGTCAATAAATCTGGTAGCCCCAAGACTACTGTCGTAAAGGAAATAATCAAGAGTAGAGATCGTGAATACGTTCCAGGGCAGGACTATTGGTCATTCTTCAGGGAAAAGTTAACGTCGCATTTGATGGATGAGTCTGGTGAAATCCAGATGGATGATGTGATGGAAGAGATTCCTGCGGATAGAGGAAGGAATTATAGGACAATGATAAACGGTTGGAAGTCTTTTGCGGGTAAGAAAAAATTCAAATGGATAGACCCTCCTGTCGGCGTATGGAATATAAGTGACCTTAGCATCTCTGTCAATCCCGAGATTGCATATGAATATCGGGGACGTATATACGTGGTGAAGATGCATTTATCAGTAAGTGATGAGCTTGACAAGATGCACTCCGACCAAATTCGCGCCCTTATGGAATCGGTTCTTAGGGAGAAGGTAGGGGGAGATGAAGTTATATTTGGAGTCCTTGATGTCCGGCGAGGTAAACTATTTGACCAGAAAAGCCTCAAGCTCGAGTTGCTTGTTTCCTTGACCGGGGAGGCTTTGAATTTCGAAAGTCAGTGGAAAGGGTTGAAAAAACTATAGCATTATCGGAATAGGATAAGATAGAATAAAACTCGACAACCCTTATTTGGTTATCTTGCTATCGGGGCAAATAGTAAAGACAAATTAAGCCAAAATATGCCTTCGCCGTACAAATGCCGTACAAAGAAAAAGGAAAACCGCCTAACAGATATCTGTTAGGCGGTTTTAGTGAGGTCTGAAGCGGATTCGAACCGCTGTACGAGGTTTTGCAGACCTCTGCCTAGCCACTCGGCCATCAGACCAATATTCAGAAGCAGCAAAGGTAGCAAAAAAAAGTAACCTGCAAAAAAGTTTAACGCACAAGGCGAACAAAAGACAGCAGATAACAGCGATCCATTGCGCTAACAGCCGGGAAAAGTGAAATAACCCACGTCGCAGAAGAACTTTGAAGAATTGAACCTGAAGAGATTAATCCCATCAAACCCGTTATCAAAAAAATGCACAAACCTGCGATACCAACCTCCCGCCCATACAAAATTGGCGCGACAACGCATGGATGCACGATAAATCCGATTGGAGAACAAATTATGTCTCTCCAGACAAAGACATTGCATCTAAAACGTACATTCACAGTTGTTTCGAATACAACTAGGATAGTAAAAAGGGCGCGTATAATCGCTCTGACCCTTTACGCACATATGGCGCTACATTGGAGTCAGGGGTTCAAACGAATCCGGGACGATCATACGGAAAAAAACCACGGAATAACGGGGAATGCCGACAAACGCTATACAGAAAAGAAATTGGCAGCCCCTCAAGCAATTAAGTTGTCATTGGGATAGCTCGAAACCAACGCTCCAAAGCAAGCATGACACTAATACTCCACCATTTTCAACAACGACGAGAAATAAAGCGCATTCACCCCGAACAACGGCACGGAAATCTTGATGTATTCCGACAGGGCCTCCTCCATAAAACGCTTATATTCAGGGAGATTATCAACATACACCTGCAATGAGTAGGTGTATTGCGTGACAGCCTCCTCCGACAGCAGACGCGTGAGCACATTTTTCTCGAATCCATTGTCGGTGAGGTACTTCATGAAATTGGTCTTAAAAAAATTGAACCACGGATCGTGTACTGAAGGATCGATGACAAAAGATGTGCTGACAATATACATAGGGGGTAAAATTTTTGCATAATTACACAAAAAGCCCATGGGGCAACGCATTCCGGAAGATTTTTTCTCAAAAGTTATCAACATCCACAAGGCGCACCGCAACCTCAATCTGAAAATAAACGCCGGAATGTTTGCAGATGAAAAAATTATGCGTAAATTCGCAGGCTGTTTCATGTGTAAACGGCAAACAAAAAACTATTTTTCAGATAGATGTACGCTATTGTAGAAATTGCAGGTCAACAGTTTAAGGTTGAAAAAGGTCGCAAGCTCTATGTTCACCGTCTTAAAGACGACGAAGGGTCGTCGGTGAGCTTCGACAAAATCCTGCTGACAGACAACGACGGTCAGGTTAAGGTTGGCACACCTGTGATAGAAGGGGCCAAGGTTACTGCTACCATTCTCAAACACTTGAAAGACGACAAAGTGATCGTTTTCAAGAAGAAGAGAAGGAAAGGTTACAAGGTTAAGAACGGGCACCGCCAGTACTTGACCCAGATTGTAATCAACGATATTAACGCTTAATTTAGTTGAGAGATGGCACACAAAAAAGGTGTAGGTAGTTCACGAAACGGCCGCGAATCAGAAAGCAAGCGTTTGGGAGTCAAATTGTTCGGCGGGCAGTTCGCCAAAGCCGGCAACATCATAGTACGCCAGAGGGGTACTGTACACAATCCCGGTGAGAACGTGGGCATGGGCAAAGACCACACGCTGTTTGCCCTGGTCGACGGAACCGTTACGTTTAAGAAAAAAGCCGAAGGCAAATCGTTCGTTTCGGTCGCTCCGACGGCGGAATAACAACCGATCGGAAAGGAATTGAAAAGCCTGCGATTAACGTCGCGGGCTTTTTTGCACCCATCCCTTCCCGTAATGTTGAAACGATGGATCCGCCCCGAGAGGGATTCATCGTTGGGCTTCGAACAACGCCTGCATCTTCGGCCGACATCGGGAGCAGGGGAAATTCAGACCAGAAACAGATCGGAGATAATCCGGTCGGAAACCAGGAAATGCTTTGTCGGAATCCGCAGGAAGCCGTCTTCCAGCTCCAGCACTCCGCGCTCCACATACTTGACGGCCCCGGCCAGCAGGCGCGATCGCTGCTCAAGGCCGAACTCCCGCGCAAACACCTCTACATCAACACCTACGGAGGTACGCAGCGACACCATAACACATTCGTTGATGCGGTCTCTTTCCGACAGCGCCTCTTCTTCAAAGAACGCCCCCGCATCGATCCCGGCGAGGTACTTGTCGTTGCCCGCCACATTCCACCGGCGTACACGTTCCCGGAACGAGTGGGCCGACGGGCCGATCCCCAGATAAGGAACCCCGCGCCAGTAATTGCTGTTGTGCACCGCCTCGCATCCCGGACGGGCGAAGTTCGATATTTCATAGTGGCAATAGCCGTGGGCGAGGGCGACCTTCTCCAACAGGGCGTAGTGCTGCCCGCTCACCTGTTCGGGAACAGGCGCCATAACTCCCCTTTCGGCCCGGCGGCCGAACACCGTGGCCGGCTCTATGCCCAGATGGTAGGCCGACAGATGCGGCACATCGAGCGACATCGCTTTTTCGAGCGAGTGCCCCCACTGCTGCCCGCCCTCGACAGGCAGGCCGTAGATCAGATCGATGGAAATATTGGAAACCCCCGCATCCTGAGCCGCCTTCACCGCACGCTCGGCGCCTTGGGCGTCGTGGCGGCGGTTCATGAACTTCAGTTCCCGGTCGACGAACGACTGGATGCCAATGCTGAGCCGGTCGATTCCGGCGTGATGCAACCGAGAGAGGTATTCCGGCGTCAGATCTTCCGGGTTGGCTTCGAGGGTCAGCTCCTTAAAACTCCCGACACCATAAACATGCCGCACCCGATCGACGAGCCGGGCGATCTCGTCGGCCGAGCACACCGACGGCGTCCCTCCTCCGAAATAGAGCGTTTCGACCGGCTCGCCCTCCAAGAATCCGGATTGCATGCCGAGCTCTTTCAGCAGTGCGGCCACCATGGCCTCTTTTTTTTCGAGCGAGACCTTGAAGTAGAAATCGCAGTAGTAGCACAACTGCTTGCAAAAAGGGATATGGACGTATATTCCGGCCAAAGCGAACGCGTTTTCCTGCAAATTTACACACTTTTCGTTACCGCCCGCCATAAGACCGTAACGGATAAATGCTTAAATTTACCTCGCTAAGCCAAACTCGCCCGATGGGATTTTTCGATTACTGCTCCCGCCACCTCGACGGGCTGCCTTTTGTGCGCATATTCGTGCCGTTTGCCGCGGGGGTACTTGTTTCCGACCGGCTCGTCATGCCTGCCGACGGGGTGATTCCGTTGGTGCTCGCCGCCCTTTTATCGACCCGGCTTGTGCGGCGCGGGGCCTACTTTTCGGTTGCAATCGCACTTGCGCTGTTTTTGTGCGGCGGGATGCTGGGAGAACTGGGTAAACCCGTGCGTGAAATTCCGCGCGGACATAAACTGTTCCTGTCACTCCGGGTCACCGGGCAGCCCGACACCACCGCAGGCGGGAAACTGCGGCTGACAGGCCGGGCGCAATGGTACTGGACCGGGAATGCAGACACCATCCCATGCAGCGAAAAGGTGCTGGTCTACGCCGACACGTCGTACCGCATTCCTCCGGGGTCGGAAATCGTGCTTCATTCGTATATCAACGACATCGCCAACTTCGGCGACACCACCCGGTTCGACTACGCCACGTTCTACCGCCGCCGGGGCGTGATTGCCGTGGCCTACGCCTCGCGCCATAACCGCATTGTTTCGGTCAAACCGCTGAAACAAACGGACTTCACCGCCGCCGCAACCACCATCCGCAACAAAATGACCCGCATTTTCATCGACTCGGGCATGAGCGCCGGGCAAAGCGGCGTCATCGCAGCCATGATCGCCGGCGACCGCAGCCACATTCCCCCCGACACCAACGCGGCCTACTCCGACACCGGCATCGCGCACATTCTGGCCATCTCGGGGCTGCACATCGGCGTGATCGCCGTGCTGCTCAACATCGCCCTGTTCTGGCTGATGTGGTTCCGCCGGGGACGGGTGGTGAAAACGGTTTTGGTGATCATCGTGTTATGGGTCTACGCGTGGATCACGGGTATCTCGGCCCCGGTGTGCCGGGCGGTGCTGATGTTCTCGTTTTTGCAGGTGGGATACCTGTCGGCGTCCGAAACAGTGTCGATGAACCTGCTGTTCGCCTCGGCGTTCATCCTGCTGGCGGCCGACCCGTCGAACCTGTTCAGCGTCAGCTTCCAGATGTCGTATATGGCCGTATTCGCCATCCTGTTGTGCCTGCCCCTGATACGGTCGCTGTGGCGCCCCCGGCAGGCGGCCCTGCGCTGGCTGTGGGACGGAACCGCCGTGTCGGCGGCGGCGCAGATCGGGGTGCTGCCGCTCATCGCCTTCTATTTCGGGAAAATCCCCCTGCTGACGCTTGCGCTCAATCCGTTCGTGGCATTGCTTCTGCTGCCGTTGATGCTGGCGGGCTTTCTCTTTCTTTTCGCCCATGCGGCGCCGGTGTTGTCGACCGTTCTGCTGAAACCGCTCGAATGGATGCTGACGGCCGTCAACTCCACCATCGAATACACGGCGGCGCTTCCGTTCGCTTCGCTGAAACTCGACGTGAACGGCTGCATGGTCTGGGGCTACTATCTGGCCATGGTGGCGGCAGCGGCGGCCATCGGCTGCAAAAAAGAGAAAAAGAGTGCGGCGCAGGGCTTTGAATAATGGTAAAAAATCTATCTTTGTAAGATAATACGTTTGGTATGGGAGAGCAATCAGCAATCGCGACCGCCCTGGCGCGGATCAACGAAATAGTCGCCGGATGGGCCGGAGGCAATGAACCGTCGCCGATCGAGCGCGACATTGTGCTGCAAAAACTGCAACAGATCTACGAGGCTGTGAGGTTTCCGGGCGAAGGATGTATGTCCGATCCCGTTCCGATTGCCTCCGGGCAGCCCTGTTCGCCCGAAGACGGCCTGCCCGAATGCTGCCGGCAAACGCGCGACCAGGTAAAGGCCGCCGCAGAAACAATCGCGGCAATGGAAGACGAATCGTCCGTGCGCAATCAAAGCCAAAACCCGGACGAAATGTCGGCACAGGACGAACCGACCCGGGAGGAAAGCCCCGAAGAACGGCCCGCAGCGCAGGAAGAGTCCGAGAGCATCACCATTGTACACGAAAGCATCATGGATCTGCTCTACGGCGACGACTGCCCTGTCCAGCCCGCCCCGGCCAATGAACCTGCGGCCGCCGCCCCGCAACAGTCCGAACATCCGGCCACGCCCGTGGAAAACGAAACGCCCCGGCAAAAGAAAGTGCTGGGCGAGGTGATCGGCGGCGGCGCCCATTCGCTCAACGACACCATCCATCCCCACGAAAAGGATGTGGCGACTTCCATCACCGCCGGCATCGACCTGCGGCAGGCCATCGGAGTCAACGACCGCTTCATGCTCATCCGCGAGTTGTTCGGCGGCGACATCTTCAGTTACGAAGAGGCCATTATCAAACTCAACGCCTTCCATTCGATCGAGGACGCCCTGATCCACATCCAGACGACTTACCGCTGGAACCCCGAAAATCCGGGCACCAGACTCATTGTCGATATGTTGATGAAGAAATTCGGTTGACCGCTGCGCCATGCCGAAACTGTACATCGTACCCACGCCCATCGGAAACCTCGAAGACATCACGTTGCGGGCGCTGACCGTGCTCAAAGGCGTCGACACCATCCTGGCCGAAGACACCCGCACCACGCTGGTGCTGCTGAAGCATTTCGGAATCGAAAAACCGGTGTGGTCGCACCACAAGTTCAACGAACACCAAAGCTCCGAGGCGATCGCCGAACGAATTGCCGCCGGACAGAGCATCGCGCTGGTTTCGGACGCCGGCACGCCGGGTATTTCCGATCCCGGCTTTTTGCTGGTGCGCACCTGCCTCGAAAAAGGGATCGAAATCGAAACCTTGCCCGGCGCAACGGCCCTGATCCCGGCGTTGGTCAACAGCGGCTTCCCCTGCGACCGTTTCTGTTTCGAGGGATTTTTACCGCAAAAAAAGGGGAAGAACAAACGCGTGTCGGCCCTGAAAGACGAAACACGCACCATGATATTCTACGAATCGCCCTACCGGGTGGTCAAAACCCTGCGCCTGTTCGAAGAGTTTTTCGGATCCGGCCGCCGGGTGTCGGTCTCGCGCGAGATATCCAAAAAATTCGAGGAAACCGTCCGCGGAACGCTGGCCGAAGCGGCCGCCGCTTTCGAGGCCAAAGAACCCAAGGGCGAATTTGTGATCGTGCTCGAAGGAGCGTCGTCGAAAGAGATCGAAAGAAAGGAAGAAGAATCGGACTAAATTCTCAAAAAGCATGGATTTCAAAAAACTTACCACGTACCTTTCTGCGGCGGTAGCCGTTGCCATTGGCACGTCGGCAGCGGCCCCGCAGGAAACGATGAACCCGAAAAACACCGTAAAATCGTACGCGTACGGAAAAAACCCGATGTACAAAAAAGGGTGGATCGACTTCAACAAAAACGGCATGATGGACGTATACGAAAATCCTGCCGCCGCCATCGACGCCCGCATCGAAGACCTGTTGTCGCAAATGACCGTCGAAGAAAAAACCTGCCAGATGGTGACGCTCTACGGTTACGGGCGCGTGCTCAAAGACGACCTGCCCACCGACGAGTGGAAAACCATGCTCTGGAAAGACGGCATGGGAGCCATCGACGAGCACCTGAACGGCTTCCGCCAGTGGGGAATGCCGCCGTCGGACAACGTGAACGTATGGCCGGCCTCGCGCCACGCCTGGGCATTGAACGAGGTTCAGCGGTTCTTTGTCGAGCAAACCCGCCTGGGTATTCCCACCGACTTCACCAACGAGGGGATCCGCGGCGTGGAAAGCTACATCGCCACCAACTTCCCCACCCAGCTGGGCATCGGGCACACGTGGAACCGCGAACTGGTGCGCAAAGTGGGCGAAATCACCGGCCGCGAGGGACGGTTGCTGGGCTACACCAACATCTACGCCCCGATCCTGGACGTGGGGCGCGACCAACGCTGGGGCCGCTATGAAGAGGTGTACGGCGAGAGCCCCTATCTGGTGGCCGAGCTGGGCGTACAGATGGCCCTGGGGATGCAGAAAGATTACCAGGTGGCTTCGACCGCCAAGCACTATATCGCTTACAGCAACAACAAAGGCGCCCGCGAGGGAATGGCCCGCGTCGATCCGCAGATGTCGCCCCGCGAGCTGGAGATGATCCACGTCTATCCGTGGCGCGAGGTGATCGGGCGCGCCGGCATATTGGGGGCGATGAGTTCATACAACGATTACGACGGCGAACCGATCCAGAGCAGCCATTACTGGCTCACCGAGCGCCTGCGGGGCGAATTCGGGTTCACCGGCTACGTGGTGTCGGACAGCGACGCCGTTGAATACCTCTACACCAAGCACCATACGGCCGCCAACATGAAAGAGGCGGTGCTGCAAAGCGTGGCGGCGGGGCTCAATGTACGCTGCACGTTCCGCTCGCCCGACTCGTATGTGCTGCCCCTGCGCCAACTGATCGCCGAAGGGGCCATCGATATGGGCACCATCGACAGCCGGGTGCGCGACATCCTGCGCGTAAAGTTCATGGTAGGCCTGTTCGACTCGCCCTATCAGACAGAGCTGCAGGCCGCCGACCGCGAGGTCAACAGTTCGGAGCACAGGGCCATCGCATTGCAGGCCTCGCGCGAGTCGATCGTACTGCTCAAAAACGAGGGCGGCGTGCTGCCCCTGGACAAATCGAAAATCAAAAAAATCGCCGTTTGCGGCCCCAATGCCGACGAGAAATCGTTCGCCCTGACCCACTACGGCCCGTTAGCGGTCGATGTCACGACGGTATTACAGGGGATCATTTCGGAAGTCGGCAGCGGCACCGAAGTGATCTATGCCAAAGGGTGCGAGCTGGTCGACGATCGTTGGCCGGTATCAGAAATCATCAAAACCCCGCTCACTTCCGATGAACAGCAGGGCATCGACGAAGCGGCGGAGGCAGCGGCTTCCAGCGACATGATCGTAGCCGTACTGGGTGGCGGAGTACGCACTTGCGGCGAGAACAAATCGCGTTCGAGCCTCGATCTGCCCGGCCGCCAGGAAGAGCTGCTCAGGGCGCTCCACGCCACAGGCAAGCCGGTGGTGCTGGTGCTCATCAACGGACGCCCGCTGTCGGTCAACTGGGCGGCGGAGAACGTTCCGGCCATCGTCGAGGCGTGGTATCCCGGATCGCAGGGCGGCACAGCCGTGGCCGACGTGCTGTTCGGCCGCTACAATCCCGGCGGGAAACTTACGGTCACATTCCCAAAAAGTGTCGGTCAGATCCCCTTTAACTTCCCGGCCAAGCCGTCGTCGCAGGTCGACGGCGGACGGAACCCCGGGCCTAAAGGAAACGCCTCGCGCGTGAATGGCCCCCTGTATCCGTTCGGTTATGGACTGAGCTACACCACGTTCGAGTACTCGGAGCTCAGCGTTTCGGCCTCGGTGTTGACCGAGAACCAGCCGCTGACCATCGGCTTCGACCTGAAAAACACCGGCGCAATGGACGGAGACGAGGTTGTGCAGCTCTATTTCCGCGACCTGGTAAGCTCGGTCACAACCTACGAGAAGAACCTGATCGGGTTCGACCGCGTGCACCTGAAAGCGGGCGAGTCGAAACGGGTGGAGTTTACCGTCGACCCCGGGAAAGCGTTCGCGTTACTCGATCGCCACATGGAATGGGTGGTGGAGCCGGGCGATTTCAAGATCATGATCGGCGCCTCGTCGGAAGAGATCAAACTCGAAAACACGATCACAGTCGTCAATTACAACGACCTGGCAAAATACATGGACACCTCGGAATCGGCCCCGAAAGTATCCGCCTCTTCGTCCCCGGCCGACGCCCCCAAGGTGCTGGACAACATCCCCGACACCTGGTGGAGCGGAAAGCAGGGCGACTACCTCACACTCCCGTTAAGCGAAAAAACCGTCCCGGCGGCCATGTCCGTTGTCTGGGGCAAGGACTCCGACGCCGAGTTCGAGATCCAGCTTTCGTCCGGAGGCGGCCAATTCATCACCGTTTACAGCGGAAACACCTCGCAATCTTCGCCCTACTCCTTCAAATCGAACAACGCGACCGACATCCGCCTGCTTATCACCAAGGGCTCGGCACAGGTAGCTGAAATCAACGTCGTAACGGAATAACATCCTGTTTTTCATTTCTCCTGCATGCGGTCCGACAATCGCATGCAGGGGATTTTATTTTTCATATTCCGGCTTTCGGCATGGAATGTGCTGGATGGAAGATAAATTAAACGCATTTTTTATCATGACTTTCATTTGGTACATTCTGATCGGTCTGGCGGCAGGTTACGTCGCAGGACAGCTGACCCGGGGCAGGGGGTTCGGACTTTTGGTCAACCTGATCGTCGGCATCGTCGGCGGGGTGCTCGGGGGATTGATATTCGGCGCGCTGGGGTTCAGCGTCAATCCGGACAGCATAACCGGCAACCTCGTTTCATCGGTCGTAGGCGCCATCCTGCTGTTGGGGATCGCCTCGTTGTTCCGAAGAAAATAATGATTTCTCACCCTTAAAACATAAATTATGGAAGCGTTGTACACAGCGGTTGCCACGTCCGTAGGCGGACGCAGCGGCCACGTCAAATCGTCGGACGGAGTGTTGGATCTCGATGTCAGGCCGCCCCAGGCCATGGGAGGCCCGGCCGGGAACTACACCAACCCGGAACAGTTGTTCGCAGCAGGGTACTCGGCCTGCTTCGGCAGCGCCCTCGCCCATGTGGCCCTGCAAAAGAAACTGAAGTTGGAATCGACCGTCACTGCCAGAGTCGGAATCGGCAAAAAAGATGGAGGCGGATTCATGCTTGCCGTCGAGATGGATGTCGACATCAAAGGGATCGACCAGAAAACGGCCGACGAACTGGTAGCCGAAGCCCATCAGGTTTGCCCCTACTCGAATGCCACGCGCGGCAACGTCGAGGTAACCCTCAAAGCGACAGTCTCCGGGAAATAACCTCCTGGGATCTGATATTGAACAGAGTGCGTTGCCCTGAGATTTCGGCAACGCACTCTTTTATTTTACAGACAAAATAAAAAAGGAGGCTTAAAGCCTCCTTTTTTATTGAGAAACGCAATCTCTTATTCCGATTCTACGATAGGCAGGGTTGCCCGACCGGAGAACGCTCCCTTAAACTGAGTTGAAGCAGTATAGGGCAACTGGATAATGATCTTCATTACGCCCGGGATATTCATCGAGTAAGGCATCCGGATCCCGATATTATACGGCGAGATATAAATCCGTGCCGGATCAATCAACACAGTCGCTCCTCCGGCAGCTTCGGTTGCCGTGATGTCCGTGATCTGCTGTTTAGCGGTCGTTTTGGTCACAAACGCTTCGTTCGAAATCATCTGGTAAGACGTACCGCCGCTGGGAACACCACTGGGGGTGCCGGTTCCTTCAAGCTGCCAAGGCATCGGGAACGGATACCTCGGGTCAATGTTATAGATGATCGAAGAGTCGGTCCTTTCGGGATTATAGTTCAACGTGATCTGTTCCAACGACCAAAGGCTCTGGTTTGCATGAGGCACCGGGGCCCTGGCGGTGAACATCGGTTTACCGCTGGTAGTCATCTGGCTCTGATTGAAATAATATCCGTTTTCATCGATGAAGATCACTTCAAGAGACGGGGCGTCGTAATTGATTACATGCGTGATCAACGCGCCCATATTCCCAAGATAGAAAGCAGGCATATCGGGGCGCGTAACCAGGAGATTCCCCTGATCGACGCCGAGCGGATAATAAGTCTCCCCCTGCCTGGTTCCGGCAGTAAGCCCGCAGTCCGCGATAACATCGGCCGGAATGGGATAACCATAACGGGTGTCGGTCGGGTCAAGGCGGGTTACCGAGAAGCTCGAAGCCGGGAATGCATAGCGGTCAGCCTCAGACGAAGCAATCACATTCATCTTCACTGCGCTGGCAATCGTCATTTTCTTCTTTGTGGGGTTTGTAACCGTAACGTCTACAAAATACTCCCCAACCGGAACGTCAAAGGAGTTTTCAGCCACAGTGATGCTTCCGTCGGTAGCATTGGTAAAGGCCATTGAAACGTTCTGCGTATAACGTTTTGCCACAACCAGATCTATCGTCGTATCGAACTTGGGCTTACCGACAATCCTCCACGACATAACGTCCATCTTCTGAGTGAACGCCTCCACAACATTTCCGTCCGCATCCGCAATTTTTGCGATGGTAATCTTAAGCGGAGGAGTCGAACCGTCAGGATTGATCCTGGGGCCTTTAGAGAGGATCCCGTGGGTCACGGTAAATGAATCTCCCGTGTAACGTATTGCGGGGCTGAGGAATCCTTTCTCATCGTAAACATCACAGGAAGTAAAGATCCCCCCTGCAATAAGAGCCCCCACAGATACCAAAGCGATCTTATTTAAAATCTTTTTCATAATTTCTAAAATTATTTAAAATTAATACCTGGGAGTTCCGCCGACCAGCTTGGTAAACCCAAACGTTGAATTGGGAGAAAGAACATGGATCACCCCGTTGGTGGTAATAATGCCGGAAGTCGTAATAATAGCCGAATCGTCCAGATTAAAAGTCCTCCAGTTTGCATCTCCGGTCGTGGAAAAATCTTTGTCATCCCAACCTTCGCCAATCTTACGGCCAAAATACACATTCTTGACATATTCATTCGTCATGCTTCCTTTTCCTATCTCCTGATTGTAAACGGCAATTTCTTCGTTCAACAGGTTAAGGTGCGTGGTTTGGTCGATAAGTTCCTGATAAGGGACGATCAAAAGATCTTCCCGGTACAGGTAACCATTGACAATAGTACGCTTGAAGTACCTTTCAAGATTATGCGTATCGGCCAACAGAGAATCGAGTGTGTACGCGGAACGGCCCGGCCAACTCCTGACACCGGCAATATGGTTATAAACCGCATAATTGCTCGGGGCCATGAAAGTAATGCCGTCGCTGTTCAGAAGATCCTCCATGCCCGGAACCGCCCTGATCAACCTCACCGTGGTGTCGAAGTTGGGATGTTGTTCCAGGAACTGGACAGTAGTCATTTGTACATAGGGATTGTGCGTCCCCCCATCGTCATAGTAATCGTTGCATGACGAGATTGACACGGCCAATGCGACTGTCAACAATGAATATAATAGTTTTTTCATATTTAAAATTCTTTTAAAAATTACTAGAACGGGCCTTTACCGATCCAATACTGGTTCTGAGTCATATAACGGTTCACAGAGAAGTAGTCCGGGTGGATGGGCAACAGGTGCTGTCCCTTTGCAATGCTCATGTTAGACTGATACATATCAATGGCTTGCTGTCCCAAACGGATCAGGTGATAAATAATCTGGCCTTCACAATAAAGTTCCTTGTAATATTCCCGTCCAAGCGCTTTGATCATCGAAGATTCATCCGTCGCTCCGGTATAAGGCAAAAGGCCGGCGCGCTGCCTTACCTGATCCATATAGCTTACGGCACCAACCATATCATTGGTTCGGATGCATGCTTCCGCAGCCATGAGCAACGCACCGCCCATCCTGTAAACGGGAAGGTTGTCGTCATAGTAATACGTCTCATCCTTCACCGTATAGCTACGATACTTCTGCAATGCGGCTCTGGGGGCAGCATTGGAAGAACTTACCGTTTGCGAGATATCCACCCAGGCTTTAAAACGCTTGTCCTGATCATTGCCATCGAAAACCGTAGTAACGACATCGGGCCCAAGCCAGAAATCAGACCGCGCCACATCGCGATACGGACGTTGATAGTGGCTGGTGTACAACTGGCCCCAACTGTACTGGTAACATTCGTTCGTAGCGTAATCAAAGGCCAACTCAAAGATGCCTTCATCGCTTCCGCCTTTCGCTATTGCAGGGAACTGCTCGGCATCCAAAAGCGCGTAATGAGAGAACAAGGTCGACCCATCGCTAAGGGTTCCGGTAAGAATGGTTTTCGCTTCATCATAGTCGTTTCCGGCAATGCCATTGGCGGTGCGATAATCGTCAGTGTCCGAGCCACGGGTAAGCAGCATTTCGGCCAACATGACATAGGCAGCGCCTTTGTCAGCACGGATCGCCTTGGGAGCCGCCATTTCTTCATTCCAGGAAAGCAGGTCGATCGCCCTGCGGGCATCGTTGACGAGCGAGTCGAGCACTTCCGCAGCAGGAGTTCTCGGAATGTGAGAAGACAAACTGGCCGGATCGTTGGGCACTTCCCTTACGAAAACAACATCGCCAAAGTTCTTGACCAGATAGAAATAAGTCCAGGTCCTCAGGAACATGGCTTCACCCATATAGTGACGCTTGCCCTGTTCTTTGTCGGCAAAGATCGAATTATCCAACCCGCCGATCTTGGAAAGAGCAACGGTTCCGTGCTGGGTCACTTTGTAGAAGTCATCCCAGTAGAGAGAGTTCCTACCATAAGGAATAGACCCGTTGGGAATGTTCTTAAGCCAGCAGTCAACACTCTGGTCGATAATTGTACCCGAAGCCGTACCGGTAATCATGGCACGGTAGTCGCCCCAGGCAACGAACCGGCTAAGGGCCCAATAGTCCTGATCTTTCACAGACTTATCCTTAGCCACGAAAGCCCCCCTGAGAATAGCGTACCCGCCGGCAACGGCAGAACTGACGTCGTTCTCAGTCTTCCAATATTTTGCATCGGTAATGGCGCCGAGTGGCTCCTGGTTCATCAGGTTATCGCAACCCATGAACGCTACCGATCCAAGCATTAATATTCCAATAAATATTTTTTTCATAATCAAATGCATTTTAACTTAAATCTTTTGTTAAAAATCGATATCCAAACCAAATACAAGCGTCCTGGGCAGAGGATAACCGGTACCCTGGTATTTACCCATTGCATCTACGAGTTCCGGGTCGGGACACAGCACTTTAGACGACTTGAAAGTGTAGATATTCGTGATCGTAGCGTATACGCGGGCGCTCGGAATCTTGACTTTCTTCATCCAGGCCTCGGGGAGGTGGTAGTTCAGAGTAGCGTCTTTGATCTTGAAATACGCCCCGTTTTGGATCATATAGCCGATTTCGGGGATGTAAGAGCCGTAACCTGTTACGTACGGAGAGTTCAAAGGCATGCGTACTTTGGCTTTGCTCCACGAGGGAGTATCGGTCGTGCTGGTAGCACCGCCATCGCCCGGCTTCCGCCAGAAGTAGTTTTTCGGCTGTGAAAGCACCGACCCGCTGACAAAACCGCCAACCTGATCGCCTGGCCTGTAATACCTGTCTCCAATGCTCGTATCTTCGATATCCCTGTCGAAAGTGAAGATACAGTTTACGTTCAGGGTCAGGTTCTTCCACTGTACCGTATTCGAGAACCCACCATTCCACTTGGCATTCGGATTGCCAATGATCTGGTAGTCGCCACCGGCACCCGCGTTCTTGGTAAGCAGGTAGTCGCCATTGACGTCATCGAGAGAGAACCAACCCGGCCAGAAGGTGTTGATGCCTTCCAGTCCAAACTGAACACCCGTGTAGGGGCTGACAGGAATCTGGTCAACGTAGTCAAAAATACCGGTGGTCTTCGCCCTGTAGAAGGGATAAGTTGCGTATCCTACGCTATAGCGGGAGAATTCACTGATTACAATATCGCGGCCGCTGTCGGGCAACTTGGTAATCGTATTCAGGTTATAACCGAAGTTAAGGGTCGATTCCCACTTAACCTGAGTTTCTTTGAAAATCTGGGCGCGTACCAGGAAGTCGATCCCGCGGTTGTTGACATCGATCGCATTGGTCTTGGCGCTCTGGAACCCATAATAGATGGGGAGCGGAACATCCCAGGGGTTCCCTTTCGAATTCTTGTTGTAGTAGTCGATTTCAAACCAGAGGTTTTCGTTGAACAGTCCGATATCCATACCGAGGTCAAACTGGTAAACCTTCTGCCATGAAAGGTCTTTCTGCGGAATTGCCGTACCGTAAGCGGGGATCAGAGAGGTAACACCGCCATAGGTAGCATTTCCGAGCGAGCCGATATAGCTACCCGGAGCAAGGTATGCATCCACATCCCAAACGCTGTAACGCAGATAGGGATTGTCGATGATTTGCTGACCGGTCAACCCGTACGATCCGCGGATTTTCCACATATTCAACCATTTGCTCGTAGGCTGCATAAACGCTTCGTCCGTCACGATCCACCCTGCAGAAACCGACGGGAAGTATCCCCACTGGTTGTCGGGCATGAACTTCGAAGAAGCATCCGCACGCAAAGTTCCCGAAACGAGATACTTGCCCTTGTAGTCATAGCTCAGACGACCCCAGATCGAAGTCATGGCCGTGGTTACATAATCGGTGTATGAACTGAGGTCATCCTTGATGGTAGCGGCGGTAACCAACTGGATAGCGTCGTTGGGAGCACCGTGACCATACGAATAGATCTCATCGTGCCTGGTTTCATCGATCGACCCCCCGAACAGGAATGCGAAGTTGTGGTCGCCGAAGCTCGGGCTAACCGAAATGTACGGTTCGAACGAGTATCCGCGGCTATTGGAATAGTAACTCGAAGCCCACGATTTGTTATCGTTGGTGATAGTCGAGCTGGAGAACTGGCGGCGGAACGAGTTATTGTAGTAGGCACTCATCGACAAGTTAATACGTACAATGCTCACCGGCGAGTAAATAAAGGTTGCATTACCGTTGAAGTTGTTGTCAATGTTGTTGTCCGTCCTGCCGAACTGATCCCGGCGCGTTTTGATATCGTCATCGCTGATGTAATAGAACGAAGCGGGAAGGTTTCTCAGGTTAGAGAAAGAACCGCCAAAAATCCTACCGGGATACTGTCCCGAACCGCGCGAACGGTTGGAGTGACCGTAAGAAATCGTGGTCATCAACTGAAGCTTGTCGCCGAAGCGGAAGTCCTGGGCGTCCGTAAACGTATAGCGGCTGTAGCCAGTCCCGATAACGGTACCTTTTTCATCGTAGTAACCAAAACCCAGACGATAGCTGGCCTGTTCCGTCCCACCGGTTACAGAAAGGTTGTATTGCTGCGTGAAACCGGTTTCGAAATAAATTCCCTGCCAGTCGTTGCTGTTGTTATAATAGGGGTTCAACGAGTCATTGAGGGCCTGGATTGCATCGATACTCTTGATCCTGTCATAAACGGAACCGCCGAGGCCCGGAGTGTTGCCGGCCCAGTAATAGAGTTCGCTGATCTTATACCTTCTTTCCTTGGCGCCACCGATCAGAGGCTGGCCCTGCGGATGGAACTGCACACCCATCATGGCGCTCAACTTGATCTTCGGTTTACCGGTAGCACCGCGCTTGGTCTTGATGATCACAACGCCGTTTGCACCGCGCGAACCGTAGATTGCTGCTGCCGAAGCATCCTTCAACACGTCGATCGTTTCGATGTCGTTCACGTTGATCCCTGCGATAACCGAAGTACCGGTACCGTAATTATAAGAGGAACCAAGGTTGTCGTTGGGAACGATGATACCGTCGATCACATACAGAGGCTGGCTCAGGATGTTGGGGCTGTAACCGTCGGTGCTCGAAGAAACGTTCGAGTTACCGCGCACAACCATCGTCGGAGCAACACCGGTTTCACCCGTGATGTTCTGGATGTTCACCCCGGCGATACGACCCTGCAACAGGTTTTCGATGTTCGGCGAGGGAAGGTCTTTCAGCTTGTCTGCATCGATACTTGAGATCGAAGCCGTAACCTTGCGTTTTTTCTGAGACTCGTACCCGATGAAAACCAGCTCGTCCAGCTGAGTCGCTTCGGGAACCAGGCTGGCATTGATCGTCGTCTGGGTCCCTACCGTTGCGGTTGCTTCGGCATACCCGACAAGATAAAACGACAATCTGCTGGCCGAACTCGGGGCCTTGATGGTATAGCTACCATCGTCCTTGGTGAATTCCCCTGCATTGGTTCCGATAACCGTAACGGCAACCCCACCCAGAGGCGCCCCGGTTTTAGAATCCTTAACAACTCCCGACACGCTGATTTGCTGCGCGAACAAAGAGCCCGATACCAGAGGTGGCACCGCAAAGAAAATGAGTAGCGCCACAAAGCACCGCCCCATTCTTTTAAGTAAACTTTTGTTCATAAAAAAAATTTTTGAGTTAGACATTAATTAAAAATCGATAAATATTTATTCGCTTGCATTCACACATCAATAGCCGCAAAATAATCCTAAAACACAATGATTCAACACGTTTTACCGTTCAAATCACTATTTTTCAGAACAATTGCCTTCCAATTCATTTATACAAATATAAATTATTTAATGATACCAACACATTTTTAAAAAAATAATTTGGCCGAGATCGACTAATTTATAATTATTCTAAATAGTCCGGAGGCATAATTAAATAACGCCTTGCGATATAAAAAGGAGGAATTTCTAAAAATATCGAACGGGGAAATTTATCCGTAAATCTCTTTCCGGGCGGCTTTCAGGGTATTTTTCATCAGGGAAACGATGGTCATCGGTCCCACGCCGCCGGGGACGGGGGTGATGTAGCTGCATTTGGGGGCCACCTCGTCGAACCTGACGTCGCCCAGCAGCTTCCAGCCGCTTTTGGTCGCAGTCGACGGCACGCGCGTAATGCCCACATCGATCACAACGGCGCCCTCTTTCACCATATCGGCCGTCAGGAACCCGGCCACGCCCAGCGCAACCACGATGATATCCGCCTTCAGCGTGTATTCTTTGATGTTTCGGGTGCGGCTGTGGCACACGGTCACCGTGCAGTCGCCCGGATAGCCTTTGTTCATCAGCAGGTTGGCCACCGGCCGGCCCACGATGTTGCTGCGCCCTATCACCACGCAATGCTTGCCCGCCGTTTCGATTTCATACCGCCTTATAAGCTCCACGATTCCGTCGGGGGTTGCGGGCAGGTACGACGGCAGCCCCGAAATCATGCGCCCGGTGTTGACCGGATGAAATCCGTCGACGTCTTTCCGCGGGTCGATCGCCTCGATCACCTTCTGCTCCGAGATGTGACCGGGAAGCGGCAACTGGACGATAAACCCGTCGACCCGGTCGTCGGCATTGAGTTCGGCGATCTTGTCGAGGAGGAATTTCTCAGAAATGGATCCGTCATACCTCAGCACCGTCGAGTCGAACCCCACCTCGCGGCAGGCTTTCTCCTTATGCCCGACATAGGTCTGGCTGGCCCCGTCGTCGCCCACCAGTATCGCCACAAGATGCGGGGGGCGCATTCCGCCGCCGGTGATGCCCGACACCTCTTCGGCGATCTCGCGCTTGACCTGCGCTGCCACCGCCTTACCGTCAATCAGTACCATATCCGTTTTTGGTTTTAATTTCTTCACGTCCGTTTAGCCGTACGACTCGGAAAGAATGCACGGGAACGCTATCTTTTCCGGACACCCCTGCCCGTGGGCAGATTGCCGGACGACACCATCTTCATCATCTTTTTCATGTCGTCGAACTGTTTCAGCAGGCGGTTCACCTCCTGGATATCGCGCCCGGCGCCTTTGGCGATGCGGTTTTTGCGCGAGGGGTTGATCAGCGCGGGATTGCTCCGCTCCCCGGGGGTCATCGAATGGATGATGGCCTCGGTGTATTTGAACACGTCGTCGCTGATGTCCACGTCTTTGAGCGCTTTGCCCACGCCCGGGATCATCGAGGCGAGGTCTTTCATGTTGCCCATTTTCTTGATCTGGGTGATCTGGGACAGGAAATCGTTGAAATCGAACTGGTTTTTAGCAATGCGTTTTTGCAACCGGCGAGCCTGTTCCTCGTCGAACTGCTCCTGCGCCTTCTCCACCAGCGAGACAATGTCGCCCATGCCCAGGATGCGGTCGGCCATGCGTTCGGGGAAGAACACCTGCAACGAATCGACTTTTTCCCCGGCCGACACGAACTTGAGCGGCTTGTTGACCACCGAGCGGATAGAGATGGCCGCCCCGCCGCGGGTATCGCCGTCGAGTTTGGTGAGCACCACCCCGTCGAAGTCGAGCCGGTCGTTGAACTCCCTGGCCGTGTTCACGGCGTCCTGCCCGGTCATCGAATCGACCACGAACAGCGTCTCCGACGGGTTGACGGCCGCCTTAATGGCCGTGATCTCCCGCATCATCTGCTCATCGACGGCCAGGCGCCCCGCCGTATCGACAATCACCACGCCGATGGCGTTGGTCTTGGCATAGGCTATGGCGTTCCGGGCAATCTGCACGGGGTCTTTGCTTCCCTCCTCGGTATAGACCGGCACGTCTATTTGCGAGGCCAGCACTTTCAGCTGCTCGATGGCCGCCGGACGATACACGTCGCAGGCCACAAGCAACACCTTCTTCCCCTTTTTGCTTTTGATGAACGAGGCCAGTTTTCCCGAAAAGGTGGTCTTGCCCGACCCTTGCAGCCCGGCGATCAGCACCACCGCCGGATTGCCCGCCAGGTTGATGTCGCTCATCTGGCCCCCCATCAGCGCCGCCAGCTCGTCCTTGACGATCTTCACCAGCAACTGCCCCGGCTTGACGGCCGTAAGCACCTTCTCGCCCAGGGCCTTGGCCTTCACCTCGTCGGTGAACTTCTTGGCCACGTTATAGTTGACGTCGGCGTCGATCAACGCCCGGCGCACATCTTTCAGCGTTTCGGCCACGTTGATCTCGGTGATCTTCCCTTCGCCCTTCAGTATTTTGAACGACCGCTCAAGCCTCTCGCTTAAATTCTCAAACATATCTGCAATTCGGTTTAGCGCCTTCCGGCACCCGGGAAATGTTGATTTTCCCTGATAATATCAAATAAAGGATCCCTCCGGCCGGCATCCGGCCCCGGTTATTTCACCCACACAAAGATACGCAAATTCCCCGCTTATTCCCGCACGCGGAACCGCCATCCGGCCGAAAGCTGGAACACCACGGCCTGGGTGTTGCCGTATGGATTGTAGGTATACCCCTGGAAGGTATTGGTCAGTCCCACGTTATACCTGGCCGAGACGAACACCCCCGGCTTGAAATCGTACGACAGCCCCAACGGCATCTGCAAATCGAACGTGTTGTAGTTCGGAGAGGGGATCGACCACCAGCCCATCTTCGCATAATCCGGAGAATCGGCATCCACGTTGTAGTTCTCGCCGTGATAGCGCGCCGAAATCTTCCATCCGGCCTGCAGGCCGAACTCCACATGGAGCCCCCCTGCGACCCGGTAGCGGAACATCAGCGGCAGGTTGATGCAGTCGAACGCATACGTTTCGTCATACGCGGCATTGTCTCCCTGCTGGTCTGCCATAATGTTCCCCTGCTCCGAATACATCAACTCGGGCTGGAACGACCATCCGCGCCCCATGTCCAGGGTCAGGAACACGCCGGCATTCGCCCCCGTCTTGGGCTGCGGATGGGAGGTGTTGCGGATGTTCGACAGGTTCAGGCCGCCTTTCACGCCCCATGAGATGTCGCGATACTGGGCCGAAGCCGTTGCGGCAAGCGCAACAAACAAAAACGACAATACGATTCTTTTCATATTTTCCATGCGATTAAGAAACAATTTGGAATTTCCGCCCCCCCGGACAGGCGCATGCCTACATCCGCTCCGGCACATCGATCCCCAGCAGCGAGGCCGCCTGTTTTATCGTGCGGGCCGCAACGGATGACAGCAGCAGCCGCGCCCCGCGGGTCTTCGCGCAGGTTTCTTTCAGGATCGGGTAGTCGTGGTAATATTGATTGTACTCTTTGGCCAGGTCATACACATAGTTGGCCACCAGCGCCGGCGACATGTTCTCGGCCGCGGCGGCCACCACGTTGCGGAAATCGCAGACCAGCCCCACCAGCGACAACTCTTTGCCGGACAACCCCACTCCGCCTGGAATGGCCGCCGGCACCTCCAGCCCCTCGTCGGAGGCCTTGCGCAACACCGAACAGATGCGGGCGTGGGTGTATTGCAGGAACGGCCCCGTGTTGCCGTTGAAGTCGATCGACTCCTTGGGGTCGAACAGCATCGTCTTCTTCGGATCGACCTTGAGGATAAAATATTTCAACGCCCCCAGGCCCACCATTTCACTCACCTTGCGGGCTTCCCCGGGCGATATGCCGTCGAGCTTGCCCAACTCGGCCGACATCTGGTAGGCCGTGCCCACCATTTCGTCGATCAGGTCGTCGGCGTCGACCACCGTCCCCTCGCGCGATTTCATCTTGCCCTCGGGCAGCTCCACCATTCCGTACGAGAGATGGTGGATCTGGTCGGCCCACGCATAACCGAGCTTCGAGAGGATCAGCTTCAGCACCTGGAAGTGGTAGTTCTGTTCGTTGCCCACCACGTAAACGAGCCCGTCGAGGCTGAACTCCGAAAAGCGCTGCACGGCCGTCCCCAGATCCTGCGTCATGTAAACCGACGTTCCGTCGTTGCGCAACAGCAGCTTCTGGTCAAGGCCGTCGGGAGTAAGGTCGATCCACACCGAGCCGTCTTCCTTTTTGAAGAACACCCCTTTATCCAGCCCCGACTGCACCAGCGATTTCCCCAGGATATAGGTCTGAGACTCGTAGTATACCTTATCGAACGATACTCCCATGGCGGCATAGGTCTTCTCGAACCCGTCGTACACCCAGCCGTTCATCTTTTCCCACAGGCCGTACACCTCGGGGTCCTTGGCCTCCCACTTGCGGAGCATCTCCTGCGCCTGTTTCATCAGCGGAGCTTCTTTTTTGGCATCGTCCTCGCTCATGCCGCCGGCCATCAGTTCTTTGATCTGCGCTTTATAAGCCTTGTCGAACTCGACGTAATACTTGCCCACCAGATGGTCGCCTTTCATGCCCGAACTTTCCGGGGTTTCGCCGCCGCCGAACCTCAGCCACGCCAGCATCGACTTGCAGATGTGGATGCCGCGGTCGTTGACCAGGTTGGCCTTGACGACGTTGTTGCCGTCGGCCTCCAGGATCCGCGCCACCGAGTAGCCCAGCAGGTTGTTGCGGATGTGTCCCAAATGCAGCGGCTTGTTGGTGTTGGGCGACGAGTATTCGACCATCACCGTGCGGCCGGTCTTCCCTCCGAACCCGAACGACGGGTCGGCGGCCACGCCGTTGAATTGTTCGACCCAAAAAGCCGGGGAAAGCGAAATGTTCAAAAAACCTTTGATCACATTGAACCCCGCCACCATCGCCGAACCGGACACCAGTTTTTCGCCGATCTCGGCGGCGGTCTGTTCGGGATTCTTGCGGCTGGCCTTGAGGAATGGGAATACGACCAGCGTATAATCGCCCTCGAACTCCCTGCGCGTTTTTTGCAACTGGATCAGGTCGGGGGAGACCTCCCCGTATAGCGATGCGAGGGCTTGCGCCACTTCGCCTTTGAGTATCTGCTCGATGTTCATCGTCGGAAAAAGAATTTTGCACACAAATATAGGCATTTCGCACGACACACAAGGGCCTTCCGTCCAAAAATGATTAATTTCGCCGGAAAAACAGGCCCTTCCCGCATGAAAATCGCCAATATCGTCCTGCCCGACCGCCCCTTGTTCCTGGCTCCGATGGAAGACGTCACCGACCCGTCGTTCCGCTATATGTGCAAGCGGTTCGGCGCCGACGTCATGTACACCGAATTCATCTCGTGCGACGGCCTGGTGCGCGATGCGGCCAAGTCGCTCAGGAAACTGTCGCTGTTCGATTATGAGCGGCCGCTGGGCATCCAGCTCTATGGGCACCTGATCGAACCGATGGTCGAGGCGGCCCGCATCGCCGAGAGCGCCGGCCCCGACCTGATCGACATCAATTTCGGCTGCCCGGTCAAGAAAATCGCCGTCCGGGGAGCCGGATCGGGCATGATGCGCGACGTGCCGAAAATGGTCGAGATGACCCGCCGCATCGTCGAAGCGGTCAAACTCCCCGTAACGGTCAAAACCCGCCTGGGCTGGGACGAGGAAAGCAAAAACATCGAAGAGATCGCCGAACGGCTGCAGGACGCGGGCATCGCCGCCCTCACCATACACGGCCGCACCCGCGCCCAGCTGTACAAAGGCGAAGCCGACTGGACGCTCATCGGCGCAGTGAAAAACAACCCCCGCATCACCATCCCCGTCATCGGCAACGGCGACATCGCCTCGCCGCAAAAAGCACGCGAAATGTTCGACCGCTACGGCGTGGACGGAATCATGATCGGCCGCGCCACCTACGGCCGCCCGTGGATCTTCCGCGAAATCCGCCACTATCTCGAAACAGGAGAGATCCTCCCTCAACCCGGAGTGGCCGAACGGGTCGAAATCGCAAAAGAACACTTCGCCAAATCCATCGAATTCAAAGGCGAAAAAGTCGGAATCCTCGAAATGCGCCGCCACTTGAGCACCTACTTCAAAGGCCTGCCCAACTTCAAGGAAACCCGCATGAGGCTCGTCACATCCAACGACCCGGACGAAATCATCGCCACCCTCAACCACATCGCCGCCACCTGGCACGACTTCGACCACTCGGCCATCGTCCCGCCCATCCTGACGCACGATTTGTAGACGTTATCCCATACTTATTCTAAGCTTTTTGTAAAAAGCTTAACCAAAAACTTTTCGGAGATACTGCGTATCTCTTGACTGGCTTATCTTCGATTCATTATCCCGTCAATGGAAAGGCCCTGCCCGAAAAATGACATAACAACCTGTTATGTTGTTGCCCGGGCGGGGCCTTTTCATTGAGCGGATATTGGGCCGAGACAAAATCAAATCACGAAAAACGAAGTTTTTTCCGAAAGTTTTTGATTGAACTTTTTACAAAAAGTTCAGATTGAGTGCCGGGGCAACCCTACAACCCAAGCGTCAGTTGGACAGCATCATGAAGCAGGGTGAACGATTGGCGGTGATGGGGCGTGGGGCCGTGGCGTTCGATGGCCCGGCGGTGATCTTTTGTGGGATAGCCTTTGTTCTTTTGCCAACCGTACTCGGGGAATTGTTGGGCAAGAGCGTCCATGAACTCGTCGCGGAAGGTTTTGGCCAACACCGACGCGGCTGCTATGGAGGCGTAGATGCCGTCGCCTTTGACAATGCAGTGATACGGGATTTCGAGGCGGCTCCGGAAACGGTTGCCGTCGATCAACAACGCTTCCGGCACAACGGACAATCCCTCGACCGCGCGGGTCATGGCCAGGAACGACGCCCGGAGGATGTTCATCTCGTCGATCTCGGCGGGCGACACCTGCGCCACATTCCACGCCACGGCGTTTTCCCGGATGCAATCTTTCAGCAGCAACCGCCGCCGGGCGGTCATCTGCTTCGAGTCGTTGAGCAGCGGATGATGAAAATCGGCCGGCAGCACCACCGCGGCGGCAAACACCGGCCCGGCAAGGCACCCGCGCCCCGCTTCGTCGCATCCGGCTTCGACAATGCCGGCGGTATGGCAGTTCAGCAATGCGGCCATCGTTTCTCAAAAAAAGCCTGCCGTGGCCGAACCACGCAGGCTTTTATCATGGGATTGAATGTTTATTCTTCGTCCGGGCCGGGCTCCGGCTCCTCTCCCAGCAGGCTGATGTAGGGGAGGTATTTGCGGGCCGCTTCGGCTTGCCCGAAACCGGCCGCAATTCCATACAGGTTGTACAGGGTGGTCAGATCCATCGAGATATCGCGCGAAACGCCGTAGAGTTTATTCCCCTTGAGTTGGGAATAGAAATTGATGTACTCGACCAGGTTATCGCCGTATGCGGTCAGCAGTTCGTTCCCTTTTTCATAAGCTCCGGCGCTGTAATATCCGTGGATCAGGGCGATCGACCCGCCGTAATCGTAGCGGACTTTCGAGAAGGGGATGATCTCCCGTGCCCTGTCGGCCACCTCGACGGCCTTGACCGTATCGCCCTGCGCCGCATATTCCATGGCAAGGCACCCGAAGGCCAGCCTCATCCTCGACGCCTCGAACGTATCGTGGATAAACGCGTCGACGTACACTTTGGGGTCTTGCACGTTCCCGTAGCGGTATTTGTTGAACAGGTTGTCGTACAGGACTTCCGTGTCGATGCGCCCGGCAACCAGCCCCGCCCGGGCCGGCGTGCGGATCGGCACCAGACGGTAGCACGCCCCGTCGAACTGCATGTATTCGTCGAGCCCGATATCCGTCAAGTTTTCGCCCAGGCTGGTGAAGAACAGCGGACGCTTCCAGTCGAAGTTGGCCAGCAGGTCGATCAGCACCAGCGTCGGTTTGTAGATCACATCGTCCTTGATGGTCAGGGTGATGGTGTCGAGTATCAGGTCGCGGTCTTCCTCCCGGACAATGCCGCTGGCAATGACGTTCTCTTTGTTCACCGGCACGGTCAGCACCTTGGCCGGGATGTAATCATAGCCGCGGATCTTGGTCGCGGGATTGTCGCTGATGACAAAATCCATCGCTTCCCTGGCCGTGATGGGCCGGTTGACTTTCGGATCCACCAAAACCTGGTCGTTGGTGCTTCCGAGGTATTTCGACCGGGGCAACGAAAGGGGCAGGGGCTCCGAATCGTAACATTTCTGCTTCATCTGGTCGATATACCAGTCGCCGCTGATGTAGCTCATGTTCATCACCCGCACGTCCAGACGCACGCCCTCCACGTCCTGGCTGTACCAGACGGGGAACGTGTCGTTGTCGCCGAAGTTCATCAGCACCGAATTTTTCAGGGTGGTATTGAGGTAGTTGGCCCCCATGTCGCGGGCCACGTAGCGTCCCGAACGATCGTGGTCGTCCCAGTTTTGCTGGGCCATCAACACCGGCACCCCGCAGCAGGCGACCGAGGCGATCAGGATGGCCGCCTTGCGGTTCTTGAGCGCCTTGCCCACCCAACGGGCCACGCACATCACCCCGAGCCCCGCCCAGATGGAGAAGGCGTAGAACGACCCGGCATAGGCGTAATCCCTCTCGCGCGGGGGCGAGGTGGTCTGGTTGAGGTATATCACAATGGCCAGTCCGGTCATGAAGAAAAACCACATCACCACCGTAAAGTTCTTCGGGTCTCTTTTCAGCTGGAACGCCAGTCCGAAGATCCCCAGCAGGAACGGCAGAAGGTAATAGTGATTGCGTCCACGGTTGTTTTTCACTTCCGTGGGCAGGTTGTCCTGCGGGCCGAGGTAAATTTCGTCGATGGCCCTGATGCCCGACATCCAGTTGCCGTTGGCCACGTTGCCCCGGCCCTGTATGTCGCTTTGGCGCCCTGCGAAATTCCACATGAAGTAGCGCCAGTACATGAAGTTGATCTGGTACGAGACGAAGTAGCGCATGTTCTCGCCGAAAGTGGGCATCATCACGGCCTCGTCGCCGAAATAAACCGGCCGCCCCTGGAAATCGGACCACGACTTGTAGCCCTCGACATGCCTCGAATCGGCGCTGTGCATGCGGGGGAACAGCATCTTCAACTCGGACGGGAAGATGTAATCGTTCCGGACTTGCGCCCCGACATATTTTCCGCTCTCCGGATCGACCGAATATTTCGTTTTCTCCTCAAGCTCCACCGGACGCGAATTGAACGCCGGGCCGTAGAGCAGGGGGCTGCTGCCGCCATACTGGTCGCGATTGAGCAACCCCAGCAGGCCGTAGGGATTGTCGGGATTGTTGCTGTTCATGGGCGGATGCGCCGCGGCGCGAACCACAACCACCGCATAGCCCGAGTAACCGATCAGCAGCACGGCGGTGGAGGTCAGGATGAAATTCAGGATCTGCTTCCGCTTCTTATAGGAATACCAGATGCCCCACGCCAGGACGGAGAACAGCACAAACACAAACACCAACAGCCCGCTGTTGACCGGCAGGCCCATGTTGTTGACGAACATCCGGTCGATGCGGGCGCCGATGCCCAGCGGCACCTTCATCAGGAACGACATGACGAACAGCACGATGGCCGCCGAGGCCAGGATCGCTTTCGTCACGCCCCATTTGGTGACCACCGGATATTTTTTGAAATACCACACAAACACGATGGCCGGAACGATCAGCAGGTTCAGCAGGTGGATCCCCACGCCGATGCCGGTGAGGTAGGCGATCAGGATCAGCCAGCGGTTGGCGTACGGACTCCGGCTTTCATCAGCACTTTCCCACCGCAGGATAGCCCAGAAGGCGATGGCCGTGAAGAACGACGACAAGGCGTACACCTCGCCCTCGACGGCCGAGAACCAGAACGTGTCGGAAAAAGTATAGACCAATGCCCCGACCATGGCGCATCCCATCGCCATCAGGGTGTCGTTTTTGTCCATCTCAGTTTCGGTCTTGCGCCGGATCATGCGCACGAAATGCGAGATGGTCCAGAACAGGAACAGGACGGTGCCCGCGCTGGCCAGCGCCGACATGCTGTTGACCAGGGCCGCCACTTTGGTCGGATCCGAGGTGAACAGGGTGAAAAACCGGCCCAGCAACAGGAAAAACGGGTTGCCCGGCGGGTGCCCCACCTCCAGCCTGAAGGCGCACAGGATGAATTCGGGACAATCCCACAAACTGGTCGTCGGCTCTATGGTAAGGAGGTACGTTACTGCGGCGACCGCGAACGCGATCCAACCGAAGATGAGGTTGTTTTTCCTGAAATTATTCATGATCTCAAAGAAGTATTTTCGTTGCGAATTTAACGAAATAATTCAATAAACAGCAGATCCGGATCTTTTCGTGCCGTCATCCGGCTCAAAAAGGCCGTGCATTTCCCGTTACAGCGGAGCGGATGCGGCTTCCCCGGCCGGACGATCCTTCGCAGCCGCCCAGGACGACGATCCATTTAAACATAATCCGATAAATATACGGACATTCGGCCGATTTCGGGGCGCGTTTTTATTTTTTGATATTAAATTACGTTATTTGTAACGTTTTAAACAGGAGTACCCTCGATTTTTATGGAAAACAAGCTATCCGTCTATAACAGCCTCAGCCGCAAAAAAGAGGCGTTCGAGCCCATCAACCCGCCGCACGTGGGACTGTATGTCTGCGGCCCCACTGTCTACGGCGATCCGCACCTGGGCCACGCCCGGCCGGCCATCACATTCGATTTGCTGTTCCGCTACCTGAAGCACCTGGGCTATAAGGTGCGCTACGTGCGCAACATCACCGACGTGGGGCATCTGGAAAACGACGCCGATCAGGGCGAGGACAAAATCGCAAAAAAAGCCCGCGTCGAACAACTCGAACCGATGGAGGTGGCTCAGTATTACATCAACCGCTACCATGACGCCATGAAAGAGCTCAACGTGCTGCCTCCGAGCATCGAGCCGCACGCTTCGGGGCACATCATCGAGCAGATCGAGCTGGTGAAGCAGATCCTGGACAACGGCTATGCCTACGAGAGCAACGGGTCGGTCTACTTCGACGTCGAGAAATACAATGAAAAGCACCGCTACGGCAAGCTCTCGGGACGCGTGAGCGACGACCTGCTGCAAAACACGCGCGAGCTCGACGGCCAGGGCGACAAACGCGGCCCGCGCGACTTCGCCCTGTGGAAAAAAGCCTCGCCCGAGCACATCATGCGGTGGAACTCACCCTGGAGCGCGGGCTTTCCCGGCTGGCACCTGGAGTGTTCGGCCATGAGCGCCAAATACCTCGGCCGGCGGTTCGACATCCACGGCGGGGGCATGGACCTGCTGTTCCCCCACCACGAGTGCGAGATCGCCCAGAGCACCGCCGCGCAAGGCGCAGAAAGCGTGAACTACTGGATGCACAACAACATGATCACCATCAACGGCCAGAAGATGGGCAAGTCCCTGGGCAATTTCATCACCCTTGAGGAACTGTTCACGGGCACACACAAACTGCTGCACCAGGCTTATTCGCCGATGACCATCCGCTTTTTCATCCTCCAGGCGCACTACCGCTCCACGCTCGACTTCTCGAACGAGGCGCTGCAGGCCGCCGAAAAAGGGCTCGACCGGTTGATGAAAGCGGTGAACACGCTGTCGAAGATCGCCCCGGCCGAGACTTCGACGGTCGACGTGGCTGACCTCGAAACCCGCAGCCTCGAAGCCATGAGCGACGACCTGAACTCGCCCATCGCCATTTCGGTGCTGTTCGACTGGGTGCGCATCATCAACCAGCTTTACGAGGGCGAGCAGAAGATCTCGGCCGCCGACCTGGAACGGCTCAAAACGGCCGTCCATTCGATGGTGTTCGACATTCTTGGCTTAAAGGACGGCGCTTCGTCCGACCAGAGCCAGATGCTTGGCTCCGTGGTGGAGATGGTGTTGCAGGTGCGGGCCGAAGCCAAGAAGAACAAAGACTGGGCGACGTCCGACCTGATCCGCGACCGCTTGGCGCAGATCGGCATCACGGTCAAAGACCGCAAGGACGGCTCCGATTGGGAGATCAGTTAAAAAGCCCCTCCGGCTCGCTTATTTATTGAAGGCAACGATATTCCGGGACGAAGCACATCTCCCCGGCGACAAAAAACAACTCCGATAATCCGATCAAAACAGAGACAGGCTATGAAAAAAACAGTGTGGCTTTTAACCTTGCTTTTAACGGCAACCGCCTCGTTCGCACAAATGGGCGGCAATCCGGTCTCGTGGAGCAGTGAGATAAAAGAGAAGGGTAGCAATGAATACGAGGTGGTCTTCAAGGCGAACATCCCCTCGCCGTGGCATATCTACGACCTGAAAACATACAAGAACGGGCCCATCTCCACCGCGTTCACGCTCGAAACACCCGAAGGGGTGGAGCTGCGCGGAGGCATTGCCGCAACCGTGTCGCCGACCGTAAAATACGACGATGTGTTCAAGATGGACATCGGCTATTTTTCGGGATCGGTGGGTTTTGTGCAGAAGGTCCGCACCTCGGCCCCGCATGAAACGGAGTTGAAGGCGACCGTCGAATGGCAGGCCTGCGACGAGACCAGTTGCCGTCCGCCGGCCGAGCACGAGTTCTCGATTAAGATTCCGGCTGCCAAACAGGCCGCCGCAACCGTCCAGCCGACACAGCCGGCACAACCGGCAGCAACAACCACAACCGCTGCGCCCGCAAGCCAGGCGGCTGCTCCCGTAACCGAATCCGCAACGGTGCCGGAAGAGCCTGCGGCAACAAAGGACACAACCACCGCGCCGCAACCGGAAATCACACCGGCCACCCCTTCAACGGTCGAAGCGCCCCCCACCAAGTCGATGTGGGCCATGATCGTAGAGGCTGTCCTGTGGGGCTTCGCCGCCCTGCTTACGCCCTGCGTCTTCCCGATGGTTCCGATGACCGTGTCGTTCTTCATGCGCGACAATCAGAACAAACGCAAAGGGCGGTTCATGGCGCTGATGTACGGCATTTTTATCGTGGCCCTGTACACGCTGCCCATCGCCATCATCGTGCTGTCGACTTATTTCGTGGGCGGGGCGTCGGTGACGGCCGGCATCTTCAACTGGCTGGCCACGCATTGGTTGCCCAACATCATTTTCTTCCTGGTGTTCATGATCTTCGCCGCCTCGTTCTTCGGCGCGTTCGAAATCGTGATGCCCAGCAAACTGGTCAACAAAAGCGACCGGGGCGCCGACAAGGGCGGACTGGCGGGCGTCTTCTTCATGGCACTGACGCTGGTACTGGTATCGTTCTCGTGCACGGGGCCCATCGTGGGATCGGTGCTGATCAAAAGCACCCAGGGCGATATTCTTGAGCCGATCTTCGCCATGCTGGCCTTCTCGGTCGCATTCGCGCTGCCGTTCACGCTGTTCGCCTTCTTCCCGTCGTGGCTGGGGTCGCTGCCCAAATCGGGCGGGTGGCTCAACTCGGTGAAGGTGGTGCTGGGGTTCATTGAATTGGCGCTGGGACTGAAATTCCTGAGCGTGGCCGACCAGACCTACCACTGGGGCCTGCTCGACCGCGAAGTTTACCTGGCGCTGTGGATCGTGATCTTCACCCTGTTGGGCGTCTACCTGCTCGGCAAACTCAAGTTCCGCCACGACAGCGACCTGAAGCACGTGGGCGTGACGCGGCTGTTCCTGGCCATCGCCACGCTTTCGTTCGTGGTGTACCTTGTGCCGGGCATGTTCGGCGCGCCGCTGAAAGCGTTGTCGGGTTATCTGCCGCCACGCGCCACGCTCGATTTCAACCTCACCGAGCAACAATTCGGGCGCACGCCGGTTGAAAGCAATCCCGCAAACGCACCGAAATACAGCGATTTCCTGCACATGGCCCAGGGCCTTAACGGCTATTTCGACTATAAAGAAGGGATCGAGGTCGCCAAAAAAGAGAACAAACCCGTGATGCTCGACTTCACCGGCCATGGCTGCGTCAACTGCCGCGAAATGGAGGCCAACGTGCTGTCGGCGCTGGCCGTAAGCAAAATCCTGAACGAAGAGTACATCCTCATCGCCATCTACGTCGACGACAAAAAAGAACTGCCCGAGAACGAGTGGGTGGTCAACGCCCAGGGTAAAACGCTGAAAACGCTGGGCAAGATCAACACCGAATTCGCCATCACCCGCTGGCATGTAAATTCACAGCCCACGTACATCCTCATCGACCCGTTCACCGAGAAGGAGCTGGCTCCCCGGCGCGCCCACGATCTCGACCGCGAGGCGTTCATCCGGTTTCTCGAAACAGGGAAGAAAACCTATTCGTCCCGCCCGGAGCAGCAATAGACCCCGGCCGGGGCAAAGAATTTGGAATCGAGAGACCGCAAACGGCCTCTTCATTTCAATCTGTGAGGGAAAGCGACTTGCGACAGGCTCTTTAAATAAAGACAGCCCGAAAAAATGACAGGGGTTTTCAGGGCTGTTTTTTTATTCCAAAAAATGATTATTTTTGTAACTTGACACCTAAAATCCATTTAATTACTGCCTATGAAAAAATTATTTCTACTCCTGGCCATGACCGGAGCCTTCGGTCTCTGGTCATGCGAAACGGATCCGAAACCGGAACCCCCGCAGCCCACGCTGGAAGTCGACGAGTCGGACATGATGTTTTTGCAGGATGCCTCCGGCAAAACCATCTCCGTGGTAACGAATGTGGCCGACTGGACCGCCTCCGTTCCGGAGCAGGACAAAGGATGGTGTACGCTCGTTCCTCAGAAGTCGGCCACCAACGGGGACAAACTGATGGTGCGCGTAACGAAGAACGAAGAGCCCGTGTCGCGCACGACCGTCGTGACCGTAACGGCCGACAAGATCAATAAGGAGTTCAGCGTGATCCAGGCCGGAAGCGATCCGATCATCATGATCGATAAGAAAAGCTTTTCGATCTCGGCCAGAGACACGACCATCAATTTAAAGATCGTTTCGAATGTGGAATACGAGATATCCTCATCCGAATGGATCGAACAGGTGACCTCCAAAGCCACGGTAACGGAATTCGTCACCTTCCACATCCAAAACTATGACGATGCGGAAGAATCGCGCAAGGGCGAGATCGTTTTCACCCAGACGGGCGGAAGCAAATCGGAAAAAGTCACCATCAATCAGGCGGCCCGCGTCTCGGGATACAATCCGGGCGATCTGAGCAGCATTAAATCCGACTTCAAGATCGTCCCCTCAAGCGGAATCGCCTCCGAATTCCAGTACGGCGCCGAGATCGAAAAATCTTTCGACGGGGACATCAGCACCGTGTTCCACTCCAAATGGGGCCAGGACACCCGATTCCCGGTGACGCTCGACTACTATTTCACGACCGACAGCCAATTCGACTACATGATCTATTACCCCCGGCAGGACGGCGGATACAACGGCCATTTCAAGCAGGTCGAGATCTGGGTGGCCTATTCGGCGTCGGAGCCTTCTTACACCAAAATCGGCAGCTATGACTTCAAAGGTAGTGCGGCGGCTTCGATCGTAACATTCGACCAGCCGCTCCAGAATCCCAGGATCATCCGGGTCAAGGTGCTCTCGGGCGGGGGCGACTACCAGGGCTACGCCACCTGCGCCGAAATGGAGTTCTACCGGAAGACGACCGAGAACGCCACTCCCGACGTATTTACCGATAACTCCTGCTCGGCCTTGAAACCGGGAACCACCCTGGCGCAGGTCGATGCGATCAGCAACGAATTCTTCCGCAACATCGCCACGGCCATGTATTGGAACGAGTATCCGCGCGAATACCGCATCACCAGCTACAAAGCCTACCCCGATCCGACCATCGACGCGGAGATGTTGCGTGCGAAATGCTATTCGCTGAACGACAACCCCACCGGCATCGTATTCGAACCGGGACAGCACATCGTACTGGTCGGGCCGACCCACGGCAGGGCCGTCTCCCTCGCGGCCTGGGATCTGACCACAAGCAATGTGGCGAAAACCTACTCCCTGGCAGAAGGGGTGAATAAAATAACCGTCGACCGGGTGGGACTCGTTTATGTGCAATACCACACCTCGACCGTCGATCCGACCGCCCAGCCGATCACCGTTCATTTTCCCACCGGAAAAGTCCAGGGATACTTCGATGCCCAAAAGCATACGTCCGCCGACTTCACCAGGATGTTGGACAATGCGGTATATGCCAATATCGACCTGCTGGGCGACAAGTCGATCATCACCTTTCCGGTCGCATCCCTGAAGCAATACAGCATGAATCAGCCGGGCAGGCTGGTCGAGATCTACGACACGATCATCTACCTGCAGGAAGAACTGCAAGGGCTGATCAAATACAACAAGGAACACAAAAACCGCCACTGGTTCAGGGTCGACCCGATAACCTCCTATATGGATGCGACCAACTACCGCACGGCCTACAACAAACAAACGATGAGCTGGCTATGCGATCCGATCAAACTTCGTTACGACAAGAACTGGGCGGGCGACGACGCCGTCTGGGGGCCGGCTCACGAAGTGGGGCACACCAACCAGCTTGCTATCGGGCTGATGTGGATCGGGCTCGCTGAAGTTTCCAACAACATCGCTTCGCTGTACGTGCAGGATAAGTTCAGGAACTCGAACGTGACACGCCTGTCGGTTCCGAATCACGATGCATTCGTCCCCGCCCGCACAAGCATCGTTACGGGAGGAATTCCCCATGGAGAGAGCAGCGACCTGTTCCATAAACTCGTTCCCTTCTGGCAACTGTACCTCTATTTCGTAAAGACGGGCAATCAACCCGATTTCTACAAGGACGTGTACGAGACCCTGAGGACATTGCCCAATCCCTCGACCGACGGGGCCGCACAATTGCAGTTTGTAAAGGTTTGCTGCGAGGTTGCGAACATGGATCTGACCGACTTCTTCACCGACTGGGGTTTCCTGCGCCCGATCAATAAGGATATAAACGACTACGGGACAAGGAATTTAACAGTCACCCAGTCCCAGATCGATGCGCTTAAAACAACCATCCAGACGAACTATCCGACCACGCCCGGAGTGGACATTACCACCATCACCGACAGCAACTACGCGTCATTCGCACGGTAATCTGCCGAATATAAAAAAGGGGCCCCGGAAATTTTCCGGGGCCCCTTTTTTATCCGGCCATATCCGGCCGGTAGGTCAAACGATCTCATCGGAACAAAACCCGGGGATCTCTAATGCACATAGGCGCGGACATCGTCGGGGGTGATCGTATCCCCGCCAAGGATGATCAGACGTTCGACCACATTGCGCAACTGGCGCACGTTTCCGGTCCATTCTATCTTTTTCATCAGCTCTATCGCCTCTTCGGTGATCATTTTTTTGGCAATGGAGTACTCCTGGCAGATATGGTTGACAAAGTGGTTGACAATAAGCGGAATGTCCTCGACCCGGTCGGCCAGGGGCGGAACATGGATCAGGATCACGCTGAGGCGATGGTAAAGGTCTTCCCTGAAATTTCCCCGGCCAATCTCTTCGATGATATTCTTATTGGTGGCGGCAACCACACGCACATCCACATCGATGTCGCTGTCGCTGCCCACCCGGCTCAACTTTTTCTCCTGCAACACCCTCAACACCTTCGCTTGGGCCGACAGGCTCATGTCTCCGATTTCATCCAGGAACAACGTCCCGCCTTCGGCCTGTTCGAATTTCCCCTTGCGCTGGCGGATAGCCGAGGTAAACGACCCTTTCTCATGGCCGAACAGCTCGCTTTCGATCAACTCGGACGGGATCGCGGCACAATTGACCTCGACAAACGGCTTCGCCTTCCGCTTACTCGTCAGGTAAATGGCGCGCGCCACAAGTTCTTTTCCGGTACCGTTATCGCCGGTGATCAGCACGCGGGCATCCGACTCGGAGATCCGATGGATCATGTTCTTCACCCTGTTAATGGACTCTCCCTGACCGATGATATCGTCGAGGCCGGCCGACATCACAACCGGCCCTTTCAGTTTCTTTTTGGCCGGAGCCGCTCCGTTCGCCTGCGGCGTTCCGTTACATACCGCGTTCTTAACGGCGACAACCAGCCGGTTCATATCGTACGGTTTGACAAAGAAATCTTCGGCTCCGCTTTTCATGGCCGCCACAATCAACGGGGCATCGCACTGGTCGGAAAGCAGAACCACCGGTGTGGCCATCCCCGCCATCCTCATGCGGGCGATCACGTCGATCCCTTTATTCGGACTCACATTCGTATTACACAATACAAGATCCGTTTTCCCGTTTGCGGTATTATAGATTTCTTCTTCGTCCGCACCCGCCCTGACTTTGTATCCTTCATGGGAAAGCAGATCGGAGAGATAATTCCGACCGCTTTGATTATTGTCGATAACCAAAATACTTGCCATAATTCTTCCATTCTAGTTTAGGTCAGACGATCTAAAATTGTCACCGAACAACGCCCATTTCTCAGAAAACGGAATGCCTGATTGTTATTTCTGAAAAAAATTGTACGTTTGTGGCAAAGTTAGGAATATCCATCGGTACACTCATACAGGTTTCGTGTCTTTAAATGCGCGTTTTCTTCGTCGCCGATAATCTGTTTCGCGTATAAAAATAACGCTTTTTACTCAAACTATGTTAAAGAAAGAGACTCTTCTTTCAGTATAATATCCATATTATTGATTATCATTGAATTATGACAAATAAAAATTATAATCTCGACCGAAGGAAACTCTTCCTGCCCGAATACGGCCGACACATCCAAAACATGGTCGAATACCTCACGACCATCCCCGACCGTTACGAGAGAACGCGCCAGGCTTCGGTGGTGATCGAGATCATGGAGAACATGAACCCTTCGGTTTCGGAAGCAATCGACTTCAAGCACAAACTGTGGGACCATCTTTTCATCATGTCCGACTTCCGGCTCGACGTCGACGCGCCTTTCCCGCCCCCCTCGCCCGAGTTGTTCTCGCAGCGGCCCGAGAAACCGGCATACCCGAGTAAAAATCTCCGGCTCAAGCACTACGGGCGTAACATAAAGAACATCATCGAATCGGTCGCCACCATCAAAAACGAGGAGGACAAGGCCGTCATCTCGGAATTCATTGCCCGCTACATGAAGAACAAAGCCGAGGAATTCAACAACGAAAACCCGTCGCTCGACGTAATCATCGACGACATCCGCCAGCTCTCGGGCAACACGCTGACGCTCGACGAAAGTGCCTTCGGGCCAAACCGGCCCGAGGCGAAGCAAGCCTATCAAAAACTAAAGAAACGCAATGGGAGCAACAACAACATGCCCCAGAAAAAATTCCAGAAAAACGGTCAACGCCAGCAGCAACAGCAACCCGCAAACCGGAAGAACCGGAAATAAAAAAGGTGCGCAGATTCACTTATGCGCACCTTTTTGTTTGTCTTCATAATCCGTGCGCTAGTTCTGATTGGGAATAACGGCCTTATAGGCTGCTCCGGCCAACAACGCGCCCACGATCGGAGCCACGATGAACAGCCACAGCTGGGACAGCGCCCAATCGCCCACAAACAGCGCCTGGCTGATGCTGCGCGCGGGGTTGACCGAGGTGTTGGTCACCGGAATGCTGATCAGGTGGATCAGGGTCAGCGTCAACCCGATGGCGAGGCCGGCGAATCCTTTCGGGGAACGGCTGTCGGTGGCGCCCATGATCACGATCACGAAAATAAACGTCAGCACCGTTTCGGAGATCAATGCCGGAACAAGGCCGTAGCCGTCGGGCGAGTGCTCGCCATAGCCGTTGGCCGCAAAACCGTTGGCCACGCTGAACGTATCCAGCCCGCTGGCAATGGAGTAGATCACGGTCGCGGCAAGGATCGCCCCTGTAACCTGCGCGCAGATATACGGCAACAGGTCTTTGCCCGGAATGCGCCCCCCGGCCCACAAACCGATGGAAACGGCCGGGTTCAGGTGCGCGCCCGACACATGGCCCAGCCCGTAGGCAATAGCCACAATCGTCAGCCCGAAGGCAATGGCCACGCCCAACACACCCACGTGCGGAGCTGCCAGCACGGCCGTGCCGCAACCTCCCAGCACCAGCAGGAATGTTCCGATGAACTCGGCCGCAAATTTCTGACTCATCTTCATAATTATCACAATTTAGGTTATGTAAGATTCAATTTTCCAACGCCAGCCGCATCGCACGCACATCCGTTGCGAGCCCGCAACATCCGACCTTCGGGGCCGACCGCTCAAAATTCAAATTTCGTGCCAATCTTGTCTGCGGCATGAATTTAGGGGTTCGAAAGCCTTGTCTCCCCGTCCGGATAAGACGCCGGGCAAGCCCATGACGCCACAATCCGTATCAGTAACGGTAATGGTCGGCTTTATACGGCCCGTCGGCGTCCACACCGATGTAGGCGGCCTGCTCGGGAGTCAGCCGGGTCAGCTTCACGCCGATCTGCTCCAGGTGCAGCCGCGCCACTTCTTCGTCGAGTTGCTTGGGCAGGCGGTAAACGCCAACCGCGTAATTCTTTTCCCACAGTTCGATCTGCGCCAGCGTCTGGTTGGTGAACGAGTTGCTCATCACAAACGACGGATGGCCCGTGGCGCAGCCCAGGTTCACCAGGCGTCCCTCGGCCAGCACAAAGATCGCCCGGCCGTCCCGGAAGACGTATTTGTCGACCTGCGGCTTGATGGTGATCTTCTCCACACCCTTGGCGCTGTTGAGGCGCTCCATCTGGATCTCGTTGTCGAAGTGGCCGATATTGCACACGATCGCCTGGTCTTTCATCCGCTGCATGTGCTCAAGGGTGATGATGTCCTTGTTGCCGGTGGTGGTCACATAAATGTTCCCCTCCTCCAGCGCATCCTCCAACTGTTTCACTTCGAAGCCCGCCATGGCCGCCTGCAAAGCGCAGATGGGATCGATTTCGGTGACGATCACGCGCGCCCCGTACGAGCTCATGCTCGCGGCGCATCCCTTGCCCACGTCGCCGTAGCCGCACACGACCACCACCTTGCCGGCGATCATCACGTCCGTGGCCCGCTTGATGCCGTCGGCCAGCGACTCGCGGCAGCCGTACAGGTTGTCGAATTTGCTCTTGGTCACCGAGTCGTTGACATTGATGGCGGGCACCAGCAACATGCCGGCCTCCTGCATTTGGTACAGTCGGTGCACGCCGGTGGTGGTCTCTTCCGAAACGCCCTTCCATTCCGTTACCGTGCGGCTCCACTTCGAAGCATCTTCGGCCAAAATGGCGCGCAGGGTGTTGAGGATCACCCCCTCTTCCTGGCTCGACGGTTTGTAATCGAGCGTTTTTGCGTCTTTTTCAGCAGCAAATCCTTTGTGGATCAGCAAAGTGGCATCGCCCCCGTCGTCCACGATCAGGTTCGGGCCCTTGCCTCCGGGGAAACTCAGCGCCATCACCGTACACCACCAGTACTCTTCGAGCGTTTCGCCCTTCCAGGCAAACACCGGCACTCCCGTCTTGGCGATCGCCGCCGCCGCGTGGTCCTGCGTCGAGAAAATGTTGCAACTGCACCAGCGCACGTCGGCGCCCAATTCGGCCAGTGTCTCGATCAGCACGGCCGTCTGGATGGTCATATGCAGCGAGCCCATGATCCGCGCCCCTTTCAACGGCTTTTTCCCGCTGTATTTGCGGCGCACGGCCATCAGCCCGGGCATCTCCTTTTCGGCTATTTCAATCTCTTTTCGCCCCCAATCGGCCAGCGACAGGTCGGCCACTTTGTAGGGCAACGTGTAGTCAAATTTCATGGTTCAGTATTTTTATCGCGTTTAATTTATCTTCTTCCATTTTGGCAACCAACTCTTCGACGGAGGCGAATTTTTCTTCTTTCCGGATGAATTTCACCAACACCACCGCAATTCGCTGCCCGTACAAATCACCCCTGAAGCCGATGATGTGGGCCTCGACCACCCGCCGGGGGTCGTCGGTCACCGTGGGGCGCGATCCGATGTTGACCACCGCCGGCAAACGTTCTTCCGTTTCCAGCACAACGGTGGCGGCATACACCCCGTTGTCCGGGATCCCGCCTTTCACATCCACGTTGGCCGTGGGAAATCCCAGCCGGGCGCCCAACCCGTTGCCGCGAACCACCACTCCATCGATCTTGCGCTCCATAAAAATTTTCGGCTAATATACGAAAGTTTATAAAAACAACCCGACGTCGCCGCCGAGGCGCATCTACGACAACCGCCCGGACAGATCCCTGCACACCGATCGCGCTTGCAGGGACGGAAGCCGGCCGCGTCTCCATAGACGCATAAAAAAAGGTGCCTTTTATCAAAGACACCTTTTCAGTTTACTTTTTCAGCTTACTCGCCGGCCTCGTGGTTGTGGAATGCCATAGTCAGCATAAAGTCTATGGTCATCAACTCGTGATCGTTCTCGCACTCGGAACACAACAGGGAAAAGTCGTTTTCGTGCGGAACCGGCTCAACCGGCAACGATGCATCGTTTGTTTCAGACATAGGCAGTCGGATTAAATCGTTATATAAAAAAGAACGGCTGCCCCATCCATATATTATGCCTCGTTCCGATTTTTCTGTTAAATTAGAAACAGTTTAAACTTTTTCATTCGGACGCCACCTGTTTTATGTTGTCCGAAAGCGAGACCCGGCTGTACCCGGCCGCCAGTTGGTGCGGAATCCGCAACTCGTGCTTCAGTCCTTCGGGGCAGGTCAGGCTGACCGTTAACGAATCGCACGCACCGGGAAAATCGATGCGGCTCACATACGTGTCCGAGATCGTCTCTTCGGCGGTTCCCTTCACCGACCCTTCGATGTTGAGTTTGCCGATGTGCGTCTGTTCGTTCACATACAGGCTGAAACCCGCCTCTTCCAGTTGCAGGTCGGCGTCGAGGGCTTTGGCGTTGCGCCCCTCGAACCGCAACGCGCCCTTTTCAGACAACACTTTCAGGTTCACGTACTCAACCGGTTGACTTTCGTCCAGACAGGCCATTTCAAGGCGCAGCCGGGTGTCGCCCATCTCTACGTTCAGGTTCGGCACGTCGGTCGACACGTGGTAGTAACTGTCCGATGTCGGCACTTTCAGCGACAGCGCCCCGAACCCGTAAATCTGCGCGTCGGGATAATCGTCGAGGCTTACCTGCCGCGGGTCTTCCGGCATGAAAATGTAAAGGGGCACGGCATTCCCCCTGACCGCCGCCCAACCACCCCACTCCAGGATCAGGGTGTCGCCTTGTTGGCTGAACTGGACGTTTTGGTAGAAATCTTTGCCATACACCAGTTCGAATTTCTCGCCCTTGGCCAGCATCACCGGGTAAGACGCGTTAAGCCTGACGTGCGTGAACGGCTTCAGGTCAATCTGTTCGAATCCGTCGCCTTGCAGCAATTCGTGCAGTTCGGCCACCGTTTTCCGGCTTTTCAACGCATCGACCCGCTTGACAACCGCCGCCGAATGGAGGCCGTGCCGGCCCAACAGCCCCACGATAACGACCCCGAAAGCGATCAGCAGTTTGGTAGACAATCTTATTTTTCTCATGGTTTCCTCTTTTTTAGGTACGACTGGTACAGCGCGGCAATCTCCTCGAACGGGACGCCAAGCAGCGTGATGGTGTTGAAAAACGACGGCAGCTCCTGCTCGATGAACGCGCCCTTGCGGTCGGCGGCCACCAGTGCGGGGGCCTCGGCCGAGACGAAATAGCCGATGCCGCGCTTGTTGTAGATGATCTGCTGCTGTTGCAGCAACTCGTAGGTACGCGCCACGGTGTTGGGATTCACCTCCATGGCCACGGCCAGGTCGCGCACCGAGGGAATGCGCTCGTCGGGACTCCACTCCCCGCGCATCACCTTCTCTTTGACAATGTCGGCTATCTGGAGATAGATAGCCTGGTTCTGTGCAAATTGCATCGTCAGACGGTTTTTTCGTTGAATCGTATTTTCGATATCACAAGCATCGTAAGCCCCAACGCAAACAACCCCCACGTGGTAGCCTCCGGCGTCACAAACAGAGCGACATCGACCCCGTGATCACTGATCTGGAACGGATTGACCGACGCGGGCAGATGCCCCGAGCCCAGGAAGTAAAAGAACGACATCACGGGCGATATCAAAAAGCCCGCCACCACCAGAACGATCGCCACCTTGGCCGCCACCGCCTTGCGGAACACCATGTTCCCTAACAGCAGCGCCGACACGGCAAAAAACCATATCGACACGAACATCAGGAAAATGCTCTTGCTATATTCGTTCCAATCGATCCACGAGGAAAAATTGGTCGGATAAACGCCTCCCATCAGGTGGCTGCAGTCGATGGCCGCTTTTGAAAACAGCAGAAAGAAAGAGAGCCCCATCACAGGATACACGATCACCGACCAAATGAACTTGGCCACATACTTCTCCGACGAGGTGGCCGGCAGCATCAGCAGCGACTGCAACCGGGCTTTCTTGCGCACATCCCCGAAATGCATGACAATCACATTCAACTGCATCACCCCGAGCACCATTGCGCACACAAAGGCCGCAACTTCAACCACCAGGGGATTCCGCCCCATCGACACCACCCCCGCCAGATAAATGACGGCCGCGGCAACCACCCCTCCCCATAGATAGAGATATCGTCTTTGATTGACCAGAAATTCGTTTGCGAACAACTTGCCCAAACGAAAGAAGCTGAAATTATTTCCCATAATCCGAATCATTCATGTTTGTAAATACTTCTCCGATGCGATCCTTGCCGTTGACCACGGCGTTGAACAACAGTTCCATGTCGATGCGCGAGGGCTGCCCGCCGGTATTGGGCGCAAGGGCCTTGCCTCCGCCGAGCACGCCGGGTTCGTCGTAGAGCATCCCCGCCGGACGGTCGTCGCCGCTGTATTGACAAAAATGCAGCCGGTCGGCGATCTCTTCCACCGTGCGGTTGAACAGGATGCGGCGGTCGTCGAGCACGATCACCCCGTCGATCAGGTTTTCGAGATCGCGCACCTGGTGGGTCGAGATCAGGATCACCCGCTCGTCGGAAGCCGCCGCGGCGATCAGCCGCCGGAACGTCGTCTTCGAAGGGATGTCGAGCCCGTTGGTCGGTTCGTCCATCAGCAGGATCTTCGTGTTGCAGGCCAGGGCGAAAGCGATGAACGCCTTTTTGCGCTGCCCCATCGACATTTTGTGCATCCTGTGCTGCGGATCGACCTCCAGTTCCTTGAGGTAAGAGGCAAAATCCGCGTCACTGAACCGGGGATAGAACCCCGCATAGAGCGAGGCGTACTGCCGCGGCGACACCTCGGGCACATAAAACTCCTCGGGCACCACAAATACCTCTTGCAGAAAGCCCACCCGGCGCCGGGACGGATCGTATCCGTTCACCCCGATGCTTCCGCCGCAGGGGGCCAGCAGTCCCGCCATCAGGTTCAGCAGCGTGGTCTTCCCCGCCCCGTTCTTGCCCAGCAATCCGTAGATATGCCCCGGCGCAATGGAAAGATCCAGCCCGGCAAACAGGGTTCCCCGCCGTCCGTAGGAAAAATCCAGGTTTGAAATAGTAATCATAGTTTTAGTGTATTGATGTATTAGTACACTGCAAATGTAATCATGATTTTCGGATCTCCAAATTTTTTTCGCACTTTTTTTGAATATTTTTCATTCAAGATGTGCATGTTATTATATATCAAACAATTAGAGTTACACAACGAAATCCCGGAACGATGGCATGGGAATTGTAGTTGTTGGGGTTCCCCACAAGGGGGAGCTCATACATAAAATCCAGGTTATGAAAAAGACCGCATTCATTCTGCTGATCAACTTACTTTTAATAAATTGCGTTATGGCAAAGACTTTTGAACTGTTCAAACTGCCCTATGCGGCCGACGCCCTTGAGCCGGCCATTGGCAAAGAGACCGTGGAGTATCACTACGGCAAACACGTGCAAACCTACGTGAACAACCTCAACGGGCTGATCCCCGGAACCGAGTTCGAGAACATGGAACTGGAAGAGATCGTCGCCAAATCGGACGGGGCCGTCTTCAACAACGCCGCCCAGATTTGGAACCACCAGTTTTATTTTTACACCTTCTGCCCGCCTTCGACCGGCGGCGCTCCCACGGGCGATCTGGCCAGGGCCATCGATGCGGCGTTCGGCAGCTTCGACAACTTCAAGAAAGAGTTTGCGGCCGCCTCGGCGTCCATTTTCGGGTCGGGATGGAGCTGGCTGGTGAAAGACAACGCCGGCAAGCTGAGCATTCTGAAAGAAGGCAACGCCGGCAATCCGGTCAAGGCGGGGCTCACCGCGCTTCTGGCCATCGACGTGTGGGAACATGCCTACTACATCGACTACCGCAACCGCCGGGCCGACCACATCAACGCCATCTGGGATATCATCGACTGGAAGGTGGTTGAAAAAAGATACGCTCAATAACAGGAAAATAAGCTAAATTTGGAGCCGCAGGCTCTTTTGTTATCGGAGGGAACCCCAAACAAGCAGAATGAGGTTGTCGCCGGCAAAAGGGTTTGCGGCTCCTCTTTAAATTTAAAGATAAACGCCATGCCATACAACGTATTGACCCTCGTCGGAGGCATCAGCAGCACCTCGATCAACAAACGGCTTTTTGCCGAAATGGTCAAGGCCAACGACACCGGGCTCCGGTTCACCATGTTCGACATCGCCTCGCTGCCGTTCTTCTCGCAGGACATCGAACTCACCCCCCCGGCCGCGGTGATGAAACTGAAAGAGATGGCCCGGGCCGCCGATGCCGTTTTAATCGTCACCCCCGAGTACAACCGGTCGATTCCCGGCGTGCTTAAAAACGCGCTCGACTGGGGGTCGCGCCCTCCCGCCGACAACTGCTGGAATGGCAAACCGGCGGCCATCAGCGGCGCATCGAGCGGGGCCATCGGCACGTTCGGGGCGCAACAACACCTGCGCAACATCTGCTCGTCCCTCAATATGCACGTGATGAGCCAGCCCGAGGCCTACATCAACTTCCCCGCCTCGGCCGACGCCAATGGGCTGAACGAGAGATCGGTCGCGTTCATCCGGAAATTTCTGGGAAGCTTCGAGCAATGGATCGGCACGTTTAAATGAACCTGCGCCGCAACGAAATAAGAACGGGGGAAATCGCCAACCTCCACCGGTTCGAAGGGAGCATCGGACGGGAGAGCATTTTGGCGCTTTTCAACGTCGGGTCGCCGGAAAGCTGCGACAAAAGAGGCATCCGGCGATTCCTCCGCAGATTCCTCACCGACAAATACGTGATCGGCCTTCCGGCCGTCTTCCGGCATTTGCTCGTGCGGGCGATCATCATCCCGCTCCGGTGGCGGCGATCCCTCGGAAACTACCGCCGGATATGGACGCCGGAAGGCCCGCCGCTCACCGCCGGGATGGAACGCCTGGCCGCGCGCCTGCGTGAGGAACTGTCCGTTCCGGTAATTGCCGTCCCGCGCTACGGGACAATCCCGTTGCACAAAACGTTGCGGGAGATCCGGAAGAAAAACCCGCAGGCCGACCGCATCGTATTTCTGCTGCTGTACCCGCAATACGCCTCGTCGATTACGGCAACGGCCATCGAATACATCCACCGGCAATGGAAACGATCGGATTGCGGGCTCGGGCTGCAACTGATCGCTCAGTACCACGACCACCCGGCCTACATCGGCGCGCTGGCCGCTTCCATCCGTCCGGCGATGCGCAACCGGGCGCACCTGCTGTTCAGCTACCACAGCATCCCGGAGCGGCAGAACGACCGCTCGGCATCGATCGACCCCGCCAACGACTACCGCCGGCAGACCGTCCGCACTTCGGAACTGACGGCCGCCCGCCTGGAACTGGAAAAAAACGGCTATTCCACCGCCTATCAGTCGGCCATGAAAGGAAAATGGCTCTCCCCATCCACGAAAGAGACGCTCGCCGCTTTAGCCGGGCGTGGCATTCGGGACATCGTCGCCATATCACCCGGGTTCGCCGTCGAGAACCTCGAAACACTGGCCGACCTCGGCCAACAGGCGAGTGAGGCTTTCCTCTCGGCCGGAGGCAGTTCGTTCACAAGGGTTCCCTGCCTCGACGCATCGGACGAAGCGGCGGTGTTCATCAAAACGCTTCTGGGCAGGTAGCGCTACCTGGACACCAACAACCCATCGGCCACCTTGACGGCCGTTTCCGGGCCCTTCAGCCGTTCAAGCAACTCCAGCGCAAACGGAAGGGTCAGCCCCGGCCCCCGTCCGGTGATGATGTTGCCGTCGACCACCACATCTTCCTCTGTGATGATCGCCCCGTCGAGATACCCCTCGAATCCGGGATAGCACGTCGCCCGGCGGCCGCGCAGCAGCCCCAACCCGCCCAAAACCATCGGCGCGGCACAGATGGCGGCGATCCATCCTCCTTTGGCGGCAAATGCCCCCACTTCCCTTTTCAACCCATCGTGCTCGTTGATTTTCACCGTTCCGCCGGGCAGCACCAACATCTCCGCCTGTGAAAAATCGACGTCGGCAAACAGCGCGTCGGCCCCCGTCTCAATCCCGTGCGACCCGACAACCGTTTCCTGCCCGGTCAGCGACACCGACATCACACTCACCCCGCCGCGGCGCAGCACGTCGAGCGTCCCGAGGGCCTCGATCTCTTCAAAGCCGTCGGTTAAAAACAAAAATACCTGTCCCATATTCCCTTCTTCTATTTCGTTATTTTTACCCGGATCTAAAAATAACAAAAACCGTACGATTTTAAAAATATTTGCACGAAAAGAAATAAACGCATATATTTGACATGGAAAACACAAGCCTTTGACAAACAACCAAGTGCGATGCCTTTCGCCGGGCATTGCTTTATGCTTTTGATTATCAATAAATTAAATTCACATAAATTTAAAACAACTAATAATTATTAATTTAATCTTAATGTCTGTTATGAAAAAAATTTTTGCGATTCTCTCACTCGTGAGTGTTCTCACTCTGGGTACGGCAACCGTTTACGCACAGCCCGCCGACGGCGCCGCTCAAACGGAAGCTCCCGCCACTGTTGCCGTAGACCAGGCCCCCGAGGCCAACGCCAATCCTGAAACAGACGTAGCCGGCAAACCGATGCACGAGGTAATGAAAGAGAAATTCATCGAAGGCGGTGTGGGTTGGATGACCCCCGTTCTGCTGTGTTTGATCCTCGGTCTGGCTATCGTTATCGAGCGCATCATTTACCTGAACCTGGCCACCACCAATACCAAGAAGCTCCTTGCCAAGATCGAAGAGGCCCTCAATACGGGCGGAGTCGAAGCTGCCAAAGAAGTTTGCCGCAACACGCGCGGGCCGGTAGCCAGCATCTTCTACCAGGGTCTCGACCGCATGGACGAAGGGATGGACGTTGTTGAGAAATCGATCGTTTCTTACGGTTCGGTTCAGATGGGCCAGCTGGAAAGCGGCCTGACCTGGGTTTCGCTCTTCATCTCGGTTTCTCCTATGTTGGGTTTCATGGGTACGGTAGTAGGGATGATCGTTGCCTTCGACACCATCCAGCAATTGGGCGACATGTCTCCTACGGCTGTGGCAGGCGGTATCAAGATCGCACTTTTGACCACGATGCTCGGTTTGATCGTTGCCGTTATCCTGCAGTTGTTCTACAACTACATCCTGGCCAAAATCGACAGTCTGGTTATCAACATGGAAGATTCGTCGATCACGCTGGTTGACATTTTGACGAAGTATAACAAAAAATAATTCTGCTCAGGATGAAATACATCAAATATATCAGTTCTTTGCTGCTGGTGATCGGAGCCCTTGCCATCCTCGGGTGTTGGCTGTACGGCAGCCCGGAAGCCGAAGGCAGCAAATACGTCGACATTGCGCTCAAGGTGGCGTATGTATATATGGGTCTCGCTATTGTTGTGGCGGTGGTTTTCCCGGTGATCAACTTCGGGAAGAACCCCAAAGGCGCACTCAATTCACTGATCGGACTGGGCATTCTGGCCGTATTGGTGGGCGTGGCTTACGGATTGTCGAGCGACGCTCCCATTACGCTGGGTGACAAATCGATCTACGACGATTCGTTCGGCCTGAGGGTGTCGGACATCATGATCTATATGTCCTATTTCCTGGGAGTGGCCGCCATTCTGGCAATCGCTATCGGGGAAATCCGCAACGCATTCAAATAACATTGGGTTTTATTAAACCTTGGTAAAAATATAATTCGATGGCTAAAAGAAAAATGCCGGAAGTCAATGCGGGTTCAATGGCCGACATCTCGTTCCTGCTGCTCATTTTCTTCCTTGTCGCCACGACGATGAACGTCGACTCGGGGATTATGAGGCAGTTGCCTCCGATCAACGACGACACGGAGGGGATCGACGTCCATAAGCGCAACATTCTGGAAATCAGGGTGAACGCTGCGGACATGCTGTTGGTCGGCGGGGAACGTGTCGATATCACTCAACTGAAAGATATCGCCAAGAACTTCCTCACCAATCCCACCAACGCGGCCGACCTTCCGGAAAAAGAAGCGGTAGAGATCGAGCTGCTGGGCATGTACCCCCGGAGCAAGGGGGTTCTCTCGCTCCAGAACGAAGTGAGCACGAGCTACAAGATGTATATAATGGTGCAAAACGAACTTACGCGTGCGGTCAACGAACTCAGGGAAGAACTTTCCGAGGCTAAATTCGGCAAACCCTTTGCCGGCCTGGAAGGGAAGCAGAAAGATGCCATTCAGACGGCCATCCCGAACAAGATCTCTGAAGCCGAACCGCGCGATATGACAGGAGGAGGAAGATAGTATGGCTGTAATTAAGAAAGAACAGAAAAAAGAAGTTCCGGCGATATCGACCGCTTCTCTGCCCGACGTCATTTTCATGTTGATTTTCTTCTTCATGGTGACGACTAATATGCGCGAACAGGAGATGTTGGTGAAAGTTGTACCGCCCGATGCGTCGGAATCGGTGAAACTGGAAAAGAAAGCTTTGGCGAGTTTCATTTATTACGGCCCGCCGATTCCGAGTCTGGTTGCCAGCTATGGGAACCGTCCCCGCATCCAGTTGAACGATTCGTTCCACACTCCGGTCGAGATCGGCCAGTTCATCGCCGCCGAAAGGGATAAGTTGAGCGAAAGGGACCGTTCCGGCATGACGGTGGTTCTCAAAGCCCACAACACCGTGAGGATGGGTGACATCACCGAGATCAAGCAGGAGTTGCGAAAAGCGAACGCGTTGAAGATCATGTACGCTTCGTATAAGGCTGAAGCCGTCAGCCGATAACAGCATACACCTTATGAAAAGAGCGGTTGCCAATATTGGCAACCGCTCTTTTTTATCCGGTAATGTGTCCAAAAACAGCTGATTTTTGACTGTCTGATACTCACAAAAAAATCTGAGCCCTCCCACGGAACTTCGATCTTGGTTAAGAAAATCGAGATAAACAACATCTAAAAAACCGCAATATGGGCAGCGATCACGAGGTGATTTTGACATGAAAAAAGTAGTTTGATGAAATCAGTTTCATCAAACTACTCATAAAGTCAATCACAACAAGTATTTACAGCTGTTTTTGACCATTAGACCTTTTATCCCGTCCTTCCCGGCGACTGATTCCGGGCATCACTTCTCCATCTTTCCGCTCGATCTTCCCTCGGCCTTCATTAAGCTACGGAGGCCGATCACCGCCTTGAAATGCGACAAATGCTTCCTCGCACACCCCGACCGTCTCTGTTCCCGAGCCCGGGCAGCGACACAACCGGGGGAGGGGATTACTTGGCCCGACGCTTGCGGTCGTTCTCGTCGAGGTATATCTTGCGCAGGCGCATATGATGGGGCGTCACCTCCACATATTCGTCTTCCTTGATGTATTCCAGCGCCTCCTCCAGCGAGAAGACGACCGGCGGAGCGATGCTGGTTTTCTCGTCGCTTCCGCTGGCGCGCATATTGGTCAGTTTCTTGGACTTGGTGAGGTTTATCACCATATCTTCGCTGCGGGAGTTCTCGCCCACCACCTGGCCGCAGTAGATGTCGTCGCCGGGGGGAACGAAGAATTTGCCGCGGTCTTGCAACTTGTTGATGGCATAGGCATAGGCGTTGCCGGTTTCCATGGCGATGAGTGACCCGTTGATGCGCATCTCGATATCGCCGCACCAGGGTTCGAACCCTTTCAGGCGGTGTGCCATGATGGCCTCGCCGGCGGTGGCGGTGAGCAGGTTGCTCCTCAGACCGATGATGCCGCGCGAGGGGATGTCGAACACCATGCGGGTGCGGTCGCCGACGGTTTCCATGTTCATCAGTTGGCCTTTGCGTTTGGTCACCATCTCGATGGCACGCCCGGCCATCTCTTCGGGCAGGTCGACGGTCAGCTCTTCGAACGGTTCGCATTGCCTGCCGCCGATCTCTTTGATGATCACCTGGGGTTGGCCCACCTGCAACTCGTAACCTTCGCGGCGCATGGTTTCGATCAGCACGCTCAGGTGCAGCACCCCGCGGCCGAAAACGACGAAACTGTCGGCCGTCTCGCCCGGGCTCACGCGCAAGGCCAGGTTTTTCTCCAACTCCTTGTCGAGGCGCTCCTTGATGTGGCGCGAGGTGACGTATTTGCCGTCCTTGCCGAAGAACGGCGAGTCGTTGATGGTGAACAGCATGCTCATGGTCGGCTCGTCGATGGCGATGGGGGGCAGCGGTTCGGGGTTTTCGTAGTCGGCGATGGTGTCGCCGATCTCGAACCCTTCGATGCCCACCAGGGCGCATATCTCGCCGCACTCGACCTGGTCTTTCTTCACTTTTTCGAGGCCCTCGAACACCATCAGGTCTTTGATGCGGGTTTTGACCATCGTCACACCGTCGCGTTTGGCCAGGGTCACGTTCATGCCCGAGCGGAGCGTGCCGCGGGTGAGCTTGCCGATGGCGATGCGCCCCACGTACGAGGAATATTCGAGCGAGGTGATCAGCAGTTGCGGCGTGCCTTCGACCACCTGCGGGGCGGGAATGTACTCGATGATGGCGTCCAGCAGCGCCGTGATATCGGCGGCCGGCGTCTTCCAGTCGACCGACATCCAGCCCTGTTTGGCGCTGCCGTACACAACCGGAAAGTCGAGCTGGTCTTCGGTGGCGTCGAGGGCGAACATCAGGTTGAACACCTGCTCGTGTACCTCGTCGGGACGGCAGTTGGGCTTGTCGACCTTGTTGATCACCACCACCGGTTTCTTGCCCATGGCAAGCGCCTTTTGCAGCACGAAGCGGGTCTGCGGCATCGTGCCCTCGAAGGCGTCGACCAGCAGCAGCACTCCGTCGGCCATGTTCAGCACACGCTCCACTTCGCCCCCGAAATCGGAGTGGCCGGGGGTATCGATCACGTTGATCTTGTATCCTTTATACATCACCGACACGTTCTTGGCCAGGATGGTGATGCCCCGCTCACGCTCCAGGTCGTTGTTGTCCATGATCAGGTCGCCCGACTTTTCCGCATCGCGCAGCATCTTGCCCTGAAGGATCATTTTATCGACCAGCGTGGTTTTGCCGTGGTCTACGTGTGCGATGATCGCAATGTTCCGGAGTTTCTGCATCTTTTACATCTGTTTTAGGGGGCAAAGGTACGAAATCATCGGCCAATACGATTAAGGGCCGGTTAATTTTCTTAATTTCGTGCCGGAAACCACACGTTCGTCCATGAAAAAGAACATCAGCGTCCGGCGCCCCGACGGGAGCAGGTCGGAGGTCGTTATCGGCGAGGCGCTTCCCGAACTGGAAAGCCGCATCCCCGCCGGCAAACGGGCCGTCATCATCACCGACAACAACCTTTACAGCCTCTACGGCAACGTCGTCGGCCGCTACGAACACATTGTCATCGGCACGGGCGAGAAGAACAAGACCCTCGACACCGTATCGTCGATCTACGCCCGTTTCCTGGAGATGGAGGTCGACCGGGCCTCGTGCTACATCATCGGTTTGGGCGGCGGCATCGTCACCGATATTGCCGGGTTCGCCGCCTCGACCTACATGCGGGGCATTCCGTTCGGGTTCGCGGCCACCACCCTGCTGGCCCAGGTCGACGCCAGTGTGGGCGGCAAAAACGGCGTCAACTTCCAGGGATACAAGAACATGGTGGGTACATTCAACCAACCCGACTTCGTGCTGTGCGACACCGGCATGCTCGGCACCCTGCCCGAAAGGGAGTTCCGCACGGGGCTGGCCGAGATCATCAAAAGCGGCCTGATCGCCGACAAGGGGCTGTTCGAGCTCTTCCTAAAACACCACTTCAACGAATTCCGCACCGACCAGGAGCTGCTGTTGGAAGCCATCACCCGCTCGGTGCAGGTGAAAGCCGCCATCGTCGAGGCCGACGAGCGGGAACACGGCGACCGCAAAAAGCTCAACCTGGGACACACCCTGGCCCACGCCATCGAGAAATGCTCGCGCGACTACACCCACGGCGAGGCGGTAGCCGCCGGACTTTGCTACTGCGCAACGGTTTCCGAAAAACTGGGAACCATCACTGCCGCCGAAATGAAAATCGTTATCGGCGTCATCGAGAAAATGGGACTCCCCTCTTCCGTGCCCATCGCCAGGGCCGACCTGGTGAGCGCATTGAGAAACGACAAAAAACGCGAGTCGGACTCAATCAGCTACATCCTCATGCGCGGTATCGGCGAGTGCGAAATCCGGAAGATGGGCTTCAACGAACTGGAATCCCTATTATAATAACAAGGTATGGACATTTTCGAATTCCGGGAATTTTGCCTGCGCACACTCCCGCTGACCGAGGAAGCGACCCCGTTCGACGAAACCACGCTGGTGTTCAAGGTGCAGGGCAAGATGTTCGCCCTGTGCGACATGGACGACTTCAGCTGGATCAACCTCAAATGCGACCCGGACAAGGCGGTCGAACAACGCGAACGCTACCACGAGTGGATCAAACCCGGTTTCCACATGAACAAAAACCACTGGAACACGGTGAGCGTCGCCGGCGACCTTTCGGACGCTTTCCTGCGCGAGTTGATCCGCGACTCCTACCTGCTGGTGGTGAACGGCCTGCCCCGCGCAAAGAAAGCCGAAGTGCTGGAGGCGTTGTGAGCAACCGCCTCCGGCACTTCGGCTTTTTTGCCGCGCTTTTGTGTTCTCGCCCCCGGTAAGTACCGCACGCCCACAGAGCGTTTTGAGTTGCCGTCATTTGACGTCGAACGATCACAACAAACCGTTCGGAGCTTACCATCTCCGAAAAATCCAACCCCGCACGCCCCCCCGGCACACTCTTTCCGTTCCGATTTTCCTCCCCATGAAATCGCCCCTCGATTCTACTGTTAAAAAATTAGCAGTAAAATTGTTTTATTCGGAATAATAAGATTACCTTTGCGCTCAAATTCAAAATACTAATCACATTCACATATGTCGAATGCAATCAAATTAAAACGGGGACTCGACATCCGGCTCACGGGCAGCCCGCAGAAAAAAACCGTAAAGCTGCCAATTACAGGCACTTACGCTCTTCTGCCGGCTGACTTCAAAGGGGTTACGCCCAAGCTGCTTGTCGGGATCGGCGACACGGTCAAGGCCGGAACGCCGGTATTCTTCGACAAGTACCACCCGCAGGTGCTGTTCTGCTCGCCGGTGAGCGGAAAGGTCGAAGCCATCAACCGGGGCGAAAAGCGCAAGATCCTCAGCGTCACCATCGCAGCCGACACCGAGATCGCCTACGAACAGTTCGAGGTGGGCCCGGCCGGCCAGCTCACAAGGGAGAAAGCCATCGAACTGATGCTGTCCGCAGGACTGTGGCCCTGCATCGTCAAACGTCCTTACGGGATCATCGCTTCGGCCGACGAAACCCCGAGGGACATTTTTATTTCCGGCTTCGACTCGGCGCCGTTGGCCCCCGACACAGGCTACTGCCTGCGCGAGGAGAGAGAGAACGTGCAGGCGGCCATCGACGTGCTGCGGAAACTGACCCCCGGCAAGGTGTACCTCGGACTGGACGCCGACGCCGAAAAGGGAGTGCTCGATTCGATCCAGGGCGCCGAGATCAACTATTTCAGGGGCCCCCACCCGGCAGGCAACGTCGGAGTGCAGATCCACCACATCGCACCCATCGCCAAAGGCGACGTGGTGTGGACAGTCGACGTGCAGAACCTGGCCGTCCTGGGCCGCTTCTTCCGCACGGGCAAGGTCGATTTCACCAAAACCATCGCCGTGGCCGGAAGCGAGATCGCCGATCCGCAATACTATCAGGTGATCGCCGGCGCCGCCATCGACAGCATCATTAAGGGCAACGTCAGGCCGCAGGCCGAGGGCGACAGCGTCCGCCTCATCAACGGCAACGTGCTTACCGGCGCCAAAACTTCCGCCGACGGCTACCTCGGGTTCTACAACAACCTGATCACCGCCATTCCCGAAGGCGATAAATACGAGTTCGCAGGCTGGGCCATGCCGCGCTTCAAAAAATTCTCGACCTCGCGCAGCTATTTCTCGTGGATCTGCCCCAGGAAGCGATACGCGCTCGACACCAATCTCAACGGCGGCGAACGGGCGTTTGTGATGACGGGCGTCTACGAAAAGGTGCTGCCGATGGATATCTACCCCATGTACCTGTTCAAGGCCTGCCTGGCGGGCGACATCGACAAGATGGAAAACCTGGGCATCTACGAGGTGGTGGAGGAAGACGTGGCGCTGTGCGAATTTGTCTGCCCGTCAAAGAGCGAGATCCAGCAGATGGTTCGTCAGGGCATCGACCTCATTATCAAAGAGCTTAACTAAACACAGACAAAAAAGATGAAAAAACTGAGGAAACTGGTCGACTCGATCAAGCCCAACTTCGAAAAAGGGGGCAAGTTCGGGAAGTTGCATTCAACGTTCGACGCTTTTGAGACTTTTCTGTTTGTGCCCAATACCGTTACGACCAAGGGAGCGCACATCCGCGACTCGATCGACCTCAAACGCACGATGTCGGTGGTGATCGTGGCCCTGCTGCCCGCCCTGTTGTTCGGGATGTACAACGTAGGGTTCCAGCATTTCAAGGCCCTGGGCGAAAGCGCCGCATTCTGGCAGATGTTCTGGTTCGGCTTCCTGAAAGTGTTGCCGATCGTCATTGTTTCGTACGTGGTGGGGCTGGGCATCGAGTTCATTGCCGCCCAGATCCGCGGCCACGAGGTGAACGAGGGGTTCCTGGTGTCGGGGATGCTGATCCCGCTGATCATGCCGGTCGACGTGCCGCTGTGGATGGTGGCCGTGGCGACGGCCTTTGCCGTGATCATCGGCAAGGAAGTGTTCGGCGGCACGGGGATGAACATCTTCAACCCGGCTCTGCTGGCACGGGCATTCATATTTTTCGCTTACACGCCGTTCATCTCGGGTGAAAAGGTATGGGTGGCCGGCATGACCAAAGGCACCGGCATCGTCGACTCGTTCTCGGGCGCCACGCCGCTGTCGGACATCGCTTCGGCGCTGGGCGACAAGGCCTCCACGGTCTCGTTTGCCAACGGCACCGGCCCGATGGACTGGTTTCTGGGTTTTGTTCCGGGTTGCATCGGCGAAACATCGACGCTTGCCATCCTCATCGGTGCGGCGATCTTGCTGTTCACTGGGGTTGCCAGCTGGCGGATCATGACCAGCGTGGTGGCCGGCGGCCTGCTGATGGGATGGATATTCAACCTGATCGGCGGCAACGTCGCCATGCAGTTCCCCGCCTGGCAGCACCTGATCGTGGGCGGATTCGCTTTCGGGGCCGTGTTCATGGCCACCGATCCGGTGACCTCGGCACAGACCAAATGCGGCCAATGGATCTACGGACTGCTGATCGGCATCATCGCGGTGTTGATCCGCGTGGTCAACCCCGGCTATCCCGAGGGGATGATGCTCGCCATCCTGTTCATGAACGCGATGGTGCCGGTGGTCGACCACTACGTGGTACAAGGCAACATCCGCCGCAGGGTCAGGCGTATCAAAGCAACCGTAAACTAAGGGAGGAGGCATTATGAACAAGAATTCGAACAGCTACATTATCCTATATGCTACGGTGATGATCGTCATCGTCGCCGTTGCGCTGGCCTACGCGGCCATCTCGCTGCAACCCCTCCAGAACCGCAACGTCGAGGTCGAGAAGATGGGCGACATCCTCCGCACCATCGGCAAAGGTCAGGACGCGGACAAAGCCCCGGACAAGGCGGCCTACATTCTGGAAGAATATAACAAATACATCACCGAAACGTTCGTGGTCGACGCCTCCGGGCAGAAGATCGAGGGCGAGAACGCCTTCACCACCCTGCTCGGGCTCAAGGACGAATACGACAAGCCACTGGCCGAACGCAAGCTGCCGGTATTCGTGTCGACGCAGGACGACGGCGGCAAGCTCTACATCCTGCCCACCTGGGGCAAGGGGCTTTGGGGCCCGGTGTGGGGCTACGTCGCGCTGAAATCGGACGGCAACACCATCGAAGGGGTGGTGCTCGACCACAAAGGCGAGACTCCGGGCCTGGGAGCCGAGATCACAACGCCCGCTTTCCTCGGTCAGTTCACAGGCAAAACCATTCACAATGCCGCCGGGCAACTGGTCTCGATCGCCGTGCTCAAAGGCGCGGGTTCTTCGACCGGAAATCCCAATGCCGTTGATGCCATATCGGGCGGCACACTCACCAGCCGCGGCGTGGAAATGATGCTCCAGGAAGGGTTCAAGGGCTACGCGCCGCTGCTCAACTCGCTTGAAAAACAAGAGATCGCGCCGGAACCGGCTCCCGATCCGGCAGACTCCTCAACCGTAAACGAATAAGGATATGAGCACAAAAGAAAGAGAGCCGTTATTCTCGGCCAAAAACATGAAACTTTTCACCGGGCCGTTCAGCCAGAACAACCCGGTCATTGTTCAGATCCTCGGCATTTGTTCGGCGCTGGCGGTTACGGCCAAGCTCAAGCCGGCGTTCGTCATGGCGCTGTCGGTCACCATCGTGACCGGATTTGCGAACCTGATCATCTCGCTGCTGCGCAACACCATCCCCTCGCGGATCCGCATCATCGTCCAGCTGGTGGTGGTGGCCGCGCTGGTGATCCTGGTCGACCAGGTGCTCAAGGCCTACGTATACGACGTCAGCAAGCAGCTGTCGGTGTTCGTGGGGCTGATCATCACCAACTGCATCATCATGGGCCGCCTGGAGGCATTCGCCCTGGGCAACAAGCCGTGGCCGTCGTTCCTGGACGGGATCGGCAACGGCATCGGCTACGGGATTATCCTGGTGGTGCTCGGATTTTTTCGCGAACTGCTGGGGGCCGGAACGCTGTGGGGCTACAAAGTGATCCCGGATGCATGGTACATCAAAAACGGCGGGTTCTACGAGAATAACGGGCTGGTGCTGCTGCCGCCGATGGCGCTCATTTTCGTGGGCATCATCATCTGGATCCACCGCAGCAGAAACAAAGGTCTCCAAGAGAAATAAGGCTAAGTAGGAAAAACTATGGAAAATCTGTTAAGCATATTTGTCAAGTCCATATTCGTGGAGAATATGGTGTTCGCCTTCTTCTTCGGGATGTGTTCGTACATCGCCGTGTCGAAGAGCGTCAAGACGGCCATGGGGCTGGGTATCGCCGTTACGTTCGTGATGGTGGCCACCGTCCCGCTGAACTACCTGTTGAACGAACACGTGCTGAAAGCGGGCGCGTTGTCGTGGTTGAACCCCGATTACGGGATCGGCGGGGCAACGCCCGTCGACCTGAGTTTTCTGAGTTTCATCGTGTTCATCGCCGTGATCGCCTCGGTCACGCAGCTGGTGGAGATGATCGTGGAGAAATTCGCCCCCACGCTCTACAACCAGCTGGGCATCTTTCTGCCGCTGATTGCCGTCAACTGCGCCATCATGGGGGGCTCGCTCTTCATGCAGGAGCGCGACTACGCCAACCTGGGCGAGGCGAGCGTCTTTGCGCTGGGCAGCGGCATCGGCTGGTGGCTGGCCATCATCGGCATGGCGGCGATCAGGGAAAAGATCGCCTACTCGAATGTGCCGGCGCCGTTGAAAGGGCCGGGCATCACGTTCATCATCACGGGCCTGATGGGGATCGCTTTCATGACCTTCCTCGGAATACAGTTGTAATTTAACGATATCAGAATCATGGAATTATCAATCATCATATCGATCGTAGTTTTCCTGGTGGTGGTGCTGGCGCTGGTGGCGGTGCTGCTTTACGCCAAGGCCAAGCTCACTCCGTCGGGGGAAGTCAAAATCAGCATCAACAACGGCGAGAAAGAGTTGGCCGTCAATCCGGGCTCGACGCTGCTCACTACGCTGGGCGACAACGGCATCTTTCTGCCGTCGGCCTGCGGCGGGGGCGGATCGTGCGGCATGTGCAAATGCCAGGTGCTCTCGGGCGGCGGCGACATCCTGCCCACCGAGGTCAACTTCTTCACCCGCAAGCAGGCGCAGGAAAAGTGGCGGCTGGGCTGTCAGGTGAAGGTGCGCGAGGACATGAACATCCACGTCGAAGAGGCGGTGCTGGGCGTGAAGAAATGGGAGTGCGAGGTGGTGTCGAACCGCAACGTGGCCACGTTTATCAAGGAGTTCGTGGTGAAACTGCCCGTGGGCGAGACGCTCAAGTTCCGCTCGGGCGGGTATATCCAAATCGACGTTCCGAAGTATGACGCCATCAAATTCAGCGACTTCGACATCCAACCCGAGTTCCGCGAAGAGTGGGATTCGATGAAAATGTGGGGTCTGGTGACCAAAAACCCCGAGCCCACGTTCCGCGCCTACTCGATGGCCAACCACCCGGCCGAAGGGAACATCATCATGCTTAACATCCGCATCGCCACCCCGCCGTGGGACAGGGCCGCAAACGGATTCATGAAGGTAAACCCCGGGATCTGCTCGTCGTACATCTACTCGCTCAAGCCGGGCGACAAGATCACCATCTCGGGCCCGTACGGCGAATTCTTCGTCCGCGACACGCCCAACGAGAAGATGTTCATCGGCGGCGGCGCCGGCATGGCCCCCATGCGCTCGCACATTTTCAACCTGTTCAAGACCGAAAAGACCGACAAACAGGTGACTTTCTGGTACGGGGCGCGCTCCAAACGCGAGATCTTCTACGAAGACCAGTTCCACGAAATCGAGCAGGAGTTCCCGAACTTCAAGTTCAGCGTGGCATTGTCCGAACCCAAGCCCGAGGACAACTGGACGGGGTATGTTGGGTTCATCCACCAGGTGATTTTCGACAATTACCTCAAGACCCACGACGCGCCCGAGGACATCGAGTACTACCTCTGCGGCCCGCCGATGATGACCGCCGCGATCACCCGGATGCTCGACAGCCTGGGCGTTCCGCCGGAAAACATCATGTACGACAACTTCTAAGCGTCACAGACGCATTTGCACCAAGAGCCTTATCCCTCTCTCGAATGTTCGAGGGCGGGATAAGGCTTTTCAACAATACCCCCTGCGGGTTTGGCACGCATATTGCCCTGTTTATTTTGCATAACCGGCAACATTATGAAAAAACATCTACTCTCGATCATTGCATTGGGGGCATTGACTTGTGTCGTCCGCGCCCAGGACAAGGGCGACGACCAAAAAAACATCGAAGTGATCGGACTTTCGCCCGCCCCGAACGAGGCCGAGCTGATCGCCCAAACCATCGAGTTGTTCTACGCCACCCACCAGTCGGGGGTCAACCAGTCCGACCTGCCGGGGTTCATCATCGCCAACCGCAACCACCGCATGCTGTTGGGCATCGGGGGATACGTGAGCCTGAGCGCAGCCTACGACTTCAACGGCATTGTCGCCAACACCGACTTCGTCACCTACGACCTGCCCGTGCCGCAAGTCTACGGGCAGGGACAGCAGTTGATCATGGACGCCACCACCTCGCGCCTGTTCTTCAAAGGCATCGCCAACACCGCCAAATACGGGCCGGTGGTGGCTTATCTCGAAACCGACTTCCGAGGCATCAACAACGACCTGCGCATCCGTCTGGCCTACATCCAGGTAAAAGGATTGCTCGTGGGTCGCAACGCCACCACGTTCTGCGACCTGAACGGAAGCTTCTCGACCATCGACTTCGAGGGGCCCAACGCTTTCTCGTTCTCGTTCAACACCATGGTACGCTACACCCGCAACATCACTCCCCGGCTGCGGTTCGCCGTGGCGGTCGAACATCCGGCTCTGAGCATGGCCGAAACCGACTTCGCACTGGCCATCCCGCAGAGGGTGCCGGACATCCCGCTTTACCTGGAATACGGCTGGAACGGATCGCACATCCGCGCATCGGCCGTGTTCCGCGACCTGATCTACCAAAACACCGTGCAACCCGCCAACCACCACGTGTTCGCATGGGGGGTGCAACTGAGCGGCAAGTTCATGGTGGCCAAACCGGCGGCACTGTTCGTCACCTCGATTTACGGCTACGGCATTTCGAGGTACCTGCAGGACATCGCCGGTCGCGGGCTCGACCTGGTGCCGCGCACTGCCGGCAACGGCTCGATGCAGACGCGCCCCATGTGGGGATCGATCGTGGGAACGACCATCGGGTTATCGCCCAGGCTCTCCTGCTCGGGAGGATACAGCTTCGTCCGCATATACGGCCGCAACGGATATTACACCCCCGGGCAGTACCAGTTTGCCCAGTATGCCTGTGCCAACGTCATCTATAACATCACCGGGGCGGCCAAGGTCGGGATGGAATACTCGCGCGGCTCGCGCCAGAACGTGGACGGCCTGCACAGCACCGCCAACCGCCTCCACGCCATGATACAGTACGCGTTCTAAAAGGGCTTCAAAGATTTGTGAAATCAGGGAATGCCAGCCCCCCCCCCTTCGTTCCAGGGCAACGAACAAACGGGGCGTGTCATACCGATCATCCCTGCAGGGTGTTTCCAGACAGCGCCACAATCGCATTTTGAACAGAAATCTTCATTTGCCAAAGAGCGTTCGTAAGAGCAACAATCCCATTCCCACTCAGAGGTGAGTGTGACTCCACCCACGAACATTCCGAAGCGAAAAAAAGTTCTCAATCTCAAAAAGCCTGCGGCTCTCTTCCGATTAAGAGGAACAATGCAGGTGTACCGCGCAGAAAATGTTTCTCGCTTGCCCAAGAAACGACAGCCCCTACGACAAAAAAGCGCGGCCCCTGTAGGCCGCGCTTTTTCTTCCGCAGATGCAAAGGACTACTCGACATCCACCCGAACATCTTCGAAATCCCAGAAATAGTCGCCCGTGGGGGCCCACTTCCGGGTTTCGCTGTTGTATTTCTGCTCGGGCTTGCGCACGGCAGTGAAAGAAAAGAGCGCCTTGGTCTGGCAGTTATGTTTCTTTCCTTCGTTATCGGTAAAACTCAGATCTTCGTCTTTGTAGTGCCCGCCCGATCCGGCAATCGAGAAGCCGTTCCTGAACGTTTGGTAGTTCATCTGCACGAAGCACACGCTGTTGCCCTGGCCCAACGGCTCGGTGTAGACGTACATGGTGGTCGCCTTGCCCTGCTCCACGCGTTTAATGCTGCTGGAACCGGCGTAGAGATAACCCTCCACGGCGAACCGCTTGCCTGCATTGGTCGAGTCGGCCTTGATGGCCTCAACGCCCTCTTTGTCTTGTACGAACGTTCCCTTTTCGAGTTTCTGGCAGCCGACCAGTGTGGCCATGAGGATCATGGCGCTGAATAACATTTTTTTCATAAATCAGGTTATTTGGTTTTGGTTAAAGCCTCTATGGCGTTGTATATCGAGTCGCTGTCGTATCCGCACAGCCGGTGCAGCCCTCCGATGGGGCCGTGCTCGATGAACCGGTCGGGTACGCCCAGCCGCGTCACCTGTATGTCGTAGCCGCAGTCGTTGAAAAAGGCGATGATGGCCGATCCCACGCCGCCTGTCACCGCACCGTCCTCGATCGTGATCGCCTTTTTGAAGTTCTTGCCGACGTAGTGGAGCAACTCCTCGTCCAGCGGCTTGGCGAAGCGCAGGTCGATGTGGGCTGCCGAGATCCCCCGGGCCTGGGCGCGGGCGATGGCCTCGGCGGCATCGTTACCCACCGGGCCGAACGTCAGCACGGCGATGTCGGCGCCCTGTTTGAGCAGGCGTCCCTTGCCGATGGCGATCTCCTCGAACGGCTGCCGCCAGTCGACCGTCACGCCGCACCCGCGAGGATAGCGGATCGCGAACGCCCCGCGATTATGCAGTTGGGCGGTGTACATCAGGTTGCGCAACTCCATCTCGTTCATGGGCGACGACACGATGATGTCCGGAATGGGAAGGAACGAGGCGATGTCAAACACCCCCTGGTGCGTGGAGCCGTCCTCGCCTACGATGCCCCCACGGTCGATGCACAGCACCACTTGTAGTTTTTGCAGCGCCACGTCGTGCACCACGTTGTCGAAAGCGCGCTGCATGAACGACGAATAGATGTTGCAGAACGGCACCATGCCGTTGGCCGCCAGCCCGGCCGAGAACGTCACGGCATGCCCCTCGGCAATGCCCACGTCGAAAGCGCGTTCGGGCATCCGCTCCATCAGAATGCTCATCGAGCAACCCGACGGCATGGCGGGAGTAACCCCGACAATCTTCTCGTTTTGTCGCGCCAGCTCAAGCAGGGTCTCGCCGAACACATCCTGATAGCGGGGCGGTTCGGGCTGGCCGTTGTTCTTGCGCGCGATCTCGCCCGTGTCGGGATTGAAGCAGCCGGGAGCATGCCACAGGATCTGGTTCTTCTCGGCCGGCTCATAGCCTTTGCCCTTGACCGTCAGCACGTGCAGCAGCTTGGGGCCGGGCATCTCTTTCAGGCTTTTCAGCACCTTGACCAGCGTCTCCACGTCGTGCCCGTCGACCGGGCCGAAGTAGCGGAAATTGAGCCCCTCGAACAGGTTGCTCTGTTGCAGCAACCCCTGCTTGATGGCGTTGCCCACCTTCTGGATGAATTTGCGGATGCGCGGATATTTTCCCAGGGCAACCCAGGTGCGCGTTTTGAAACGGTTGTATTTGACCGAGGTGGTGATGTTGAGCAGGTATTCTTTCATGGCGCCCACGTTGGGGTCGATGGCCATGCGGTTGTCATTGAGGACGACCAGCAGGTCGGCGTTCGACGATCCGGCGTTGTTGAGCCCTTCGAACGCCAGCCCGCCCGAGAGCGACCCGTCGCCGATGATGGCCGCGACCCTGGTTTTTTCGCCCCGGTGCGCCGCCGCCGTGGCGATGCCCAGCGCCGCCGAAATGGAGGTCGAGGCATGTCCCACGCCGAACGCGTCGTACTCGCTCTCGCACATCTTCGGGAAGCCGCTGATGCCCCCCAGCCTGCGGTTGGTATGAAAAACATCCTTGCGCCCGGTGAGTATCTTATGGGCGTAGGCCTGATGCCCCACATCCCACACCAGTTTGTCATCGGGCGTGTCGTAAACATAGTGCAGAGCCACCGTCAACTCCACCACGCCCAGATTCGCCCCCAGATGCCCCGGATTGTTCGACACCTCTCGGATGATAAAGTCGCGCAATTCGCCGCACAGGAGCCTGAGATCCTGCATCGGGAGCTTCTTTATGTCGGAGGGATAGAAAACCTTGTCGAGAACGGTGTATTTCGGGGCGCTGTCCATCGGGCGTTGCTGCAAATTTTAGCAAAAATAGTAATTTTCCCCCGGATTTTATTAACTTCGTGCCAAAGAAGCGCACCGTGCTTTTTATTATGAGTGAACTTATTTGGAGATCAAACGATTAAACCCTTGGAATACCCCAATGGTTATTTATTTTTGAATGGTTTATGAAAGTTGCCGCTAAATGTTTGCTGGTGTTCGCGCTGGCGTTGCTCTCCTCCTGCGTTTCGATGAAAAAATTCAACGAGCAGAGGGCCGAAGCGCTTCGTTTCCAGGGACAATACGCCAACGCCATGGCCGAGATCGGGAGCCTTAATTCGCGCCTGGCGGCCATGACCTCGCAACGCGATGCACTGGCAACGGACACGCTCAAACTCGGCGGCGACCTGCGCCAGGCCCGCAGCAGCTACGCCGCCCTGCAACAGAAATATGAGAAACTGCTTGCCGACGGGTCGGCCGAGGCGGCCAAAATGCTGAAAGAGTTGGAGAAAACGCAGGCGTCGCTCGACGAGCGTTCGCGCTACATTTCCGAACTCGAAGCCATGTTGCGCAGCCGCGACGAGGCGATCAGGGGCATCCGGCAGAAAGTGGCCGACGCGCTGGTCGGGTTCGACGGCAAGGGGCTCACCATCACCCAGAAAAACGGCATGGTTTACGTATCGATGGACGAAAAACTGCTCTTCAAGTCGGGCAAATTCGACATCGAGCCGCAGGGGGCCGAAGCCATCCGCGAATTGTCGAAAGTGCTGGCCGCCAATCCAGATATCAACGTGATGGTCGAAGGCCACACCGATGATGTACCATACCGCGGGTCGGGACAGTTGCTCGACAACTGGGATCTGAGCGTCAAGCGGGCGACGACCGTTACGCGCCTGATCCTCGAAAACAAAACGATCGCCCCCGAAAGGGTGGCGGCCGCCGGGCGGGGCGAGTTCCTGCCGCTGGTGCAGGGCGCCAACGATGATGCCCGCCGCCGCAACCGCCGCACCGAGATCATCCTCACTCCCAAGCTCGACGAACTGATGAAGCTGATGGAGAGCTATTAACCCCACAGGGTGGTTTTAACAACCGTCAACCCGGTTGAAGGAGTGTGTGATTCAGATGATGGCAGCGGCGGAGAGTGCCTCGAAGATGACAAAATAAACATTATGCCGAAATACAAACGGGTGCTGCTCAAACTCAGCGGCGAGTCGCTCATGGGCGGCGAAAAATACGGGGTCAACCCGGCGGTGCTTTCGTCTTACGCCTCGCAGATCAGGCAGGTGGCCGAAACGGGAGTGCAGATCGGGATCGTCATTGGCGGCGGAAACATTTTCCGCGGGCTCAGCGGTCTGGGCAAAGGCGTCGACCGCGTGAAGGGCGACCAGATGGGGATGCTGGCCACGGTGATCAATTCATTGGGGCTGCAATCGGCGTTGGAGAGCGCCGGAGCGAAGGCCAAAGTACTGACATCCATCAAAATGGAACCGGTCGGTGAAGTCTACTCCAAAGCCAAGGCGCTGGAGTTGATGGCTGAAGGGACAGTGGTCATCATCGCAGGGGGAACAGGCAACCCGTTCTTCACCACCGACACGGCGTCGGCCCTGCGCGGGGTGGAGATCGAGGCCGACGTGCTGCTCAAGGGCACGCGCGTGGACGGCATCTACACCGCCGACCCGGAAATGGACCCCACGGCCACCAAATTCGATCGGATCAGCTTCCGCGAGGTCTACGACCGCGGGCTGAAGATCATGGACCTGACCGCCTTCACGCTTTGCAGCGAGAACGACCTGAAGGTACAGGTATTCGACATGGACACCGAGGGTAACCTGGAAAAGGTCGTACGGGGCGAAAACATAGGTACGGAAGTGTATAACGAAAATAAATAACTCTTATGACTGACTCGAAGACTATCCTGGACGCCACCGCCGAGCGGATGCAAAAAGCCATCGACCACCTGGCCGAGGCGCTTGCGGCCGTGCGCGCGGGCAAGGCGAGCGTGAACGTGCTGAACGGCGTGAT
>JAVBRA010000020.1:0-36457 GCA_031548435.1 Rikenellaceae bacterium
CATTCAGATATCTCCCTGCCCCTTCTTCAAAATCCCAAGGAGAAAAGCCTCTTCGGAAAACAGTCTTGACCTCCTCCTTAAAAATCCTGTCCAGATATCCGAGCAGGAGAATTTAACCTGACTCACCATCCTTTACCCCCCCCTGATCAGAAAATGATCGTTTTTTTTCTGATTAACCGAAAAGAAACTTAAAGATAAAAGGGAGCCTTTCAAAACGAAGAAGCTCCCGTTCATCGTAGATACTATCATCGCTCCGAGAAAAAGAGCCTTCTAACCTGGATGAAGGTTTGTGTCGGTTATTGGTTAATTGCCACTCAGTATGCGGATGAGATATTCTGCGAAAGCATCTATTGCTTCTGTTTTATCTTTAGAATAAAGAGTGATTTTAGAATAACTACTACTATAATTGTTTGTCCACGACAATTGATTCGCGCCATACACTAAGGGATCGCTTATCCAATGGTAATAGAAGTCGCTTTCCATTTGATCTCCTATGTAATAAAATGTTCCTAATATTCCTGGTTCCCCTTTGTCGATACGTATCAATTTAAAGTCAATGATCGCTGTTTCTATAAGGATTTGTTTTTGGGACTCACTTGTGATTGTCGCGGTTCGTTGGTCTTTTTTCTTTATTGTCACTTCGCCGTTCGGTTGATTGTCAAATTTTATCGAAGTGACCTCAATGATTATATCAGCATTTGTTTTCTGAGAGATTTCGTTGTAATCGTATGTGCCGCCAACCAGCAGGCTGTTCAGAAGTCCTCTGTCCCGAACTTCCATCCCGGCTTGCATGAGTCGTTTTTCAATCAGCGAATAGTAAGTATTGGAGGTATTCAATTCGCTTTGAGTCACACTCGATGAGGTTGCGGGGGTTCTTAAGACCACAGAAATCGGTTGTTTCTGCGCCAGAAACTCTTTAAACCCCGGTTTTATTATTTCTTCGTTCGTTGGTGAGACCCCTCGTACATATCCTAAATAGTTAGGAAAACATGAAGAAAGAAGAAGGGGGATGGATAATAACGCAAATACTATTTTTTTCATGGCTGTCGAATCATTTTGAGTGCCATGTCCCGCGGCGGTGAAGGTTGTTGGCGTAAGGACATAAAAAACGTGGGACAATACCTTTATCTGTTCTTGAGGTCTTCGACTACCTTTCCACCAAATAAATGAGTAAAGCCCACGCATTGCGTGAGCGTTTACGCTTTACTCTTGGTGGTTCAGGAAAGTGTCGAAGTTTCAAGAACAAGAATTAAAGCTAACGCTTTCTATGTCATAGCACCGGAAAAGGTGCTGGAATGTCGGAACAATTTCTGTTATCTATTCATAGGCGATCAAGATTTGTTTGTAATACAAAGATAGGGATTTTTTACAATTCCTCTCGTTTTATCGATTTTGTGACTTTCATGGCGCAAAAATCGGGGCCGCACATCGAGCAGTGGTCGGCGCCGCTCTCCTTGATCATGTCGAGGTGGAAGCGACGGGCGCGTTCGGGGTCGAGCGACAGGTTGAACTGGTCGCCCCAGCGGAAGTCGTAGCGGGCGCGGCTCATTTGCAGGTCGTGGTTCAGGGCGCCTTTGTGCCCGCGGGCGATGTCGGCGGCGTGGGCGGCCAGTTTGTAGGTGACCACCCCTTCGCGCACGTCGTCGCGGTCGGGCAGCGACAGGTGCTCCTTGGTGGTGACGTAGCACAGCATCGACGTGCCCATCATGCCGATGGTGGCCGCGCCGATGGCCGAGGTGATGTGGTCGTACCCCGCCCCGATGTCGCTCACCAGCGGGCCCAGGGTGTAAAACGGCGCCTGGTGGCAATATTTTCGTTGCAGGTCCATGTTCTCCCGGATTTTATTCAGCGGCACATGCCCGGGCCCTTCGATGATCACCTGAACGTTGCGTTCCCAAGCCTGAAGGGTCAGCTCGCCGAGCACCTCCAGCTCTCCGAATTGGGCGGCGTCGTTGGCGTCGGCAATCGATCCCGGGCGCAATCCGTCGCCCAGCGACACGGCCACATCGTAGGCGGCCAGAATGTCGCAGATTTCTTTGAATCGGGTGTAAAGGAAATTTTCCTGTTCATTGATAGTCATCCACTTGGCCATGATCGACCCGCCGCGCGACACGATGCCCGTCACCCGCTTCAGGGCATGGGGCAGGTGCGATTGCAGCAGTCCGGCGTGGATGGTAAAGTAATCCACTCCCTGTTCAGCCTGTTCGATGAGCGTGTCGCGGTACATTTCCCAGGTCAGGTTCTCGACCTTGCCGCCGGCTTTTTCCAGCGCCTGGTACATCGGCACGGTGCCGATGGGCACGGGCGAGTTGCGCAGGATCGCCTCGCGGATGGCGTGGATGTTCCTGCCCGTGGACAGATCCATGACCGTGTCGGCGCCCCAGCGGACGGCCCACAGCGCTTTCTCGACCTCCTGCTCGATGCCCGATCCGAGGGCCGAGTTGCCGATATTGGCGTTGATCTTGACCAGGAACTTGTTGCCGATGACCATCGGTTCGGCTTCGGGATGGTTCCGGTTGCAGGGAATGACGGCGCGCCCGGCGGCCACCTCTTCGCGCACCGATTCGCCGGTGATCGACTCGTCCATGCCCATGCCCTCGCGCAGGGCCGCATATTCCATCTCGGGCGTCACGATGCCGTTGCGGGCATACCACATTTGGGTGCGGAACCCTTCGACCGGGGCTTTTTTGCGCCCGTTGGCCACTGGCAGCCCCTGTCCGCCATCGGTTTCGACTGCCGGATCGGAATAGGCTCCGGTAGTGTCGTACAGCACCACGTTGTCGCCGTTGGCCAGCGAAACCTGGCGCATGCCCACCGGAATGCCCGACGGAGTGTTCAGGTAAATCTTTTTTGAGTTGTTTGCCGAAAAATCGAAAAATCCCTTGTCCATAAGCCGATTGTTGCAAGGGTGCGGCACAGTGAGTCCATCTCCCTACGGCAGCATTACCTGCGTCAGGTTCATCGGGTATGATCTCAGCCCGCGGCGGGCACCCCTGGATTAATATTTCAACAAAGATAGTGAAATTTCACCCATCTTTTGTGTTGACACAAAAGGCAGGCAAAAAGTCAAGGGAGCCACAGGCTCACTTTGAACGAGAACGTTATTATTGTTAAGCGCACGAAACGTTCTGTTTCGAAAGCGTCTTTGACGCTGAATCATTTACAGCACGATGACGGATTCAACTCTCAAACGACCGCGTGGTCTTTTCCGTCATTTTGACGGTATGGGCGCCCACGCAAAGCCATATGGATGGCCGCGCGTTCCCGTGTAGGATAACAAAAAAGTGGCGGGCGGAGAGTGAAAATAAAAAACCTTGCTCCGAACCGGAAGCAAGGTTTTTTCGTTTTGTCGGAACGACGGACTAAAACAATCCCTTGGCATATTTATCGGCCACGACCTTGAGCATGTCGTCAGTCATCGACTCCAGGTTCCATTTCGGGTTCCAGCCCCATTCGGCGCGGGCGCAGCTGTCGTCGAGCGAGTTGGGCCAACTGTTTGCGATGGCTTCTTTCATCGGGTCGACATTGTAGTCCATCACAAAGTCGGGCACGCGCTTTTTGATGGCGTTGAAAATGGTTTCCGGATCGAAGCTCATGGCCGCGATGTTGAAGCTGTTGCGGTGTTTGAGTTTCGCGGGATCGGCCTCCATCAGTTGCACGCAGGCGTTCAGCGCGTCGGGCATGTACATCATGTCCATGAAGACGCCTTTGGGGATGGGGCAGGTGAATTTCTTCTCCTTGATGGCCGCATAGTAGATCTCCACGGCGTAGTCGGTGGTGCCGCCGCCGGGCAGCGTCACGTTCGAGATAATCCCCGGGAAGCGCACGCTGCGCGCGTCAACGCCGAAACGCTTGAAGTAGTAGTCGCTCAACAGTTCGCCGGTCACCTTGCACACTCCGTAGATGGTGGTCGGGTGCATGACGGTGTCCTGCGGAGTATTGTCCTTGGGGGTGTCGGGCCCGAAAGCGCCGATGGAGCTGGGGGTGAAGACGGCGCAGTTGTTCTCGCGTGCGATTTCGAGCGAGTTCATCAGCGCGCCCATGTTGATCTTCCAGGCCAGTTGGGGGTCTTTCTCGCCGGTGGCCGACAGCAGCGCCACCAGGTTGAAGATCGCATCCACATCATACTTTTTCACAACGGCGGCATACGCTTCGCCGTCGAGGGCGTTCATCGTTTCGAACGGGCCGTTGGCCGAGAGGGCTTCGCTTGGGCGTACATCGGTGGCGATGACGTTGTTGTTGCCGTAGATGTCGCGCAGGTGCATGGTAAGCTCCGATCCGATCTGTCCGCCGGCGCCCACAATCAGTATTTTCTTCATTGTTACGGGTTTATTTGAAAGTCTGTTTAATCAGGCGAGCCCGAGGCTCTTTTAAAAATCAGGCAAATGTAGCAATAAAAACGTATCCGGCTTACCGGTGCGGCACTTTATTTTTTCCGTTCGGCCTCTTCGGCGCCCCGGATCAGCCGGAACGATATAACGGCCAGGTAGGTGACCGCCAACGCCACGATCAACAGGTTGAAAACGATGGTTTTGGACATGGGCCGCACCGCCACGGCGAGCACACCCAGGGCCAGGGCGGTGAGCATGATCACCACCCAGACGATTTTCCGGTACACCCTCAACTCTTCCATCGCGCTATTGTTCGGGGGTCATCACCACGCGGATCAGGTTGCCGTCGGCGACGATCTGGGCCGCAAGCGCCCGGATCTGTTCCGAGGCAAGGCTCTTCAGGTCGGCTTCGTACTGGCCGTACGTATCCAGATCGAACATATAGTACTGTTGCAGGAATCCGATCCACGCCGGGTTCTTTTCGACCTGTTCAATGAAATCTTTCTGCTGGAATTCCTTGAATTTGCCCAATTCTTCAGGAGTGACACCGTTTTGGGCGATGTTCACCATCTCGTCGTTGATCAACTCCATCAGCTCGTCGGCCATTTTCGGGTCGGTGTCGAAATAGACTTCCAGGTCGTAGTAGTGTACCGGTTTGTTATAAATCGACCCGTTTACCCCCACGCCGTATGTGCCGCCTTTTTCCTCGCGGATCGATTTGGTGTAGCGGATGTCGAGGATGCTGGTCAGGGCATCCATTGCCATGCTGCTTTCGGTTGTCAGCGGCGTTTCGCCCGAGTAGATGTAGGTGACGGTGGTTTTGGGATTTTCCATCTTCTGGGCGAAGAAGTCGTCGATGCGGCCCGGGCGTATGTTCATGCCGCGGTTGGCCCAGTCGAGCTTCTCGCCGGTGGCCGGTATCGACCCGATGTACTCTTCCACCAACGGTTTCAGCTGGTCGAGGGTGAACTTGCCCACGAACATGAAAGTGTAATCGCCGCTGTTGGAGAAGAGCTTGCGGTATACCCGCTCGATGGCCGGCAGGGTCACCTGATCAAGGCTTTCGAGGGTGATCAGGTTGGTCAGCGGAACGTCGCCGTATTTGTCGGCATTGGTTCTGATCGAGTAGGTGTACATCGGGTTGCGCTGGATGTTCTCGAAATAGGTGCGGGTGTTGTCCATATACAGCTTATAGGCTGTCTGGTCGAAGCGCGGGGCGGTGAAGCGCAGATACAGCAGTTCGAACAGCGCCTCCAGGTCTTTCACCGAGCTGCTCCCGTTCAAACTGCTCACGAAGTGGTTGATCGAGGTGTTGACCGTGGCCCTGCGTCCGGTAAGGGCTTTGCCCAGTTCCTGGTTGGTGTACTTGCCCAGCCCCGACTGCGAGGCGACGCTTACGGTGGCTTTGCCCGAGAGCACGTCGGCATCGTCCAGTGTCGAAAGCCCCCCGTGGCGGTAGGCGTAGAACCGGATCTCGTCGTCCGAGTGGTCGGTGGGCAGAGCGATGATCCGCGCTCCGTTTTTCAGCGTCCAGATGGTGGAGCCGTACATTCCTTTTTGCGTTTTTTTCACTTTCGAGCCTTTGAGCCCGCCCTCGACCAGGTCGGTCGATATCACCGTGTTTTCCGGAGCGGCGATCTCGGACGAGCGCACCCGGGCCAGTATCCGCACCAGGGCGTCGGAGTCGGGCAGCGGCAGCGAATCGATCAGGGGGGCCAGGGCCAGCGCCACGTTGTCGGTCGGTTTGATCCAACCGCCCACCATGCCGTTGATGCGTTCCAGGCTGGCGTTTTTGACGAATTCCATGCCCATGATGTAATCGGTGTAGGGCGAAGGCAGCGGATCCGAATCGAGGTAGTTGCTTATGGCCCTTTGCACGAACATCCCGTTTTCGTAGTCGTTCCGCCGGTTCCAGTTGTTGATGATGGAGGTGGTCATGTTTTTGATGGCCCGGTCGAACTCGGCCTGGGTGATGCCGTAGCGGCGCAGTCGTTCCAATTCGGTGACGGCCGCCTCGAACGCCCCGGCCGCTTCGCCGTTTTTAGCGTCGGCATAGATCTCCACAATGTCGCAGGTCGAAGTCAGTTCGTCTGTCGAAGAGGCGGCGGTGATGAACGGCGGGTTCTCTTGTTTGGCAATGTCTCTCAGTCGTTCGTTCAGCGCACCCAGGGCAATGTTCCTGTCCATATTCCGGTTGTATTCCTCCACCCTGTTGCGCAGGCTGTCGGGCGTCGGGGCGTATTTGATCATCAGGGCCACCGACGTCGAGGTTGCCTCTTTGTCCGTGGCCACCACCGCCAGCGGGGCGTCGTTGCCGGGCACATACACCGTCTCTTTCGGGGTCGGATGCGCGGGGCTGCCGATACCGGCCATCACCGCCTTGAGCTTTTGTTCGATTTGGTCGACGTCGATATCGCCCACAATGACCACCGCCTCCATGTCGGGATGGTACCACTTCTTATAATAGTCGCGCAGGGTCTCGTACGGGAACGATGAAATGATCGACGGCAGCCCGATCACGTCGCGGTAGGCGTATTTGCTGCCGTTGAAAAGCACCGGCATGAAAATCTTCTGCATCCGGGTGTTGGCCGACTGCCGCGTGCGTTCTTCTTCGAGTATCACGCCGCGTTCGTTGTCGATCTCCCGGTCTTCGAGCGAGAGGCGCCCGGCCCAGTCGTGCAGAATCAACAGAGTGCTGTCGATGATCCCCTCGCGCAACAGCGGCACCGACTGGATCATGTACACCGTCTGCTCCTGGGCCGTGTATGCGTTCAGGTTCTGTCCGAATTTCACGCCGATGGTTTCCAGGTAATCGAGCATCGCTTTGTCCGGAAAGTTCTCGGAGCCGTTGAAGGCCATGTGTTCGAGGAAGTGGGCCAGGCCGTTCTGGTCGTCGTTTTCCTGCATGGCCCCTACGTTGTAGACGATGAAAAAGTCGGCCTGCCTGGCCGGTTTCTCGTTGTGGCGCAGATAGTACTTCATGCCGTTGGGCAGTGTTCCGATGCGGAACAGCGAATCGGTCGGGATCACGTCGCCGAAATAGAGTTGGGCTCCGGCCGCAAAGCCACACAAAGCGAACACGGCCGATAACAGGATCTTTTTCATTGGATTATGGTTTTTTTCGTCGTCGTTTCAGGATAAATATCTTGGATTCGGTGCCGTTGAGCAGCCGTTTGATATTTTTGCGATGGGTGAAAATAAGCAGCGCCGCCAGCACAAACCCGAACACGATCAGCGTTACCGACCGTTCCCGGAAAACGACCATCAGATAAATGGGAAACGACACTCCGGCGATCATCGAGCTGAGCGATACGTAGTTGCTGAAGAAAAGCACCACCAGAAACGTGATCAGGCACAGAATCACAGCGTCGGGATGGATCGCCAGCACCGCCCCGGCCAGCGTCGCCACCCCTTTCCCCCCGCGGAACCCCGCGAAAATGGGGTAGATGTGTCCCAGCACGGCCGCCGCCGTCAACGCGATCTTGAGGTTGAACATGGCGTTGCTGCCCGCAAAATAGAACGAAAGCCCGGCCAGCAGCACGGCGATGTATCCTTTCGACATGTCCATCAAAAACACCGTCAGCCCGGCCCGGCGGCCCAATATGCGGTACGTGTTGGTCGCACCGGCGTTCCTGCTGCCGTGCTCGCGCACGTCGATGCCGTAAAAATTCTTGCCTATGACAATGGCGCTGGGAACAGAGCCTATCAAATAAGCCGCCGCCAACAAAGCAATATTAACCGCCAACTCCCAATTCATACACCTTTCCGGATTTGAACACCAAAAGTAACAAAAATTTCCGGAACACAAAGGGTGTTGTCCGGATTCGCTCCAAGCTTTTTGCAAAAAGCTTGGAGCGAGTCCGGTATAGCTTCAACACGCCCCCACCCCAAAGCGACTTAACATCAGGGATGTTGTCGTTCGGGCGGGGGTTTGCCGTTGAAGCCATGTAGAATAGAAGTACAGGCAAATCACGAAAAACGTAGTTTTTCCCAAACGTTTTTTGTTGAACTTTTTTGCAAAGAGTTCAGACGGAGTCCCGGGCAATCGCTGTCGTTATCGGATTGTTGTTGCGATTTGCGTAAAAAAGCCGGATATTTGTAAGGTTTAGACTCTGGGGAGGTATGATTGATATTGTGCAGTTTTCGAAGAAGAAGCTGGTGTGGCAGTGGGTGATGATATTCGCCGGATGTTTTCTTATTTCGGTGGCGTTCGCGTTTTTCATCACTCCTTATAAGATCATTCCGGGCGGCGTTTACGGGTTGGGGATTGTGTTGAACCACATTTTTCCCGGCGTCATGGTGGGTACGTTCGGCCTGTTGCTGGACATTCCGTTGTTGTTGATCGCCATGCGGATCTTCGGGGCGAAGTTCGGACTCAAGACCATCGTGTGCGGGGTGTTGACCCCGGTGATGATGAACATCCTCACGGTTCTGGTGGGTTCCGATCCGGCGACCATGCTCGGCGGGGCGATCAACCTGTCGGACGACGTGCTGTTGTCGTGCCTGTTCGGCGGCCTGCTGCTGGGCACGGGGCTGGCGTTGATTTTCAAGACCCACGCCACCAGCGGCGGCACGGACATCGTGGCAATGATCGTCACCCGGTACACCGGTATCAACCTGGCGCGCAGCATTCTGCTGGTCGACTCGGCGGTGGTGATGGTGGGGCTGGCGGTGTTCGGCGACTGGCGCATTCCGCTTTACTCGATCGTGACGGTATTCGTCGCCTCCAAGATGATCGACTATCTCATCGAGGGGGCTTCGACCGACAAGTTGCTGTTCATCCTCTCGGATCGGAACGAGGAGATCAAAAAACTGATCCTCGAAGACATGGACCGCGGGGGGACTTTCATCCGCTCGCAGGGGATGTACACGGCCAAAGACCGCGATATGATCTTTGTGGTGGTGAGCCGCCGCGAGGTGACGCTGGTGCTGGGATTCATCAAGAAGGTCGATCCGGCGGCGTTCGTCGTGGTGGTCGACGCCAACGAGACCCTGGGAGACGGCTTCAAGACGTTCAACGATAAATTCGGCGAATAATGAAAATATCGAAAGAGAGGAAAAGGACGACGATCGTCATTTTCGCAGCTACGGCCATTGTCGTCTCGCTGCTGCTGCCCGCCCGGGCCATTTTCTTTACGCAGTTTTCCAAAGGGCAGACGTGGAAGCAACAGACGCTGACGGCGCCGTTCAACTTTCCGATCTACAAAGAGAACTCCGAGGTTTTGTCCGAACAGAGACACTACATGGAGTCGTTTGTTCCGGTGTATAAATACGACACCCTGGCCGTTTATTCGGCCCGCCAGAAGATACTCGCGGATTTTCCTGTTACGGATACGGTTGCGTCCGGCGCCCCCGACTCAACGGCGTCGTTCAACCGGGCCATGCGCTCGGGATTGTTGCGTATCACCGGCCGGCTCAACACGCGCGGGGTGATCGACAAGGTGGAGAAGACCGCGCAAGACCGCAGGAACGACCTCACCCTGATCCGCGTCTACGACTACAACAAAATGCTTTCGACCCTGTCGCTCGACGAAGCGCTGACCCTGCCGGCGGCCATCGCCCAGGCGCAGGACAGCGTCGATCGTCTGCTGAAGACGTTGGGGCGTTCGGGCGTCAATGCCGCACCCTATGTTTCGCCCAATATCTATTTTGACGAGGCGCTCAACTCCAGGCTCCGCGACAGTGAACTTTCCCAGATCTCGGCCACCAAAGGGATGGTGCGCGAGGGCGAGGTGGTGATTGCCCAGGGGCAGGTGATCGACGACGAGGCGCTGGCCAAACTCGAATCGCTGAGCAAAGAATACAGCAAGCGCATCGGCACCTCGGGCGACCGGTGGCAGATCATTCTGGGGCACTTTCTGCTGGTAGGGCTGATCTTCCTGCTCAATTACATTTATCTGCTCCATTACCGCACCGAGATCCTCAGTTCGTACCGCAAGGTGCTGTTCCTGATGCTGATGTACGCCGGCATGACGGGATTGTACCTGGTGGTGAGCCGCATCCCGTGGCTCAATATCTACGTGGTGCCGTTTGCCGTCGTGCCGATTTTTATCCTCACGTTCTTCGGCACCCGCATGGCTATCTACCACCAGATGTCGATTCTGGTGATCTGTTCGTTGCTGGTGCCCGTGCCGTTTGAGTTTCTGGTGGTCAACCTGCTGGCGGGCATCTCGGCCACGCTGGTGCTCGGCGACTCGTATGTCCGCAAGCGGATCTTCGTCACGGCCGGGGTGCTGTTCCTCGCCTACACCGTATCTTACCTTGCGATGGTGTTCATCCGTCAGGGCGATATCGAGCCCGGCAACCTGGGCACGCTCATCTGGTTCCTGCTCAACATCCTGCTGCTGCTGGGATTCTACCAGCTGGTGTTTTTATTTGAGAAGGCGTTTGGCTTTGTGTCGAGCATCACGCTGCTGGAGCTGTGCGACACCAACCACAAGCTGCTGCTCGAATTGTCGCAGAAAGCTCCGGGAACGTTCCAGCACTCGTTGCAGGTGGCCGCCCTGGCCGAAGCGGCCGCCAAGGAGATCGGCGCCAACGGCCTGCTGGCCCGCACGGGGGCGCTGTACCATGACATCGGAAAGATCAACAACCCGGGCTATTTCATCGAGAACGTGTCGGACAGATTCAATCCCCACACCGGCATGCTGCCTCTGGAAAGCGCCGGCATCATCCGCAGCCATGTGCCCGACGGGGTGGCGCTGGCCCGCAGCAACGGCCTGCCCGAAGTGGTGGTCAACTTCATTGCCAGCCACCACGGCGATTCGCTGATGTACTTCTTCTATTCACTTGAGAAAGAGCAGCATCCGGACGCGGAGCCGGACCAGGCGGCGTTCCGCTATTCGGGCCCGCGGCCGCGGTCGAAAGAGGCGTCGATCTGCATGATGGCCGACGCCATAGAGGCCGCTTCGCGCACGCTTACCTCGTATGGGGCCGAGGATATCGACAACCTGATCGAAAACATCGTGGCCATCCAGATCAGGGAGGGGCAGTTCAAGTACTCGCGCCTGTCATTCGACGAGGTCGAAAAGGCCAAGGAGGTGTTCAAGAACAAGCTGGCCAATATTTATCATACCCGCATCGTGTATCCCGACAGGACATAATATGAACCTTAACATAGAAAAAATGCGCCTCGACACGCGCCAGGGCGCCGGACGCAAACTGCACATCGAAACCTACGGCTGCCAGATGAACGTCAGCGACAGCGAGGTGGTGGTGGCGATCATGAAAGACCACGGGTACGAATATACGCCCGAGATCGCCCGGGCCGACGTCATCCTGATCAACACCTGTTCGATCCGCGACAATGCCGAGCAGAAAATCTGGAGCCGCCTGCGCCAGCTGCGCAAATACAAGAAATCGAATCCCGGCCTGATTGTCGGCGTCATCGGCTGCATGGCCGAGCGGCTCAAGGACGAGCTGCTCGAAAAAGAGCGGCTGGTGGAACTGGTGGCGGGGCCCGATTCGTACCGCGATCTGCCGGCGCTGGTGCGCGGGGTCGACGGCGGGCAGAAAGGGATCAATGTGCTGCTCTCTCGCGAGGAAACCTATGCCGAGATCGCACCCGTGCGCGTGGGCAGCAATGGCGTGTCGGCCTTTGTGGCCATCATGCGCGGGTGCAACAACATGTGCTCGTATTGCGTGGTGCCCTACACGCGCGGGGCCGAGCGCAGCCGCGACTGGCGCACCATCCTGTCCGAAATTCGCGACCTGGTGGCCGACGGCTACAAAGAGGTGACCCTGCTGGGGCAGAACGTCAACTCGTACCGCTGGAAAGAAGACGGCCAAGAGGTCGATTTCCCCCGCTTGATGGAGCTGGTAGCCGCCATCGACCGCGGGCTGAGGGTGCGTTTCGCCACCTCGCACCCCAAAGATCTGAGCGATGAACTGCTGCACGTGATCGCCGCCAACCCCAACATCTGCCGGTCGATCCACCTGCCGGCCCAGAGCGGCAACACGCGCGTACTGGAGCTGATGAACCGCAAATACTCGCGCCAATGGTACATCGGGCGGATCGACGCCATCCGGCGGATCATTCCCGATTGCGCCATCTCTACCGACCTGATCGCCGGGTTCTGCTCCGAAACCGAAGAAGAACATTGTGACACCCTGTCGCTAATGGAATACGTGGGCTACGAGTTCGCCTACATGTTCAAATATTCGCAGCGTCCCGGCACCAAAGCCGAGCGCCATTACCCCGACGACATCCCCGAAGAGGAGAAAACCCGCCGGCTTACACAGATCATCGACCTGCAAAACAAGTTGTCGCTGGAGGGCAACAAACGCGATATCGGAAAAGTGTTCGAGGTGCTGGTCGAAGGCGAATCGAAACGCTCTGCGGACGAGTTGTTCGGCCGAACGTCGCAGAACAAGGTGGTGGTATTTCCCCGCGGCGGGCACAAAGTGGGCGACTATGTGGCGGTGCGCATCCTGTCGGCCTCGTCGGCCACGCTCAGGGGCGAGGCGGTGTAAAGACTTCTGATCCGGCTTTAAACGATGGATTGATTTGTCACTCGTTGCTTCCCAATGAGAGGAAATCCATCGGTTAAACAGTAAGCTACGGAGTCTTCCGCAACACCAGGTACCGGAACAGCAACTCGGCCGCCAGCAACGCCAGGGCGATCAGCGCAAACCGCTGGAACAGCTCGTGGTACTTTACATAATTCTCGACCTCGACCTTGCTTTTTTCCAGTTCGTTTATCTTGTCGTACACTTCTTCGAGGGTGTTGTTGTCGGTGGCTCGGAAGTATTCGCCCCCGGTGTCGGCGGCAATCTGTTCCAGCACCTGTTCGTCGATCTCCACCGGCATGTTTGCATAGACCAGTTCTCCCCACATATTGTAGGCCGGATAGGGCGCCAGGCCTTTCTTTCCCACGCCGATGGTGTAAACCCGGATACCGAACGTTTTCGCCAGGTCGGCGCCCGTCAGCGGGGCGATGCGCCCGCGGTTGTTGACCCCATCGGTGAGCAGGATGATGACCTTGCTCTTGGCCTGGCTGCCCTTGAGCCGGTTGACGGCTGTGGCCAATCCGTCGCCGATGGCTGTGCCGTCGGCGATCATGCCCATCTGCACCTGGCCCAGCAGGTTGATGAGCGTGGCGTGGTCGGTGGTCATGGGACATTGGGTGAAGCTCTCGCCCGCGAACACCGCCAGCCCGATGCGGTCGGCGGGCCGGTCGAGGATGAATTGCGAAGCGACCTTCTTGGCCGCCTCGATGCGGTTGGGCTCGAAGTCGGCAGCCAGCATACTGCCCGAGATGTCGAGCGCGATCATGATGTCGATCCCTTCGGCGGTTACGCTCTGACTCGTCGACGAGGTTTGCGGCCGGGCGATGGCCACCACCACCGCGGCCACCGCGGCCATCCGCAGTACGAACGGCACATGGCGCAGCCAGAACATCCACCCTTTGGACACTTTTTTCAACGCGGCCACCGTCGAGAGCCGGATGGTCGCCCCGCCCTGCCGCAGCCGCATCAGGTAGTAGGCCGTCATGGGCGCAAGCAGCAGCAACAGCCACAGCAATTTGGGATTTTCGAATCGTAGGATATCCATCGTGCGTTACCAGTTCTTTGTCGACGAAGTTGCGGAGGCGGCCTTCTGCTCGTTCACTTTTTCCTTTGTCTTGTTCTCATCGGCCTGCATGGCGTTCAGCAGCCGCTCGGCTTCCTGCCGGTCCATGCCGGTTTGTTGCTGACTTTGTTGATCTTGTTGGTCTTGCTGTTGATCGGAGTTGTTCTGGCTTTGATCCTGATCTTGGTTCTGATTCTGATCTTGGTTTTGATCTTTATCCTGCTCTTGATCCTGATCTTGCTTGTCGTCGTTTTTATCGTTCTGGTTGTTTTGCTCTTCCAACAGTTTTTGCACATAAGCCAGGTTGAACTTGGCGTCCATATCGTCCGGATTCTTGCGGAGCGATTCTTTGTACGCCTCCAGCGCCTCCTGCAACTTCCTTTGTTGGAACAGGGCGTTACCGGCGTTGTAATGCGCGGCGGCAACGCCCGGCTTGCCCGGCATCATTTCTGCGGCCCGGTTCATGTATAGCATGGCTGTGTCGAAACTGTGCCGCCGGTAGTAAGCGTTCGACAGGTTGAACAACGCCTCGGGCGAGGAGGGGTTCACTTCCAGCGCCTCGTTATATTTTTCGGCAGCTTCGACATAGTTCCCTTTCCCGTAGAGTTTGTTGCCGCCGCGCACATCGCCGCGGTCGGAGTGGAACCATGTGTTGAGGGCCTGAAGCGGGATCAGGGCGCACAACATCGTTTGTATTATCAGCCCTTTCATGCCTGTTCGGGTTTAGTTTCCGCAACGGCCGGTTTCTCTTCCGGCCGGGTGTGTTCCACGAAGTCGGCAATGCGGCCCATGGCGGCGATACTGTCGGCTTCGGAGGGGACATATTTGGCGAATTTCACCAGGTCGGCTTCGGGAAGCACCAGTTCGATGCCTTGCGTCTCCATTGCATCGATCCCCGACAGGGCGGACAGGATCTCGCCCGAGGTCATCTCCATGGCGGCCATGCCGAAGCGGCCTTCGAGGTACGTGCGCAGGATGTCGGTCAGGCGCGAGTAATATTCCTTGTATTTGCCGGCTTCCCACAGCTTCTCGCGGCGCAGTTTTTCCAACTCCTGCAAGGCGATGACATGCGGCGGCTGGGGCGGTTTCGGGGCAAATATGGGATTCCCTTTTCTGAACAACTTCAGCGCCGCCCACATCACGGCTGCGGCAACAGCAAGGGCCGCCGCAACCAGCAACACCCACGGCCACACCTCGGCCCAGGTGCGGGGCATGGGCATCACATCCTTGATGTCGCGGATGGTCATGGTGGCCGTGTCGATCTCGAACGTGGTCACCACCAACACCGGCCCTTTGCCCGAAAGGATGGTGTCGACGACGTTCTTGTCGAGGTAAAGCACCGGAAAATCATCGAGTGGATAGGCCCCTGCATCGAAACAAGTGACGGTGTACTCTTTGTTCAGCGCCACCGAACGGCCGTCGCGCGCGAGTGTGTCGGCAGGTTTCTCCTCGACGATCTCGATCTTGCCGCCGATCAGGTTTTGTTCGAACGACGGGAACTCGACCACCTGCGCCACGTCCTTGTCCACCTTCACGCTCAGGGTGAACTGGTCGCCGATGAAGATCGTGTCGCGCGAGGCGGTCACTTCGACCTTCGGCGCCATATTCTGCGCCCCGGTGGCTAACGGAGTGAAACACAGGAGAAAAACAATGATCCCCGGATTTATGGTCTTCCTTGTGTTCATGATAACGGCGTCAATAGGCGTTCTGAACATACTTATCTGCGTTGTTTGAACAGTTTGATCAGCGATTTCACATAATCGTCGTCCGTGGCGACCGACACGTTGTCGATGCGCGAGCGCAACAGCGCCCCGCCCGCCACGGCTTCGTTCTTCTCGTATTCGGCTTTGTACCGGTTGCGCACCGACCGCATCGAGGTGTCGACCCACAGCCGCTCGCCCGTTTCGGCGTCCGAAAATTCCACCATGCCGATATCGGGCATCTCGCCCTCGCGCCGGTCGTACAGGCGGATGCCGACGATGTCGTGCTTGCCCTTGGCGATCTTGAGCGCGTCTTCGAAGCGCGCCCTGTTGCCGTCGGTGTCCATGAAGTCCGAGATGATGAATCCCGTGCTGCGTTTTTTCACCACGTTGGTGTAGTAGCGCAACGCCTGGGCAATGTCGGTGCCTTTACTTGCCGGTTGAAAATCAATGAGTTCCTTGATAATGGCGAGGATATGCGAGCGGCCTTTTTTTGGGGGGATATACTTTTCGACCGTGTCGCTGAAAAAGATGCAGCCGATTTTGTCGTTGTTCTGCGAGGCCGAAAAGGCCAGCACGGCCGCGATTTCGGTGGCCATGTTCTTTTTGAGCCTGTCGGTGGTGCCGAACATGCGCGAGCCGCTCACATCCACCAGCAGCATCAGGGTCAGTTCGCGCTCCTCCTCGAACACCTTGATGTGGGGGTTGCCGCTGCGGGCCGTCACATTCCAGTCGATGGTGCGCACGTCATCGCCGATGCGGTACTCGCGCACCTCGCTGAAGGCCATGCCGCGCCCCTTGAAGGCGCTGTGGTATTTCCCCGCAAAGATGTGGTTGCTCAGCCCCCGCGTCTTGATCTCGATTTTGCGCACCCGCTTGATGATCTCCTCTTCCATACCGCGCTCCGTTAAGGAACTTCCACTGCGTTCAGGATTTCGCTGATGATCTCTTCGCTGGTGATGTTTTCGGCCTCGGCCTCGTACGTCAGCCCGATGCGGTGGCGCATCACGTCGTGGGCCACGGCCCGCACGTCTTCCGGGATCACATAGCCCCGCCGCTTGATGAACGCGTAGGTTTTGGCGGCCTTGGCCAACGAGATGCTGGCGCGCGGCGAGCCGCCGTAGCTGATCATCGACCCGATCCGGCTCAGGTTGTACTCGGCCGGGGTGCGTGTGGCGAAAATGATGTCCACGATATAGCGTTCGATCTTTTCGTCCATGTAAACATCGTTCACCACCTTGCGCGCGGCGATGATCTCGGACGGCACCACCACTTTCGAGGCCCGCGGGAACGCGTCGCCCATCATGTTCTGCCGGATGATCAGTTTCTCCTCCTCTTTTTTCGGGTACGAGATCCTCACCTTCATCATGAAACGGTCGACCTGCGCTTCGGGCAGCGGGTAGGTTCCCTCCTGCTCCAGCGGGTTCTGCGTGGCCAGCACCAGGAACGGTTCGGGCAGCGGATAGGTGGTGTCGCCGATGGTTACCTGGCGCTCCTGCATCGCTTCCAGCAGTGCGCTCTGCACCTTGGCCGGCGAGCGGTTGATTTCGTCCGCCAGCACGAAATTGGCGAACACGGGCCCCTTTTTCACGGCGAACTCCTCGCTCTTCTGGCTGTAGATCAGCGTCCCGATCAGGTCGGCCGGCAACAGGTCGGGCGTGAACTGGATGCGGTTGAACTTGGCATCGATGGCTTCCGACAGGGTGGTGATAGCCAGAGTTTTGGCCAGTCCTGGCACCCCTTCCAGCAGGATGTGCCCGTTCGAGAGCAGCCCGATGAGCAGCGAGTCGACCAGATGCTTTTGCCCTACGATCACTTTGCCCATCTCCATATTCAGCAGGTCGACGAACGAGCTTTGCTCGCGGATCCGCTCGTTGAGCTCCTTGATATTTACGGTTTCGTTCATAACGGTTGTATGATTTGTATTTTCGTATTCCTATTATATATCGTGGAGTTCTAAAAACGATCCATTTATTTTTTCAACGACGCTTTTTCTTCTTTATTACTATCGGCCTGAAATTTCTTGCAAAAATTCCGTATCCCGCATTCCGGGCACTTCGGTTTGCGCGCCGTGCATACATACCTCCCGTGCAGGATCAGCCAGTGGTGGGCGATGGAGAGCTTGTCCCGGGGGATGTATTCGACCAGTTGCTTCTCGGTCTGCAATGGGTTCTTCGCTCCCGCAGTCAGCCCGATGCGCGCCGTTACCCGGAACACGTGCGTGTCGACGGCCATGGCCGGTGTGTCGAAGGCCACCGACAGCATCACGTTGGCCGTTTTGCGCCCCACGCCCGGAAGCTGCTGCAATTCGGCGCTCGTGCCGGGAACTTCGCCCCCGAACTTTTCGACCACCATCCGCGCCATGGCCAGCAGGTGCCTGGCCTTGTTGTTGGGGTACGATACGCTCCGGATATACGAAAATATCTCCTCCTCCGAGGCGGCGGCCATTGCCCGCACATCGGGAAACCGTTCGAACAGCGGAGGGGTGACCATGTTCACCCGCTTGTCGGTGCACTGGGCCGAAAGGATCACCGCCACCAGCAGTTGGAACGGATCTCTGTAATGCAGTTCCGTTTCCGCCACCGGCATGTTCGCCGAGAACCAGGCGATCACCCCCTCGAACCGCTCTTTCCGCGTCATACTATAACAAGGTATCAAAAAGAGAAACTGTCCCTTGAAGAAACAGTTTCAGAATATGATTTCTCAATCATTGTCCATTTTCTCAACTCGTTGTGCGGATAGTGCGTCAGTTTTGGAATATCGGTTTGTTTCTCATCCGGAGCGTCCCGAAGGTGCGTGAGGATTGGAAAAACGGATGCGCCATACACACAACCAACATCAGAACGTATCGCTGAAGATCTCGAAATATCCCTGCGGGTGCGAGCATACCGGACACACATCCGGAGCGTCTTTGCCCACATGATGGTTCCCGCATTTGCGGCACTCCCACACTTTCTCCCCATCCTTGTTGAACACCGTGTCTTCGGCCACGATCTTGTGCAGGGCGCGGAACCGTTTTTCGTGGTGGTCTTCGATCTTGGAGATGAGCGTGAACAATTCGGCGACCTTATCGAACCCCTCTTCTTTGGCCACGCGGGCGAACTCGGGGTAGAGGTGGCTCCACTCCTCGTATTCGCCGTTGGCTGCCGCTTCGAGGTTCTGTTCGGTGTTGCCGATCACGCCGGCGGGATAGGCCGCCTGGATTTCAACGTCGCCCCCTTCGAGGAACCGGAAAAACAACTTGGCATGCTCGGCCTCGTTGGAAGCCGTTTCGGCAAAGAACGCCGCTATCTGTTCGTACCCCTCTTTCGAGGCTACCTTTGCAAAGAAGGTGTACCTCATGCTCGCCTGCGATTCCCCTGCGAATGCCTTCAGCAGGTTCTGCTCGGTTTTCGTTCCTTTCACCGGTTTCATATATGCGTGTGTTGATTATTTGCCGATCAGCTTGGTCTTGATGTTCACTTTCACGGGCATCTCGCGTCCCATGGACGAGATGGTGCCGGTGATGTCGGTGGTGGTGGCCCCTTTCTTGAGCCAGCCGGTTTTGTTCGATACGGTTATGGACGAGGCGTAGGTTCCCGAAAGGTTGTATTGCACTTTCACACCGTTGATGGTGGCCGAATTGTCGTTGGCGTTGGTCACGGCCGACCTGACGTCGATCGTGGAATATTTCGACGAGCTTTTCGCTACGTTGGCCTTGCCTGCGATGGCATACGGGATATAGGTGTCGGTGATGATGCCCAAGTTGGTCGCCGTTGTCCATTCGCTCCCGGTGTTGCCCGCCGAGGGGTGCAGGGCCGCGATCCCTTCAAGCAGGTCGAGGTAGCCTTTGAGGATGACGTTGGTCATATACTGTCCCATGTCCACTTCGTCTTCCGGGGCGGCCTTTATGTCATCGGCGATGGCGGCGAAGAGTTCTTCGGCGCCCAGGGTTTTAACCACCTGTCCGGTGGTGTTGTCCAGGATCATGGTCACCGGCTTGCCTACCATGGCGTGTGCCATCCTGGCGATGTAGTCGGTGCTGGCCGCCGGGATCGAGGTGTCGATGCGCAGGTGGATGGTGGCGGGCATTTCCGTGCTCATGTGTTTGTAGCGGTCGTACCAGATGCTGAATGTGGTGGTCTCGGGCGTGATGTCGGTCACTTTGTAGCAGTACGAGATGTAGTAGTCCGATTTGATGGTCACATCCTTGCCGCTGGTGCCCTGCGAAACGGTCGAGGTGGATTCCAGGGCTACGTTGTGAGTTTTGCCCTTTGTGAGGTTCAGGGTGGCCTGCGCCGACAGCAGGGTGGGCGCAACAAGCATCAGGGTCAGTGCTTTTATCAGTTTCATGGCAGGTAAAATTAATGATGATTGAAAAACAAAGTTAATGAAATTCCCGTGATTTTAAAACAATGTCCATTTTTATGTCATGTTCTTCGGCCGGGATATGTTCGAAGAACTGGAACTCGAAACAGACGCCCACCTTGATCGCGGAGCTGTTTTTCAGCAACTTGTCGTAAAAACCCCGCCCGCGTCCCATGCGGTTGTTGTGTGTGTCGAAAGCCATGCCGGGCACCACGATCAGATCCAGGTTTTCGACCGGATGCTCCCGGCCCACGGGTTCCATGATGCCGAAGCACGGCGCTTGGCACAGGTCTTCCCGGCAGGTGAACGGTTTGAGGGTCAACTCGCCGCCGCACATCACCGGCAACACGATCGTTTTCCGCGCGCACCATTTTTCGATGAAATCGTGCGTGTACACCTCGTCGGGCAGCGACCAATAGAGGGCGACGGTCTTTGCCCCGGCAAACGCGGGCAACGCCTCGACCTGCGCCATCACCTGGTGCGACTGGCGCATCAGGTCGTCGGCGCTCCGGCGGCATTTTTCTTCGCGGATCCGCTTTCTGAGTTCGTTTTTGTCTTTCATTCCGAAATCGTTACTTTTGAGGCATTACTTTACGCGTTGCTACGGATGAGTTTCTTCCCTTCGTTCAAAGGGCCGGAGAAAAAGTCCGATTCAGACCCGCGTGTCTTTACATAAACAGCAAGTCAATATGAACACCCCGGATTGCCCCTTTTGCAAAAGCAAAGATAGTGAATTATACCGCCGCTGCGAAGATTTTTTTCTTACCCGCGAGCCGTTCGACCTGTGGAGCTGCGCCGCCTGCGGGCTGATCTACATTGCCTGCCCGCCGTCGCCCGAAGAGGCCGGGCGGTATTACCGGAGCGATGAATATTATTCGCATCCTGGTAAGAAACAGGGTGTGATCTCTTCCTTGTACGGGGCTATCCGCAACTTCATGAACCGCCGCAAAGCGCGCATGGTGGCCGGGGCTTGCGGCAAGGAATACGGGCGCATTCTCGATGTGGGATGCGGCGGCGGCTATTTCCTCGATGCGATGCGCCGCAAGGGGTGGGCGCCCAAAGGTTACGAGCAGAGTGCCGATGCGGCGGCCTATGCCCGCACCGCGCTCGGCCTCGATGTGCTCCCCGGCGGCGAATTTTTCCGGGAGCAGGGGCTTTTCGACGCGATCACTCTGTGGCACGTGCTCGAACACCTCTATAATCCGGACGAGTACATGCGCAAGATCGCCGGCCTGTTACCCCCGGACGGTACGCTGGTGCTGGCCCTGCCCAACCCTTCGTCATGCGACGCCCGGCACTACGGCCGATATTGGGCGGGCTACGATGTTCCCCGCCACCTGTGGCACTTTACGCCGGAGGTCATCACAGAATACGCCCGCCGGTTCGGCTTCGGGCTTGTTAAAACCCGTCCGCTTTTTTTCGACAGCTACTACTGTGCCCTGCTGAGTGAAAAATACCGTGGAAAGAGATGCCGCCTGCCGCGCGCCCTGTGGTGGGGCACCATCAGCAACCTCAACTACCTGTTCCGGGGGCGCACCCGCTGCAGTTCTGTGGTGTATATCTTTAAGAAAGAGGCGTTTTAACGCCTTGCCGCGGAAGAGTCTTGAGGGGCATCGCCTCCGTTCTGCACTTTAGTCTTTAAATTTCTGAATGAATATGACCGGATTGTCGTTTTTATCGAGCGAGTCCCGCAAGGCGACCATATCGCGTTCGAACCGGGTGTCGAAAGATGTTTTTTCGTAATAGGCCTCGCTGATCGTAAAATTGAGCTTGAAATCGCTTGCGGGCATCCATTTGATCAGCAATCCATTTTCCGTTAACGTAAGGTTATCTATCAACAAACCAGGATATCGTCTGTTCACCAAATAGTTACAAACAGCGCACTCTTTGGTTTTGCGATTGAAAATCGCATGATAATCCAACTCGGAATCGTCAAAATTCAAGACGATGCAATCGTTGCTTAAGAAGGCCCTTCTCACACCGGATATGTAATTCTCGTTCTGCGCCGTCATCAGGGCATTGGTGGCATCGCCCATATAGACCGATCGGGGGAGTTTTCTATCGCCGAAGTCCACAAAATAAGTTTCTTTGATCTGATCGTCCGACACTATAAACAGGTAGTCTTCGGGGGGGAAATAAAGCATCAGTTCGTCGAAGTTCTTCGAATAATACCGATCGAGGCTCCACCCGGTTTGCTGTTCGTCAAAGTCGTTGTCGAAAGGCAGCAGGCATTCCGCTTCGCCGTCGCCGGACAATTTGAATAAGCAGTAATCCCCCGATCCGGTCTGGGAATGATTGTTGATAAGATACAAACTTCCACCGACTTCCGCCAGGTTCATGGCCCACCACCGAGAGGCGTCTTTCGAGTTGACAAATGTTCCGTCGGGTTGATAATAATACAATTTCTGCGAAAGGTTGTCGTAGACAACGACCGTCGAATCATTCACCACCTCCGAGGCGACAATGCGCAGATACTCTCCCGGCCCGCGCCCGATGCGGTTTATTTGCGACAGGTATTTTCCCTGTCTGTCGAACACGCATATTTTGTTGCTCATTTCGTCCGTGACGAAAATTTTATCTTGTGTAATATGGATGTCGGAAATTTTCCCGATAAAAGACTGGTCGGTTGTTTGCAGCGCAATGACTTCGATCTGTTCTTCCATGATCGGAGATATGTCGAACTCTTCTTGCAAGGCCCCCATATCCACTTTTATAACCTGAGATAGAGGAGCGCGCTTGTGAGAAGTGCATCCATACAAGAGGCAAACGACCAAGAGAACCAAAGAGTAAATGTTTTTTTTCATGCTGGTGATTTTAAATACAGGGATAATTTTTATCCCTGTATTGTTATTAATCTATTAAGTTGTTCTGCAGCTGTATGCAGTGCATCCGCTTCCAGTATTAGGGCACAATTCTTTTAGTCCCCTGATTGAGGTTATCGTCCAGCCTGATTTTCCTGAAATTTTAGTGTCTGACCATTCAACCTCTCCGCTTGCACTTACAGCTTTATAGAGGGTACATTCTGCGGGTCTGCCCTGCAGATGCTCGTAAAAAAACATTCCACTTCCATTGTTGTTGCTCTCCTGCTGGGTGAGAGCTTCGGCCGACTTGAACAAGCTCGCCCCAGTCGTCTTTTGATATCCGAAAATAGAAGCCATATTCAATCCACCAAGAACAAGTGTCACAGCGGCAATAGAATAAAATAGATTTTTCTTCATAATGTTACGTTAAAATTTTAGATTAAAATTCTGTGAAAAAGTTTTTTGCTGGTCAAAATAGTTTTATGTTTGCCCTCACCTCCTTTCTTTCATTAGGGGGGAAGCCGGAGGGCGGAACGCAGATGTTTGCACGCATTTTGTTCCGTCCCTCCTTTTTCCTTGTAAACACTCCTTACATTATGCAATATTAAAAAAAACGACACCCAACAAAATTTCTAAGCACATATTTTTTAATACTGAAGATAAAAAAACCGAATATTCATGGGGCTGCCGCGAATTTATTTAGATAATTTCTAAATAAAGCAATTAATCGACATTGCTGTTGTTATTCTGCAAACAATGGGATAAATTTGCGTCGGGCCTGATAAAGCCCCAAAGCGATACAGGCCCGTCAACCGGCTGGGAATAAAGAAAATACTAACTTAAATAAAATCTGATTTATGAGCAATCTGTTCTCCTCTTCCATCGGGAAGAAGCTGATCATGAGCGTCACGGGCGTGTGCCTGGTGCTGTTCCTGCTTTTCCACATGGCCATGAACCTCACGGCGGTGCTGCCCAACAACGCTTACAACACGGTTTGCGAATTCCTGGGTGCCAACTGGTACGCCCTGGCGGCCACGGCGATTCTGGCTGCGGGATTCGTTATCCACATCCTCTATGCGACCATCATCACCCTCAAGAACATGCGTTCTCGCGGGTCGCAGCGTTATGCCGTGACCGACACGCCGGCCGAAGTGCGCTGGGCTTCGCGCAACATGTTCGTGCTGGGGCTGGTCGTGGTGGGCGGCTTGCTGATCCACCTGTACAATTTCTGGTACAATATGCAGTTCGTGGAGTTGACCATGTCGCACGAGGAGATCATGGCCGCCGGCTGCGATCCCACCAACGGCAAGGGGCTGATCGAGGCGCTGTTCGCCCAGCCGGTTTATGTGGCGATCTATCTGGTGTGGCTCGGCGCCCTGTGGTTCCACCTCACGCACGGCTTCTGGAGCGCGTTCCAGACCGTGGGCTGGAACAACAAAACGTGGTATCCCAGGCTCCGCTGCATCTCGAACATCGTGGCCGCGCTCATCTGCGGCGGCTTTGTGTTCGTGGTGCTGTTCTTTTTTGTCAAGAGCCTGCTTTAATCCGGCCAGTCATCCCGGGCGGAGCGGAGGATCTCTCGATCCGATACTTTCGCCGTACATGACGCGAAAATCGATAATTAAAAAATAACATATTTTATGACAAAGTTGGAATCAAAAGTCCCGCAGGGGGCGCTGGCGCAGAAGTGGAGCAGCCACAAGGCGCACATCAAGGTGGTTTCGCCTGCCAACAAACGCAAACTCGACGTCATCGTCATCGGCACCGGGTTGGGGGGCGCTTCGGCAGCCGCTTCGCTCGGCGAGCTGGGATATAACGTGAAGGCGTTCTGCATTTCGGACTCTCCGCGCCGCGCGCACTCGATCGCCGCGCAGGGGGGGATCAACGCCGCCAAGAACTATCAGAACGACAACGACTCGGTTTACCGCCTGTTTTACGACACGATCAAGGGGGGCGACTACCGTGCCCGCGAGGCCAACGTCTACCGTCTGGCCGAGGTGGCCAACCTGATCATCGACCAGTGCGTGGCGCAGGGCGTTCCGTTTGCCCGCGATTACGGCGGATTGCTCGACAACCGGTCGTTCGGGGGGGCGCAGGTGTCGCGTACCTTCTACGCTCGCGGCCAGACCGGGCAGCAGTTGCTGCTGGGAGCTTACGCGGCGTTGAACCGCCAGATCGCCAAGGGGTCGGTGAAGAGCTATCCGCGCCACGAGATGCTCGATCTGGTGATGATCGACGGCCAGGCCCGCGGCATCATCGCCCGCGATCTGGAAACCGGCAAGATCGAACGCTTCGGCGCCCATGCCGTGGTGATCGCCTCGGGAGGCTACGGCAACGTGTTCTTCCTGTCGACCAACGCCATGAACTCGAACGGCTCGGCCGCATGGCAGTGCTATAAGAAAGGCGCGTTCTTCGCCAACCCGTGCTTCACGCAGATCCACCCCACGTGCATTCCCGTCCACGGCACGCAGCAGTCGAAGCTGACGCTCATGTCCGAGTCGCTGCGCAACGACGGCCGCATCTGGGTTCCGAAGAAGAAAGAAGATGTCGAAAAAATCCGCGCCAAAAAGGTCAAACCGTCGCAGATCCCGGAGGAAGACCGCGATTACTATCTGGAGCGCCGCTATCCGGCTTTCGGTAACCTGGTGCCGCGCGATGTGGCTTCACGTGCCGCCAAAGAGCGTTGCGACGCCGGCTTCGGCGTGAACGATACCGGCCTGGCTGTGTTCCTCGATTTTTCGACCGCCATCAAAAGGCTGGGCCGCAACGTGATCGAGGAACGCTACGGCAACCTGTTCCAGATGTACGAGAAGATCACCGACGTCAACCCGTACCAGGAGCCGATGATGATCTACCCGGCGGTGCACTACACCATGGGCGGCGTCTGGGTCGACTACAACCTGATGACCACCATTCCCGGCCTGTACGCCATCGGCGAGGCCAATTTTTCGGATCATGGCGCGAATCGCCTTGGGGCGTCTGCGCTCATGCAGGGGCTGGCCGACGGCTACTTCGTGCTGCCGTACACCATCGGCGACTACCTGTCCAAGCACATTCAGGACAAGAAAGTCGACACCAGCCGCCCCGAGTTCGAAAATGCCGAAAAAGCCATCACGGACAAGATCAACAAGATCTTCGGCATCAAGGGGAACCTCTCGGTCGATGACCTGCACCGCAAACTGGGCAACATCATGTGGGACTACGTGGGCATGGCCCGCAACGCCGAGGGGCTGCAAAAAGCCATCGGCATGATCCAGGAGGTTCGCAAGGAGTTCTGGGCCAATGTGCGTGTCCCCGGCGTAGAGGGCGACTTCAACCAGGAGCTCGAAAAGGCCCTGCGTCTGGCCGACTTCCTGGAGATGGGCGAGTTGATGGCGCGCGACGCCCTGAACCGCAACGAGTCGTGCGGCGGCCACTTCCGCGAGGAGTACCAGACCGAAGAAGGCGAAGCCATGCGCGACGACGACCACTATGTGTACGTGTCGGTTTGGGAATACAAGGGCGAGAACCAGGAGCCGGCCTTCCACAAGGAAGAACTCGTGTTCGAGGAGGTGAAGCTGGCCCAGCGCAACTATAAAGAGTAATTTTAAAGACGAAGGATCATGAACCTGAAATTGAAAATATGGCGCCAGAAGAGCGCAAAGGATAAAGGATATTTCGAAGAGCACCGCATCGAGAACGTGTCGCCCGACAGTTCGTTCCTCGAAATGCTCGACATCCTGAACAACAACCTGATCCACGAGGGCAAGGAGCCGGTGGCGTTCGACCACGACTGCCGCGAGGGGATCTGCGGCATGTGTTCGCTCTATATCAACGGGCACGCCCACGGGCCCGACACTGACATCACCACCTGCCAGTTGCACATGCGCAAATTCAAGGATGGCGAAACGGTGACCATTGAACCGTGGCGTTCGGCGGCGTTTCCGGTGGTGAAAGACCTGGTGGTGAACCGCAGCGCGTTCGATCAGGTGTTGCAGGCCGGGGGATTCGTGTCGGTCAACACCGGCGGGGTTCCCGACGCCAATGCCATCCCCATTCCCAAGGCCGATGCCGACGAGAGCATGGATGCCGCCGCCTGTATCGGTTGCGGAGCTTGCGTGGCGACCTGTAAAAACGGCTCGGCGATGTTGTTCGTCGGTGCGCGCGTGTCGTCGCTGGCCAAACTGCCGCAGGGCAAGGTCGAAGGAGCCCGCCGCGCCAAGGCCATGGTAGCCAAGATGGACGAGCTGGGCTTCGGCGGTTGTACCAACACCGGCGCCTGTGAGGCCGAATGCCCCAAGGGGATCTCGATTTCGCACATCGCCCGTCTGAACCGCGAGTTCCTGTCGGCGAAATTCAAAGATTAACGCAATCGATAGCCTGACCAAGGGCGTTCCGGATTCCGGAGCGCCTTTTTTTGTCGCGGGTTCCGAGTATGCGGCGCAATTTTCTCTTCGGATCGTTCCGGGAGCGGGATACTTCCCGGCGATAATGTGAACGGATTAAAAAATAAGTTCGTTATCAGGCGGTTTCCATATTTTTTTAGTAGCTTTGTACGTTAAATATTCGCTTAAATCAGTCTGTTGTGAAAAAAATAAGAAGTGCCTTAATATCAGTGTTTTATAAAACGGGGCTGGATGAGATTGTCCGGGAACTCGACCGCCATGGAGTAACGATCTACTCGACCGGCGGAACGTTGGATTTCGTGGAGTCGCTCGGTGTCAAAGCCACGGCGGTGGAAGATCTCACCGGCTACCCGTCGATTCTGGGAGGACGCGTTAAGACGCTGCATCCCAAGGTGTTCGGGGGCATTCTGGCCCGTCGTGAACTGGCCGAAGACATCGCCCAGCTCGGGTCGTACGAGATTCCGGAGATCGACCTGGTGATCGTCGACCTCTATCCGTTCGAGGAGACCGTGGCTTCGGGCGCGGCCGAACAGCAGATCATCGAAAAGATCGACATCGGCGGCATTTCGCTGATCCGTGCCGCGGCCAAAAACCATAAGGACGTGGTGATCGTCTCGTCGCAAGACCAGTATGCTGAGATATTGCAGATCATCAAAACGCAGGATTGCGCCACCACGCTCGACGACCGCCGCCGCTTCGCCGCTTACGCGTTCAACGTGAGTTCGAACTACGACACGGCGATTTTCAATTATTTTAACCGGAAAGAACAATTACCGGTGTTCAAACAGAGTTATACTAATGGGACGGTGTTGCGCTACGGCGAAAACCCGCACCAGAAGGCGACTTTCTACGGCGACCTGGAGGGGCTGTTCGAGAAGCTGAACGGCAAGGAGATTTCGTACAACAACCTGCTGGACATCGACGCGGCGGTGAACCTGATCGCCGAGTTCGACGAGCCGACTTTCGCCATCCTCAAGCACAACAACGCCTGCGGCATCGCCTCGCGCGCAACGCTGGCCCAGGCGTGGAAAGACGCTCTGGCCGCCGATCCGATCTCGGCTTTCGGCGGGGTGCTGATCTGCAACCGCGAACTGGATAAAGCCACGGCCGAAGAAGTGAACAAACTGTTCTTCGAGGTGGTCATCGCCCCGGCGTACGATAAAGACGCGCTGGAGATGCTGGTGTCGAAGAAAAACCGCATCATCCTGGTGCAAAAACAGAAACTGACCGCCGCCACCCAGTTCCGCTCGCTGCTCAACGGTGTGGCCGAACAGGAGAAAGATCCGAAAGTGGGCGGACGCGACAGCGACGTGGTTTTTGTGACCGACGCCAAACCCACCGACGCCCAGATTGCCGATCTGGTGTTCGCCAACAAGATCGTGAAGCACTCGAAATCGAACGCCATCGTGTTTGCCAAAGGGGGGATGATGCTCGCCAGCGGCATCGGCCAGACCTCGCGCGTGGACGCCCTCAAGCAGGCGGTCGACAAAGCCCGCGCATTCGGGTTCGATCTGAAGGGGGCTGTACTGGCCTCGGACGCGTTCTTTCCGTTCTCGGACTGCGTCGAACTGGCCCATGCGGCCGGGGTGACGGCCATCATCCAGCCGGGAGGGTCGGTCAGGGATCAGGACTCGGTCGATTACAGCAACAAAAACGGCATGGCCATGGTGATGACCGGGATGCGCCATTTCAAACATTAAAAACGCCGCGGCCCGTATGCCCCGCGTAGGGAGATCATCTCGCCCCGATAAGGAAATTAAACAGTTTAAAAGAAAATAGTATGGGAATGTTCTCGTTTCTGACCCAAGAGATCGCCATCGACCTGGGTACGGCCAACACCCTGATTATCCATAACGACAAGATCGTGGTCGACGAACCGTCGATCGTGGCCCTCGACCAGCAGACGGGCAAGGTCATCGCCATTGGCAAGAAGGCCCGTCAGATGCACGGCAAAACCCACCAGAACGTCAAGACGATCCGTCCGCTCAAAGACGGCGTGATCGCCGACTTCAACGCCACCGAGATGATGATCCGCGGCATGATTCGGCTCATCAAGTCGAACAATATTTTCAGCCCCTCGCTGCGGATGGTGATCTGCATCCCTTCGGGCTCGACCAACGTCGAGATCCGTGCCGTGCGCGACTCGGCCGAGCACGCGGGCGGACGCGAGGTGTACCTGATCCACGAACCGATGGCCGCCGCGCTGGGCATCGGGCTGGACGTCGAAGCGCCGGAAGGGCACATGGTCATCGACATCGGAGGGGGGACGACCGAGATCGCGGTCATTTCGCTCGGCGGCATCGTTTGCAACGAGAGCATCAACGTGGCGGGCGACGTCTTCAACGAAGACATCCAGACCTACATGCGCCAGCAGCACAACATCCGCATCGGCGAACGCACGGCCGAAGATATCAAGATCGCCGTGGGCGCGGCAACCACCAACCTCGACGAAATTCCGGAAGACTACGTGGTCAAGGGGCCGAACATCCTGACCTCGCTGCCGCTGGAGATTCCGGTGTCGTACCAGGATATGGTCTATGCGCTGGAAAAATCGCTGCTCAAGATCGACGCGGCCGTGATGAAGATCCTCGAAAAAATCCCGCCCGAACTCTACGCCGACATTGTGCACAAAGGAGTCTATCTGGCCGGCGGGGGAGCGTTGCTGCGTGGCTTGGACAAGCGCCTGCAGGAGAAAACGAACATCCCCTTCCATGTAGCCGAAGACCCCCTGAGGGCCGTATCGCGCGGAACGGGCATCGCCCTGAAAAACATCAACCGGTTCGCCTTCCTGATGAGGCAGTAAGGAGTTGCCCGGTTACTCGCTCTAAGCTTTTTGTAAAAAGCTTAACCAAAAACTTTTGGGAGATACTCCGTATCTCATGATTTGACTTTACGTCGTCAGAATAACTTTCTTGGAGAGGCCCCCTCCAAGAAGCAACGCAATTTATACGTTTGCGAGGGGGCCTCTCCAAGAAAGTTCATTGAAAGAAGTACAGACAGTCACGAAAAATAAAGTTTTTGATTGAACTTTTTACAAAAAGTTCAGATTGTGTACCGGGGGCAACCCCTTATCGTCTGATCACGAAGGGAATATGGTTAGGTTATTTCTTTTTTTCAAGAAGATTTATTTTGTTTTTTTCTTCATCGTGTTCGAGGTCATCGCGTTCAATATTTATTCGAACAGCACGGATTACTCGAAGTCGCGGACGTTGAGCGCTTCGACGCGGGTGTTGGGGGGGCTTTATTCTGCGGCGGCTCAGGTGAAGGAATATTTCGGGCTTCGGAAAGAGAACGCCGTCCTGTTCGACAAGATCGCCGAGCTGGAGAACCGGCTGGAGGCGCAACGGGTGTTGCTGGATAAAGACTCGGTTCTCAGCCTTCCGGCGGGGGAGGCTGAATACACTTACATTCCGGCGCGGGTGGTGAACAACAGCACCACCAAGCAGAACAATTACATCACCATAGACAAGGGAACGCGGGACGGCATGGAGCCCGACATGGCGCTGGTCACCGATCGGGGCATTGTCGGCTATGTGCTTCATTGCGACCGCAATTATTCGATTGCCGTGTCGTTGCTCAACCGCGATTTCCGCACCAGCGGCAAGTTGGCCAGGGACGGGTTCGACGGGCTGGTGTTCTGGGACGGGGTCGATCACGATATGATGGATATGATCGAGGTGTCGAAGTACGCTGAAATAGTTGTGGGCGATACGGTTACGACGACCCATCTGTCGTCGAAATTTCCGCCCGGCCACATGATCGGGACGGTGGATTCGTTCCGCCTGATCGACGGGGCGTATTACGCGATCAAGGTGCGGCTGGCCGAAACGTTCGGCAACCTGAGGTATGTGATGGCGGTGAAGTTCAGCGACCGGGAGCAGATCGAGGCGCTGCAACGGCAGGCGGCTGAGAGCGAGAATATGTAAAAGGCGGCGCCTCTTCTGTCTCAAGGGCGTTTGTTGCGCGTGAGTGATGGAGAGGCTCCCGATAGCGGAGTATTTGCGGCTCTTCCGCCTCATACCGCTCTGAGAGGGGGCAGGCGCCTGTCCCTGACGTTCCGGATGACAAGTGGGAATAAGGATTAATAAGCCCGAGAAATTACAGATACCAATACATGAGGCGGTTTATCGAGTATGCGACATTGTTTGTGGCGCTGGTGTTGATGCAGGTTTTGCTGTTCAACAACATCGGCATCAGCACATACGTCGTTGCCAATGTCTACATTGCGTTCATCATCCTGCTGCCCATCGGGGCCGGGAAGTGGGTGCTGCTGCTCTCGGGCCTGGCGTGCGGGATCGCCATCGACGCCTTTTCCGGAACGGCCGGGTTGCACACCATGTCGGCCTTGTGGCTGGCGTTTGTACGGAATAACACCCTGCTGCTGTTTGCCGGAAAAGACGAAATCGAGATGGGCGGCATTCCCAATTCGTACCGGTTGGGATTCGGCAAGTTCGCCAAATATTGCCTGGCGGCGGTGCTGTTGTTCCACCTGTTCTTCTTCACGGCCGAGGAGATGAGTTTCCACCGTTATTACATCGTACTGCTGCGGACGGTGCTCAGTTCGCTGGTGTCGGCCGTGGTGATCTATTTCGTCCAGTTGTTGTTCTTCAAAACCACCCAGCGATAGATGGAACGCAGCCGGATATACAAAATGGTGATCGTTGCCTTTGCCGTGGTGATCGTGGCCCGGCTGTTCTATATTCAGATCATCGATTCGAGTTACAAGCGCTCGGCCGACAACAACGCCCTGCGCCATGAGGTGCTTTATCCCATGCGCGGCGAGGTGTACGACCGCAACGGCGAATTCCTGGTGCAGAGCAAGGAGGCCTATGACCTGATGGTGGTGCCCAAGGATGTGGAGCCGTTCGACACCCTGCTGCTGTGCAACATCATCTCGGCCACGCCCGAGCAGATTCGCAAGGCGTTGCAAAAAGCGAAGAGGTACTCCGAACGCCGCTCTTCGGAACTGTTCAAGGGCATCTCGAAAGAAGCCAAATTGCGCTTCGAAGAGCACCGTTTCAGGGGCTTTTATATGCAATACCGCACCGTGCGCTCGTATCCGCGCAAGATCGCCGGCAACCTGCTGGGCGATGTGGGCGAGGTGGGCCAGAGCGAGATAGACCGCGATCCCTACTACCGCAGCGGCGACTATATCGGCAAGAGCGGCATCGAACGCTCGTACGAGCACGTGTTGCGCGGCGAGAAGGGAATGCGCATCCAGATGGTCGACGTGCACGGGGTGGCCAAGGGGTCGTATGCCGGGGGAGTGTATGACACGGCCGTGATTCAGGGACGCGCCATCACCTGCACCATCGACGCGAAATTACAGGCGTTGGGCGAAGAGCTGATGAAAGGCAAAATCGGCAGCATCGTGGCCATCGATCCGGGCACGGGCGAAATCCTGGCGATGGTCAGTTCGCCCACCTACGATCCCGACGAGTTGGTGGGGCGCGAGCGGGGCAACAACTATATGAAGTTACAGGAGGACAATACCAAGCCGCTGTTCAACCGCGCCGTGATGTCGCGCTACCCGCCCGGGTCGACCTTCAAGCTGGTGAACGGGCTGATCGGATTGCAGGAGGGGGTGTTGAAGCCGGAACAGAAGTATTCCTGCTCGCACGGCTACACCGTCGGCAAATTGACCGTGGGATGCCACTCGCACGGCTCGCCGCTGAACCTCTACGAAGCGATCCAGACCTCGTGCAACGCCTATTTCTGCTACGTGTTCCGCGACGTGATCGACAACAAGGCGTTCAACGATCCGAAAACCAACAATGTGCGTAAGAACAGCCCCCGCGGCGGGTTTGCCGAATGGGACCGGTATGTGCGCAGTTTCGGGTTCGGACGAAAACTCGATTCGGACTTTCTGGACGAACTGTCTGGCTATGTGCCGGATGTGGCGTACATGGACAAGACCTATGACGAACGGTGGAATTCGCTTACCTGTGTTTCGCTGGCCATCGGGCAGAGCGAGTTGGGAGTGACGCCGTTGCAGTTGGCCAATTTTTATGCCACCATCGCCAATCGCGGCTACTACTACATTCCCCACGTGGTGAAGGCCATCGACGGGCAGGACTCGATCGACGCCCGGTTTTACGAGAAGCACCATTCGCTGGTCGAGGCGAAGCATTTCAACCCGGTGATCGAGGGGATGTGGCGCGCGGTGAACCTCCCCGGGGGAACCGGCTACTACTCCGCCCGCGTCGACGGGTTGGACATCTGCGGAAAGACCGGAACAGCCCAGAACGGCACTCCCCGCAACCCCCGGCCCGACCACTCGACGTTCGCCTGTTTCGCCCCGCGCAACAACCCGAGGATCGTGGTGTCGGTTTACATCGAGCACGGAGGGTTCGGCGCCACGGTGGCGGCGCCCATCGCCAGCCTGCTGGTGGAGCAATACCTTACGGGCGAGGTGGAGCGCCCTGATGTGGCGCAACGTGTAAAAAGCCATTATATCCCTTATACCAACTATGGCGGCAGACGATAGACTCCGGGTGACGGGCATGAACTGGACCGTGGTGTGGATCTACGCCGCGCTGTTGCTGTTCGGCTGGCTGAGTATCTATGCGGCGGTTTATAACGACGACCACGCCAGCATCTTCGATCTGACCCAGAGTTACGGCCGGCAGGCGGTGTGGATGGGGGTGTCGGTATTTCTGGCCGTGGTGATCATGCTTATCGACGAGCAGTATATTTATAATCTTTCCTATCCCCTGTACGGATTGGCCATCGTGGCCATGATCGCGGTGATGGTCTTCGGGCAGGAGGTCAAGGGGGCCAGGGCGTGGATCGAGATCGGCGCGTTCAAACTGCAACCGGCCGAATTCGCCAAATTGGGCACCGCCCTGGCGTTGGCCCGCTACATGAACTCGTACAGTTTCAACATAAAGAACCCGCGGCAGGTGTTCGGGGCCCTGGCCATCATTTTTGTTCCGGTGTCCATCATCCTGTTGCAGAACGACACGGGGTCGGCGCTGGTCTATGCCGCCTTCCTGCTGGTGTTTTACCGCGAGGGGATCAGCGGCCGGTTCTATCTGCTGATGTTGCTGGTGGTTCTGCTGTTCGTGGCCTCGTTCCTGCTGGAGCCGATGACCATTCTGATCATCACCCTGCTGATATGCCTGGCCGCCGAAGGGATGGCCAACCGCAACTGGCGGGCCGTGGTGGTGCTGTTGGCCGTGGTGTCGCTGCTGGCCACAGCCATCTATTTCCTGGCGCCGCTGACCGGGGCCAAACCCTCTTTCTACGTTGCCTCGCTGATCGCCTGCGCCCTGGCCCTGCCGATGGTGCTGGTGTACGCCCACCGGAAGAAACTGCGCAACATCTACGCCTTTGTGCTGCTGTTCATCGGCGCGATGTCGTTCTCCGGCTCGGTTGACTTCATTTTCAACAACCTGTTCCAGGAGCACCAGCGCGACCGCATTCTGGTAGCCATGGGGCTGGAAAAAAGCTACAACGTCACCCAGTCGAAGATCGCCATCGGTTCGGGAGGGTTCCTGGGCAAAGGCTACCTCGAAGGCACCCAAACCAAATTCAACTTCGTCCCCGAACAAAGCACCGACTTCATCTTCTGCTCCATCGGCGAAGAGTGGGGGTTTGTTGGCAGCGCCATCGTCGTGGTGCTGTTCACGCTGCTGATCCTGAAGTTGGTGGCGATGGCCGAGAGGCAAAAGGATGTCTTCGGACGCGTCTATTGCTACTGCGTGGCCATGATATTCGCCCTGCACGTATTCATCAACATCGGCATGGCCACCGGGATCATGCCCGTAATCGGAATCCCCCTGCCGTTCATCAGCTACGGCGGATCGTCCCTGCTGGCATTCACCGCCCTGCTGTTCATCGCCCTGAAAATCGACGCCAAACGCAACCGGCAACTGGTGGTGTAAAGCTGTCCTGATTTTCGTTCCAAGCTTTTTACAAAAAGCTTGACCAAAGACTTTCGGGAGATACTGCGTATCTCATGACAGACTTCTTCCCGGCCCAACATACCTGCAACAGACAGCCCCCCCCTCGTGCAAAGTTCAAGAACAAGAGCTTGCTTAAAGGGGGGGCTGTCTGTTGCAGGTATAATTCAACGGAAGTGCCGGCAAACCACGAAAAACGAAGTTTTTCCCAAGAGTTTTTTGTTGAACTTTTTTGCAAAAAGGTTCAGATCGAGTCTCGGGGCAACTTTACGCTTACCGTATCCGGTCGACGCTCCGGATCATGTATTCGTCTTTCATGATGCCCCGGTATGCGAGGTAGATCAGCAGCATGTTGACTACCGGGAAGATATCGACGAACGAGGGCACGACGGCGGCCATTCCTTCCATGCGGGTGAGTTTCACGAAGAAGACGGCGATGAATGCCAGCAGGCCGGCTTGCAGGGCGATTTGCGCCATAACGATGCGCGCCTGCAGTCGCCGCGCTTTGTAAAGAAAGATCGAGAAAAACGCGGCGGCGGCGGCCAGTACGGCCAAAATGCCCAGGGGCAGTGTGCGGACGATGAACCCGTCGGTGCCGTCGAGGGTGATGCCCCAGGCCGAGAGGTGTGCCGTGCCTTCGGGAGAGACGCCGGTGATGAGGTTGGCGCAGGCCAGGATGGTGGTCAGGATGGCGGCGGCCAGCAGGTAAACGCTTTGGATTCTCTGTATCATGGCAGGTTGATTTTTTCTTCCGTTAAATAGCTGTTGCGGTCGGGCGCTTTGCGGCAGACGAGTTCACCCAGAAAACCGGACATGAACATCTGCACGCCGATGATGGCGGCCGTCAGCGCCAGGAAAAACAGCGGCTGGTCGGTGACGGCGCGGGCCACCTGTCCCTGGCCTTGCAGAACCAGTTTCTTGACGATCAGGATCACGGCCACGATGCCCCCGAACAGGAACATCACCGTGCCGCCCAGTCCGAAGAAATACATCGGGCTCTTGCCGAACCGGGTGATGAACATCACGCTCAGCAGGTCGAGGTAGCCTTTCATCATCCGTTCCATGCCGAATTTCGACCGGCCGTATTTGCGGGGGTTGTGGTTGACCGCCTTCTCGGTAATTTTTTTGAACCCCGCCTGCTTGGCCAGGATGGGGATGTAGCGGTGCATTTCGCCGTATACCTCGATGCTTTTGACCACTTTTTTGCGGTAGGCCTTGAGCCCGCAGTTGAAGTCGTGCAGCCTGATGCCCGACACGAACCGTGCCGTGGCGTTGAAGAATTTACTGGGGAACGTCTTGCCGAACGGGTCGTGGCGCTTCTTTTTCCATCCCGACACGATGTCGTAGCCCCCGTCGGCGATCATCCGGTAGAGTTCGGGAATTTCGTCGGGCGAGTCCTGCAGGTCGGCGTCCATGGT
>JAVBRA010000022.1:0-11459 GCA_031548435.1 Rikenellaceae bacterium
GACGTACTGCGGACAGCCGCACACGCCCAACTGCCACGAGAGGCCGTAACGATCCTGCAACCACCCGTAACGCTCGAACGGCGGCATCGCCTCGCGTTCCATCAGCGCGAAACCGCCCTCGATCAGCTTGTCCCACAGGGCGTCCAGTTCGGCTGCACTTTCGCAGCCCACGAAAAACGACGTGGCCGGGGTGAATTTGAAGTACGGCCCGCCATTGAGGGCGATGGCCTGCTGCCCGGCGATCCGGAAGCGCACGGTCATCACGTCTCCGACGGGCATCATGCCTCTCTCGGTATAGCGGGTGATATTGCCGACTTCTCCATTTTTGAATATCGAGGCATAGAACCTCGCCGCCTCTTCGCCCTGCGCGTCGACCCACAGGCAGGGGGTGATCTTTTCCTGTTTCATATCATTATTTTTGCTTGTTTCATAAACTCGAAAGCGCCTTCGCGCAGGTGGACGCCGTATTCGAGCCACGCCTTCATGCAGGCCAGGAAGTTGGCCCACCCTTCGGTGTTGCCCACCAGCCAGGCCAATCCTGCGGCATCGTTTTCCATCCCTTTTTCCGTGACGCGCACCACCGTGGCGCCGTTTCCGGCGGGCGTGAGAGTGATCTGCACCGTCAACGGCTTGCCGTCCGGGCCGTCCCACTCGAAGGCGATGGATCGATCTTTTTCGATGCGGCCGACCCTGACGGGGAATTCGCCGTCGAACTCGGGGAATCTCCACACGACGGTTTTGCCCGTCTCCATGCGCCCCGAGCCGTGCGCGATGAAATAATTGCGCATCTGCTCCGGGTCGGCGATGGCCTCGAACACCTCGCGGGCGGGTTTGGCGATCTGCAGCGCCGCTTTCACTTCCAATAACATAATTTTATATTTTCTACAAAAAAATATGCTTTTGAAGTATCAACAAGCGTGCCGCTCTATCCGCAATAAAGACGCTGAAAGTTCTCGTCTTACTCCCGGTCTGAGAATTTCCGGTGATCAGCAAGCCGGGCGAGGGTTTTCGCAATCCTCGCCACTTTCGTCTGCTCGGTCTTTGCGGAGTAAATCCACTTCACGTAATTGTGCCGCTGGCTTTCGCTGAGCGAATCGAAGAATTCGAGCGCATCGGCGTCCTCCCGCAGACATAGCAACAACTCTTCAGAAACCTCCAGCGGCTCATTGACGGAGTACAGGACGACGTGGACGCAATCGCCGGCCTCCTTTTTGATCTTCTTCCGTATTTCGGATTTTACGGACAAAAATAACGTTCCCTTACCCGAAGGCATCAGATGGTAGTGGCCGATCTGTTGGCCGTCGATGCTGCCCCGAACCCTCACCCAACTGAACGGGGCGTGCGGGTCGGGCAGGATCTCGGGGATGACCGTATAAGTCCAGCCTCCTTTGCCGGGGGATTTTTCAAGCAGATACTCTTTATCCACCAACGGTTTCTCGCTCATGTTCACTGATTATTCCACAAAATTACATTCTTTGGATTACTTTTTGATAGACACGTGATAAAATCGCTACTGTCATGAAAAACACGATCACCGTCGAGGCGCTTATCGCCGCCCCGCCCGCGCAGGTTTGGCAAAGCCTCACCCTGCCTGAACACATCACACAATGGAACAACGCTGCAGACGACTGGTTTGCGCCCCGCGCCGAAAACGACCTGCGCCCGGGCGGGCGGTTCAATTACCGCATGGAAGCCCGCGATGGCAAGGCCGGGTTCGATTTTTCCGGGACATTCGGACGGGTCGTTCCGGAGAGGCATCTCGACTACACGTTGGACGACGGTCGCAAAGTGACCACGACGCTCACTCCCGAAGCCGGAGGCACGAAGATCGTCGAAACGTTCGAGCCTGACGACGTCTACCCGCCCGAGCAACAGCGCCAGGGGTGGCAGGCCATCCTCGACAACCTGAAGAAACACGCCGAATCGCTGAAGTGACCTGTCAGGTTATCTCAACACTGTTTCGGAACGTTCAAGTCATTTCGGATAAATTTCGTAACCTCTGTCGCACTTTGTCGCACAGCGGTTACGGTTATCTTACGAATGGTTGTCGTTTCGTGTCGTATATGGGAAATCGGAACTGCGACAGGGTGCAACGCGAATGCGGCAAGACGGTACTCGAATCCTTTGCGACGCAAAGAGATGCGAGGCTAACAAACAAAAAGAGAGTGAGTTATAAAAACTCACTCTCTTTGCTCTGGCGGTATGGACGGGACTCGAACCCGCGACCTCCTGCGTGACAGGCAGGCATTCTAACCAGCTGAACTACCACACCGTTTCTTGATAAACACCATTTGGCGCTTATTGTGGTGCAAAGATAAGCAAGAAATAATTCCCCTGCAAATATTTTTTTTGCAATCGGCAAAAAAATGACTGCCCGAAACAAATAAACTATATCGCAGCAGAGCTACGATGTATTGAGTTGAATTTGATTTTCTATCGAAGCCGAGCTCCGAGAAATTGAACCTTTAGAGATTAAAGCCCTCATACAACCAATCGAACACAACACGTAACTCGTTGTATTTTTGTCTAATCCAGCCCAGGCGCCCGAGGTGCGGAGACCTTGCAGACAGCGATCGCTTACAACCCATCCGCTATGTGAAGTGCGATGCCGAGAGGTGCGGAGACCCTGCGGACAGCAATGATTTACAACCGGGCGAGCATATTATTCACGTTCGTTTCGATGCGTTCGAGGATGCTGTCGGTCGATCCACGTACAAATTTTTCGCCCGTGATGTTTTCGTACAATTCGATGTAGCGGTCGCTCACGCTTTCGACAAAGGCATCGGTCATTTCAGGAACCGTTTCGCCTGCACGCCCCTGAAATCCATTGGACATCAGCCACTCGCGCACAAATTCCTTGGACAGCTGACGCTGCTGTTCGCCCTTGTCGAACCGCTCCTGATAACCGTCGGCATAGAAATAACGGGACGAATCGGGCGTATGGATCTCATCGATAAGGTAAATCTCTCCGTTTCGCTTGCCAAACTCGTACTTGGTGTCGACCAGGATCAGGCCCCGCTCGGCGGCCATCTGCGAACCACGCAGGAACAGTTCCATGGCGTATTTTTCGAGTGTCTCGTAATCTTCCTTCGTCACCAGGCCGCTCGAAATAATCTGTTCTTTCGATATGTTTTCGTCGTGCGCGCCAATCTCGGCTTTGGTCGTCGGGGTAATGATCGGCATGTCGAAGCGCTGGTGTTCACGCATTCCGTCGGGGATGGGCACGCCGCAAATCTCGCGGGCGCCGGCTTTGTAATCGCGCCACGAACTGCCGGTCAGATAGCCCCGCACGATCATCTCTACCGGAAACCCTTCGCACCGGTAGCCCACGGTCACCATCGGGTCGGGCGAGGCGATCTTCCAGTTGGGGCAAATATCGGCCGTAGCGTCAAGGAACTTCGAGGCGATCTGGTTGAGCACCTGTCCCTTGTACGGAATTCCCTTGGGCAGCACCACGTCGAAGGCCGAAATGCGGTCGGACACCACCATCACCAGGTATTGGTCGTCGATGTTATATACGTCCCGCACTTTACCCACGTAAAGGTCTTTCTGGCGGGGAAATGAAAAGTTGGTTTTCGTGATCGCTTTTTCCATGATATTTTAATGTTGTTTTATTCCTTTGAGAACAAGCCTGACAGTTTCACTCTGAAACCCCATGCGGATGTTTGTCGAACGCGTCGACGATGTCTTTGACCAGCGGATGGCGCACGATGTCTGCGCGACCGAACTCCACCACGCCGATGCCCTTGATCTTTTTCAGCATCCCGATGGCCGGCAGCAACCCCGAATCGCCCTTTCGGGGCAGGTCGACCTGCGTGACGTCGCCCGTGACGATGAACTTGGCATTGCGGCCCATGCGCGTAAGGAACATTTTGATCTGCGACAGGGTGGTGTTCTGCGCCTCGTCCAGAATCACGAACGCGTTGTCGAGCGTGCGGCCGCGCATATAGGCCAGCGGGGCGATCTGCACCACCCCCTCCTCGATGTATTGCGTGAGTTTGCGGGCGGGGATCATGTCGTGCAGGGCGTCGTAGAGCGGCTGCAAATAAGGATCGAGCTTCTCCTTCATGTCGCCCGGCAGGAACCCGAGCCGCTCGCCCGCCTCGACCGCCGGACGCGTAAGGATGATCTTGCGCACTTCCGACTCCCTGAGCGCCTTGACTGCCAGGGCAATCGCCGTATAGGTCTTGCCGCTGCCGGCCGGCCCGACGGCGAACAGCAGGTCGTTGCCCCGCGACAGGTTCACCAGCTTCAGCTGGTTCTCGGTACGGGCCCGGACGATATTGCCGTTGTTGCCGTACACGATCACGTTTTCGGGCATCCCCGAGTTCCCGGACAACGCCCCCGGCGAGTCGTAGATCTGGTCGACAACCTGCATCGACACGTGGCCGAACTTGGCATGATAAGCCAGCAACTCCTTCATTTTGTCCTCGAAACGTCCGATTTGCTCGGCGTCGCCGATGAGTTTGATCGATCCGCCGCGGACGATCATCTTCAGTTTCGGAAATTTGCTCTCGATGTGCGAGATGTTGGCATTGTTGACCCCGAAAATATCTTTAGGGTCTGTGTCTTCGATCACGATCAGTTTTTCGCTCATAGGCCGGCTTTGAACGAACAAATGTAGGAATTTTGACCGAATAGTGAAATTTTTCTATATTTGCACTCCCGTCCCGAGCGGGAAACCAGGAGAAATGACCGAGTGGTTGAAGGTGCGCGCCTGGAAAGTGCGTATACCTCAAAAGGGTATCGGGGGTTCGAATCCCCCTTTCTCCGCCAGAGTACAAAGGGCCTTGGAATCGCATGCGATTCCAAGGCCCTTCATGCAACCGAGAAACGGGTCAGATGCCGTAAACGACCCCTTTCCGGGCATCGTCGGAGTAGACGTGCAGGCTGTGGCCGGTATCGCTCAGGCAGGTGATGCGGTGAATGTGGTTGTCATAGGCGCCGTCGTTCCCCACGGCAAAAAATCCTTGCCCGCCTTGGGCGTCGAACGTATCGGCCGGTTCGAGGAGACCGTCCCTGTTCAGGCGGAACACCTCGATACGAAAATGGCCCGAGGCAAAGTTGTAGGCCGCAAACTGCGGATGCCCGTGCACCGTGGTGGCATTGCCGCGCTTCCAGCACATCATGATGGCCTCCCATCCACTGGCACCATGCCGCCCCAGATGGACACGCCGATAGCCGTCGTCTGAAAAATCGCAGAATCCGCTCAGGTCGCAGCAAGAGAGAAACCCCTGCACATACGAACGCAAATCGCCGCCCAAGCCATTGTCGATGCGCCGCCCCGATACCATATCGACAAGCCCTGCGAAAAAACACTCGTAGCCGGATTTCAGTTCTATCGGGGGAAAACTTCCGGGATCGGCACATTTCATCATCGCACGATTTTTAATGGGTTCTGGTTCCGCAAAGTTAGAGCGTCCACAACACCCCCCACCCCCGCTTTATACCCAAACCCGATGGGTACAAATACGGAAAAGGCGCGCGTTGTTGCACGATAATCGCTACCTTTGCGCCATGCTGAACAAAACGCTCCGTATCGCAGTCCGTATCGCAGGATGGACCCTGGCAGGTATCGCCGCATTCGCATTGCTCTATCTCGGAACGGCATGGTGTTGCTCGCGCATCGCCATACCGGCCGAAAAAGGGACGCTGCAACAGGTGGCCATCTTCATTAAAACCAACGGAGCCCACACCGATATCGTTATGCCGGTGCGCAACGAACAGATGGACTGGAGCCGCGAAATACCCCCCGGCAACAACCTCTCGCCCGACACCGTGTACAGCTACGTGGGGCTGGGCTGGGGCGACAAAGGTTTTTTCCTCGACATGCCCACCTGGGACGACCTGACTTTCCGGCTGGCATTCAACGCCGCCTTCTGGATCAACTCCACCGCCATGCATGCCACTTATTACAAAGAGATGGCGGAGGGTGACTCGTGCCGCCGAATCGTCATCAGCCGCGAACAGTACGGCCGGTTGGTGGAATTCATCTGCGGCCGGTTCGTGCGCGACCCGCAGGGACGGTTCATCAACATTCCCACCACCGCGCAATACGGCCTCACCGACGCCTTTTACGAGGCGCTGGGCCGCTACAACCTCTTCTACAGCTGCAACACTTGGGCCAACGACGCCCTGGCATCGTGCGGTCAACGCCACTGTTTATGGACTGTTTTCGACACGGGAATCTTCCTGAAACACCCGCAAGGAAGCTTTTCGGACAACGACCAGTAGAACCTCCCCGCAAAAAGTAAAACGCCCTGTCCGAAAAGACAGGGCGTTTTACTTTCAGTTTTTTCTTTCGGGGGAAGAGATCGTCTCCGTCCTGAAATGTCCGGAACGGCAAGTTCCCCAACGAACGCCCCCGCGAGGCAGACCTAAGCCTGAGGCTTCTTATGGAAGCGGCGCTTGTTGCGGCGGTGCGGCTTAGCCGCAGAGGTGGAGCTCTGAGGGACTTCAGCGGTTGCGGTCGGTTTTTCAGCACCCTCGGGACGGCGGCTTCCGCCGCCTTTGCGCCCTTTGGACGACGAGTGGCGCGGACGACCGCCTCCGCCGCCATGCCTCGACGCGGACGAGGCGCTGTATTCGGGCCCCTCGCCCACCCCCTCGGGCAGCGGACGTTTGGGAACCTCGCGGCCGAGGAACTGCTCGATACGGCGGAATTTACCGACCTCTTTCTCACTCACGAACGTGATGGCCGAACCGGCAGCCCCGGCGCGCGCCGTGCGGCCGATGCGGTGAATGTAATCTTCGGCATCGTGGGGCACGTCGTAGTTGACCACCATGCCGATGTCGTTGATGTCGATGCCGCGCGAGACAACGTCCGTTGCCACCAGCAGATCGATCTTGCCGTTCTTGAAGTCGAGCATCACCTCCTCGCGCTGGCTCTGCTCCAGGTCGGAGTGCATGGCCGCCACGTTGAGCTTCATGCGTTTAAGGGTGAAAGCCAGCTCTTTGACCTTCAGCTTCGACGAGGCGAAGATAATGGTCTTGTTGCCCGTGGGCACGGAAAACAGCGCCCGGACAATCTCGGGCTTCTGCCGCTCGTAGCAGACGTAAGCCGACTGGTCGATCGCCTCGTTGGGCTTCGACACGGCAATGCTCACCTCGGCCGGGTCGCGCAGGATGTTGCGGGCGAAATCGCGGATTTTGGGCGGCAGGGTTGCAGAGAACAACAGCGTCTGACGCTCTTTCGGCAGGTACGAGATGATTTTCAGGATGTCGTCCGAGAAACCCATGTCGAGCATGCGGTCGGCCTCGTCGAGCACAAAATAGTCGACGTGCGTCAGGTCGATGCCGCTGCACATGTCCAGCATCGAGATCAGCCGCCCGGGAGTGGCCACAACAATGTCGGCGCCCATCAGCAGTCCCTGTTTCTGGCGCGTCCACTCGATGCCGTCGCCGCTGCCGTGGATGACGTTCGTGGACACGGGCATGAAGTACGCGAATCCCTGGAATTGCACGTCGATCTGCTGCGCCAATTCGCGCGTGGGCACCACGATCAGCGACTTCACCCGGTTATGGGGATTCCCCTCGCGCTGCAATTTTTCGAGCAGCGGCAGGATATAGGCCGCCGTTTTACCCGTGCCCGTCTGGGCGCAGGCGATCAGGTCGCGGCCCGAGAGGATCACCGGGATGGTTTGTTCCTGTACGGGGGTCATCTCCTGATAGTTCATCGTTTCGATGCCCTGCATGATATCGTCGGAAAAACCGACTTCGTCGAATCTCATTTCAATAATCGTTCTTTATGTTCAAATTATCGCATTTGGTCTTATCCCGAAAAAAATGCTGCACCTGGTGGACAAACCGCAACTGCCGCTCTTCGACCAACTCGCCAAACGTCTTACCGCCGAAAGTTTGATCCTTAAGTCGGTCAAAATAATAGCTATAATCTCTGTTACAAAGCGGAACAGACTCTCCCTGAGCAACGATAGAAGCCGCAACGATCGGATCGTAATAAATCTCATTGTCGTCAATTCCGTTGATCGGGATAGGTTCTATCTCAGCCAAAGGCAATGATCCTTCTATATACTCAAGTTGCATCCCATCGTCGCCAATTCCGGTAATTCTAAAAATATTTAAACCCTTGTTAAGGCAACGTGTATTTGTGTATTTATCCGGATGTTTCAACTTGACGAAATCACCCGTAGTATATGGATTCATCGTCATCGATCGTTCTTATACGGCTTCGCATTCCACTCCGCGCACTCCCACCCCGCGCCGGCATTACGGAACACCGACACGCTGCCGGTGGCCGCCTTGATGTCGTGGGTACGGCAGAAAGCCTCGTAATTCTCATTCAACAGGTGCGGGGCGAAGCGGATGATGCCGTTCGAGGTGCAAATCAACACCGTTTCGCCTTCGTTTATCGCTTCGGCAAACGATCGCCACGCACGGACAATTGCTTCCGGATCGACACGCCACCCCGCAGGCACTTCGGCGCAGGCGTTCCATTTTTCGAGTATTCGCTCGCCGTATGCCATAATCTGCTCATCGGAGAGGTTTTCCACCGGGAGCTTCTCGCCGTGCAGCCACTCGCAACCCAGACGCAGCCGCACCCGGTCTTCGGTCTGGTTCTCGTCGGGGCCGTAGTCGATTTCGGTGAAGTCGGCTGCGGGCGTTACTTGCAGCCCGGGTTTGGCTTCGTCCGCAATCAGTTGCGCCGTTTGCATCGTCCGTTTCAGGGGCGCGGCATACAGCCTATCCGGAACCATGCGGTTGGCCAGAAGATAGCGCCCCACGGCCCTCGCCCGGCCCTCCTCGACCAGCGGCAGGTCGGTGCGCGCCCCCACCCGGGTCGGCGTTTGCCCCGGCAGAAAGGTGTTGCCGTGCCGTACAATAATCAACGTTTTTCCCATCCCTACACCAACTCCCCGTATTTTTCAAGGATCGCCTCCACCCGGGCAATGTCCTCTTCGGAGTCGACCCCGCTGGTGGTTTCGCGCCCGCGGTAATCGGCCTCCACCATTTTCACTTTCAGTCCGTTATAAAGGAAGCGCATCTGCTCCAGCCCCTCGACACTCCCTTTCTCGTATACCGATTCTTCGAGCGACGAGTGCACCCTCAACGCGTCGTAAGTGTAGGCGTAAAGCCCGATGTGCCTTTTCACGGGGCTTTTCGGCATTTGCGCACGGGCCTCGTCCACCTTGCGGATGGAGGGGATCACGGTTTTGGAAAAGGCCAGGGCGCAGTGGTTTTTGTCGACCAGCACCGTGGTTCCGGAATAGGGCGTCGTTTTCTTGGCCTCGACCATCGCCGCGTACTCGTCCCAACCGAGCGACACGCAGGGGGTATAGACGGCTGCGGAGGGATCGCTCCGCCACGCGCCGATGATCTCCTGCAGAATCCACGGCGGACACAACGGATTGTCGCCCTGAAGGTTGACGATCAGCTGCGGCCGGATGCCCGACGCCTGCTCGATCCGACCGACAGCATCCCAGCAACGTTCCGTGCCGTTGCGGCACTCGCGGGAGGTCATCACCACGTTCAGGCCCCGCTCGCGGCAGAACTCCTCGATGGCCGGATGGTCGGTGGCCACGACATAGGCGCAGTTGCGGTCGTTGCGGCACACGGCGTCGGCGATCAGGGCCACCCGCTCGATCATCTCCACGCCCCGGATCTTGATCAGGGGCTTGCCGGGCAGGCGTTTGGAATGATAGCGCGAAGGGATTACGATCAGGATATCGGACATTGGTCGGACTCGTTTTGCCCACAAAGATACACAATAATTGTTACCCTGCCCTCCGACCGCCAAAAAGCTCCGGCATGCGACAAAAAAGGAGGGCTCCCGGCCCTCCTGTTCACTCTGCGGCGCAATTTCCCTACCCCGCTCCCTCCATTTTGATCGACTTGGTGGGCGACACACCGTAGCGGGCCTTGCAGAATTCGGAAAAATGCTGGTAGGACGAGAACCGGTATTTCTGCGCAATCTCTTTCAGCGGCACGCGCCCCGAATTGATCTCGCGCAGGATGAGCCCGGCCTTCTGCTGCGACATCCAGCGGTAGGGCGACTCGTTGAAGTGGCGCACGAACTTTTTGATGAACCCCGACGCCGAATAGCCCGCCAAAGCCGCCAGCTGCTGTACCGTTTTGACCTTCTGCCAGTTGTTGACCACAAAGATGCGGAACGGCAGGTCGTCGCCCAGCACCGGATGGAAGAACAGCGCCAGTTCGCGCGGATGACAGAGCGAGAACAGCAAATGGAACAGTTCCTGCTTCTTGATGTCGAAAAACACATCGGAATCCATCCCGGCGCGCATATAAATTCCGGTCAGGGTCAGGTGGCTGCGGATCAGCCGGTGCACCGGCAACAGGTACACGCCCCCGGGATCTTCTTTGGAATAAGGCATCAGGTCGTTGACGAACAAGTCTTTGCGCAACAGCATCTCGGGTTCGAAACGGCACGCCATCAGCTGTGTTTTTTCGAGCGCCTGGCCCCGGTAAGCGGTGTGCGGAGGAATCAGGAACATCTGGCCGGCGGTGACCGCAACCTCCGGGAAATCCCCTGTCGCAACAGCGACGCTTCCGCCGACCACAAACACGATCAACCCGTACCCGGAGGCTTTGCCATCGCCCGCCGCACCTTTCGGCACCCGGAGGCTGCTCCAGATGCCCTCCCTGCGATTTGTCCCGATATCGGGCCTCACCCTGTTTTCCATAACGTTCACTCTTTCGTCCGGACAGTTCAAAACAAGCCCATGCTCCATTATTTAAAAAGAAACCCCGCAGGCAACCCAAAACCCGCGGGGTCGTACCGGCAATACGGTCAACGACAATCAATCTCAACCTTTATCAACCATTTTTTTCAACCAATGAAGAAAATGAAATGACCGGACGCCGGAGTATCTGTTTTTTTATACCATCCCGAACCAAGTGAAGGATCTCCCGATCAGAGAATGCGCTTCGCTATGGAGCGGGCCCTTCGCTTCGAGGATGACAGCGCACAAATGTTACAAAGCGGAACAAACGTCCCTGATAACAAATGTATCTGTGTGCCTTCCAAAATTTTGCGGCTTCGCCGCCTTTGGACCGGCGGGCTTTAAATGCCCGCCGGTAAATGAATCAAATGAATCGAATCAAACGAATACGCTCATTCCGCAGCGAAGAGGGGCTCCGCCCCCACTTCGCGCGGTGCGAGCTGTATTATTCTTGGAGACAACGCACCGGGAAACCGTTGGCGCGGGGGGTAGTGTAGCTCGGGGTGACACCTGTGCTGTAGAAGTACAGGTAGTACCCGTAGGTCGCGCTGCTGAGCGAGGCAGACCAGTAGTACCCGTAGCCGGAAACGTTGGTCATGCTCCCGGAGCTGCCGACGCGTGCGCCCGAAGCCGGGAAGAAGACGAGGTCGTTTACGGGGTACCCTGTACCAACCTGTATGTAAGGCCAGTATCTTAAGCCGTTACCGTTCAGTCCGATACCATTCGTCCAGTCGAGGCCGCGCGTGGCGTTCAACACCGTCA
>JAVBRA010000019.1:0-10363 GCA_031548435.1 Rikenellaceae bacterium
CGGGAAGAAGAAAGCACCCGCTCGCTGTATGGGAAAGGATTGCCTGTGGCAGTCCCTTCCCAGAGGATTCACATAACAGGGTGGAGAGCCATCGGATCATCCGCAATCGTATGGGGGCGAAGAATGGTTTCTGCTCAAAAACACCCTGTGGGTGTGCTGAATTTACAGGATACGCTCCCGAAAGATCCGCGTCACTCTAAAAACAAGCGTGCATGAGAGTGCTGAGGCATCCCGTCGGGACTCTGATCCATGCGGATTGCCCGGAAATCGGCCTATTCTTTTATATATTGCGTTATTTGTTCTTTGGTCAGGTTGCAGAGCGCGTCGATGAACTCCACTGCGAACGAACCGCTGCCCTTGCTTGCCGACAGGGCGATCTCGCCGCAGATGCTCATTACAAACATGGCGTTGGCCGCCGCCTCGAACGGGTCGCGGTTGACCGCCGCGAACGCCCCGCAAATGGCCGAAGCGGTGCAACCCATGCCCGTGATGCGGGTCATGACGGACGTGCCGTTTTTCACCGTGGCGATGCGCACCTTGTGGATCACGTAGTCGTACGCCCCGCTCACCACCACCACGGCGCCGGTGGCTTCGGACAGGGCGGCGGCGGCATCGACCGCTTCGTCGGATGTGGCCGTCGAGTCGGGCCCGCGGCCTTTGCTGTTGCCGGTGGCGCTGCCCAGGGCGATGATCTCCGAGCCGTTGCCGCGGATGATGTCGGGCGTCACGGCGTCCAGCAACCGGCGGCACGACTCGCGGCGGTAGGCGGTCGCACCCACGGCCACCGGGTCGAACACGATCGGCACCCCGGCCGCCGAGGCGCTCTGCATGGCCTGCTCCATTCCGGCGACCCAGTTGGGGCTCAGCGTGCCGATGTTCACCACCAGCGCCGACGAAATGGCCGCCATCTCGCCCGACTCCTCGGGCGTGTGCACCATCGCCGGCGACGCCCCGATGGCCAGCAGGGCGTTGGCGGTGTTGTTCATCACCACATAGTTGGTGATGTTGTGGATCAGCGGACTGCCGGCGCGGATCGCCTCCACGTCGGTCCAGATTTTCTCTACTCTGTTTTTCATAACGATTTGAAAAATACCGCGGGAAAACGGCTATTCATCGGCGGACAAAGCCTCCATGACACAATTCCCTTCGCAGTGATTAAACATACAGGTTCCAAGGGTATGATCTCAGCCCGCATCCCCCGAAGGGCAGGCACCCCCATTGTTGCCACAAAGCTAAAAAAAGAATGCGGGATCGGCAACTTTTTTATACCTTTGAGGCTCCAAATAATCGCAACAACGGCAATGAAAATCCTGATCATCAACGGGCCGAACCTCAACCTGCTGGGCACGCGCGAGCGGTCGATCTACGGCGGGCGCCCCTTCGGCGAATACCTGGAGGAGTTGCGGGGCATGTTTCCCCGCATGCAGATCGACTATTACCAGTCGAACGTCGAGGGTGAACTGATCAACGCCATCCACGCTGCCGACGGGCGGTACGACGGCATCGTGCTCAACGCCGGGGGGTACACCCACACCTCGGTCGCCCTGGCCGACGCCATCGGTGCGGTGGCGGTGCCGGTGGCCGAGGTGCACATCTCGTGCATCCTGGCCCGCGAGGAGTTTCGCCACGTGTCGCTCATCGCGCCCAAATGCGTCGGGTCGGTGATGGGATTCGGGCTCGATTCGTACCGGTTGGGGATATTGGGACTGGCAAAGTAAAACAGCGGGAGACTCCGTTTGCCGGGGTTCCCGCAAAACGGCGCGGCAGCCGACAACGACCGAAACAGAAAATTATGAAAAAGACGAAAATAGTAGCCACCATATCGGACAGGCGGTGCGAGGTCGGATTCATCCGCGACCTGCACGAGGCGGGGATGGACGTGGTGCGCATCAACACCGCCCACGTCACGCTCGAAAGCGCTGCGCAAATCGTTGCGAACGTGCGGGCGGTGTCTGAACGGATCGCCATCCTGATCGACACCAAAGGCCCCGAGATGCGCCTGACCTCGTTCACCGACGAGCTGGCAGCGGGCATCCGGGTGTCGCCGGGCGACAGCGTCGTCATCCGCGGCACGAAAAAACAGACCGCCTCCACCCGCCAGGTGATCTACATCAACGAAGAGCTCGACCACAACCTGTTCCACATCGGGGCGCGGCTGCTGATCGACGACGGCGACATCGAACTGGAGGTGACCGACATCACCAAGAAAGACCTCGTGTGCCGCGTCGCCAACGAGGGCACCATCAAAAGCCGCAAGAGCGTCAACGTGCCGGGCGTGCCGATGACCCTGCCGCCGTTGTCCGAACGCGACATCGAGTTTGTGAACTGGGCCGTGGACACCGACATCGACTTCATCGCCCACTCGTTCGTGCGAAACAAGCACGACGTGCTGGCCCTGCAAAAGATACTCAACGAGCGCAAAAGCCACATCAAGATCATCTCCAAGATCGAAAACCAGGAAGGGGTCGACAACATCGACTCGATCCTCGACCACACCTACGGCGTGATGGTGGCCCGCGGAGACCTGGGGGTGGAGATCGCCGCCGAACAAATCCCCGCCATCCAGCGGACAATCGTAGACAAATGCCTGGCCAGCAAGAAGCCGGTGATCATCGCCACGCAGATGCTCCACTCCATGATCAACAACCCCCGTCCCACCCGCGCTGAGGTGAGCGACGTGGCCGGAGCCATCTACCAACGGGTGGACGCCATCATGCTCAGCGGCGAAACGGCCAACGGCAACTATCCCGCCGAGTCGGTCAAAACCATGAGCAAAATCGCCGTGGAGATCGAAAAGCACTGCGCCCCCATCATCGACATGAACATGGTGCGCATCAACAACGAAATCACGGCCCAGTTGGCGCGCTCGGCCGTGAGGGCCTGCACCAACCTGCCCATACAGGCCATCATCATCGACTCGATGTCGGGCCGAACCGGCCGCTACATCGCCGCATTCCGCGGAGTGAAGCCGGTGTACGCCGTCTGCTACCGCAAAAATGTGATGCGCGAAATGGCCCTGTCGTACGGCATCGAAGCCATCTACCAGGAACCCTCGGTCAGCCACAACAGCTTCCTGTTCTCTATTCTCAACTACCTCGAAGAAACCAAAGCCCTCGACCGAAAAGACCTCGTGGTGGTGGTCGGTGGAAGCTTCGGCCCTGTCCAGGGAGCATCGTTCATGGAAATCGGAACCGTACTCAACCTCGAACACAAAGCCTCGCTCGAACGCCGGGAGTAGTTTTTTTCCGGTACTCCATCTGAACTTTTTTGAAAAAAAGTTCAACAAAAAACTTTCGGGAGATACTTTCGTATCTCTTGACTGGCCTTATACCGTTTGATTGACTTTGTTCGGGAGGCCCCCGTTGCACAACATACCAAATGTATTGTTTCTTGAAGGGGCCTCCCGAACAAAGTCAGTTAAATAAAATACAGATAATCACGAAAAACGAAGTTTTTCCCAAAAGTTTTTGGTTAAGCTTTTTACAAAAAGCTTAGATCGAATTCTGAGAGGAAAAACCCACACAAGCGATATGGCAAAGAGCGATTCATTGGGGAAGGCTCCGGTAGGGGAGTTGTTGTGGGCGTATGCGGCGCCGGCTATCATCGGGATGGTTGTGGTGTCGATGTACAACATCGTCGACCGGGTTTTTCTGGGTCAGGGCGTGGGGCCGGCGGCCATTTCCGGACTGACGCTGACGTTTCCGCTGATGAACCTGGTGGCGGCCATCGGTACGCTGGTGGGCGCGGGGGCTTCGGCAAGGGTGTCGATCGTGCTGGGAAAGAAGGACGTGGAGTGGGCGCGGAACATCGTGGGCAACGCGTTTATCATGACGTTCATCATGTCGGCGGCGTTCATTACCCCGGCCATGATCTGGATGGACGAGATCATCATGGCTTTCGGCGGAAGCCCCGAGACGCTGCCCTACGCGCGGGAGTACCTGATGATCGTGATCCCGGGCAGCGTGCTCACCAATCTCACTTACTCGTTCAACGGCATGATCCGTTCGGAGGGGTATCCTCAGAAATCGATGATGATCATTCTGGTGGGGATTATCCTCAACACCATCCTCGATCCGATCTTTATCATCGGCTTCGGGATGGGGATCAGGGGGGCGGCCATCGCCACGGTGATCTCGATGGCCGTGTCGATGGTCATCGTCATGACCCATTTCTTCAACAAGCGCCATACGCTCCATTTCACCCTCAAGGCATTCCGGTTGAAAGGCTATATCATCAAAAACGTCACATCGATCGGCATGGCTCCGTTCCTGATGAACGTGGCCGCCTGCGGGGTGAACATCATTTTCACGCGGCTGTTCTACGAGCACGGGGGCGACGACGCTGTGGGTGCGTTCGGCATCGTGGCCAGTTACGTGATGCTGTTCGTGATGGTGATCATGGGATTGTGCCAGGGAATGCAGCCGATCGTGGGGTACAACTACGGCGCGGGCAAAATCAAGCGCATGAAAGACACCCTGTTGCTGACCATGAAGTGGGCCACGCTGGTGGTGGTGATCGGGTTCCTGGCCATGGAGCTCTTTCCGCGGCAGCTGTGCATGGCTTTCAACCCGAGTGAGGCGATGCTCGATATCGCAGTGAAGGGGATGCGGATCGACATTGCGGTGTTTCCGCTGATCGGCATCCAGATCGTCATCGCGCAGTTTTTCATGGCCATCGGGCGGGCGAAGAAGTCGGTTTTCCTGAGCCTGTCGCGGCAGGTGCTGTTCCTGATCCCGCTGGTGATTGTCTTGGCCGGCCGCTACGGGCTGACCGGCGTGTGGGTCGCCAACCCCATTGCCGACACCATTTCTACGGTGGTGTCGTTGCTGCTGCTGCGGCACGAGCGGAACATCTTCTACCCGCAGAAGAGAAAGGCCAAAACCGTCGTCACGACAAAACAATAACGCATCGGGATAGGTTGTCAACATCTCATTGGTCACCTCAAACGAAGCGGCCGGGGATCTGTTTTATGAAGGACGGATCTCTGGTCGCTTCGCCCGCTTCGAGCAAAAGGATTTTCGCTTCGGAACGTTAACGGGTGAATAAAGGTCTCTGATAAAAACACCCTGTGGGGGTGATCTCGCAGTTTTACAAACTATCCCTGATCGCGCGGGTGAACAATGTTAAGCCGTTGCAAAACAATCCATGCCTATAACCGGTATATTTTCGGGGAGATGGTCGGCAGTTATGTGGTAGTGTCGCTTTTTGTGATCGTCCCCCCCCTTTTTTTCTGGAGCATCCCGCATCTGGGAAGCTGGCGGTGGATGACAGTTGTTCTTGCCTTGGCGGTTGCGTCGCGGTTCAATTGGGTTATCTACAAAAAAGTACGCGACACCATCCGCTCCATCAAGGGAGGATTCGAGGAACTGAAAGAGTTGGACGAGTGATGCCATTAATAAAAAAGGCGAGCCCACAGGGGCTCGCCTTTTTTACGGATATTCAGAAAGCGCCGACAGGCACCCCGAAATAGTTACTTCACTTCCTCGAACTCGACGTCGGTGACATTGTCGCCTCCGTTGCCATTGCTGCCTGCACCGGCCGAGGGCCCGCCCTGCTGGCCCGCATCGCCGCCGGGTTGCCCGCCCTGCGAGTAGATGTCCTGGCTGGCGGCCTGCCATGCGTCGTTGAGCGCCTGCGAGGCCGAGTCTATTTCGGACAGGTTCTGGCTCTTGTGCGCCTCTTTCAGCCGCTCCAGAGCGCTTTCGATCGCGGCTTTCTTGTCGCCGGGAATCTTGTCGCCGTACTCCTTGAGCTGCTTCTCGGTCGAGAAGATCATGCTGTCGGCGGCGTTCACCTTGTCCACGCGCTCACGCTCTTCCTTGTCTTTCTGTTCGTTGGCCTTGGCTTCGTCCCTCATTCGCTGGATGTCGGCTTCCGAGAGGCCCGACGAGGCTTCGATGCGGATGTTCTGCTCCTTGCCCGTGCCCTTGTCCTTGGCCGACACGTTGAGGATGCCGTTGGCGTCGATGTCGAACGTCACCTCGATCTGGGGCACGCCGCGCGGGGCCGAGGGGATGCCGTCGAGGTGGAAGCGGCCGATGGTTTTGTTGTCGCGCGCCATGGGACGCTCGCCCTGCAGGATGTGGATCTCGACCGAGGGCTGATTGTCCGACGCCGTCGAGAATACCTCGCTCTTGCGCGTGGGGATGGTCGTGTTCGACTCGATGAGCCGTGTGAACACGCCGCCCATGGTTTCGATGCCCAGCGACAGCGGGGTGACGTCGAGCAGCAACACGTCTTTCACTTCGCCGGTCAGCACACCGCCCTGGATGGCGGCGCCCACGGCCACCACTTCGTCGGGGTTGACGCCCTTCGAGGGGGCCTTGCCGAAGAAATCCTGCACCACCTTCTGGATGGCGGGGATGCGGGTCGAACCGCCCACCAGGATCACCTCGTCGATCTGAGACGTGTTCAGGTTGGCGTCTTTGAGCGCTTTGCGGCACGGCTCGATGGTGGCCTGGATCAGCGAGTCGGCCATCTGCTCGAATTTGGCGCGGCTGAGCGACAGCACCAGGTGCTGCGGAATGCCGTCCACGGGCATGATGTAGGGCAGGTTGATCTCGGTTACGGTCGAGGCCGACAGTTCGATCTTGGCCTTTTCGGCCGCTTCTTTCAGACGCTGGAGCGCCATCGGATCCTTGCGCAGGTCGATATTGTGGCTTTTTTTGAACTCTTCGGCCAGCCAGTCGATGATCACCTGGTCGAAGTCGTCGCCGCCCAGGTGGGTGTCGCCGTTGGTCGATTTCACTTCGAACACGCCCTCGCCCAGTTCAAGGATCGAGATGTCGAACGTGCCGCCGCCCAGGTCATACACCGCCACTTTCATATCTTTGTGCTGCTTGTCGAGGCCGTAGGCCAGCGCCGCGGCGGTCGGTTCGTTGATGATGCGCGCCACCTTCAGCCCGGCGATCTCGCCTGCTTCTTTTGTCGCCTGACGCTGCGAGTCCGAGAAGTAGGCCGGTACGGTGATCACCGCTTCGGTCACGCTCTGCCCGAGGTACTCTTCGGCCGTGGATTTCATCTTCTGGAGGATCATGGCCGAGATTTCCTGCGGCGTATAGGTACGGTCGTCGATCTTCACCCGCGGGGTGTTGTTGTCGCCGCGCACCACTTCGTACGGCACGCGCGAGATCTCTTTCTGCACCTTGTCGTACGGCTCGCCCATGAAACGCTTGATCGAGAAGATGGTGCGCTTGGGGTTGGTAATAGCCTGTCGTTTTGCGGGTTCGCCCACTTTGCGTTCGCCGTTGTCGGTGAAAGCCACGATCGAGGGAGTGGTGCGGTGCCCCTCGCTGTTGGTGATGACAACCGGCTCGTTGCCTTCCATGACCGATACGCACGAGTTGGTGGTACCCAGGTCAATTCCAATGATTTTTCCCATTTTTTCCTATTTGTTTTTAGTTTTTAATCCAACTTTGAAAGTATCCTCTTTTCAACAATCTTTATGCCAACGCATTTTTGGCGGGAAATAACTTTCATATCTGTCATTGGCATGACAAAATGTCCGTCGGTTGTTTTTCTTTATGACATCTCCGATCGGGACCATGGCTGATTTTCGTTCCTTTTCAAACGCACTTTTCACTATCTTTGTGTCTCTATATTTAGTTAGCGGAGATCGGAGACACTGCCGCAAGGCGCTAAAACGCTCAAATTATGGAACACACACCATCCAAAGAACGCTATTCGGGCGGCATGGCCTACCGCCGGTGCGGCGACAGCGGCCTGCTGATGCCGGCTCTGTCGCTGGGGCTGTGGCAGAATTTCGGGGCGAACGATCCGGCGCACCGCAGCCGCGAGATCGTGCTCGGGGCCTTCGACAGCGGCATCACCTGCTTCGATCTGGCCAACAACTACGGCCCTCCGCCGGGCAGCGCCGAGGAGACGTTCGGCAACATCCTGCGCACCGACCTGGCCGCCCACCGCGACGAAATGGTCATCACCACCAAAGCCGGGCACCCGATGTGGGACGGCCCCTATGGCGACTGGGCGTCGCGCAAGTCGCTGATAGCCAGTTGCGACCAAAGCCTGAAGCGACTCGGGGTCGATTACGTGGACATTTTCTATTCGCACCGTCACGACCCCGCCACTCCGCTCGAAGAGACCATGCAGGCATTGGATTTCATCGTGCGGTCGGGGCGTGCGCTTTATGCCGGGATATCGAAATACCCGCCGCAAGCGGCGCGCAGGGCGGCGGAAATCCTCCGCCAACTCGGCACTCCCTGCCTGGTGCACCAGGTGCGCTACTCGCTGCTGAACCGGACGGACGAATACGAACTGTTCCTGGCCAACCGCGAAACGGGCATGGGGTGCGTGTCGTTCTCGCCGCTGGCACAGGGCCTGCTGAGCGACCGCTATCTGCACGGCATTCCCGAGGGATCGCGGGCGGCCCGCCACAGTTTCCTGACCCCCGACGACGTCGGCAGGCACATCGCCAAAGTCAGAACGCTCAACGACATCGCCGCATCGCGCGGACAAACGCTGGCGCAGATGGCCATCGCATGGCAGTTGTACGACAACCGCATCGCCTCGGTAATCGTGGGCGTGAGCAGCGCCGCGCAACTCGACGAAAACCTGAAAGTGCTGGAAAACACCTCGTTCACGGAAGAAGAGTTGAAGAAAATAGATGCGGTCGTACTGTCTCCTGAATACGTCCAAAGGGGTTTATAAAGTTCCCAAACGCTCTCTGAACAGAAGTCTCCCTCCGTCCCCGGAAACAATGTTCGCGGGTGTAAAAGCAATGTTCGTCCGGGATGGCGTATTTTGTCATTCCTACTTAAGAACCGCCAGGTAAATAATGAAAAAAGTCAGATTCGCCACTCTGGGCTGCAAGCTCAACTTTTCCGAAACATCGACCATCGCCCGGCAGTTCGAGGAGGGCGGCTTTGCACGCGCGGGCCAGGGCGAGGCGGCCGGCATCTGCATCGTCAACACCTGCTCGGTGACCGACCACGCCGACAAGAAATGCCGCAACCTGATCCGCAAGCTGACCCGCGAGAACCCCGGCGCCATTGTGGCCGTGACCGGATGTTATGCCCAGCTCAAACCGCACGAGGTCGCCTCGATCGACGGGGTGGACATTGTGGTGGGCAACAACAACAAGGGCGAACTGTTCGGGCGGGTGTCGGAGCTGGCGGGCAAAACCGGGGCGCAGATATTCAGTTGCGACGCGGGCGAGATCACCTCGTTCTTCGCCGCCTTTTCCACGGGCGACCGCACGCGCTCGTTCCTCAAGGTGCAGGACGGTTGCGATTACCATTGCTCGTACTGCACCATTCCCTTGGCGCGGGGCGGCAGCCGCAACATCCCCGTGGCCGAGGTGGTGGCCGGGGCGAGGGAGATCGCGGCCAAGGGGCAGAAAGAGATCGTCATCACGGGCATCAACACCGGCGATTTTGGCCGCACCACCGGCGAGCGGTTCATCGACCTGCTGCACGAACTCGACGGCATCGGGGGCATCGAACGCTACCGCATCTCGTCGATCGAGCCGAACCTGCTCACCGACGAGATCATCGCATTCACAAAAGAGTCCCAGAAATTCCAGCCCCATTTCCACATCCCGCTGCAAGCCGGCTCCGACCGCATTCTGGGCCTGATGCGCCGCCGCTACAACAGCGCCCTATTCGCCGACCGCATCCGCGCCGTGCGGGCGGCCATGCCCGGGGCGTTCATCGGCGTGGACGTGATCGTGGGTTTCCCCGGCGAGACGGAGGACGACTTTATGTGCAGCTACAACCTGCTGAAAGAGTTGGAGGTATCGTTCCTGCACGTGTTTCCCTACTCTGTCCGCCCGAACACCCCCGCCGCCGCTATGCCGGGACAGGTTCCGCCCTCCGAAAGCGCGGCGCGCGTGAAGCGGCTGACCGGCCTGTCGGACGACCTGCACCGAAACTTCTGCACAAGATTCATCGGGACGGAAGCCGAAGTGCTGTTCGAAAGCACGAAAAAGGGCGGTCTGATGTTCGGATACACAAGCAATTACATCCGCTGCGAGGCGCCGTACGACCGGTCGTCGATCAACCGCATCGTTCCGGTGCGGCTGGAAACCTTCTCGGAAGAGGGGGCAATGACGACCGAAATAATCATGAAATAACCCAACTCCCCCGGATAGCCGCATGGATCAGAGTCCCGACGGGATGCCTCAGCACTCTCATGCACGCTTGTTTTTAGAGTGACGCGGATCTTTCGGGAGCGTATCCTGTAAATTCAGCACACCCACAGGGTATTTTTGAGCAGAAACCATTCTTCGCCCCCATACGATTGCGGATGATCCGATGGCTCTCCACCCTGTTATGTGAATCCTCTGGGAAGGGACTGCCACAGGCAATCCTTTCCCATACAGCGAGCGGGTGCTTTCTTCTTCCCG